>CAIQJF010000072.1 GCA_903872075.1 uncultured Caulobacteraceae bacterium | reverse complement strand
TCGAAGACGCCATCGCCGATTTCCAGGATCGAGATGTCGAAGGTGCCGCCGCCGAGGTCGTAGACGGCGATCTTCTTGCCGTCGTTCTTCTCCAGGCCATAGGCCAGGGCGGCCGCGGTCGGCTCGGTGATGATGCGCAGCACTTCCAGGCCGGCGATCTTGCCGGCGTCCTTGGTGGCCTGACGCTGGGCGTCGTTGAAATAGGCCGGAACGGTGATGACCGCCTTTTCGACCTTCTCACCGAGGTGGGCCTCGGCGGCTTCCTTCATCTTCTGCAGGATGAAGGCTGAGATCTGCTGGGGCGAATAGTCCTTGCCGTGGGCGCGCACCCAGGCGTCGCCGGTCGGGCCCTTGATGATGCCATAGGGCACCATGCCCTTGTCCTTTTCGACCATCGGGTCGGAGAAGGCGCGGCCGATGAGGCGCTTGATGGCGAAGAAGGTGTTCTCGGGATTGGTGACGGCCTGGCGCTTGGCGGGCTGACCGATCAGCCGTTCGCCGTCCTCAAGAAGGGCGACAACGGACGGGGTGGTCCGCACGCCTTCCGCGTTCTCGATAACCTTCGGGGTCTTGCCGTCCATGATGGCCACGCAGGAATTGGTGGTCCCCAGGTCGATACCGATAATCTTGCTCATAACGTCGTTCTCTCGCTCCTTTTAAGGCGAACGGCGGCTTTGGCCTTCTTAGTTGTCGAAGCGCCTTCGTCGCAGCCGTTCCCAGGTCGGCCGGGCGTACGGACCTCATGATCCGGCCGCCGTGGCCATGCTCTTGATGTGGCGTGGAGCCGACCGTTAGGAAGGCCTCGCCTGCGGACCCGATATGGGAACCGTGGCGGGCGTCGCAAGGGCGGAGTGATCCCAATGACCGCGGAACGGGACGGGAATCGGCCCAATTTGATGGGATTTGCGCTCCATCCCGGTTTCCTCGCCGCTGGCGAGCAGGCTGCCCTGGCCGACGCCGTGCTGCGGCTGTCAGGGGAGGCGCCATTCTATCGTCCGCTGACCCCGGGCGGGCGGCGCATGAGCGTCGCCATGACCAATCTGGGGACGCTCGGTTGGGTGACCGATGCGCGCGGCTATCGCTATCAGGCCCGTCACCCGGAGACGGGCGCTCCATGGCCGCCGATTCCGGAGTCTCTGATCCGGCTTTGGCGCACCGTGACCGACGCCGCCGGGGACCCTGACTGCTGCCTGGTCAACCTGTACCAAAGCGGTGCGCGCATGGCGCTTCACCAGGATCGCGACGAGGCCGACTTCAGTTTTCCGGTGGTGTCGGTCTCCCTGGGCGACACCGCCGTGTTCCGGATCGGCGGAACCACGCGCCAGGCGCCATCGCGCTCGGTGCGGCTGGCGTCGGGGGACGTCTGCGTGCTGGCAGGGCCGGATCGGCTGGCCTTCCACGGCGTCGACCGGGTGATCGCGGGATCATCGCGGCTCATTGCCGGCGGCGGACGGCTCAATCTTACCCTCCGCAGGGCCGGTTGACGGCGGGCGACTTTGACAGAGCGGCGTCGCCGGTGGAGCATGGCCGCCGATCCAGGAGATGACCCATGCAGAATACCTCCACCGGAGCTGAGAAACGTTCAGCCAGCCTGCGGCTGACCCGGCGCGGCGTGGCCGGGGCGGTCTTTTTCTCCGGCTATGCCGCCGCGGCGCTCAGCGCGTTCGCCGAACCGATCCACACCGATGAGGCGGGCCTGGTCATCGAAACCGTGTCCCTGCCGTCACAGGGCTTCGACTTGCCCGCCTACGTCGCCAGGCCGAAAGGCAAGGGGCGCCATCCGGCGGTGATCGTGGCGTCCGAAATCTTCGGGGTGCACGACTACATCAAGGACGTGTGCCGGCGTCTGGCCAAGCTGGGCTATGTCGCCATCGCGCCGGCCTTCTTCGTGCGGGTCGCCGACCCCGCGCCGATCTCGGACATCAGCGCCGTCCTGAAGATCGTCATGCAGGCGCCTGACCCTCAGGTCATGGGCGACGTCGGCGCGGCCCTGACCTTTCTCGAGGCCCGGCCCTATGTCGATGGGTCGAAGATCGCCATTACCGGCTTCTGTTATGGCGGCGGCGTGACCTGGCTGGCCTGTGAGAGGTTTCCGCGGCTGAAGGCCGGCGTGGCCTGGTACGGCAAGATGGTCCGGCCGCCGGGCGCGCCGGACGACCCCAACCGGCTGTGGCCGATCGAACATGTCGATCAGCTCCATGCGCCGGTGCTGGGGCTCTATGGCGCCAAGGACGCCCTTGCCGGCGGCGCGCCGGCGATGCGCGAGGCGCTGGCGAAGGCGGGCAAGTCCGACAGCGAGATCATCGTCTACCCGGACGCCCAGCATGGTTTCCACGCGGACTACCGCGCCAGCTACAATGCCACGGACGCCGCGGACGGCTGGGCGCGACTACTCGCATTCCTCGCAAAGCACGGCGTCGCGCCGAAAGCCTGACGGCCGCCCTGGCCGCGCGCCCGGGGGGGCGTCAGCCCCGCAGTTTACGCAGCAGGACTTCCAGGTCCCGGGCCAGCTGAGGGTCGCCCAGCCGCAGTTCCTCGATCCGCCTCACCGCGTGAAGCACGGTGGTGTGATCCCTCCCGCCGAACCGCCGGCCGATATCCGGCAGGGACCTGGTGGTCAGTTGCTTGGCGAGCCACATCGCCGCCTGGCGAGGCCTGGCCAGCGCGCGCGCGCGGCCGGGCGAGATCAGATCCGACTGCTTGAGACCGAACTGTTCCGCCGTCGCCTTCTGAATCTCGTCGACCGTGATCCGCTTCTCTCCGCCGCGCAGGTGGGGGCGCAGCAGGGTTTGGGCTTCGTCGAGCGACAGGGTGGTCACGCCACCGCCGATGCGCGCGATCAACACGTTCAGCGCGCCTTCGAGCTCGCGAACGCTGTCGGAGAAGCGGTCGGCGAGGAATCCCGCGACGTCGGGACGCAGCGCGCCGGAGAAACCCTGGCGCTCGCCCATGACCTGGACCTTGCGCTCCAGGATACCCATGCGCAGCTCGCGGTCAGCGGTTTCGATCCCGCAGACAAGACCCGCCGAGAGATGGGAGCGTAGTCGCGCGTCGATTTCGGTGAGCGCCGCCGGCGGGCGATCGGCAGACAGCACGACCCGCCGCCCGTCTTCCATCAGAGCCGCGAGGGTGTGGAACAGCTCCTCCTGCGTCGAGTGTTTCCCGCCGATAAACTGAACATCGTCGATCAGCAGCAGGTCGGCCGATCGCAGGGACTCCTTGAACGCCGCCATGCGGCGATCCATCACCGCCTGGATGAAGCTCGACAGAAACCGTTCGGAGGTCATGTAGACGACCTTGCGGTCGGGCGCCGTCTTGATGGCTTCCCATGCCAGGGCGTTGAGAAGATGGGTCTTTCCGAACCCATAGGGGCCGTGGAAGATGACCGGATTGAAGTGGCCGTCGGACCAGGACGCCACGCGCCGGGCGACCGCATGGGCAAATTCGTTCGAGGGGCCGGCGACGAACGTCGCGAAGGTGAAACGTTCCTGAAGCGGGCTTGTGCGGCAGCCGTGAGGCGAGGTCGCGTCCTCCGCCGCCGCTCCGGCGGTGAGTTGCGGCTCGGGCTCGGCGACGAGGGAGTCACCGGCCTCACCGCCTTCCGCCTCGTACTCGAGACGGGTCTTCAGATTCAGCGCGCGGCCATCCGGGTCGTTCGCCGCCCAAAGTTCACCGATCCGCCGCCACGCATAGCGGCGGATCCAGTCGCGAGCCACGCCGGTGGGCGTAACAAGGCAAAGGGTCCCGTCCGGGCCCATCTTCAGACAGGCGGGCGCGAGCCACGAACCGAAGGCGTCATCACCCATCTCATGTCGCAAGGCATGGCTGGCCTTCGACCAGACTGTTACTGGTGCGTGGGTCGTTGTCGCAATGGCGGTATTCGTGTTCATCCCTAGCCTCAGGGCCCCCAAGTCGAATTGTTTTTGTCGCCCGTCCCGCACCTGGGAAAGGGCCAGGCGGCCCCGCCCCAAGGGCCGGAAAAAAAGTCAAAAGTCCCCGCGGAGCGGACACGTATGTTCCGCCACCGTGAACATAGTCCGTACAAGACCGATACAGTTGATGTCCTCAAAGTAGCCCTGAGGGGGGGCTCGTCAACGCGAAAATCCGCGGCTAGGGGGCCGATTCGCAGTTGACTCGCGGCAAGGCTCGGACGGGCTTGAAGAAACCCAGATGAACTTTTTTTTTAAGAACTTTTTGAGGGGATTGTGGCGCGCTTCGCGCCAGCCACACTTTGGCCCGCGAAATGGCGGGCGCTATAATTATAATAAGAAAATCAGAAAGTTAGGTTGGCGGGGCCTGGAACTAGGCCGTCGCCATCTTCTTCAGTTGGCGGTGCAGACGGGACACCTTCCGCGAACCGGTGTTGCGGTGGACCACGCCCTTGCTGACGGCTCGCATCAACTCGCTCTGCGCGGTGGTGAACGCAGCCTGGGCCGCACCGGTATCGCCGGCCGCGACGGCTTCGTCGAACTTGCGCAAAAATGTCCGGACGCGCGAGCGGCGCGACTTGTTCACTTCCGTGCGACGTTCGATCTTGCGGATGGCTTTCTTGGCGCCGGGATTGTTGGCCATGGAGGTTCGACTTTCGGGTGATCGCCGCCGGCCGTCCGGACGCGCGATCTAAAAAACGGGAGGCGGCAGTATAGGGGAAGGCCTCCAACCGGTCAATCCGGCCGGCGGCGGGATTTTCGCCCGCCCAGGCCGTGCGTCAGGGACCGTCCACCGCATAGCCTTGACGGCGCAGAATCGCCGGCAGGCCGTCGCGGCCGACCATGTGGCCGGCGCCGACCACCACCACAGCTCGCGTTCCGGCGCGCGCCAGATGGCCCACCGTCCGCGCCCAGCGGCGATTGCGCTCGACGATGAGCCGTCGATAGACATTCGGCGCCGCGGCCGCCAGCGGATCGAGGTCCTCACGCGCCAGCGTCGCCATATCCGCCGACATCCAGGCCTTGACGGTGCGAGGATAGAGTTCGGGGTCATCGATCATTTCCCGCGCCGTCTCGTCGAGCGACGCCACCTGGTCGCTCATCGCCGCGCCGGCCAGGAAGCCGATCTGCTGGCGCACGCTTTCGAAGGCGCGGCGGCGGACACTCGCGGGGGCCTCGAGCTGCAGGCGCGCCTCCACGCCCTGGGCGACCTTTGCGCCGGCTCGCGCGTCGTCGGCCAGGGAGAGGCTCAGCTCAGCCATCCAGGGACGCAGGGGCGTCAGCGCCTCGGGGGCGACACCCAGATCGCGGCACGCCCGCTCAAGGCGCGCCCGTTGTCCGGCCGTGAGCATGCCCCACAAACTCTGGCCGGGGGGGAGGCGCCCCCTCCGCTCGCTGAGCGTCTGGGCCCCGACCGCCGTGGCGTCGTCGATGGGCAGTTCGAACCAGACCTCGTCCGCCGACTTGAGGGCGGCGAGCAGGGCCGGCGGGCGCCAGTCCAGCCCCTCCGGCAGGAGATGCACCGAGCCGAACAGGACGATATCGCCGCCGCGCCCGTGCACCGTCCAGACGGCGGGCTGGGCCCTGGCCGCCTGGCCGGCGAGGACCAGCGCCGCGATCAAGCCCAGGCCGCGGCGGAGCCTCACGTCTGGCACACCGGACAATGGAAGGTGGAGCGGCCGGCCTGGACCGTTCGCAGGATGATCCCGCGACAGCGGGGCGTCGGGCAGGCCTCGCCTTCCCGGCCGTAGACCGCGAAGTCGTGCTGAAAATAGCCCATGACCCCGTCCGCCGACGCGAAGTCGCGCAAGGTGGATCCGCCCGCGGCGATTGCCGCCGCGAGCACGTCGCGTATGGCCGCCACCAGGGCGGCGCGCTTGCGCGGTCCGATCTCCGCGGCCGGCTTGAGGGGCGAGACGCGCGCCCGGTGCAAGGCTTCGCAGACATAGATATTGCCCAGTCCGGCCACCACGCGCTGATCGAGCAGCAGGGTCTTGGCTCCCTGCCGGCGGCCGGCGAAGGCCCGGGCCAGGCGGTCCACATCGAAATCCGGTCCGAGGGGTTCGGGGCCCATGTCGCGGAACCGCGGATGGGCGTCGAGCGTCGCCGTGTCGATCAGGTCCATGTAGCCGAACCGGCGGGCGTCAAAATAGGTGATTGTCGTCCCCGCGTCGGTCTCGAACACCACGTGCGCGTGTTTGGGATCGGCCGGTGCGGCCAGGGCGAAGTCGCCGGGCGCCGTCGCCTCGCCTCCTGTTTCAATGGTGAAGCGGCCGGTCATGCCCAGGTGGATGATGAGCGTGTCGCCCCGGTCAAGGGGGGCGAGGATGTACTTCGCGCGCCTGGCGAGACTGCCGACGCGCGCGCCGGTCAGGCGTTGGACGAAACCGTCGGGCAGGGGAAAGCGCAGGTCCGGCCGGCGCGCCACGACCCGCACCAGCCGCGCGCCGGCCAGATGGGGGTCCAGCCCCCGGCGGACGGTCTCGACTTCGGGCAACTCGGGCATGAATGTGCGTAGCGCAATCGATGCTCAGGTGGAATCGTTCGCGGGCCAGTAATTTTCATCCACGGCGGCCGTCTGGCGCGAACGTCTGTGGAAGCCTATGACGCGACGATGAGCGAACAAGCCGCAACCTTCGGGTATCGCGATGTCGACCCGGCCGAAAAGCCCGGCTTGGTCCGCGGTGTTTTCGACAGCGTCGCCCGCCGTTACGACATCATGAACGACCTGATGAGCGGCGGCGTGCACCGGCTCTGGAAGGATGCCGCCGCCGCGCGGCTGAACCCCCAGCCGGGCGAGACCATCGTCGACTGCGCCGGGGGAACCGGCGACATGGCCCGGCGGTTTCAGCGTATGGCCGAGGCGGCCCGGGCCCGGCGCGGCGGCAAACCCGCCACCGTGGCGGTAGTCGACTACACGGAAAACATGATCACGGCGGGCCGCGCCCGCGGAGACGACGCCCAGATCGTCTGGGCGGTCGGCGACGCCCAGGCCCTGCCCCTGCCGGATGGTTGCGCGGACGGCTATTGTATCTCGTTCGGCCTGCGGAATGTGACCGATATCAGCCGCGCGCTGGAAGAGGCCCGCCGGGTGTTGAAACCAGGCGGTCGTTACCTCTGCCTTGAATTCTCCCGTCCGACCACCGACGCCATCCGCCGGATCTATGACGCCTATTCCTTCAAGGTTATTCCCGCGGTCGGGGCGGCCGTGGCCGGCGATCGCCAGAGCTATGAGTATCTGGTGGAAAGCATCCGCCGCTTCCCCGATCAGGCGCGCCTGGCCGGTCTGATGGAGGGCGCGGGGTTTTCCAGGGTCAGCGTGACCAATTTCAGCGGCGGAGTCTGCGCCCTGCACCAGGGATGGGCGATCTGAGCGGCCGATTGTCGACCGCGCCGCGCCTGATCGGCGCCGCCTGGTCCCTGGTGCGGGCCGACGCCCTGGCGCCGCGGGAGATCGCGCCGCTGCTGCCGGCCTGGGCCCGGATTGTCGCCGACCTGCTGCGCCTTGCGGCGGGGCCCGAGTCGCGGCGCGGGCGGCCGGGCGAGCGCTTGGCGCATGTGCTTGAACGCGAGGGGCCGGTGGCCATCAAGCTTGGCCAGTTCCTCTCGACCCGCGCCGACATCTTCGGCGCGGACTTCGCCGAGGATCTCGCGCGGCTGAAGGATCGCCTCCCGCCGTTCCCAACGCCGGTCGCCTCGGCGGAGGTGGAGCGGGCGCTGGGCCGGCCGCTCTCCAGTATCTTCGCAAGTTTCGAGGATTCGGTGGGTGCGGCCTCGCTGGCCCAGGTCCATTCCGCCGTGTTGCTGGATGGCCGGCGCGTGGCGGTGAAGGTGCTCAGGCCCGGCGTGGAGGCGAAGGTCGCCGCGGACATCGAAGCCCTGACCCAGGCGGCCGGTTTCATCGAGTCGGTCGCGCCCGCCGCCCGGCGGCTGGAGCCTCGCGCCTTCGCGGCCACGGTGGCCCGCGCATTGCGATTGGAACTGGATCTCCGCTTTGAGGCGGCGGGGGCGGACGAACTGCGCGAGGCCATGAGCCTCGACGCCTATATGACCGCGCCAAAGGTGATCTGGGACGGCGTGGCGCGCCGGGTCCTGACCCTGGAGTGGGCCGACGGCGCCGCGCTCTCCGATCCGTCGGTGCTGGATCGGCCCGATCTGGATCGTCCGCGCCTGGCGACCGATCTGGTGCGCGCCTTTCTGGCGCAGGCCATGGATCACGGCGTCTTCCACGCGGATCTGCACGAGGGCAATCTCTTCGTCGATGCGCAGGGCCGCATGGTCGCCGTGGATTTCGGCATCGTCGGCCGTCTGGGACCGGGCGAGCGCCGATACCTCGCCGAAATCCTCTGGGGTTTCCTCAACCGCGACTACGCCCGGGTGGCGGCCGTGCATTTCGAGGCCGGCTATGTGCCGGCGCACCATGATCGGGCAGCCTTCGCGCAGGCGCTTCGGGCGGTCGGCGAGCCGATCTTCGGGCGGTCGGCGGCCGACGTCTCCATGGGCCGGCTTCTGACCCTGCTGTTCGAAATCACGGCTCTTTTCGACATGCGGCTGCGTCCGGAGCTGGTCCTCCTGCAGAAGACGATGGTCACGGTCGAAGGCGTCGCGCGGCGTCTCGATCCCGGTTTCGATATCTGGGCGGCCGCCGAGCCGGTGGTGCGCCGCTGGATATCCCGCGAGCTTTCGCCGGCCAGCCGGCTGAGGGACCTGGGCGTCCAGGCGCGGGAGGCCCTGGGTCGTCTGGCGGCGGGCCCCCCGCTTCCCAGGGCCGCGGACCCGGAGCCGTCCGCAACGTCAGCCCCCAACCTCAGCGGACTTGGCTTCATGCTGGGGGTGCTGACAGCCTCGTTCGCCTTCGTCGCCGGCTGGCTTCTCAGATAGAGCCCAAGGCTAGGCGTCGTCAGCCCTGATCCGACCCGCCGTCCTGTCCGCCGCGCCCGCGTCTGGCCTGGCCGGTTGGACGGTTTTTCTGCTCCGTCCAATAGGCCGCGCCGTCCCTGGGCTTGAACATCGTGCGCGGCGCGCCGGTCCGGGCGACCACCGCGAAGACATTGGCCTTGGGGTCGTAGATCAGCCGATCGCCATTGGGCCGGTCGACGGTCTCGGCGCCGTGCGGCGGCCGGTCGACGAACGCATGAGCCTTGGCCACATAGTCGGTCTCACTATCGGCCCCGAAGTCGGCGCCGTTGCGATTGAACTGATAGCGGGCGTTCTCTTCAGCCGTGTGCTGGCGGTTGGCCGCCCACATCGGCTTGCCGTTGACGCGCGGCACGGGCAGGTCGCGCGGATCGCCGCCGCCGCGTGCGCCGCCGGTCGCCGCCAGGGCGGCGCCTGCCCCGGAATCCCGTCCCGCCACCGCGGAGGACTTCCCATCGCACGCCGCAAGACCCGCCATCGCCAACGCGATGGCCGAGACGGCGGAAAATCTCGCAAAATCACGGTATGTCATAGCGATCTCCTATGGGGCCCGCGCCGGAATTTGATCTCAGCAGGGCCGGATTGTCTGCAAAACGCAACTT
The DNA here is from genome assembly GCA_903872075.1 of uncultured Caulobacteraceae bacterium. Lineage (GTDB taxonomy): Bacteria > Pseudomonadota > Alphaproteobacteria > Caulobacterales > Caulobacteraceae > Acaudatibacter > Acaudatibacter aquilonius. Next base: position 108,097 of record CAIQJF010000072.1, on the reverse strand, counting down.
ATTATAGAGAAAACCCGATCGCCTGATTTGTCCAGTCCAAGATTTGCAATTTGTCTATTTTTGCGCTCACCGTGGCCGCGGCGGCCGGCGTTGCCGGACCGGTTCGCGCCGATGCGTTCCCGGCCGCCGCCGCGATCCTCTCGACAGGCGCGGGGATCGGTCTATGAGCGTTTCTCGTTTCCCAGGCGCACCTCAGGAGGGCCGTGGCCGATGACCGACAAACGGGTGCTGCTGATCGTGGGGGGGGGAATCGCCGCCTATAAGGCGCTCGAACTGACCCGGCTTCTGCGCAAGGCCGGTGTTGCCGTGCGTCCCATTCTGACAGCGTCCGGCGCACATTTCGTGACACCGCTGTCGCTCTCGGCCCTGGCCGAGGACGCCGTCCGGACGGATCTGTTCTCCCTCGGCGATGAGGCCGAGATGGGCCATATCCAACTTTCCCGGTCCGCCGATCTGGTGGTGGTCGCGCCGGCCACCGCCGACCTGATGGCCAAGGCCGCGAACGGCCTGGCGGATGATCTGGCGTCCACGACACTCCTGGCGACCGATAAACCTGTGCTCATGGCGCCCGCCATGAACGTGCGGATGTGGCGTCACCCCGCGACCCGGCGGAACGTGGCCACCCTGACGAACGATGGCGTCGCTTTCGTCGGGCCCGACGATGGGGCCATGGCGTGTGGTGAGTTCGGCCCTGGCCGAATGGCTGAGCCGGAGGTGATTTTCGCGGCGATCCTGTCCGCGCTCGAGAGCGCGGCGCGGCCGCGGCCGCTGGCCGGGCGCCACGTGCTTGTGACGGCCGGCCCGACGGCCGAGCCCATCGATCCCGTGCGGGTGCTGACGAACCGCTCCAGCGGCAAGCAGGGCTACGCCATCGCCGGCGCCCTGGCCGAACTCGGGGCGCGGGTGACGCTGGTGTCCGGGCCCGTAGCCCTGGCGGCTCCCGCCGGCGTCGACCGGATCAAGGTGGAGACGGCGCGGGAGATGCAGGCGGCCTGCGTGTCGGCGCTGCCCGCCGACGCGGCGGTCTGCGTGGCGGCGGTCTCCGACTGGCGTCCGGACGCCGTCTTCGCCGTGAAGCTCAAGAAGGGCCACGACGGTCCGCCGGCCGTCGCCCTGGTGGAAAACCCGGACATCCTGGCCGGCCTGGCCGCGGCGGGGCCCGACCGGCCGGCGCTGGTGGTGGGCTTCGCCGCCGAGACCAACGATCTGGAAGCCAACGCCCGGGCCAAGCTGGCGCGCAAGGGCTGCGACTGGGTCGTCGCCAATGACGTGGCCGACGACGGATCGGGCGGGGTCATGGGCGGCGATGAGAACGAGGTGCTGCTGATCGACGCCGCCGGGACCGAGCGCTGGCCGCGGGCGGGCAAGGTCGAGGTGGCGCGACGGCTGGCGGCGCGGATCGCGGACGCCTTGAGAACCGGAGAAGCCCCATGACGGTCAGTGTGAAAATCCTGCGCCTCGATCACGGCCGCGACCTGCCCTTGCCGTCCTATGAGACCGCTGATGCGGCAGGTCTCGATCTGCGCGCGGCCGTGCCCGCCGAGGCGCCCTTCGTGCTCGCGCCCGGAGCGCGGGCGGCGGTTCCCACCGGTCTCTCCATCGCCCTGCCGCCCGGCTTCGAGGCCCAGGTGCGGCCCCGGTCCGGCCTGGCGCTGAAGAGCGGGATCACCGCCCTCAACAGTCCCGGCACCATCGACGCGGACTACCGCGGGGAGATCAAGGTGATCCTGATCAACCACGGGGCCGAGCCGGTGAGCTTCAACCGCGGCGACCGCATCGCCCAGATGGTCGTCGCGCCGGTCACGCGCGCCGTCTGGAATGAGGTCGAGACGCTGGACGAGACCGCACGGGGCGCCGGTGGGTTCGGGTCTACGGGCGGAGTTTAGCGCGGCCGGCGGACTGCGGCCTACTTTTGGGGATGGGTCTTCATATCGGCCCCGGCCTTCTCCAGAGCGTCGCCCGTGGCGTTGCGGGCGTTAGCGGCGCCGGACTTGGCGCTGTCCGAGGCGCTTGTCGCATCGCGCGACGCGGCCTCGCCCAGATGATCGGCGGCGTTCTGGGTGGACTCGCCCGCGGCCTTCAGATCGGCATTGGCCTCATGAACCTGGGGCTGGGCGGATTTCGAACAGGCCCCGAGCGAGAGGGCGGCGGTGAGGGCGAGAGACAGAACGAGCGCGGCGCGCATGGGCATTCCTTCGGTGAGCGGTTTGCTCCCCTTTAGGAAGCCCCAGCGGCGGCATTCGATCCCTCGGCCCTGCTCTATTCGTGGTGAAGGGCGTCGATGGGGTTGAGGTTGGCCGCTGGTGGGGCGATCGCGGCAGCCGATGACGTTCATCAGCGTCGATTTGCCGGACGCAGGTGTTGTCGTCGCAGTTGATCGTATTGATAGCGCCACTGGCGGCAATCGACATGGCGCCGTCGCTGCGCCCTACGGCGGCGTTGACATAATGCGCCGGCCTTTCCAGCCCAATGCGCCCCGGCGCCTTATGTTCCGCAAGGGCCCGGCGGCATCGACACCGCCCCCGATGCGATCCTATGGTCCGGCCTCGCTGCGAGAGGAACCGACACGATGATCGACGGACCGAGAGAAGGCCCGCTGTCCGGAACCACGCGGTCGCTGGTCATCCTTCTTCACGGCTACGGCTCCAATGGCGATGACCTGATCGCCCTGGCGCCTCTGTGGGCGCCGGCCCTGCCGGACACGGCCTTCGTCGCGCCGAACGCTGCCGAAATCTGTCCCGGCGCCCCGGAGGGCTATCAGTGGTGGGGAATCTCCAGCCTCGATCGCGGCGCGCGGGCGGCGGGAGCGGCCAGGGCCGCGCCCACCCTCGACCACTTCATAGACGCCGAACTGGCGCGACATGGCCTCGCCGAGGATCGCCTGGTCCTAGTCGGCTTCAGTCAGGGAACGATGATGGCGCTGCAGGTGGGGCCGCGCCGGCATCGGGCCGTGGCCGGGATCATCGGCTATTCCGGCATGCTGGCCGACGAAGCGACCTTGAGCGGAGACGGACCGAAGCCGCCCGTGCTGTTGATCCACGGCGACGCCGATCCGATGATCCCCATCACCGCCTTTCACCAGACCCGAGACGCCTTGACCGCGCATGGCTTTGCCGTGGAAACGCATGTCTCGCGCGGCCTGGGCCATAGCATCGACGGGGACGGCCTGAGGCTGGGCGCGGCGTTTCTGGCCCGCGTGATCGCTTAGCAGCGGATCCATTACCTCTCAGGTCATTGAATGTCCCCGCGCCACGGGCGATGTTCTCTTGACCCAGAGGAGCGCGGACGATGTCCTTGATCACCGCGGAGCGACGCGCCACCGCCGACGTCGGCTTCCCGTTGTTGCTGCGGACGTGGCGCCAAAAGCGCCGGATGTCGCAGCTTGACCTGGCCCTGACCTCGGGCGTGTCCCAACGACATGTGAGCTTTCTGGAGTCAGGTCGCGCCAATCCGAGCCGGGGCATGATCCTGCAACTCAGCGAGACCCTGGAGGTCCCGCTCCGGGATCGCAACGACTGGCTCACGGCGGCGGGCTTCGCGCCCCTGTTCCGGACCCGTCCGCTGGACGATCCCCAGATGAGCCAGGTCATGAGCGCGGTCCGCATGATGCTCACCAATCACGAGCCTTTCCCGGCCATCGCCCTGGACCGGGCCTGGAACGTTCGGATGTCGAATGCGCCGTTCGACATGATGATCGCCATGCTCGGACCCGATCTCTGGGACCGGGTCGGCGCCCGGCAGCCGAACCTCATGCGACTGTTCTTTCATCCCGCCGGAATCCGGCCTGTGGTGAAGAACTGGGCGAAGGTGGCGCCGCTACTCTGGCGCCGGGCGCTGAAGGAGGCGGAGGCGGTCGGGGGGCAGGACGTGGCGGCTTTGGTCGCCGAGTTCAGCGCCTATCAGGATCCGCACACGCTCGCGGCCGTGGCCGACACCGGCCTTTTTCCTGTTCTGCCGGTCGAGATGGAGATCGGCGGCATGACGGTCTCCCTGTTCACGGTCATCGCCACCTTCGGCACGGCCCAGGATGTCACCGCCGACGAACTTCGGATCGAAAGCCTGTTTCCAGCCGATGAAGCCACTGAGGCGCTGTTCAGGAACGCGGCGGCGTCGCGGCCATAACCTCTCAGAGAATTGCGGCGGTGCGTTCGTCCGCCGAGAACGCCAGGGTGAGTTGAAAACCCCGGAGACAAACATGTCCAAATCACCCACCGCGCCGATCGACGTCGTCAAGGCCTTCATGGCCGCCATGGAGACCCTCGACTACGACAAGGCGCTGCCGTTCATCGCCGAGACCTGCGAATACACCAATATGCCCATGGGCACGGTGCAGGGCCCGGCTGGCGTGCGCGCCGTTCTCGAGCCCTTTTTCGCCCCCACGCTTGAAAACGAATTCCGCGTCCTGCGCGAGGCGGTGGCCGGGAACATTGTGTTTCTTGAACGGCTTGACCGTCACCGGCTGCCTGACCGTTGGGTCGAACTGCCGGTGAACGGAGTCTATGAGGTGGAGAATGGCCAGATCACGGTCTGGCGCGACTATTTCGACCTTGCGACCATCATGACCCACTGGCCCCAGCCGGCGGCATAGTCAGCCGGCCGGGCAGGCTGGCGCGGGGCGTCGTATCGCGTCACAATCGGGCATGACGTCGCCGCAACAGCCGCCGCCGGTCCAGGGCGAGGATTTCGCCGAGGCTTTGAAGGCCCGACTGCGACGGGATCTGAAGGCGGCCATGCAGGCCCGTGCCTCGGCGGAGATTCGGGTGCTGCGCGCCTTGATCGCGGCCCTGGACAACGCCCAGGCCGTGCCTGTGGCGCCGGGACATCAGCGGTATGTCGAACATGCCTTCGGCGACCCCGCCGCCGAGATCCCGCGTCTGCGTCTCGACGCTGCGCCGGTTCTGGCCCTGCTCGGCCGTGAAGCCCGGGAACGGCTCGACGCGGCCGATCAGTTCACCAGCCTGGGCCGTGCGGACCGCGCCAGTGAGCTCCAGGCCGAGGCGGCGGTTGTCGCGCGCTATCTGGCCGGCTGACCCGTCTCAGGCGGCGACTTGCCGCTTTGATTTGGCGAGCGCCCGCGCCGCGCCCGCGTCGCGATCGGTGGGCGCGGGGTGACGCCAAGCCATACCCTCGCCGCGCGCGGCGGCCAACTGGACGGCCGCGAACGGCCAGTTGGCCAGGGTGTCGAACCAGCTCTCCAGGAAGGTCTTCCGGTCGTTCTGATGGTCCAGATAGTAGGCGTGCTCCCACAGGTCGCAGATCAGCAGCGGCGCCAGATTGAGCCGGCCGGGAAGGCCGCGGGCGTCATGGGTGGCCTGCACGACCAGGCCGCCGGCCGGATTTACGGCCAGCCAGAGCCAGCCGGACCCGAAGTGCGCCGCGCCCTCGGCGACGAACGCCGCCCGAAGACCGTCAAATCCGGCGAAAGACGCGGCGATCGCCTCGCCAAGCTCACCGCCCGGCGCCACGCCGTCGGGCGACATCGAGATCCAGAACAGGCTGTGGTTCCAGGCCTGGGCGGCGTTGTTGTAAAGCTTGGCGTTCTCGTCCCCGGCCGCGCGGGCCATGACCGCTTCAAGAGGCTCGGTCGGTCCGCCCTCGGCGTCGAGCAGGGCGTTGAGGGCTTTCAAATAGCCGGCATGATGCTTGCCGTGATGAAACTGAAGGGTGCGCGCGGAGATGGCCGGCGACAGGGCGTCGTCGGCGTAGGGCAGGGGCGGCAAAGCGAACATCGGACGGGGAACTTTCGGGGTGAGGAAGGTTCGACCCTGGTCGCCATCCGGGCGCTCCCGCCAGCGTCGGGTTCTACTCAGTCGCGAAAGCCCAGCACATCCACCATGTCGTAGAGGCCGGGCGGCTTGCCCGCGACCCAGACCGCCGCCTCCAGAGCGCCGCGGGCGAACAGCGCGCGGTCGCCCGCCGAATGGGAGAGCGTCAGCGTCTCCTCTTCCGCGGCGAACATCACGCTGTGCTCCCCGATGATGCCGCCGCCGCGCAGGGACGCGAAGCCGATGGCCCCTTCCGGGCGGGCCCCCGTTATGCCGTCGCGGGGCGCCAGCGCCACATCGGCGAGATCGCGGCCGCGCCCGCGGGCGGCGGCGCGCGCCAGCAGCAGGGCGGTGCCGGAGGGCGCATCGACCTTGCGCCGGTGGTGCGCTTCCAGGACCTCGATGTCCCAGATCTCGGGACCGAGCCGGCGGGCCGCCTGCTCGACGAGACCGGCCAGGACATTGACCCCGACCGAGTAGTTTCCGGATTGGACCACCGCAACGCGACTGGCCGCCGCCGTCACCGCGGCCTGTTCTTCGGCGGAGAGGCCGGTGGCCCCGATCACCAGGGCCGGGCCTCCCCGCTGCGCGGCGGCGCGGGCAAGTTCGGCGGTGGCGGCGCCGGTGGAGAAGTCGACGACCACGCTCACGGCGGCGAGCACCTCGTCGCGCGTCGATAGGGCCAGGGCGTCTCCGCTCTCGTCCCTGACGTCCGGCCGATCGAACCGGCCCGCCAGGGCCACGCCCTGCCGCTGGCGCGCCATGCCGCTGACGGCTCGGCCCATGCGGCCCAAGGCGCCGCCAACGCCGATGTTCAGGACTGAAGTCATAATTTCCGTCGCCGCCTTCGCGCCGGCCCTCCGCCGGCGCCGGGCTTATACGCCCAAGGTTAGGTGTCGCCCAGTTCGCCGCTCTGGGGTATGCATCGCCCGATCGACGGTTCGCAGGGGGGGCGCCTCTGGCGTCCGTGGTTGGACCTGGGCCTGAGAGAGCGGAATGTCATGAGCGAAAACCTGACGGACAATAAGAAGCCGACCTTCACCGACGAAGAAGCAATCGACTTCCACCGCTATCCGACGCCCGGCAAGATCGCCATTGTCGCCACCAAGCCCATGGCCACCCAGCGCGACCTGTCGCTGGCCTATTCGCCGGGCGTGGCCGTGCCTGTCCTGGCGATCGCCAAGGATCCGGACCTCGCCTACGAATACACCTCCAAGGGAAACCTCGTGGCGGTGATCACCAACGGCACCGCGATCCTGGGCCTCGGCAATCTCGGCGCGCTCGCCTCCAAGCCGGTCATGGAAGGCAAGGCGGTGCTCTTCAAGCGCTTCGCCGACGTGGACTCGGTCGACATCGAGATCTCCTCCAAGGACGAGGATGAGATCATCACGGTGGTGAAGAACATCGGAGTCACCTTCGGCGGAATCAATCTCGAAGACATCAAGAGCCCCGAGTGCTTCCGTATCGAGACCGAGTTGCAGGAATTGCTCGACATCCCGGTGTTCCACGACGACCAGCATGGCACCGCGATCATCTCCTCGGCCGGCCTGATCAACGCCTGCGAGATTACCGGCCGCAAGCTGGAAGACGTGAAGCTGGTGCTGTGCGGCTCGGGCGCCGCCGGCATCTCTTCGGTGGAACTGGCCAAGGCCATGGGCGTGCGGCCCGAGAACTGCATCGCCGTGGACAGCGTGGGCGTGATCTATCGCGGCCGCGAAAAGGGCATGAACCAGTGGAAGTCCGCCCTGGCGGTGGACACTGACAAGCGCACCCTGGCCGATGCGGTCAAGGGCGCGGACGTCTTCCTGGGTATGTCGGCCAAGGGGCTGCTGACCCAGGAGATGGTGAAGACCATGGCCGAAAAGCCGATCATCTTCGCCATGGCCAATCCGGATCCGGAGATCACGCCGGAGGAGGTTCTCGCCGTTCGTCCGGACGCCATCGTCGCCACCGGCCGGTCGGACTACCCTAATCAGGTCAACAACGTCCTCTGCTTCCCCTACATCTTCCGCGGCGCCCTGGATGTGCGCGCCCGGCGGGTGAACCTGCAGATGAAGATCGCCACGGCCAAGGCCCTGGCCGCCCTGGCCCGGGAGGATGTGCCCGATGAGGTGGCGGCCGCCTATCACGGCGTGAAGCTGACCTTCGGCCCGCAATACATCATCCCGACCCCGTTCGACCCGCGCCTGATCCATTACATCCCGCCCTTCGTCGCCCAGGCGGCCATGGACACCGGCGTGGCCCGCAGGCCGATCACCGACATGGCCGCCTACCGCGACAGCCTGGCCCGGCGGCTCGATCCCGCGGCCGGCTTCCTGCAGAAGATCTCCGGCGCCCTGCAATCCGCGCCGCCCAAACGCATCGTGTTCGCCGAGGGCGAGGAATTGCCGGTGATCCGCGCCGCGGCCGCCTTCGAGGCCCAGGGTCTGGGCAAGGCGATCCTCGTAGGCCGGGAGGATCTGGTGCGCGAGAACATGTCCCGCGCCGGCATGGACCCCGATGAGAGCGGGCTGGAGATCGTCAATGCCCGGATCTCCAAGCACAATGACGAGTTTGTCGACTACCTCTACGCCCGGCTGCAACGCTCCGGTTACCTGCGCCGCGACGTGCTGCGGCTGATCAACCAGGACCGCAACTCCTTCGCCGCCTGCATGGTGGCCCTGGGCTATGCCGACGGCATGGTCACCGGCGTGACCCGCAACTTCGGCCAGGCCCTCGATGAGGTCATCGAGGCCATAGATCCGGCGCCGGGCGGGCGGGTGATGGGCATGTCGATCGTTCTGGCCAAGGGCCGGACCCTGTTCATCGCCGACACCAACGTCACCGAGATGCCCGAGGCCGATGACCTGGTGGAGATCGCCATCGAGGCCGCCACCACGGTGCGCCGCCTCGGCCACGAGCCGCGCGTGGCGTTCCTGTCCTATTCGGCCTTCGGCAACCCCATGGGCGAACGGTCAGAGAAGGTGCGTGACGCGGTCTCCATGCTCGACGACATGGAAGATGTCGGTTTCGAGTACGAAGGCGAGATGCCGCCCGAACTGGCGCTCGATCCGGCCGCACGCGGCGCCTATCCCTTCATGCGTCTCACCGGTCCGGCCAATGTGCTGATCATGCCCGCCATCCACTCGGCCTCGATCTCCACGAAGCTCCTGCAGTTTCTTGGCGCGGCGACGGTGGTGGGTCCCATCCTGCTGGGGCTCTCCAAGCCCGTACAGATCTGCCCGCTGGGGGCCTCGGTCTCGACGATCCTGATGATGGCCCAGATGGCCGCCTATGAGGAGCCTCTGGCCGAGCACCGGGTCGGATGAGCCCGCGCCGGTCCGCCGGCGTCATCGGGATCGACTTCGGCACCACCAACACGGTGGTCTCGACCCTGGCCGGGGACGGCCAGGCGCGGCTGATCCATTTCGCCGCGCCGGCGGAGGATATCGTCGCCTTTCGTTCGGCGCTCAGCTTCCACGCGGCCGAGGGCGAGCCGTCCCGCCGGGTCATCGAGGCCGGGCCCTGGGCGATTGACGCCTATGTGGAGGAGCCGCTTGAGACGCGGTTCATCCAGTCGTTCAAGAGCTACGCCGCCAGCCCCCTGTTCCAGGAAACCCGCATTCTCGGCCGGCGGTACGAATTCCCAGATCTGCTGTCGGCGTTCCTGCTGCGACTACGCGCTCACGCCGGCGAGGCCTGGCCCGAGGGGGGCCCGACCTGCATCATCGGCCGTCCGGTCAATTTCGCGGGGCTGCGGCCCGACCCGGACCTGGCTCTGGCGCGCTATCAGACGGCTTTCGCCCGCCTGGGCTTCACCGATATTCGCTACGCCTTTGAGCCGGTGGCCGCCGCCTTCTTCTTCGCCCGGACCTTGAAGGAAGATGCGACGGTCCTGGTGGGCGACTTCGGCGGCGGCACCAGCGACTTCTCCATCGTGCGGTTTCATCGCGAGGCTGGCGAGATCCGCTCCACCGCCCTGTCCAACGCCGGCGTTGGAGTGGCAGGCGACGCCTTCGACTACCGGATCATCGACCATCTGGTCTCGCCGGAGCTGGGCAAGGGCTCGTCGTACAAGGCCTTCGATAACGTCCTGCCGATCCCCAACCGCTATTTCACGGCCTTCGCCCGCTGGGAGCAGCTGGCTCTGCTGCGGGCGTCGAAGGATATGCGCGACATCCGCGCCCTCGTGCGCACGTCCCTGGAGCCGGCGCGGCTGGCGGCCCTCGTGGAGGTGTTGGACGACAACCACGGCTACCGGCTCTATCAGGCGATCTCGCGCCTCAAGGAGGCCTTGTCAGGCGGTGAGGAGGCGACCTTCCTTTTCGAAGCCGGTTCGGTCCGGATCGAAAAGACCGTCAGGCGCGGGGAGTTTGAATCGTGGATCGCGCCCGAACTGGCGGCGATGGAGCGCGCGGTGGACGAGGCGCTCGAGAGGGCGGGGGTTGGTCCCGAGGGACTGGACCGGGTCTTTCTCACGGGCGGGTCGTCCTTCGTGCCGGCCGTGCGTCGGCTGTTCGCGCGGCGCTTCGGCGAGGGCAAGCTCGAAGGCGGGGGCGAACTGGTGTCGATCGCTTCGGGCCTGGCCTATATGGGCGCTGAACGTGATCTGGATCAGTGGAGCGAAAGGGCGCCGTCCTGACCGGCCTTCCCGCCTTCATCGCCGCCCTGCCGAAGGTGGAACTGCATCTGCACCTGGAGGGGGCGGTGGACGCCGCGACCTTCGCGCGGCTGTTGGCGCGCCATGGCGAGCGAGCGTCCGAAGACGCCGTCGCGGCCCTGTTCGACTTTTCCGATCTCGGCGAGTTCCTGGCCGCCTACGGCCGGGTGTGCGGCGCCATGCGCGACGCCGAGGACTTCGAGCTCGCCACCCTGGAGGCCCTGCGCCGTTGCGCCGCCGGGGGCGCCCGCTACGTCGAACTGTTCTTCAGTTCGCACGCCCACGCGGGCCTGAGCTACGTCGACATGCTGGCCGGCATCGAGGCGGGCGCCGACGCGGCGGCGGCCGAATGCGGGGTCGAGACGCGCCTCATCCCCGCCCACAGCCGGGAACTCGGCCCCGAACGTGGCCTGGTGTTTCTGGAAGAGGTTCTCACCCATCGCACGGCGCGGATCGCAGGTATCGGCCTCGACTATCAGGAACGGCCCCATCCCCCCGCGCCCTTCGCGGAGATGTATCGCCGGGCGCGCGCGGCGGGCCTCGGCGTCACCGCCCACGCGGGCGAGGACGGACCGGCCGACTATGTGCGCGATACGGTGGTCCTCCTGGGCTGCAGGCGGGTCGACCATGGCTATCACATCGTTGATGACCCGGACCTCATGGCCGGGTGTCGCGATGCGGGGATCGATTTCACCGTCTGCCCGACGACGACGACCCACACCACGGTCTGGCGCGACCTCGCCGCTCCTGATCACGCGATCCGGCGCATGATCGCCGCGGGCCTGAATGTGGTTGTGAACACGGACGATCCGGGGCTGTTCCGCACTGATCTCAACCGGGAATACGAGCTGCTCGCCCGGCATATGAGCCTGTCGCCTCAGGCGCTGGGCCAGATCGCGCTGAATGGGTTGAGAGCCTCATGGATGGCGCCCGAGCGAAAATCGCGCCAGCTCTCCGCCTGGTCCGCGGAGATCGAGACGCTGGTCGCCGCCGCGGGCGCTTGAAGCGGCCCGCGAAATGCCTGTAGCGGGAAGCCTATGCCTACACAGTTGCAATCCCTGCCCATCCTCGAGATGGGCGATTTCATCGGCGGTTCCGGCGGTGACGACCGGCAGCGCGCGCGCCTGATCGGCGAGGCCGCGCGCACGTTCGGATTTTTCTACCTGACCGGCCACGGCGTACCGGAGGCTGTCACCGGCGGCGCGTTCGCGGCTTCACGCGCGTTCTTCGCCCTGCCGGCCGCGCGGAAGATGGCCCTCTCCATAACCCAGAACCGCAACAACCGCGGCTATGTGAGCTTCGGCGAGGAGGGGCTCGGCGACGATGGCGCGCCCGACGCCAAGGAGGCGTTCAATATCGGCGTGGCGCCCGGACCGGATGGCGAGGACGTCAATTCCTGGCCGCAACTGGACGGGTTTCGTTCGGCGATCATCGCCTACCGCGACGCCATGCAGGTTCTGTCGGGCCGGGTTCACCGGCTGTTCGCGTTGGATCTGGGTCTTCGGCCGGACTTCTTCGACAGCTATTTCACCCACCCGCTGTCGACCCTGCGGCTGCTGCGCTACCCGCCCCGCCGCGCGGCAGATGCGGCCGATCCCGGGGCTGGGCAACACACCGATTACGGCAACGTCACCCTGCTGGCCCAGGATGCCATCGGCGGTCTGGAGGTTCGCACGCGCGAAGGCGTCTGGATCACCGCACCGCCGGTCCCGGACGCGCTGGTCTGCAATATCGGGGACTGCCTGATGCGGTGGAGCAATGACGTGCTGGTGTCGAACCCGCATCGCGTCGTCAGCCCGGCCGGCGCCGAGCGGTTCTCGATCGCCTATTTCGCGGATCCCAACGCTGACGCGGAGGTCAGCTGCCTTTCCGGCTGTGCTGGGCCGGACAATCCTCCGCGCTACGCGCCGATCCTGGCGGGGGAGTATCTGCGGCAGAGGTTCGACGCCACCTACGCCTACAGGAGAGGGTCCTGACCGGCTCCCGGCGGGGCATCGAGCGCCGGTCCATCGACTTCATCCCCGATCCCGAGCGGCATGGTCTGATCCGACACCAGGGCCAGTTCTGGTTCCTGAGCAATTTCCAGTTCTTCGTCATCGCCATCGGCTTTGTGGGCCCGAGTCTGGGCCTGTCACTCGGCTGGACGATCCTGGCGGGCAGTCTCGGCGTGCTGATCGGGACGGTGTTCCAGGCCTTCCACGCCAGCCAGGGCCCGACCATGGGCCTGCCCCAGATGATCCAGTCGCGGGCGCAGTTCGGCTTTCGGGGCGTCATCGTGCCCCTGATCGCCAATCTGGTGTCCCTGGTGGGCTACACGGTCGTGGCGACCATCCTGATTTCGCAGGGTGCGACCGGCATGTGGGGGGTGAACGGCGTGGGCGCCGCGGTGCTGATCTCCGCTGTCGCCGCGGCCGTGGCGATCTTCGGCCATGGCTGGGTGCACGGCATGTTCCGCCTGCTGTTCTGGATCAGCCTGCCCCTCTTCCTGGTCCTGACGGCCGCGATTCTGACCGGACACGCCGGCGGAGTCATTCATGCTTCGGGGGGCTTCAACGCCGCCGCCTTCGCCACCCAGCTTGCCGCCGCCGCCAGTTTCAATATCAGCGCCGCGCCCTATGTCTCGGACTACACGCGCTATCTGCCGCGGCGGACGCACCCTTTGGCCGTCATATCCGCGGTGTTCTTCGGATCGGGAACCTCGGCCGCATGGCTGATCGCCCTGGGCGCCTGGCTGGCGACCCACATGGGCGCGACCGACGGCCTGGTGGCGCTGCGGCTGTCCGGCGACGCCATCGTTCCGGGGTTCGGTTCCGCTCTGGCGGCGGCGTCGATCAGCGCCCTGGTCGCGACCATGGCCATGAGCGCCTACAGCGCCATGCTGACCCTGGTGACCATGGCCGACTGTTTTCGCCCGACCTTGCCCGGCCCCCGGACCAAGGCGAGCCTGGTCATCGCCCTGGCGGCGGCCTGGACCTGGGGCGCCCTCACGCTCGGTGGCAATGCCGTCACCTGGGTGAACGCCGTACTGGTGGGCCTGCTCTATGGTCTCGCGCCCTGGTCGGCGGTCAATCTGATCGATTTCTTCGTGCTGCGCCGCGGACGCTACGCGCTGATGGATCTTTTCACGCCCCGCGGTGTCTACGGCGCCTGGGGCGCCCGCGGTCTCGCCGCCTACTTCCTGGGATTCGCCGCCAGCCTGCCGTTCTTCGTGGCGCCCGGCCTCTATGTCGCGCCCTTGGCCCGCCGGCTCGGCGGGGTGGATATCGGCTGGCTGGTGAGCCTCGCCGTGTCCGGCGTGGCCTATCTCATCGTCAGCGCCCGGTTCGACGCCGAGGCCGAGGCGGCGGCGGCGGCGCGGGTCGCGCCGGGCCCTTGACGCTAGGTGACACTTTTGGCCGGGCCGGGTTGGGTCTAAAGCGGCGCCCAACGCGCGTCGGCGCGATCATCAAGGGATAAGACTCATGAAACTCGATTCCTCCGTCGCCGCCGTGGTCACCGGCGGCGCTTCCGGGCTCGGCGAAGCCACCGTCCGCGCCCTCGCCGCCCAGGGCGTGAAGGTCGCCATCTTCGACATGAACGACGCCAAGGGCGAGGCCGTCGCGGCCGACGTCGGCGGCGTGTTCTGCAAGTGCAACGTCACCTCCGATGAGGAAGTGGACGCGGCCTTCGCCAAGGCCCGGGCCGCCCATGGTCAGGAGCGTATCCTGATCAACTGCGCCGGCACCGGCAACGCCGCCAAGACCGCCGGCCGCGACCGCAAGACCGGCGAAATCAAGCACTTCCCCCTCGACGCCTTCAACTGGATCATCCAGATCAACCTTGTCGGCACCTTCCGCTGCATCGCCAAGAGCGCGGCCGGCATGCTGACCCTCGATCCGATGGAAGACGGCGAGCGCGGCGCGATCGTCAACACCGCTTCGGTCGCCGCCGAAGACGGTCAGATGGGCCAGGCGGCCTATTCGGCGTCCAAGGGCGGCGTCGTGGGCATGACCCTGCCCATCGCCCGCGACCTGGCCAGCGAAGGCATCCGGGTGAACACCATCCTGCCGGGCATCTTCTCCACGCCGCTGATGAACGGCGCCCCGCCGCAGGTGAAGGAAGCCCTGGCCGCCTCGGTGCCCTTCCCCAAGCGTCTCGGCCATGCCGAGGAATACGCCCAACTGGCCCTGACCATGGTCACCAACGGCTATTTCAACGGCGAGGACGTCCGTCTCGACGGCGCGATCCGGATGGCGCCGCGTTGATCCCACGCGGTTCAGCTTTCAGTTTCTGATCAAAAGCAACGGCGCGCCGCGAGGCGCGCCGTTGTCATGTCGGGGTCAGGCCGGGACGTTCGGCTACTTCGGCGGGGCCGGCCGCTGAATCTTCGGACCCAGATTGGCCATCACCTCGCGGGCGTCGAGGGCGCGGGCGTCACCGGTCGGTTTCGGCCCGTGATGCAGCGCGATGTCCGCGCTCGCCTCGAACTGTTCGATGGTCTGCAGGGTGCTGGTGTCCGGCCAGAAGGGATCGCCCCAGAACGGGCCCCAGCCGCGCCAGCCCCGCGCGCGACCGTAGAAGCTCCAGGACGGGCGGAAATAGCCCCAGCGATATCCCGGTCCATAGAAGGGATCGGCGTCGTAGACTGTGCGGCGATTGGCGTCGGTGTGGCGGTCGGTGGTCTCGAACCAGTCGTAGCCCTGGGCGACGGCCAGTTCGGCGGCGCGATAGAGCAGATAGGACTCCACAGTCTGCCGGGAGGTGAGGGTGTTGCCCTTGAACGACACCCTGAAGTGGTCGGCGTCGAGCTTCTGATCGCTGAAGCCGCCGGACACGCGGGCGTTCTTCTGCAGCGGTTGGTAGGGTGTGGCGGTCTCGCAGGCGGCGAGGCCGAGGCTCAGTCCAAGGGCCGCGACGAGGGCGGCCGTTCTCATGCTCATGATCGTCTTCGTTCCCAACGCCCTGGTCCGGGCGGCGTCCCTTGCAGGGTCAACCTCTCACGCGCGGGATGGTTCCGTAAAGAGCGGCCGGGTCACACCCCGGTCTGAATGGCGAGCCAGACGGCCTTGCCGAGGGCCCCGAAGAGCAATAGCGCGGTGGCCAGAGCCTGCACGGCGAAGCCGGCGCTGCGGGCGCTGGCGGCCTTGGCGTAACCGGTCATGTAGAGATAGCGACCGATGATCCAGACAGCCCCAAGGCCGGCGGCGGTGCGGTCGTTCCAATAGAAGGCGAACAGCCAGAGCGAGGGCAGGAAGATCGGCAGCCACTCAAGCGTGTTGGCATGAATGCGAAACAGGCGCTCAAAGTCCGGATTGCCGGTGGTGGCGGGCGCTTCCACGCCGTACTTGGACCGGCTCGTTCCGACCCGAAGGCCCATGACGAAGTAGAGCAGAAGGGCCAGAATCGTGACAATGGCCACTAGGGCGTGAGACTGCATATCCGTGGATCTCCCCGATATCGTTGCCCGCATTTCTGGCACGCCGGGCGCCGATTAGAAAGCCGTGACGGTGGAAACGCCCGCATGCCCCTGTTGCCTCGGGAGGAGCCTTGAATTCGCCGGATCCGATGATCGTCCTTGTGGGCCTGATGGCCGGCGCTCTTCTGGCGCTCGGACTGCTCATCGGCCTGCGCCGGCGCGCCGGGATGGGCGACCACGGCTGCGGCTCGGCGGTCGAGTCGGCCCTGGCCAGCCGGGGTGAGACGATCCTGCTGCTCGACCCCGACCGCCCGGCCCGGGTGATCGCGGGACTGGATGTGACAGCCAGCCTGGCGGAGGCGCTTGGCGCCTCTGATGCGCCCGGCCTTGTCGCGGCGCTCGGCGCCGGTGACCGGGCTGTCGCGGAGGCTGTCGCCGCCCTGACCGCGCAGGGCGTCCCGTTCACCGCGCAGGTCTCGCTCGCCGGCGGCGCTCTGGCGCTTCGGGGCTGGAGCGCCGGCGCCCTGGCCTTCCTGTCCGTCAGCGACAGTCCGCCGGACAGCCGGATGGAGTCCGCCGACAGACCGGGCGACCTCCGCGCCCTTATCGACGCCCATCCCTTTCCGGCCCTCGCCATCGACGCGGACGGACGGCCGACGACGGCAAACCAGGCCTGGCTGGATAGCCTCGGCGCGGCCTCCCTGACCGAAGCGCTGGCGCGGGGCGAGATCGCTGACCGCGGCGCGGTCGCCCTGGCGCGGGAGGCGCAGGCGGCGGGCGCCCCCCGCGAGCGCGTTCGCTGGCAGGGGCCTTCCGCAGCCCGGCGCGCCCTGCGCCTGCGGGCCAGCCCGCTGCCGGACGGCGGGGCGGCGGTCTGGAGCTGGGATGTCACCGACGCCGAAGGCGCCGCCGAGGCCGCGGCCCGCGACGTCGCCGCCCAGGCGCTCATTTTCGCCCAGGTGGCCGACGCCGTGGCGATCTTCGGACCGGACCAGCGGCTGCGGCTTCACAACCCCGCCTTCGCCCGGCTCTGGGGGCTTGAGCCGGCCTGGCTCGCCGACGGGCCCACGCACGGCACGGTCCTGGATCGCCTGCGTCAGGCCGGCCGGCTGCCGGAGGCCGCCGACTATGCGAAGTTCAAGGCCGCCGAACTCGCCCGTCATGATCGGCTGGACCCCGCGCCGGAAACCATCTGGCGCATCGGGGGCGAGCGCCTTCTGCGGGTGTCGAGCCTGCCGCATCCGGGCGGAGGACTGGTTCGGGTGTTCTCCGATATCACCCCGGAAGTGCGCCTCAAGAGCCAGTTCACTCAGCTGCTGCAGGTGCAGCAGGCGACCCTCGACAAGCTCACCGATGCGGTGGCGGTGTTCGGCGCCGATGGCCGCCTGCGGCTGCACAACGAGGCGTTCCAGAGTCTGTGGGGTGTCCAGCCGGAGATGCTGGCCGGGACGCCGACGTTCGATGCGGTGGTCGAGCGATGCGTGCCGATCCTTCATGACATGCACTTCTGGGGCGCGCTCAAGGGCCGGATCACCGATCCGGATCCCGGCGTTCGCGCGGCGGTTCGCGGCGAGGCGCGCGCGGCGGATGGACGGCGACTGGCCTGGCAGTCGCGTCCGCTCCCCGACGGCGCGACATTGGTGAGCTTCGCCGATGTGACCGACACCCGGCGCCTGGAAGGCGCCCTGAGCGATCGCGAGGCGGCGCTCGACACCGCTGAGCGGCTGAAACGGCAGTTCGTCAGCAGCGTCTCCTACGAACTGCGCACGCCCCTGACCACGATTCTCGGCTATGCCGAGCTGCTGGAGCTGGGCGAAGCCGCGCTGAGCGAGAAGGGCCGGGGCTGGGTGGCGGCGGTGCGATCCGCGGCGGCGGACCTGGCCCGATCCGTGGAGGACATCCTGGCCTTCGCGGAACTCGACGCCGGGGAGATGGCCCTCGACCTGGCCGAGACGGACGTCGGCGACCTGCTCACCGGAGCGGCCGCCGATTGGCGCGAGCGCGCGGACGCCGCGGGCGTGGGGCTACGGATCGAGGCCGGCGAGGAGCCCGGTGTGCTGCTGGCGGATGCGCCCAGTCTCATCCGGGTGCTCGATCACCTGATCGAGCACGCCCTGCGTCAAACCCCGGCGGGCGGGCGTATCACCCTGTCGGCGCGCCGGGCGCCCGGTGAGGTCTGTCTGGAGGTGGCCGACACCGGCCGCGGAATTCCGTTCCACGTCCAGGCCCACATCTTCGACCGCTTCAGCGGCGAGGAGGGGGCGGCGGCCGGCCTGGGCCTGGCCCTGGTCAAGGCCCTGGTGGAATTGCACGGCGGCTGGGTGGCTCTGGAGAGCGAGCCCGGCGCTGGAGCGGCCTTCGCCTGCCACCTGCCGGTGGGCGGTCAGGTTCCCGACGAGTCGATGGTGCTGCTGTAGTCGGCGGCGTCAGGCGATCGCGCGCAGTGTCGCCGCGAGGTCGTCGACAGCCTCGGGCGTCGTGGCCCAGGAGCACATGAAGCGCACCGAGCCATCGATGAAGCGATAGACGAACCAGCCGGCGGCGCGGAGACGGCCGAGGGTGGGCTCGTCCATGCTCACGAAGACGCCGTTGGCGTCCACCGGGTGATTCACCGGGAACGGCATGGCGGCGGCCAGCCGGCGGGCCATGGCGTTGGCATGGGCGGCGCGAGCGCTCCAGGCGCCGGAGTCCAGCATGCCGATCCACGGCGCGGCCAGGAAGCGGGCCTTGGAGGTGAGCTGGCCGCCGTGCTTCAGCCGCGCGCCGAACCGCCGGCCCAGGCTCCGGTCGATCAGCACGATGGCTTCGGTCGCCGTCGAGCCCGCCTTGGTGCCGCCGAGGACCAGCACGTCCACGCCCAGACGCCCGACCGCCTTGGGGTCGAACCCCGCCGCCGTGGCGTTCGCGAGGCGCGCGCCGTCGAGATGCAGCCTGAGACCGGCCGCCTTGGCCGGGCCGGCCAGGGCCGCGAGATCCGCTTCCAGATAGACCGCCCCGAATTCTGTGGCCTGGGTCACGGATAGGGCCGCGGGCGACTGATGATGGGCGCTCTCGCCGGCGGCCAGCAGTCGGGTGAGGGCGTCCGGGTCGATGCGGCCCGAGGCGCCTGGCAGTCCGCTGATCCCGACCCCCGATCCGAAGAAGCCGGGCGCCCCGGTCTCGTCTGTGGCCACATGGCTGTGCTCATGGGCGGCCACGGCTTCGTGCGGCGCGGCGAGGGCGGCGAGGGTGAGGGCGTTGGCGGCCGTGCCGCTGGCGGCGAACCAGATTTCGGCGTCCACATCCAGCAGGCCCCGGATCAGATCGGCGGCCCGGGCGCTGACGCCGTCGGCGCCGTAGCCGGCCTCGAAGCCGCCGTTGAACCGGCCGAGCGCATCGAGCACTTCAGGCATGGCGCCGGCGACGTTGTCGGAGGCGAAATCATAACGGGCCATGGGCAGAGCGTTCCGAGCGAGGCCTTGGCGGCGTTAATCGAGCCGGTCGGCGGTGTGCAGCGCCTGATCCTCGCGTCTGACCTTGAGGGCGTAAAGCGCCCCGATCACGGCGCCCTTGACCCGCGGCAGGACCAGCATGGTCAGGACGGCGAGCGGGATCAGCACGCCTGGGACCACCAGATAGGTCGGCGCCTTCCAGATGAAGGGGAACAGCAGCAGCGGGGCCACGACGAGGTGACCAACCAGCAGGATGGTGAAATAGGCCGGGCCGTCGTCCGAGGGGTACTGGGCCAGGTCGTGGCCGCAGGACGGGCATTCCGGCGAGACTTTCAGGTAGCGATAGAAAATCCGGCCCTGATCGCAGCGCGGGCAATGGCCCTTGAGGCCACGCGCCATGGCGGGCAGGACGGGGGTGACGACGGCGGTGTGCATGAGGCGCATATGCGCTCTCGGCGGCGGTTTAGGAAGGGCCGGCCGCCTGGACAAGGTCGGGTCGCGATGGTTTTGTCCGCCGCCCGGGAGCCTGCCATGACCAAGACCTCGATCGACGACTACGCCACGGCCGGCGCCGGCCAGATGGCTGCGGCCCTGGCGGCGCGGACGGTCAGCGCTGTGGAGCTTTTCGAGGCGGCCACCCAGCGGATCGAGGCCCTGGACGGTCCGATCAAGGCCGTCGTGGTGCGGGATTTCGACCGGGCGCGCGACGCCGCCAAGGCCGCCGACACTGCCCTGGCCCGGGGCGAGCGGGCGCCTCTGCTGGGCGTGCCGATGACCGTCAAGGAGGCCTTCAATGTCGCGGGCCTGCCGACGACCTGGGGTCTGGAGGCCGCCCGCGGCTGGATCGCGACCACCGACGCCGCCGCGGTCGCCCGGCTGAAAGCCGCCGGGGCGGTGATCCTGGGCAAGACCAATGTGCCGCCCATGCTGTCGGACTGGCAGAGCGCCAATCCGGTCTATGGCCGCACGAACAATCCCCACGACCTTTCACGTTCCCCCGGCGGCTCGTCCGGCGGCAGCGCCGCGGCCCTGGCCACGGGCATGGTTCCCCTGGAGTTCGGCTCCGACATCGGCGGCTCGATCCGGGTGCCGTCGGCCTTTTGCGGCGTGTTCGGCCACAAGCCCAGCTACGATCTGGTTCCCCAGCGCGGACACACGCCGCCGGGGCTCGATGGCGTCGGCCCGGCGCTGAATGTGGTCGGGCCTCTCGCCCGAAGTGTCGACGACCTGATCCTGGCCCTGGACGTCGTCGCGGGCCCCGCCGACCAGGAGGCGACCGGCTATAGGGTCGACCTGCCCGCGCCACGGCACGGGCGCCTGGCCGCGTTCCGGGTGCTGATGCTGCAGAGCCACCCGCTGGCCAAGGTTGATTCCGAGGTCCTCGGGGCGTTGGACCGCCTGGCCGGGAACCTGGAGACAGCCGGTGTCGCGGTGTCGCGTCAGAGCGATCTGCTGCCCGATCTGGCGGCCGCGCACGGCGTCTATCTGGCGATCCTGATGACGGTGATGTCGCGCGGCGGCCCGCGTCCGCCGGGTCTCATCGACGCCCATCAATATCTGGGCGCCCTGGACGGACAGCTCGCCATTCGCCGGCGCTGGGGCGCCCTGTTCGAAGCCTTCGACGTGGTGATCGCCCCAACCCTGGGTGTGGCCGCCTTCCCGCACAAGGACGGCGAGTGGAACGAGCGAACCCTGACCGTGGACGGTCAGGAAACACCCTTCGCGGCGCAGCTGGTCTGGCCGGGCCTGGTGACCGTGGCCAACCTGCCGGCGACCGCGGTCCCGATCGGCAAGACCCGCGGCGGCCTGCCGATCGGCGCTCAGATCATCGGCCCCTATCTTGAAGACCGCACCACCCTGGCCTTCGCCAAACTGATCCAGGGGCTTTAGCCCCACCGCATGACCGACACCTTTGACTATATCGTGGTGGGGGCCGGCTCCGCGGGCTGCGTCCTCGCCGACCGCCTGTCCGCCGATCCGCGCAACCGGGTGCTGGTTCTGGAAGCCGGCGGCGATGACAACTGGATCTGGTTCCACATCCCGGTGGGCTATCTGTTCTCCATGGGAAACCCCCGGGCGGACTGGCTCTACAAGACCGAGGCGGATCCCGGCCTCGATGGCCGCAGCCTGAATTATCCGCGCGGCAAGGTGATCGGCGGCTGCTCGGCCATCAACGGCATGATCTATATGCGCGGCCAGGCCGCCGACTATGACGGCTGGCGCCAGCTTGGCCTGACCGGATGGGGCTGGGACGATGTCCTGCCGCTGTTCCTCGACCAGGAAGATCACATCGCCCCGCCGGGACCCCTGCACCGCAGCGGCGGCGCCTGGCGGGTGGAGCATCCCCGCATGCGCTGGGCGGTGCTCGACGCCTTCGCCGAGGCGGCTGCCCAGGAGGGTATCCCCCAGGTGGCCGACTTCAATGGCGGCGACAATTTCGGGGTCAGCTATTTTCAGGTGAACCAGAAGACCGGCCGGCGGTGGAGCGCGGCGCGGGGCTTCCTCAAGCCGGCCCTGAAGCGTCCGAACCTTGCCCTGGTGACAGGGGCGGAGGTCGGCCGGGTCATCGTCGAGAACGGCCGCGCCGTCGGTGTGGCGTGGCGCAAGGATGGCCGGGAAGTCGAGGCCCGCGCGGCGGGCGAGGTCGTGCTGACGGCCGGGGCGGTCAATACGCCGAAGCTTCTGGAGCTGTCGGGTATCGGCGACGGCGCGCGGCTGGCCGAGCTGGGGATCGAAACGCGGCGGCATCTGCCCGGCGTCGGCGAGAACCTGCAGGATCACCTGCAGATCCGGCCCTATTACAAGGTGAGCGGCGTTCCGACGATGAACACCCTCTACGCCTCGCTCTGGCGCCGGCCGCTGATGGCGCTCGACTACGCCCTGTTCCGCAAGGGGCCTCTCTCCATGGCGCCGTCCCAGATGGGGGCCTTCGCCTATTCCTCGCCGGATCATGCGACGCCGAACGTGCAGTTCCACGTCCAGCCCCTGTCGCTCGACAAGTTCGGCGAGCCGCTGCACGCCTTCGGGGCGATCACCATCAGCGTCTGTAATCTTCGTCCCACAAGCCGAGGGTCCATCCATGCCGCCGGTCCCGATCCGCGCGCCGCGCCGCTGATCCGGCCGAACTATCTCTCCACCGCCGAAGACGAGCGCGTGGCGGTCGACTCCCTGCGCCTCGTTCGCCGGATCGTGGCCCGGCCGCCGCTGCAGGCGTTCCATCCGGAAGAGCATCGCCCCGGCGCGGCCGCCGACAGCGACGCCGACCTATTGTCCGCGGCGCGGACGCTCGGCACGACCATCTTCCACCCGGTGGGCACGGCCAAGATGGGCCTGGCCTCCGATCCGATGGCGGTGACCGACGAACGTCTGCGGGTGTTCGGGATCGAGAGCCTGCGGGTCGCCGACGCCTCGGTCATGCCGCGGATCACCTCGGGCAACACCAATTCACCCACCATGGCGATTGCGGAGAAGGCGGCGCGGATGATGTCGGAGGACCGGCGGTGAGATTCGCCGGGCTGAGGTTCGGCGCTTTTGTCGCCATCGTTCTGGGGGCGCCCGCCGCGCTGATGGCGGCCGGCGATCCGCGTCTGGCGGATCTCGGCAAGCTGGTGATGATCGCCAGTCCCGCTCTGGCCGGCCTTGCCCTCAATGCCGGCCTGCCGCGGCGGACGGGCGAACGCCGTTGGGTCTGGGTCGCACTGGCCGCGGCGATCACTCTGTGCATCGCGATCGGCGCTGTTGGCGCCGGCCTGCTGGCGGGGGTGGTGCGGTTCGACCCCGCCGCAGGGGGCGCGGAGATCGTGGCTGCGCGGGCGGGCGGTTCTGCGTTGACCAGCGTTCTGGAGGAGCTGGGCTGGGCGGGCGGCGGGCTGGGTCTGGCCGTGGCGGCGTTCGGCCGGCGCTGGGGTGTGGGGGTTCTGGGTCTGGTCTGGGCGGCCTGGCACCTGGTCCCGACGTTCCTGAAGGTCGGGTTGTTTCCCGAACTGGAAACGGCGCCGCCGGCCATGCTGGCGGCCTTTGTCGCCGCCTGTCTGATCTACCGCGCTCTGCTGACGGACCTGCGCGATCGGGCCGGCACCTGGCTGGCCGCCGCGGCGGGTCACGGCGCGCCGAACATCCTGCTGGCGGGCGCCATGGCCGGCGGGCTCGGCGGATTCGAACACCTCGGCGCCGCCTGGCCGTTCTTTCCGGCCCCGGGCGGTCTGGTCTTCCCGGTCCTGGCCCTCGCGGCTCTGCTGATCCTGCGGCGGGTTCGACCCGCGTGACCGCCGACTAAAGCGTCTGGCCGTCGTCCAGGGTGAACACCGAGCCGGTGATGGCGCGCGAGGCGTCCGAAGCCAGGTAGAGCGCCATGGCGTCGAGGTCCTCTTCCGCCATCAGGCGGCGGCGGGGGAAGCCGGCGACCTGCTTCTTGCCGCCCTCCTCGCCGAACCAGTCGGCGTTGAGTTCGGTGAGCACATAGCCGGGGCAGATCACGTTCACATTGATCCCGCGGTTGGCCCATTCCCGGGCCAGGGACTTGCCCATCATCAGCACCGCGGCCTTGGAGGTGCAGTAGGCGGTGAGGCCCGGCAGCACCTTCAATGCGCCGATGGACGCCACCAGGATCACGCGGCCCCGGCCCGTTTCCTTGGAGCCGGCGGCCATCATCCGGCGCGCGCCTTCGCGGGCGGTGAGGAAGACGCCCCGCACATTGATCGCCATGACCTCGTCCCAGGCCTCGGTGGTGATCTCGGCGGCCATGGCGCGATTGTTCATGCCGGCGTTGGCGAACACGGTGTCGATCGGCCCGAGCGCGGCCTCGGCGGCGTCGAAGCCGGCGATGATCGAGGCTTCGACGGTGACGTCCATGGCCACGGCAAAGGCGGTTCTGCCGGCCGCTGTGATCTCGGCCGCGAGACCCTCAAGCCGGTCGACGCGACGGGCGGCGAGCACAACCTTGGCGCCGCTGGCGGCGAGGACGCGAGCCATGCGGGCACCGAGCCCCGAGGAAGCGCCGGTGATCAGGGCCGTGCGGCCGGAGAGGTCGAAGGTCTGGGTCATGAATCGGGTCCTGGGCGCGCCCCTGTTCGGCGGGGCTCGGTCAGGTGCAATAGTGGGCGCGACGCAGTTTGCAACAGAGGACCATCGATTGGGCGAGGCAACCAATGCGGGCGCCTCGCGTTCCCTTCGGGCGAGACCGCCTTCGCGGCGACGCCCGACCAAGGAAACCTCCATCTTGACCGTTCAAATTTTCCGCACCCTGCTCATCGCGGGCGCCGCCGTCGGCGTCATGTCTCTCGCCGCCTGTCAGAAGCCGGCCGACAAGGCCGCCGACGCCGCCGCCCAGGCCGCCACGGACGCCAACAAGGCGGCAGCTTCCGCCAACACAGCCGCCACCGCCGCTGACGCCGCGCCGGTGACCCCGTCCGCCGACGCCTCGGCCAAGTCAGCCAACGCCTCGGCGATGGACGCTTCGAAATCGGCCGCCGACGCCACCGCGGCCGCCGCTGACGCCCACAAGAAATAGTCAGACTTCGGACAGGCGTTCCCGGTCCGCGTGGCGCGGGCCGGGGCGTTCTGACCGCCTTTGCCGCTTCAGGCCCAGCCGAGAGCTTCGGCGAGGTGTTCCGGGGTTGTGACGACATCCGCCTCGGAAAAATCCTCCCCGGCCGAATAGAGGCTCGGGACGGCCATCACCTTGAGGCCCGCGGTCCTGGCCGCGCGCACACCGTTCCAAGTGTCCTCGATGGCGATGGCGCGGGTGGCCTGCACGTCCAGTTCTTTCAGGGCGAGTTCGTACACGTCCGCGGCCGGCTTCTTGGCCGCGACGCGGTCGCCGCAGGCGATCGACGCAAACCAGGCGAGGGCGTCCTCACCCAGAACGGCGCAGATCAAGGCATCGACATTTGGCCGGCTGGTGGTGGTGGCGATGGCCAGGGCGACGCCGCGCCGGCGCGCTTCGGCGATCAGATCGGCGATCCCGGGCCGGAAATCGATCGCGCCGGGTCGGATCAATGCGGTGTAGATCTCGGTCTTGCGGGCGTGGAGGCGCTTGATCAGGGCGACACTGTCGCGCGGCGGATCGGGGAGGACGGTTTCGATGAAGTGGGCGAGGCGCTCCTTGCCCCCCGTCACCTTGAGAAGTTCGCCGTACAGCCGTTGGCCCCAGATCCAGTCCAGACCCGCCTCGGCGAAGGCCTGGTTGAAGGCGGCCCGATGCGCCTCCTCGGTCTCGGCGAGGGTGCCGTCGACGTCGAAGATCAGGGCGTCGAGGCGTTCGATCACATCTGGCCGGCGGCGGTCCGGATGGCGGCGATATTGGCCGCATAGGCGTCGCGGCCGCCCTTGAAGACGGCTGAGCCCGCCACGAGGGTGTCGGCGCCGGCCTCGGTCAGCAGACCCGCGTTGGCGGGCGTCACGCCCCCGTCCACTTCGATGCGGATCGGCCGGGCGCCGGCCATCTTGCGGATGGCGCGCACGCGCTCCACCGCCTCTGGGATGAAGGCCTGGCCGCCGAAGCCCGGATTGACCGACATCACCAGCACCATGTCCACGAGCCCGATGACGCTCTCCAGCGTTGATATCGAGGTGCCGGGATTGAGCGTCACCCCGACCTGCTTGCCCAGGGCGCGTATGGCCTGGAGCGTGCGGTGGATGTGCGGGCCGGACTCCACATGAGCCGTGATCACGTCCGCCCCGGCCTTGGCGAAGGCTTCCAGATAGAGATCGGTGGGCGAGATCATCAGATGGACGTCCATGACCTTGTCCGTCCACGGACGCAGGCTCTTCAGGACGTCCGGCCCGATGGTGATGTTGGGCACGAAATGGCCGTCCATGACATCGACATGGATCCAGTCGGCGCCGGCGGCGACCACGTCGCGCACCTCCTCGCCCAGGCGGGAGAAATCGGCGGCGAGGATCGACGGCGAGATGGCGAGGGGGTTGGCGGTCACGCGGGATCCTTTTGGCCGGCGGCGAGAAGGCCGCCGCTATAGACCCGGCTGGCGCGCACGTCAGCCTCGCGAAGGGTCATCAGATCATCTCGGGTGACCTCCGCGCTGGTGGAAAACACCCGATTGGCCAGCCGCAGGCGCATGCGGTCGATGGCGTTGCGCACCGAGCGGGCGTTGGCGAAATGCGCCTGGGCCCGGCGCAGGGGGATGTATTCGGCGAAGGCCGCGCGCGCGCCGTCGTCGAAGCGGAAGTTCTGCTGCTCCAGCATCTTCTCGGCGATGATCATCAATTCGCCGTCGCTGTAGTCCGGGAAATCCACGTGGTGCGTGATGCGGGAGCGAAAGCCCGGATTACTCTCGAAGAAGCGCGCCATGCGATCGGCGTAGCCGGCCAGGATCACCACCAGATCGTCCCGGTTGTTTTCCATCACCTGAAGCAGGATCTCGATCGACTCCTGGCCATAGTCGCGCTCGTTCTCGGGCCGGTAGAGATAGTAGGCCTCGTCGATGAACAGCACCCCGCCCATGGCCTTCTTGATCACGTCCTTGGTCTTGGGCGCGGTATGGCCGATGTACTGGCCGACCAGGTCGTCGCGGGTGACCGAAACGAGGTGGCCGCGGCGGGAATAGCCGAGGCGGTGCAGAATATCGGCCATGCGCATGGCCACGGTGGTCTTTCCCGTGCCGGGGTTGCCCGTGAAGCTCATGTGCAGGGTCGGCGGTTCCGTCGCCAGACCGAAGGTCTGGCGGGCGCGTTCGACCACCAGCAGGGCTGCGATTTCGCGAATCCGCTGTTTCACGGGGGCAAGGCCCACCAGGTCCCGCTCGAGCCGGTCCAGTACCTCGGCGACGCCGGTCTGCTCGATGTCGGCTCTCAGATCGATGCGGTCGGGGAGGGCGTCCGCCCCGGCCGCCTCCGGCGCGCCGTCAGGCATAGCGCTCGCCTTCGGGCTTATCGGACGAATAGGGGGTGGTGGTGTAGGTGATGTTGCGGTTCTTGCCCTCGCTCCGCTGCAGGCGGAAGCCGGGCTCGGTGGCGGGGCGGTTGACGATGAAGCTCAGTCGCACCGTCTCCCAGCCGTGGCTGGAGTCGAAGGCGTTGATGCGGATGTAGAGCCCGCCGTGGACCTTGCGGCAGTCGTTCAGCTCCTGAAGGACGCCGGCGGCGTCCTTCAGGTCGAACATCGGATTGGTCCACATCTCCCAGTAGGTGTTCCGGGGATGGGGATCGTCCGTATATTCGATGCCCAGGGCCCAGCCCTGGTCGAGGCAATACTGGACCTGCTTGGTGATCTGCGCGTCGGTCAGATCGGGCAGGAACGAAAAGGCGCCTTGAGTCACTCGCATGCTGATCTCTCCCGATATCAGAAGGACACGGACGGGGTCGGCGCGAAGTCCGAGGTGTCCGTCGAGGTGTAGTTGAACGTGATGTCGCCCCAGACATCGAGGGCGGCCTTGAGCGGCGAGCACCACCTGGCGGCGTCGCGCAGGATTTCAGGGCCCTCGTTGATGATGTCGCGCCCTTCGTTGCGGGCCAGGACCATGGCTTCCAGCGCAACGCGGTTGGCGACCGCCCCGGCCTGGATGCCCATGGGGTGGCCGATGGTGCCGCCGCCGAACTGCAGCACCACATCGTCGCCGAACAGGTCGAGAAGTTGGTGCATCTGACCGGCGTGGATGCCGCCGGAGGCGACCGGCATCACCTTCTTCAGGCTGGCCCAGTCCTGCTCGAAGAAGATGCCGCGCTGAAGATCGACCGCGTTATGGGTCTCGCGGCAGACGTTGTAATAGCCCTGGACGGTCATGGGATCGCCCTCGAGCTTGCCCACCGCCGTGCCGGCGTGGATGTGGTCGACACCCGCCAGACGCATCCACTTGGCGATGACGCGGAACGAGATGCCGTGGTTCTTCTGCCGGGTGTAGGTGCCGTGTCCCGCGCGGTGCAGGTGCAGGATCATGTCGTTCTGCCGGCACCATTCCGAGATCGACTGGATGGCGGTGTAGCCGATGATCAGGTCGATCATCACGATCACCGAGCCCAGTTCCTTGGCGAACTCGGCGCGGCGGTACATCTCCTCCATCGTTCCGGCGGTGATGTTGAGATAGTGGCCCTTGATCTCGCCAGTAGCGGCCTGGGCGCGGTTGACGGCTTCCATCACGTAGAGGAACCGGTCGCGCCAGTGCATGAAGGGCTGCGAGTTGATGTTCTCGTCGTCCTTCATGAAGTCGAGGCCGCCCTTGAGGCCCTCATAGACCACCCGGCCGTAGTTCTTGCCCGACAGGCCGAGCTTGGGCTTGGTGGTGGCGCCCAGCAGAGGGCGGCCGAACTTGTCGAGGCGTTCGCGCTCCACGACGATGCCGGTCGGCGGGCCCTTGTAGGTTTTCACATAGGCGACGGGGAATCGCATGTCCTCCAGGCGGGCCGCCTTGAGCGGCTTGAAGGAGAAGACATTGCCGATGATCGAGGCGGTGAGGTTGGCGATCGAGCCTTCCTCGAACAGGTCGAGGTCATAGGCCACGTAACAGAAGTACTGACCGGGCGTGCCGGGGACGGGATCGACCCGGTAGGCCTTGGCCCGGTACTTGTCGCAGGCCGTCAGACGGTCGGTCCACACCACGGTCCACGTCGCCGTTGAACTCTCGCCGGCCACCGCAGCGGCGGCTTCGATCGGATCGACGCCCTCCTGCGGCGTGATCCGGAACAGGGCGATCAGATCGGTGTCCTTGGGCGTGTAGTCGCCGTCCCAATAGCCCATCTGGGCATACTTCAGCACGCCCGCGGCGTAGCGGGCCTTTCCTTCCAGGGCTGTGGCGGGCGCGTTCATGACGAGGGTCCTCGGGCTGAGACTCGAAAAAGAGGTGCAGGTGAACGGTGCGGTCAGGCCGCGGCGCGGGTGTCGCCGGCGATCCGCGGATCGAGGGCGCCCGAGCGATAGAGCTTGGCCATTTCCGCGAGCGGAATGACTTTGATGGTCGCCGCGTGGCCGGCGGCGCCGAATTCCTCGAAACGGGTGCGGCAGAGCGCCTTCATGGCGTCCATGGCGGGCTTGAGGAACTTGCGCGGGTCGAACTCCCGGCGGTCCTCCTGGGCGACCTTGCGGAACACGGCGGTCATGGCCAGGCGGCAGTCGGTGTCGATGTTGATCTTGCGGACGCCATGGCGGATGCCCCGCTGAATCTCGCTGACCGGCACGCCCCAGGTCTGGGGCATGTCGCCGCCGTGGGCGTTGAACAGCTCCTGCAGTTCCTGCGGCACCGAAGACGAGCCGTGCATCACCAGATGGGTGTGCGGCCGGCGGCGGTGGATTTCCTCGATAACGCCCATGGCAAGGATATCGCCGTCCGGCTGGCGGGAGAACTTATAGGCCCCGTGGCTGGTGCCCATGGCGATGGCCAGGGCGTCGACCTTGGTCCGGGTGACGAAGTCCACCGCCTGATCGGGATCGGTGAGCAGCTGGTCGTGACCGACCTGACCTTCCAGGCCGTGGCCGTCCTCCTGTTCGCCGCCGCCGGTCTCGAGCGATCCGAGCACACCCAGTTCGCCCTCGACCGAGGCCCCGACCCAATGGGCCAGATCCACAACCCGCCGGGTGATGTCGACATTGTAGTCATAGTCGGCGGCGGTCTTGCCGTCGGCCTTGAGCGAGCCGTCCATCATCACGCTGGTGAAGCCGTGCTGGATCGCGGTGGCGCAGGTGGCCTCGACGTCCCCATGGTCCTGGTGGATGCAGAGGGGGATCGACGGATACATGGCCTCGAAGGCCTCGATCATCTTCGAGAGCATGATGTCGCCGGCGTAGGTGCGGGCGCCGCGCGAGGCCTGGAGGATGACAGGGGCGTCGACGGCCTTGGCCGCCTCCATGATGGCGAGCCCCTGCTCCATGTTGTTGATGTTGAAGGCGGGAACCCCGTAGCCGTGTTCAGCGGCGTGATCGAGAAGCTGACGCAGGGTAATGCGAGCCACGGAGTTCTCCTTCCGGGAGGCTAGGGGGCGGCGGTCACCCCCGCGGCCTTGCGGACCGCGGCGGCGATGGCCTCGGGGGTGATGCCGAAATGGCTGTAGAGGGCGGCGGCGGGGGCGGACTCGCCGAAGCCTTTCATACCGATGAAGGCGCCATCGGCGCCGATCCAGCGATCCCAGCCGAACCGGAGGGCCGCTTCCACCGCGATGCGCGGCGCGGACCCCAGAACCTCGGCCTGGTAGGCGGGGCTCTGCCGCTCGAACCGCTCCCAGGACGGCATGGACACCACGGCGGCGGCCACCCCTTCGGCGGCGAGAGCCTCGGCGGCGGCGACCGCGAGATGCACCTCCGAGCCCGTGGCGATGATGGTCGCCTGGCGGGGACCGGCGGTGTCGCGCAGCACATAGGCGCCCTTGGCCGAATGATTCACGCCGTCCGCCGCCAGACGCAGGGTCGGCAGGTTCTGGCGCGACAGGGCCAGGGCCGCGGGCGCGTGACGCTCGGCCAGGGCGACCGCGTAGCACTCAGCCGTCTCCACCGCATCGGCCGGCCGGTAGGTTATCAGCCCCGGCATGGCCCGCAGCGAGGCCATATGCTCGACCGGCTGGTGCGTGGGTCCGTCTTCGCCGACGCCGATGGAGTCGTGGGTGAAGACGTAGATCACCCGCTGTTTCATCAGGGCCGAGAGGCGAATCGCGCCCCGGGCGTAGTCAGCGAAGACCAGGAAGGTGCCGCCGTAGGGAACGAATCCGCCATGCAGGGCGATGCCGTTCATCGCCGCGGCCATACCGTGCTCGCGGATGCCGTAGCGCACGTAGCTGCCGGAGAAGTCGCCGGCCGTCACCGAGGCCATGCCCTTGGTGATGGTGTAGTTCGAATGGGTCAGGTCCGCCGACCCGCCGACGGTCAGATCGGTGGCGGCGTTGATCACGCCAAGGGTGTTCTCCGAGGCCTTGCGCGTGGCGATGTTGGGCTTCGAGGCGACCAGTTCCGCGGCGTAGGCCGCCAGGTCGCTCTGGACCTTGGCCGGCAGCTCGCCGGAGACGGCGGCGTCGAATCGCCCACGCTCCGCCGATGCCGCAAGGCGAGCGGTCCAGGCGCGGCGCGCCCGGGCTCCGGCGCGGCCGGACTTGCGCCAGGCGGCGGTTATGTCCGCGGGAATCTCGAACGGGGCGTAGGGCCAGTTCAGGGCGGCCCGCGCGCCGGCCGATTCCTCGGCGCCGAGCGGGCTGCCGTGGACGCCTTCGGTGCCGGCCTTGGTCGGGGCGCCGTAGCCGATGGTGGTCCGGCAGGCGATCAGCGAGGGCCGGCCGTCGGCCTTGGCCTTGCGCATCGCCCGGGCGATGGCCGCCGGATCGTGTCCGTCGATCGCCTGGGTGTGCCAGCCGCTGGCGGCGAAACGCTTCACCTGGTCGGTGGCCGTGGACAACGACGTTGGCCCGTCGATGGTGATCTTGTTGTCGTCCCACAAGACGATCAGGCGGCCGAGCCCCAGGTTGCCGGCCAGGTCGATGGCTTCATGGCTGATGCCTTCCATAAGGCAGCCGTCGCCGGCGACCACATAGGTGTAGTGATCGACCAGGTCGGCGCCGAAGCGCGCCGCCATCATCCGCTCGGCGATGGCCATGCCCACCGAGGTGGCGAGGCCCTGGCCCAGCGGGCCCGTGGTGGTCTCCACCCCGGCGGTGTGTCCATATTCCGGGTGGCCCGGGGTCTTGGAGCCCAGCTGGCGGAAGTTCTTGATCTGCTCGATCGTCACCTCCGGATAGCCGGTCAGGTGCAGCAGGGCGTAGAGCAGCATCGAGCCGTGGCCGGCCGAGAGCACGAAGCGGTCGCGATCGGGCCAGGCCGGCGCCTTGGGGTCGAACTTCAGGAACTTGGTGAACAGCACCGTCGCCACGTCGGCCATGCCCATGGGCATGCCGGGGTGTCCGCTCTTGGCCTTCTCGACCGCATCGACGGCGAGAAAGCGGATGGCGTTGGCCATCTGGGCGTGGCTGACGGTCGTCGCCGGGGCGGCGGTCGGGCTTTGCATCTGATTCTCCTCGATCATCGATGACTGCGTCGGCGACGCTCTATCAGCTTGAGGATCATCGGGGTGAGAATCAGCTGCATCGCGAGGTCAAGTTTTCCACCTGGAATGCAGATGGAGTTGGCCCGGCTCATGAAGCTGCCGTGGATCATGGAGAGCAGGTAGGGGAAGTCGAAACCCTGAGGCTTCTTGAAGCGAATAACGACGATCGATTCGTCCGGAGTCGGAATCCAGCGGGCGACGAACGGATTCGAGGTGTCCACCGTGGGCACCCGCTGGAAGTTGACGTCCGTCTCGCTGAACTGTGGGCAGATGAAGTTGATGTAGTCGGGCATCCGCCGAAGGATCGTGTCGGTCACCGCCTCGGCGCTGTAACCGCGGGTGGCCTTGTCGCGGTGCAGCTTCTGAATCCATTCAAGGTTGATGACCGGCACCACGCCGATCTTCAGGTCCACATGCTGGGCGAGATTGAGCTGTGGCGTGACGATGGCCCCGTGAAGGCCTTCGTAGAAGAGCAGGTCCGACCCCTCTTCGAAGGGCCGCCAGGGCGTAAACTCGCCCGGCGTCACGCCGAATTTCTCCGACTCCTGCCGGTCGTGGACATAGTTGCGGGTGCGACCCTGGCCGGTCGCTCCATAGTCCTTGAACACCTGTTCCAGCTCGGGCAGCAGGTTCGCGTAGTCGCCGAAGTGGCTGTAGTGGGTGTTCCCCTCCTTGCCGGCGGCCGCCATGTTCGCCGCCATCTCGACCCGGTTGAATCGGTGGAAGGCGTCGCCTTCGATGTAGACGGCGTTGATCTCCTCACGCTGGAAGATCTGTTCGAAGCTGCGTTTGACGGAGGTGGTTCCCGCGCCGGAAGAGCCGGTGATGGCGATGATCGGGTGCTTCTGCGACACGGGCGCGACTCCTTCGGCAATCAGTCGCGCAACAGGCCGCGTCGCCCAAAGAGCGGCGCGTCGCGGGTCGGCGGAGAAAGGTCGAGGTAGTACTGGCGGACGCGCTCGACCTTGTCGGTCGACCCCATCACCAGGGGAACGCGCTGGTGCGGCGAGTGGGGGACGCGGTCGAGAATATTGTCGACGCCGTCGGTCGCCGCGCCGCCCGACTGTTCGGCCAGGAACGCGATGGGATTGGCTTCATACATCAGGCGAAGCCGGCCCTGTTCGTAGCCGGGGCGCTTATCGCCCGGATAGAGGAAGATGCCGCCGCGCATGAAGATGCGGTACGAATCAGCCACCAGCGATCCGACCCAACGCATGTTGAAGTTGCGGCCGCGGGGACCATCGGCGCCTTTGACGCAGTCGTCGATGTAGCTCTGCACGGACTCCGGCCAATGCCGGTAGTTCGAGGCGTTGATGGCGTACTCGGCCTGCTCCGCCGGGATCGTGACCCCGGACTCCACCAGAACGAACGTCCCGGTCTTGTCGTTGAGCACCAGCAGGTGAATGCCTTTGCCGAAGGTCACGACCAGGGAGGTTTGCGGGCCATAGATGAAGAAGCCGGCCGCCAGCTGGTTGCGGCCCGGTTGCCGGAAAGCGTGAGCCGGTTCAGCCAGGCCTTCGGGAATCATCGGGAAGATCGAGAAGATCGTGCCGATCGGAGCGTTGACGTCGATGTTCGACGATCCGTCCAGCGGGTCGATGGCCACGGCGATCACGCCCTTGGCGTCGAACAGGCTGGCCTCCTCGACTTCCTCGGACAGATAGGCGGCGACGCCGGCCCGGCGCAGCGCGGCGGCGAACAGGTCTTCGGCGATGAGGTCGAGTTTCTTCTGTCCGTCGCCGTCACTGTTGGCGCTGCCGGCATGGGCGCCGAGCCGGCCGTGCAGCGGTGGGGTTGCGACGAGGACCGAAAGCGACAGCGCCGCCTCGGCCATCTGCGTGATCGCGCCAGCGACCGCCTCGGCCGCCGCGTCAGGCGTTCCCGAGAGCACGTCGCTGTTCAAGAGTGTTTCCAGTGTTCCGTGGCTTTCCATAGCTTCCCTCAATTCGCGCGCCTTCATGGCCTCGCGTTCACCCTAAAAGGGAAACCCTCCCGTACGAAAAGGGTTTACGATTTTGGGCGTGAATGAAAATTGGAATTTATCGCTAATAGCGTTGGATTTAATCGAATGCGTGGCCTGACCCTTAAGCAGCTCGAGGCGGTTCGAGCGATCGCCCAGCATGGCACCCTGACCGCCGCGGCCGGGGCCGTGGGGGTTACGCCGTCGGCCATGACGACCCGATTGAAGGAACTCGAAGCGGTCTGCGGCTTCGAACTTTTTGATCGCGCCTCGGCCGGCCTGCAGATGAACCGCGCTGGCGAAACTCTCCTCGCGCTCGCGTTTCAGGTGCATGCGGCGATCGAGGCGGCCGAGGGCGCGCTCGCCACGCTGAAGGGAGTCACCTCCGGGGCGTTGGTGGTGGGGATCACGTCGACAGCGAAATACTACGCGCCCCGACTCATCGCCGACTTCGCGGCGCGCTATCCCGGCGTGGACATCTCGCTCACGGTCGGGAACCGGCTCGAGATCATCGATGGCCTCAAACGACTGAAGATCGACGTTGCGATCATGGGGCGTCCGCCGGACTGGCTCGATCTGGTGTCCGAGAGCTTCGGGGATCATCCGCTGATCATGATCGGCCCGCCCGGCCATCGTCTGGCCGATGTCCGCGATATCGAGCGCGCCGAGATCGCCGCGGAGCGATTCCTCATGCGCGAGGACGGCTCGGGCACCCGGGTCGTCTTTGAGGAGTTCTTTCATGGCCCGGTGAACCGCGACCGGCGCTTCACCATCGAGATCGGCAGCAACGAGACCATCAAACAAGGTGTGATGGCCGGCCTCGGCCTGGCCCTCATCTCGGCTCACACCGTCGCCTTCGAGCTTGAGACCGGCCGTCTCGTCCGACTCGACGTCAAGGGGCTGCCGATTCGGCGCAAGTGGTACGTCGCCTATCATGCCGACAGGGCCCTGCTTCCAGCCATGAAGGCTTTCCGCGAGTTCACCCTATCCGACGGGGCCGCGCACCTGCCGCGAATCCCCGGGCTCTGACGGGACCCCGCCGCCCTCGTTTCGAGGGTCGATCAGACTCTTCGCGCCACAGACACTGCGTCACCGCGTCGCGGGCACAGTGTCGAGGTCGGTTCAAGGGCGATCAAAGCGCGAAAGAGAGCCTGGATACTGTCCCCCTGGGCCCTGAAGCGGCATCGAAAACGGGGGGGAACCATGACGTCAACATCGGCGCTGAAAGTGCTGTAATTCTAGCTTGACACTCTAAACCGTCAGGCTAGGGTGACAGTGCCTTGGGAAGGCGCGGCTACCCGCAACTGAACAGGACGCGACTTGGTGACTGTGGCCTGGGGAAGCCCGCTGGGCAGGCAGTCTTAACTTTACGACGTGCGGATCGGCGACTGACCCATCCGGCGTCCTGAGAGGAGACGGTACTGTGGCGAATGACGCTGATAGAGTGTGGCCGACCGGGCTGACCCGGGCCGAGTCCGAAGAATTGCATACTCACATCATTGACGGCGCGCGGGTGTTCTTCTGCATCGCGCTGGCCGCTCACGCCCTGGCGTTCGTTCTGACGCCCTGGCTCAAGTAGAGGGACCCCGTCATGAATCAGAAAGAAATGTGGCTGGTCGTTAAACCGACCGTAGGTCTTCCGCTCTTCCTGGGCGCCGTGGCCGCGACATCGCTGTTGGTCCACTATTCGGTGCTGACCCACACGACGTGGTTCCCGGCCTTCCTTGAAGGCGGCGCCAAGGCCAAGGCGGAGGCTCCGGCCGCCGCGCCCGCGCCGATGGCGGCTCCGGTTGCGGCCGCGCCGGCCGCCGCCGCGCCCGCGGCTCCCGCCGCGAAATAGTCCCGGCCCGACTGAAGGCCTGGGCAGGGGCCGGGATCTCGCGATCCCGGCCCCTGTTTTTTTCCCGGCGTCGCGAGATGATGCGTCGTCGGGCCAAATAGGGCCGGGCGTAGCCCGGCAAGACCTGGGAGTGTGCCGGTGGGTTTGAGGACGCGATGAACCCGGTCAAGAACGTGCTCATCCGGCGCCTGGCCTCCCTCGGCCCGCGCTTTCTGCCGTTCGCCGACGCCGCGACGCCCGACCTTCCGCTGTCGCGACTGCTGAGACTCTCGTTGTTCCAGGTGTCGGTCGGCATGGCCCTGGTGCTGCTGGTGGGAACCCTCAACCGGGTGATGATCGTCGAACTCGGCGTGCCCGCCTCGCTGGTGGCGGTGATGATCTCGCTTCCGCTGTTGTTCGCGCCGTTCCGGGCCATCATCGGCTTTCGTTCCGATGTCCATAAATCCGCGCTGGGATGGCGGCGCGTCCCCTTCATCTGGAACGGCACCCTGGCGCAGTTCGGCGGGCTGGCGATCATGCCTTTCGCCATCCTGGTTCTCGCAGGGTCGGGCCAGGCCGCCCATGCGCCGAAGTGGATCGGCTATCTGGGCGCGGGCGTCGCCTTCCTGCTGACCGGCGCGGGCCTGCATACGATCCAGACGGTCGGTCTGGCCTTGGCGACGGATCTCGCGCCGGCCGAGTCCCGGCCCAAGGTGGTCGGGTTGATGTATGTGATGCTGGCGCTCGGCATGATCGCCAGCGCCCTGCTGTTCGGCGCCCTGCTGGCGGACTTCACAAATGGCCGCCTCATCCAGGTGATCCAGGGGGCAGCGCTGGCGACGATGATTCTCAACGTCGCGGCGGTGTGGAAACAGGAGACCCGCCACGCCTGGCGAGGGCAGGCCGAAGCCGCGCCGCCCGAATTTCGCGACTCCTGGGCGAGCTTCATCCATGGCGGCCACGCTCTGCGCCGCCTGATCGCCGTGGGGGTGGGCACCATGGCTTTCAGCATGGAGGACGTACTGCTCGAACCTTATGGCGGCCAGGTGCTTCACCTGACGGTTGGGGCGACCACCAAATTGACCGCCACGCTCGCCTTGGGCGCGGTGGCTGGCTTCGGTCTGGCCTCGCGGGTGCTGAGCCGCGGCGCTGATCCCTTCCGCATGGCCAGTTCGGGCGCCCTCGTCGGCCTTCCGGCCTTCATGGCCGTCGTGCTCGCGGCCCCGCTGCATAGTCCGCTCTTCTTCGGCGTCGGTACGCTTCTGATCGGGTTCGGCGGCGGTCTGTTCAGCCACGGCACCCTGACGGCCACCATGAACATGGCGCCCAAGGATCAGACGGGCCTGGCGCTTGGGGCCTGGGGCGCCGTGCAGGCGACATCGGCGGGGCTGGCGATCGCGTTGGGCGGAATCCTGCGCGATGTCATCGCCGGCGGTTTCAGTCCGGACGGGCTGGGGCCGGCCGCGGGCTATGATTTCGTCTATGGGCTCGAAATGGCCCTGCTGATCGTGACCCTGGCCGCCATGTTCCCATTGCTGCGC
Organism: uncultured Caulobacteraceae bacterium; assembly: GCA_903872075.1. Lineage (GTDB taxonomy): Bacteria > Pseudomonadota > Alphaproteobacteria > Caulobacterales > Caulobacteraceae > Acaudatibacter > Acaudatibacter aquilonius. Next base: position 70,576 of record CAIQJF010000072.1, on the reverse strand, counting down.
CGCCGCCGGGTCGAATCGCCGGCCTGAGGTCTCGCTCGCGGCCGCCGGCCGCAGCACGCGGTCATGTGGCCACGACAGCCTTGGCGCTCGTCTCGAAACTCTGATCCTGGCCGGCGAGGGAGCAGGCCCCTCCCGGCGCACCGCGAGGCCGCGCTGCACCGCTCCCCGCCCCGCATTCGCATCCCTGATGTCAGGTCAACGCCTTCCAACCGCGCGGTCTACAGGGCGCTCTGAGCGCTCCGAATGTCGCCCGCGACGCTCGATGGCCAGGTCGCGACGGCCTCCCCCAAAAGAAAAGAGGCCCCGAGGCGTGAGCCTCGAGGCCTCCGAGTGCGCGATGCGCGAACCCTCCCCCTCAGGCGGGTCCGGCTCGACGCCGCGCCTACTCGGTGAAGGCGTAGTGGTGGGTTACCGCCCAGGTGTGCCAGTCGTCCACCACGGTGCCGGTGAGCAGGATGCCTATGCCGCCGGTCAGCGGGGTGAGCACGGCGAACCACCAGGCCCAGCGGTGGATGGATTCCATGGTGGCGTTGAAGCCCATGGTCCATCGCCAGAACAGGGCCGCGCGCTCCGACGCCGTTCCGCGGTCGGTGATCTGCTCCAGCTCCCGGTCGCCGCCGTAACGGCTCACCGCCAGGATTGTGGCGGCGTGCATGGCGAACAGCAGGGTCGACCCGTAGAGGAAGGCGATCGAGAAGCAGTGGAAGGGATTATAGAACAGGTTGCCATAGCGGATGGAGAAGGATCCCACCCAGTCCAGGTGCGGGAAGATGCCGAACGGCACTGCCTCGCTCCATGAGCCCATCAGGATCGGACGAATGAAGCCCAGAACCAGATAGAGCCAGATGGCTGAGGCGAACGCCCAGGCGACATGCGTCCCGAGGCCCAGGGCCCGCGCGCGCAGGTAGGTCCGCACCCACCACAGGATCAGCGAGGCGGTCAGGAAGAAGCCGGTCATGAGCCACCAGCCGCCCTGCGCGAGCGGGGGGAACAATGTGAGCCCATATTCCGGGGCCGGCGGCTGCAGGCCCAGCCATGGCAGTTGCCGAATGAACTCGACCCAGTTCCACTTCACCGACGCCAACATGTTGAGACCGATGATCTCGAACGCGATGAAGCCGAACAGCAGGGACAGGGCGCCGGTCATCCCGAGGTAGATGGGGCCGATCTGGGCGTTACCGATAATGCCCAGCAGCCGGAAGAAGAAGGGACGACCCTCTCGGGCCATTTGCCCACGACCCAGCGGCACGCCCATCTCGGCGGGGCCGCGGACCTGAACCTGGGTGAAGATGTTTTGATAGCTAGCCACGGATTTGAACTCCCCTAGCTCCAGATCGGAAGATTTTTCCACCAGTTCCACCACTCCGGCCAGCCTTGGGACCAGATGGGGCCACTGATGACGATGCAGACGGCGCTGAAGAACACCGCCGACAGAGCGAGGAACAGGCCCAGGCGGTGAATGCCGAGCGTGCCGATGGAGTAGCCCATCACGTCGCGGAAGAAGCTGTCTTCGTGTTCCGGCGTCTTCACCTCTTCACCCTTGCCGGGATTGACGGCGGAGAGGATCAACGATCCGTGCAGCGCCAGGGCGAAAGTGGTGGTGAAGAACAGGGTAATGGCCACCATGTGAACCGGATTGTAGTGAAAATTCACATACTTATATCCAGTGTTGGACACCCACTCCAGGTGACTGAAGATGCCGTAGGGAAAGCCGTAGCCCCACGCGCCCATCCAGATCGGACGGATCACCTCCAGGGTGAAATAGGCGAAGATGGCCATGCTGAAGGCCACCGGGACATGCAGGCCTATGCCGAGCTTGCGGGCGATCTCGACTTCCCGCAGGGCCCAGGACACGAACGATCCCAGGGCGAAGAAGGTGATGACTTGCCAGAGCCCGCCCTCCTGCAGAGGCGCCAGGCGCAGGCCATAGCTGACGTCAGGTGGATCAATGCTGATCCGCCAGATATCCCAGGTCGGTCCGAGCGACGCCCCGTAGACGATCAGGGCGGTGCCGACCGCGGCGCAGAGTGCGGCGGTGACGCCGAAGAAACCGACATAGAAAGGCCCCACCCAGAAGTCGAAGAGGTCGCCGCCGATCAGCGTGCCGCCTCGCACCCGATATTTTCGTTCAAAGCTCAGCAGGGCCATCGTCGATATCTCCGCCCGTTATCATTCGAAGGGTTGGAACAACGTTCCTCTAGTCCGTCAGTCAGTCAGCCGGACGGCGGGCGCACGTGGTCAAGCCGCGATGCGCCCGCCGCCCATGGCGACCGCGGTCGCCTAGGCCGACGCGACCGGCGCCTTGGCCGGATCGAGATTGGGCGCGAGGGCGGCGGCGGGGGCCGGCTTCTTCGCCGTCGGGCCTTCGATCCAGTTGAACCGAGGGGTGCCGAGCACGACGAAATGCAGCAGGATTGCCAAACCGAACAGGAACGCGAACAGCGCGACGAGTACGCGGCGCGGATCGAAAAGCAGCCAAAGTCTCCACATGTTCTCTCTCCTTTAAGCGAAGTGCGCGAGGACGGGGGCGAGCGCCATCTTCGCTCCGACAACCGCCTCGGCATAACCGTGAGCGCCCGGGAACCAGGGACGCCATGCCCAGACCAGAATGTGTGCGGTGACCGCGAGCATCACGAACAGCACGAAGCTTCCGAGGAAGATCCTGTGGAACTCCTTCGCTTCGGCCTCGGTGAGGCCGGACAGGCTGCCTGTACTGGAATCTCTATCTGCCATAACTTCTCCTCCTATCCCGCTGCTGCCTGTCCGAACCTCGGGCTTGCGTTCACAGCGAAGTCTGTCGCGACGACCATCATCGAGACATTGGCTGGGGGGGCGTCGGCCGCGGCCCCGTTTGGTTGCGCTCCGGCGCGGCCGAAGATCGGCGGTCCAGCGTCTGAGTTGCGTCGTATGCGGAAGGCTTGGGTCACGCGGGTTGCCCCGCCATCAAGCCGGCGTGAGCCTTTGCTACGCGCTCAGCCGTGACCCGCGTGTCTCCGTCCAGGCGCGCGGCGCGCTCGGCCGCGTCCCGCAGCCGTTTGGCGGCCGAAATCCGCACCAGAACCGGCTGGGCCTCGACGAGGCGGTCGAGCGCCGCCTTGGCCGCGTCATCCCACGGCAATTCCACGTGACGCCGGGCCGGGGTGGCCTCGACCCGGTCCATCTGGCTGGCCAGCGGCAGAATGTGGAACAGCGTGTCGAAGAGGGCGTTGCAGACCTCCTGGATCAGGTAGGTCGCGCCCGAGTAGCCCATGAACGGCGTGCCGGTGTGACGGCGGATGATCGCCCCGGGGAAGGAGGCGGGAACCCAGGTCGCCCGTGAGCCCGCCTCGGCCATGTACATCCGCTCATTGATGCTGCCGAACATCACCAGCGGCGGGGTCTCGCGGATGGCGCGCTGTACAGCGGCGTTGTCCGGCTTGACCCCGGCGGTGCGGGCGAAAGCGAACGCGCAGGGCAGGCCCATGTCGGTCTCGAGGAAGTTCCGCACGCCCCGGGCGTAGGTCTCGTTGGCGACAATGGCGAAGCTGGCGGTGCCGAAGAAGTCCTGGGTCACCGAGCGCCACAGGTCCCAGATCGGCTTGATCGTGGTGTGCTTTTCCCGCTCGATGAACGGTTCCGGATCCAGCCCCAGCATCTCGCCCAGGGTCCGCAGGAATTTGGTCGTGGACTCCAGCCCGATGGGCGCCTGCAGATAGGGGCGCTCCAGGGTCTCACAGAGCTGACGGCCGAACTCCCGGTACATGCAGACATTGACCTCGGCGTCCGCCAGCTTGCGGATGTCGGCCAGGTGACTCCCCAGCGGGAAGGTCATGTTCACCTGGGCGCCGATGCCTTCGATCAGCCGCCGGATCTCGGCCAGGTCCGAGGCCAGGTTGAACATGCCGTAGATCGGCCCGATGATATTGACCTTCGGCTTCTCGCCTTCAACGCGCGGACGGGCCTTGATCGCCTTCTTCGGACCGAACTGCGTCCACAGCCAGGTCAGGGCCCGATTGGCGCTCTGCCACTGGTCCTCGTCGATGGTGCGCGGCAGGAAGCGCTGGATGTTGGTGCCTTCGGGCGTCACCCCGCCGCCGATCATCTCGGCGATCGAGCCGGTGACAACCACCGCCGGCAGATCCCTGTCGAGGGTCCGCCAGGCGCGCTTCATCGCGCCTTCTGTGCCGGTCTGACCCAGTTCCTCTTCGCCCAGGCCCGTGACGACAATCGGCAGTTCATGGGGCGGCAGGCCATCGGTGTAGTGCAGCACCGAGGTCACCGGCAGATTCTCGCAGCCCACCGGACCGTCGATGATGACCTGCAGGCCCTTGATCGCCGTGAAGGCGTAGACCGCGCCCCAGTAGCCGCCGGCCCGATCGTGATCGAGGACGAGGGTCATGTGCCCACCGCCTCTTCCTGGGCGCGCAGGGCCGCGGCGGTCTTGGCGTAGCGAGCCTTGAACTCGGGCCGATCGACGGGCGTGTCTTCCCAGACGCCCGTGGCGTGGCCGACTCCGACGCCGTCAAAGAACGCACTCATGGCTTCAAAGCGGCCCTTGTTGCCCAGGGCCGCGTTGATGACCTGGGCCAGGGAACCGGCGCCCGCCGGGCCCATGAGGGGGCGGGCGGAGATGAGGTTGGTGAAATAGAGGGCGGGGATCGACTTCTGCTTGGCGTGCTGGACGACCGGCGTGGTGCCGATGGCCAGATCCGGCCCGAACTCCTCGACCGCCGCGATGTCCTGCTCCAGAGATGCGCGGAACTGAACCCTCACGCCCCGGGCTTCAAGCCATTGGCGATCCGGCTCGGACCAAGGGGTGCGGGGGCAGGCCGACCCGACATAGGGAACGTCCGCGCCGCTTTCGATCAGCAGCCGGGCGACGAGCAGTTCCGAGCCTTCATAGCCGCTCACGGTGACCCGGCCCTTGATCGGCGCGGCGGCCAGTGCGCCCTGAATGGCGGGCAGGAAGCGGTTCTTGGCGGCGTCAACCTGCGACTGGGCGATGCCGCAGGCCTGGCCGATGGAATCCAGCCAGGCGGCCGTACCGTCGCAGCCGACCGGCGCCGAACCCACAATGGCCCGGCCGGCCGCCGTGAACTCCCGCACCGAGGCGGTGTAGTGCGGATGGATGGCGGCCACGGCGGCGCAGTCGAGCGCGGCGTAGAGTTCGCGCCACTCGCGCGTCGGCACCACGGGACCGGCCGCCAGTCCCAGCGGCGCCAGCAACATGCCGATGCCTACCGGATCGGCGGGAAACATCTCGCCCAGGAGCGTGATGGTCGGCTTGTCGGAGCGTTCCCGGGGCGCGGCCACGGGACCCTGCTCAGCCTCGCCGCGCGCATATTTCAACATCGCCCCGGCCAGGACGTCCTTGGCTTCGGCATGGGTGGGAACGCCGAATCCGGGCACGTCGATCCCGACGATCCGGACGCCATTGATTTCCTTGGGCAGCAGTTGGAGCGGCACGCCAGAGGCGGTGGGCACGCAGAGATTGGTGACGATCACCGTGTCGTAAAGCTCCGGATCAGCCAGTTGGAACACCGCCTCGCGGATGTCCTCGAACAGCTTGCCCGTCACCAGGGTTTCGGAGTTGAACGGCACATAGCCCACGGTCCGGCGCGCGCCGTAGAAGTGTGACGTGAACGTCAGGCCGTAGACGCAGCAGGCCGACCCGGAAAGGATCGTGGCCGTGCGGCGCATCCGCAGGCCCACCCGCAGCGATCCGAACGCCGGGCACATGCTCTGGGGCTGATCGTGCGGTCCCTTCGGATAGTCGGCCGCATAGCGTTCCAGCACCTCGGACTTGCCGGCCGCGTCGGCGGCCTTGCGCATTTCATCGGCGCCGGCGTGGCAGCCGTCCGCCGTCGCCGTCGGAGAAGTCGCGGTCGTCACGCCTGAATCCTCCGGGGGAGCATCATGGGGTTCCGCGAAGAGATATTTCCGCATCTCTTCCTCACACGGAGTCGTAGATCACTTCGAGGGACTGTTTGTCGGCGAACACGCCGCCGCGCATGTCGGCCTGGGTGGCCGGCCTGAGGACAAAGTCGCCGCCGGTCTGATCGGGCGCGAACAGGCCCAGAAGCCCGTCCTGGGTCAGGGGCTTGGGGCGCACCGGCGGGGCTTCCGCCACGTTGATCGCCAGGGCCTCGAACAACGGGGCCCAACGGTCGCCCGGCTTGCCGATGATCTGATAGTTGGCCGACTTGCGCCGGATATCTTCGTCGGCAGGGATGGCGGCGAGGACGGGGATGCCCACGGTCTCGGCGAAGGCCTGAGCCTCGCCCGTGCCGTCGTCCTTGTTGATCAGCATGCCGGCGACGCCGACATTGCCGCCGAGTTTGCGGAAATATTCCACCGCGGAGCAGACGTTGTTGGCCACATAGAGCGACTGCAGGTCGTTGGACCCGACGACGATCACCTTCTGGCACATGTCCCGGGCGATCGGCAGGCCGAAGCCGCCGCAGACCACGTCACCCAGGAAGTCCAGCAGGACATAGTCGAAGCCCCAGTCATGGAAACCGAGTTTTTCGAGCAGTTCGAACCCATGGATGATGCCGCGGCCGCCGCAGCCGCGCCCGACTTCCGGTCCGCCCAGCTCCATGGCGAACACGCCGTCGCGGGTGAAGCAGACATCCTCGATTCGCACCTCTTCGCCGGCCAGCTTCTTCTTGGCCGAGGTTTCGATGATCGTCGGGCAGGACTTGCCGCCGAACAGCAGGGAGGTGGTGTCGGACTTCGGATCGCAGCCGATCAGCAGAACGCGCTTGCCCTGCTGGGCCATCATGTAGCTCAGGTTCGACAGGGCGAAGCTTTTGCCGCTGCCGCCCTTGCCGTAGATGGCGATGACCTGGGTTTCCTTGGTCACCGGTCCGGTGTGCACGGGATCCGGCTCGATCTCGGCTTCCTGCCGCAAGGCGCGATTGACGATCAGAGTAACGCTCATCCGTCCAGTCTCCCCTTAGGCGCCGGCGTTCGGGATCGATTCGCGGCCTGGATCGCGTCGCGAGTCTGAACGGACGTCGCTCCGAAGGACCCGGGCCGCATATCAAGGAGATTCATCAGGTCCCCTCCCGAAGGCGGCGACATGGCCACCTTACCAAAGCCTCAAGTGTCAAACTAAATTGACGGTCTGACTTGTCAATCCAAATGTACGGACAAGCCGGGTGCACAATGCCGCGCCTGCCGGCGATCACGACGCCTCACTCCAGTCGAGCACCATCTTGAGGCAGGCGGCGTCGCCGAAGGCGGTGCGATAGGCCTGATCCGCGTCGGAAGCCCGGACGCGGTGGGTGATGAGGCCGTCCAGCGACAGCCCCCCGCCGGCGATCAGTTCCGTGGTGGCGGCGAGGTCCGGCGGCGACCATTCGGCGGCGACGCGCAGGCGCGCCTCGCGCATGAAGGCCGGCGGAAAATCGAAGGAGAGGGGCTGATCATAGAACCCCGCCAGCACCACCTCTCCGCCCCGGGCGAGCCGGCCGATCAGGGTGTTGAGCAGTTTCGAATCGCCGCTGACGTCATAGATCGCCCGGTAGTCCCGGCGTGGGTCTTCATCCGGGTGGATGACCGCATAGCCGGCGGCCCCGGCGCGGCGCTGGGCGTTGGTCTCCCAGACCGTCGGCGGCGGCCCCCCCATGGCCACGGCGATCCGCGCCAGAAGGCGGCCCAGAACGCCATGGCCGACAATCAGATCGACCGGCGCGGCGCCGGCGGCGAGGGCGTGCCGGGCCGTGGCCGCCAGGGCGATGAGCACACCCTGGTCGCCGAGCGACTCCGCGATCTCGGGCGCCCGGGCCCCGCCGACCACAAGCCGGCGGGCGGCGCCGCCAAACAGGCCCCTGGCGTCCTCGAACCCGGAGGAGCCCGGCACGAACACGGTCTGGCCGATCCGGTCCCGCGACGCGGCGCCGGCGTCGATCACGCGGCCAACCGATTCGTAGCCGGGGACGAGCGGATAGCCCATGCCCGGGAACGGCGGCATGCGGCCGCTCCACAGCAGGCGCTCGGTGCCAGTGCTGATTCCGCTCCACCGCACCTCGACCACCAGATCGTCATCGGCGACGGGTTTGAGCGTGAGGCGGCGCAGGGAAAGGCGCTCGGGTTCTTCGATGACCACGGCCAGGGTGTCCATGGGCGGCTCCGTCAGGGGTGGGCCACAATGGCGCGCAACAGATGTGGCGAGCGCGTCCGGATGCGGCGGGCGTGGCTGAACCCCGCGGCCTTGAGCCTGGCGATGAGGTCGGCCGGGGTGCGCGCGCGACCCCGGCCCATGGCCAGGAGGTAGAAGGCGAAATAGACGTCGGACACCCGATCTCGTCGCGGCGCCTCAGACATGGGTTCGGCGATCAGAAGCGCCCCGCCCGGCGCCAGCGCCTCCCGCGCCTCGCGCAGCAGCCGGTCCACGCCGGCGTCATCGTGGTCGTGAAGGATCCGGATGAGCGTGATCAGATCGGCGCCGCGGGGCAGGGAGCCGGTGAGGAAGTCACCCGTGTGAATCTCGATCCGATCCAGCAGGCCGGACTCGCCGAACCGGCGGCGCGCCAGGTCCGTCACGCCCGGGAGATCCAACAGGTCCAGACGCAAGGCGGGGGCCCGGATCGCCGCTGCGGCCAGGAAGGCGCCGTCCCCGCCACCCACGTCCAGCAGACGTTTGTGGCGGCCGATATCGTAGGCGTCGAGAATATCGGCGGCCACGGCCGGCTGTGTGGCGGCCATCAGGCGCGAATAGGGAGCCACCGCGGCGGGACCTTCGGCGCCCCCGGAGAGACCGGAGGCATAGGGCCAGTAGCCGGCCAGGGCCGCCCCCGGACCTTCGCTTCGCAGCAGCGCCTCCGGCCGGCTCAGATCGCTGTAGAGAAGCGCCTGATGACGGATCATGTCGGAGAGTCCGGAGGCGCCCCGCAGCGCCGCGCCCTGAGCGCCGAGCGCCCATTGGCCGTCACCCGCCCGTTCGGAAAGACCCAGGGCGGCGCAGGCGCCGAGCAGGCGTTCCGCCGCGTCCGGCGACAGGTCGATAGCGCTCGCCAGGGAGTCAATCGAGCCGGCCCCTTCGGCGAGGCGGTCCAGCAGCCCGACGCGCAAGGCGGCGGCCAGGGTCTGGGAATAGACGAAGCCCGAAACCAGATCGAACAGGGCCGCTGACCGCCGCCGCGCGACGCCGCGGGTCAGGGGAAAATCAGCCGCCCAACGTTGAAAGGCCGGATTCGACAGCCAGCTATTGCGCCACGCGATCCAGCGGGCGCGCCACCCCTTCTGGATCATGTGGGTCAGGCGGCGCTGCGGGCCAGCTGCTTCGGGGCGAGCCGGGTGGCCTGCATGCGCACGAGCTCCCGCAACTCCCTGGCCCCTTCACAGGGGGGAATGGCGTCCACGGCTTCTCCCACCAGGGCCTGAAGGCGATCGTAGGCGCCGCGCAGGCCCAGCTGGCCGACGAGGGTGGGACGATGAAGGGCTTCGTCGCGACCTGTCGGCTTGCCGAGGTCGGCCTCGGTGAGAACCGCGTCGGCCAGATCGTCGGCGACCTGATAGGCGGCGCCGAGCGCCTCGCCCAGCGCCCGCCATGGCTGCGGATCGGCGCCGGCGGCGAGCGCCCCGGACATGGTGGCGGCCACGAACAGAGCGCCCGTCTTGGCCTGGTGATAGATTTCGACCGGCGGCGAGGGCTCGCTTTCCCAGGCTTGGCCGGCGGCGATTCCCGCCGGCATCCCCACGCCCCGGGCAACAGTCCCGAGCAGAAGCGGCAGCCGCGACGGCGCGGCCACGCCGGCGCGGGCCACGGTTTCAAACGCCATGACGATCAAGGCGTCGCCCGCCAGGACGGCCAGCGGCGCGCCGTAGAGCGCGTGAACCGACGGACGGCCGCGGCGGGTCGCGGCGTCGTCGAAACAGGGCAGATCGTCATGCGCCAGCGATGCGCAATGCAGCATTTCGATCGCGGCGGCCGCGGCGTCGGCCAGGCCGGGCTGGTCATCGCCGCAGGCCTGGGCGATAGCCAGACACAGCTGTGGGCGAACACGTGCGCCGCCGGAGAACACCGCATGGCGAACGGCCGCGGCCAGAAGGGGGGGTGCGCCGGTTTCCGCGCGGCTCACCGCGATTTCGAGGGCGGCTTCGACTCTCTGCGCCATGGACATGTCCTCCAACGCCTCGGCCGCTAAGCGGCTCTCGGGGAGAGTGTCATGCAAAATGGACACATGCTAGTGTCAAAATAGATGGAATCGTGAAGGGCGCCGGGTGGCGGAGACGGTGGTGGTGATCGGCGCGGGGATGGGCGGGCTCAGTTGCGCCATCGACCTTGCACGCGCCGGCTTCGCCGTCACCGTTCTGGAACAGTCCGCGGCGCCTGGCGGCAAGATGCGTCAGGTGATGGTGGGCGGAAGGCCGGTGGACGCGGGCCCCACCGTTCTGACCATGCGCTGGGTGTTCGACGAACTCTTCGCCGCCGCGGGGCGCAGTCTCGATCGCGCTGTCAGCCTTCGGCCGATCGACATCCTTGCGCGTCACGTCTGGCCGGACGAGTCGCGGCTCGATCTGTTCGCGGATACCGACCGCGCGACGGAGGCCATTGGCGCGTTCGCGGGATCCGCCGAGGCCGCGGGATTCCGGGCCTATCGGGCCATGTCCGGCCGGATTCACGACCTCCTCCGCGACCGGTTCCTCAACGCTCAGGCGACGGGGCCTCTGGGTCTCGCCGGTCGCTTCGGCGCCGGCCGTCTGGGTGATCTGTTCGCGCTGCGGCCGTTCGACACCCTGTGGGACGTCCTCGGCGACTATTTTCAGGATCCCAGGCTGCGGCAGCTGTTCGGCCGTTACGCGACCTACTGTGGGTCATCTCCGTTCCTGGCGCCCGCGACCCTGATGATGATCTCCCACGTGGAACAGCAGGGCGTATGGACCGTCGACGGCGGCCTCGGCCGGCTCGCGGCGGCGCTCGAGGCGGCGGCGCGGTCGCTCGGGGTGACGTTCCTGTATGAACGGGCGGCGGCGTCCATCGATTGCGCGGAAGGCCGGGCGTGCGCCGTGATAGCCGCCGACGGCGAACGATTCGCCGCTGATCGGGTGGTGTTCAATGGCGACCCCCAGGCCCTGGCCAGCGGCCTGCTCGGCGACGGCCCCCTCCGGGCCGTTCCGCCCGGCGCCGCGCGATCGCTCTCCGCGGTCACCTGGGCGATCGCCGCGCCGGCGCGCGGATTTCCGCTGGTCCGCCATAACGTGTTCTTTTCCGGCGACTACCGGGCCGAGTTCGAGGATATTCGGGCGCACGGACGATTTCCGGCCGTTCCGACCATCTACGTCTGCGCCCAGGACCGGGATGACCGGGCCGAACCCCTCCACGGGCCGGAACGGCTGTTGGTGCTGATCAACGCCCCGGCCAACGGTGACCAGCCCAGTCTTGATCCAGCGGAGCTTTCGGCATGCGAGAGGCGAGTGTTCGACCGGCTGGCCCATCGCGGGCTGATCCTGCAGGACGATCCGATGACGCGAACCGTGGCGACGCCGGAGACCTTCGCGGCGCTCTACCCGGCGACGGGGGGGGCGCTCTACGGGCAGGCGACCCACGGCTGGGCGGCGGCGTTCCGGCGGCCGGGAGCGGCGAGCCGGATTCCGGGACTCTATCTGGCCGGGGGCGGGGTGCATCCGGGGGCGGGGGCGCCGATGGCGGCCTTGTCCGGCCGGCTGGCGGCCCGGCGGCTGATGGCGGACCTGGCTTCGACGCGGCCGTTCCGCCGGGTGGCTATGTCTGGTGGTATGTCGACGCGCTCAGCGACGACGGGCGCCACGGGCTGACCCTCATCGCCTTCATCGGCAGCGTCTTCTCACCCTATTACGCCTGGTCCGGCCGCGACGATCCGCACAACCACTGCGCGGTCAATGTCGCCGTCTACGGCGCCGGCGGGCGCCGTTGGGCCATGACGGAGCGGGGTCGCCAGTCGCTGAGCCGCACGCGGGACACCTTGTCGATCGGCCCCAGCCGGATCGCGTGGGAGGACGGAGCGCTGACCGTGCGGTTCGACGAGGTGACGACTCCCGCGCCGTCGCGGCTGCGCGGGGTGATTCGGCTTCATCCCGCCCCGATCAATGCGCAAGGCTTCGCCCTCGACGTTCACGGACGCCATATCTGGCGGCCGATCCTGCCGCGGGCCCGGGTGGAGGTGTCGCTGGAGAACCCCGCGGGCGGCTGGAGCGGCGACGGCTACTTCGACACCAATGCCGGTTCGGAACCGCTGGAGGATGCGTTCCGGGCGTGGGACTGGTCGCGGGCCCACCTGACCTCCGACACCTTGTTGTTCTACGACCTCGTTCGGCGGGGCGGAGATCAGGCGCATCTGGCGCTACGCTTCGGACCGGATGGCGCGCTAGAACCGATCTCGCCGCCGGAGCGGCAGCGCCTTCCTTCGACACTCTGGCGCATCCCCCGGCGAATCCGGGCTGAGGCGGGGCATGCCCCGACGCTGCGTGAGACTCTGGAGGACACGCCGTTTTACGCCCGGTCGGCCCTGAGCGGCCGCTACGGCGGCCAGTCCGCCGCCATCGTTCACGAGAGCCTCTCGCTAAACCGGCTCAGGTCCCCGGTCGTCCGCGCGATGCTACCGTTCAGGATGCCCCGTATCGTCCGCTGACGCGCCGGCTTCCGGCGTCGATGTCTTGTCCGTCTTGCCCGGCCGGATCTGCCAGTACTCCCACGCCGCCCAGACGAGCGCGCCACCGTTGAACAGCAGAAATTCCAGCAGGAAGAGGGGGCTGACCTTCATCTTGGGTCTCCCGTTCGATTACCGGGTCGAGCGAGCGGGCCGACCGCGGTCCTCCAGGGTGGTGAACAGATCTATCGTCCAGATCAGGTCGGCGCGCAGGCCGCGCGGTTGGCCCGACGGGATCGCGGCCAGCCGGTCGTTCTCGCGAAGCACCGCGTCCACGAGATACTGCGTTTCCGCCAAGGCGGGGGCCTCCACGCCATCGCGCCTATGCCTCAGGGCCTCGCCAACGGCGCGGCCGAGCAGAACCATCTTGCGACCGGCCGACACCGTCGTCCGGCGTGAGACGGAATCGAGTCCTCGCCGCTTCAGAAGTTCACCGATCTCGGCATAGAGGTGACGCGCGGCGAAGATCGCGGGCCGGAAGGCCGGATCGAGACCGGCCACGCCAGAGTCGGCGCGGCGGTACAGCAGATCGGCGTGATCGAGCAGCCGGGCCACCACGCCCGCCAGTTCAGGGCTGAAAGCCGGGGCGGCGAGGAAGGCCTCGGGGTCGATGCCCGCCTCGCGTAGCCATTCGCGGGGCAGATACAGCCGCCCCATGCGCGCATCTTCGCCCACATCTCGCGAGATGTTCGTGAGCTGCATCGCCACGCCGAGATCGCAGGCCCGGGCGATCAGCCCCGGGGTGCGAGCGCCCATCAGCGCCGCCATCATCCCGCCCACGGCTCCGGCCACCCGCGCGCCATAGGCGTAGACGTCGCTCAGGGTCTCGTAGGTCCGGCCTTGGGCGTCCCACTCCAGCCCTTCGAGCAGGGCGTCCAGCAGGGTGCGGGGAATGGCGAATTGATCCACGGCGTCGGCCAGGGCGCGATCCACGGCTTCGGGCAGGGGATCGCCGGCGTAGACGCGGTCGAGCCGGTTCCTGAGGCGGGCGACGGCGTCGTCCTCGCCGTCCTCCACGTCAACGGCGTCGTCCGACAGGCGGCAGAAGCCATAGAGCGCATAGGCGCCTTCACGGACCCGTTCGGGCAGCAGCAGGGAGGCTGTGTAGAAGGACCGTGAGCCTCCCCGGATCATCTCCCGGCAGGCGGCGCGATCGGCCGGGCCCGCGAATACCGATTTAGCCATGTGTCACCGGGTCGGGGACCAGCTGGTCCAGGATTCGCGCGGACGAAAGAACGGCTGGCACGCCGGCCCCGGGCTGGGTGCCGGCGCCGACGAGATACAGGCCCTTTACATCTTCGCTGCGATTGTGGGGGCGGAACCAGGTGCTTTGGGTCAGCTTCGGCGCAAGGCTGAAGCCGGCGCCTTTCACCGAGCAGAGGCGGTCCTGGAAATCCTGGGGTGTGGCGATACGAGATGTCACGATGTGATCCTCGAACCCCGGCAGAACGGTTTCCGAAAGGCGGCGCGCCACGCTCCGGCGGTAGGTTTCGGCTTGTGTGGCCCAATCCACCCCGGCGTCGAGATGCGGCACCGGCGAGAGCACATAGAAGGCGTCGCAGCCTTCAGGCGCCAGGGACGGATCGGTGGCCGTCGGGCGGTGCAGATAGAGGCTCATGTCGCTGGGCAGCGACTTCGCGGCGAAGATTTCGTTCACATGGCCGCGGTAGCGGGGTCCCACCAGGATCGTGTGATGGCGCACATCGTCGTAACGGCGGTCGAGGCCGAAGTACCAGACGAAGAGGCCCATGGAGTAGGCGGCGTGGTCCACCTTCCGATTTGTCCAGCGGCGCCGGGCCGAGGCGGGCACGAGATGGCGATAAGTGTAGGCCGCGTCGGCGTTGGAGACGACGATGTCGGCGGCGATCTCCTCGCCGGAGGTCAGGCGGACGCCGTGCGCCGTTCCATCCCGCACCAGGATTTCGGCGACTTCGGCGTTGTAGCGGAACCGCCCGCCCTGCCCTTCGATCAAATTGGCGAGCCCCTTCACCAGAGCGCCCGTGCCGCCCATGGGGAAGTGCACGCCCCAGCGGCGTTCCACATCGGAGATCATGCAGTAGACGGCCGTGGTCTCGAAGGGATTGCCGCCGACGAACAGGGGATGGAAGCTGAGCAGGAAGCGCAGGCGCTCGTCCCTGACATAGGACGAGACCATGCCGTAGACGCTGCGGTAGCCGCCCAGGCGGATGATGTCGGGCACCTGTTTGGCGAGGTCGGTCAGCGAAACGAAGGGCATGTGGCCCAGTTTCTCGAAGCCGATGGAGCAGAGTTCACGGCTGCGGGCCATGAACCGGTCGTAGCCGGCCAGGTCGCGTGGCGCGAACCGCGCGACTTCCGCCCGCATGGCCGCCGAATCGGCGAAGGACTCGATCGCATCGCCGTTGTCGAACACGACCCGATAGAACGGGTCCATGGCGCGAAGATCGATGTCATCCGCCATCTTCCGTCCGCACAAGGCCCAGAGGTCCTCGAACAGATAGGGCACCGTGATGATGGTCGGCCCGGCGTCGAAGGTGAAACCGTCCTGGCGATGGACGTAGGCGCGTCCGCCGGCCGCGTCGAGCCGTTCAACTACCGTGACCCTGTAGCCGCGGGCGCCCAGCCTCACCGCCGCGGCCAGGCCGCCGAATCCGCTGCCGATGACGATGGCGTGCGACCGGCGGTCAGCCGCGGTGGTGTCAACGGACGGGGGGCGGTCGAGTGTCAACATTTCCTGACACTAAAGCCCGTCCGCCGGAGTCTGACAAGGCGTCTCAACCCGCTTTCGCGACGGTCCGGATCAGGTCCGCGAAGCGCTCCGGCGCCTCTTCATGCGCCAGGTGGCCGAGGTCTGGAATGGCGATCAACTCCGCGTGCGGAACCAGCGCCTTCGCCTCTTCGGCCACGCGCGGCGGCACGGCCAGATCGTTCTGCGCCGCCACCAGGGTGAGGGGCCCGCGCAGCCGGGCCAGATCGGCCTGCAGCGGCAGAAGATCCCAATGCGCCATCATGCCCAGAGCCCCGTCCAGGTGACCGGTGGTGCTCAACAGGCGCCGGTACTGGTCGAGGCCGTTGGCGTCGATGCGCGATCCGGTGCTTTCCATGAGCCGCGCCACAGCTCCCGGCGACGCGGCACGCCAGGCGAACATCTGAATGGCCAGGGGGTTGAGAAACAGCAGCCGCGCCAGCACCGGGAAGACATGGCCGGCCGCGCCTGGGAACGGCTGCAGCGCCCCGTTCAGGCTGACCACGCCGCCCTCGAGGTCGGCGCCGTCGAGGCGCAGGCGAAGGGCGATCGCCGCGCCGGCCGAGTGACCCACGGCGAGTTGAGGGCGCAGATCGAGCGCCTTGAGCAGGGAGGTCACGCCACGGGCCATGCCGTTCAGCGACAGGCCGGCGGCGTTCGGTGTCTGGGTGAAGCCATGGCCCGGCAGGTCCGGCGCCACGACCGTGAAATCACGCGCCAGGCGCGGGGCGAGGTCGCGCCAGGAGTGAGTCGCCGCGCCGGCGCCGTGGAGCAGCAGCATCACCGGCCCCTGGCCCATGACCTGCACATGCCAGCGCAGCCCGCCTGCGAGCACAAATCGGCTGGCGGCGCGATTGGGCCAGTCGCGGCCCTCGCGGTCCCAGTCCGGTTTCGCCATCAGCGCGCGCCCGGCCGCAGCGCGTCCACGACTCCCTGCACCGCGCCGGCGTTGAGATAGGGCAGGGGCGCATAGGCGGCGCCCATCGCCAGGGCGAAACGGTCGCCGCCCGGCTGCGGGCGCGCCGAGGTGTCGATGTAGGCGGCGGCGATGCCTGAGTCGCGCACCAGGCGGGCGACGAGCAGGGCGTCCGTCTCCGCGGCGTGACGGCCCGGCGCGCCGTCGCGGCCGATATTGGCCCGGCCGTCGGTCAGGAACACCAGTAGGGGCGCGCGATCGGCGGCGCGTTCGAGCAGGGCCAGGCGAAGCGCGATCTCGATCCCGGCCGCCAACGGCGTACCGCCCCCGCCAGGCAGATCGGCCAGGCGGCGCTTGGCGCGCGTCAGCGACCGCGTCGGCGGCAGAAGGATATCGGCGTCCAGGCCGCGAAAGGCGATCAGCGCCACGCGGGTGCGGGTCACATAGGCCTTGGCCAGGAGCAGTTCGACCGCGCCCTTGGCCTCCGCCAGCCGCTGGAACGCCGCCGATCCCGAGGCGTCCACAACAAAGATGGTGGTCGATTCGGTGCGCTGAACGAACCGGCGGATGCGGAAATCCTCCTGTCGGACTTGCACCCTGCCGCTGTCCAGGCCGCCGCCGCGCAGCTTCTGCCAGGGCGTCGCCGCCCGAAGCGTTTCCACGAGATTGAGCCGGTCCCCCGATCGCCGCGCGCCGGGCCGCGTTCCCACCGGCCGTCCCCGCCGCGCCAACTTGGCCTTGGCGCCTTCGCCCCGCGCGCGCGCCGGCCGCGCCCGGCCGCCGTTGTCCGGCTTGAGGCTGGCCAGGAGGTCCTCGGGCAGCGCGGCCTGAATGGCGGCGATGATCAGGTCGGTTTCGTTCAACGGCTGCTGGTCGGTCGGCGGCTGCGCATCCGGCGGATTGTCCGGCGGCGGTGGGTCCGACTCGGGCGGCGTTTCGCTCTGGGCTTCCGAGTCGGCGGGCGCATGGAGCGCGCGCGGCCCAAGGACGAGGCGCGCGGCGAGCGCGGCGTCTTCGGCCAGGATCACGCCGCGTCCGTCGAGCGCGGCCAGAGCCCGGGCGGCGCGCAGGGCGAGGATCGGAGCTCTGGCGGAGCCGACGCCCAGCATCTGCGCGGTTGCGCACAGGGCCTCGATGATCTCGCCCGGCGGCGGCTTGACCTTCGGCAGGCGCGCTCGGGCCTGCGCCACCGCCGCCACCTCCGGCGCGCTGTCCAAGGCGACGCCACGGGCCGGGAGTCCGGAAAGATCCAGGCGAAAGGCCAGACGTTCCAGCAGGGCCGCGGGGGGGTGCTCGTCCGGCTCGGCGCCGTCGTCCAGGGCCACGACGCCGATGTGGGCCGCCTGCCGCTCGGCCAGGCCCTCGCGCTCCACGGCGATTTCGCCGCGGTCAAGCGCCGAGGACAGCCGCGCCGCGGTGGCGTCGTCCATGCGCTCGGCCATGGGGAGAATCACAACACCGCCGTCGCTCTCGGCCAGCACCCCGCGCTGCGCGATGGGCCGGCCGGCGGCGAGGCTCGCCGCGAGGTCCAGGCCGCCCAGCAGCCGATCATCCTCGATGTGCAACGGCGCGCGGCGCACGGGCGCGTCGGCGGCCAGGCGCGCCTTGAGAACGCTCATCCAGGCGTCCCGGGGCGGGGCGGGCCCGCCGCGAACGGCGACTCCGCCCAGTCCCGCGGGATCGATGGCGAACAGGGTGGCGGCGAGGATGGCGTCTTCCCAGACCGAAGACTCCGGGGCCGCCACGGTCATGCGCCGAAGAGTTCGCTTACCGCCCGTTCGATCCGCACCGTGGACCCGCCTTCGTCCAGGGGGTTGCGCCGCAGCCGATGCCGCAGCGCCATGGGCGCGACGCGCCGGATGTGGTCATGGGAGACGGTTTCCGCGCCGTCGAGGGCGGCCAGGGCGCGGGCCGCCCGGACGATGGTCAATTCGCCGCGCAACCCGTCCGAGCCGATGGCCATGCACAGGCGCGAGGCGGCCTCAAGCACGGCGTCCGAGACCTCGGTGACGCGCACCCGCTCCCGGGCGCCCACGATCTGTTCGCCGATGGCTTTGTCCGCCGCCGCCCAGTTGGCGCTGAACGCCGCCGGGTCGCGATCGAAGGCGTCCCGCCGCCGGACCACTTCGACACGATCCCCCAGGGTGCTGGGCGTGCGCACCTCCACCGAAAGGCCGAACCGATCGAGCAGCTGCGGCCGAAGTTCGCCTTCCTCGGGATTGCCGCTCCCGATCAGCACGAATCGCGCCGGATGCCGCACGCTCAGTCCCTCGCGCTCGACCACGTTCTCGCCCGAGGCCGCCACATCGAGCAAAAGGTCGACGAGGTGATCCTCCAACAGATTGACCTCGTCGATGTACAGAAAGCCCCGGTGGGCGCGGGCCAGAAGCCCGGGTTCGAACCGCTTTTCGCCGCGGGTGAGCGCCCGCTCCAGATCCAGGGCGCCGACCACCCGGTCTTCCGTGGCCCCGAGCGGCATGTCGACCACCGGGGTGGGAATCTGTTCCACCTGATCTCCGCCGGCGCGGGCGGGGCAGTCCGCGCCGCACAGGGCGCGGTCCGCCTTGGGGTCGCAATGAAAGGGGCAGCCGCGAAACGCGTCCAGCTTGGGGAGCAGGGCGGCGAGGGCGCGGACGGCGGTGGACTTGCCGGTCCCGCGGTCGCCGAACACCATGACCCCGCCGATGCCGGGATCGGCCGCGGAGATCAGCAGGGCCAGCTTCATTTCGTCCTGACCGACGATGGCGGAAAACGGATAGGCGAGACGCATGTCCTGGACCGGGTTTCCTATTTCAGCCGAAAGGGTCGAGGCCTAAGTAGACCAGCCACGCTTCAAGAGTCACCCTTGCTCCGGCAGGAAAAGCAAGACCGTGGCCGGGCCGGACTTTTTCCAAGGTCGCCCCGCCTTGGTCTTGCAAAACGCCGCCGGTACCGGGACTTAAGGCGAACAACCACAGCGCGGCCCGGTCGACGGGCGGCGCATCCGAGCAGGAAATGGCATGACCGATCGAAAGATGCTGCGGGTTCTGGCC
The DNA here is from genome assembly GCA_903872075.1 of uncultured Caulobacteraceae bacterium. GTDB lineage: Bacteria > Pseudomonadota > Alphaproteobacteria > Caulobacterales > Caulobacteraceae > Acaudatibacter > Acaudatibacter aquilonius. The sequence continues at coordinate 51,289 of CAIQJF010000072.1, read as the reverse complement.
GGCGAACGCGTCGACCCGCCTCCGGTCTGGATTATGCGTCAGGCCGGACGCTATCTGCCGGAGTATCGCCAGCTGCGCACGAAGGCCAAGGATTTCATGGACTTCTGCTACACGCCAGAGCTCGCCACCGAGGCGGTCCTGCAGCCGTTGCGCCGGTTCGATCTCGACGCCGCCATCCTGTTTTCCGACATCCTGGTGATTCCGGACGCCCTGGGTCACAGGGTCTGGTTCGTGGAGGGCGAGGGGCCGCGACTCGATCCCCTGCTCGATCGCGAATCCTGGACCTACGGCGATCCTGACCAGGTCGTGGCGCGACTCGCGCCGGTCTATGAGACGGTCAGCCGGGTCCGCGCGGCGATTTCCGATTCGACCACATTGATCGGATTCGCGGGCGGTCCCTGGACCGTGGCGACCTATATGATTCAGGGCGAGGGCGGCGACAAGGATCGCTGCCGCCGCGCCGCCTATGCGCGGCCGGCGGACGTCGACGCCCTGCTGGCCGTGCTCGTGGAGGCGACGGCCCAGCACCTGGCGGCGCAGGTCGCGGCGGGCGCCGACTGCCTTCAGATTTTCGAGAGCTGGTCCGAAGGCCTGCCCGAATCGCTGTTCGAACGGGTGATCATCCGGCCGACCCAGGCCCTCGTCGCCCGCCTGAAGGCGCTCGGCGTCACCGTGCCGGTGATCGGCTTTCCGCGGGGCGCGGGGGCGCTGTTCGGCCGTTACGCGCAGGAGACCGGGGTGGCCGCGGTCGGCGTGGACACCCAGACTCCCGCGGCCTTCGCCCGGCGGGAGGCGCCGGCCGGCATGGCCTTGCAGGGCAATCTCGATCCTCAACTGCTCATCTGTGGCGGCGAAGCGCTCGACGCTGGTGTGCGCGAGGTGCTCGCGGCCTTCAAAGGCTCGCCGCACATTTTCAATCTCGGCCACGGCATCACGCCGCAGGCGCCGCCGGAAAGCCTCGCCCGGGTGGTCGAACTCATTCGCCGTGGCGGCGATTGAGCCGGGCTGCGTTGTGTAGACGCATCGCTATACAGATTGACCGGTCAGGCGCCCCGTTCTAAGGGCGAATTGCCAGATTCGACATCTTCCAGGAGGTCATATGTCCAAGTTGAAGGTCGTGCTTGCGGCCGGTGTCACCTTCGCGGCCCTGGCGGGTCTGGCGGCCTGCTCCAAATCCGGCTCGGCGCCCGCTGACTCGTCCGCGGCGTCCGCCCCCGCCGCGCAACCCGCGCCCGCGCCCGCCGCCGACGCCGCGCCGACCGACTATGGCACGGCGACCAAGCCCGGCGACGGCAAGCTGAAACTGGATATCAAGGTCGGCTCGGGCGACGCCGTTTATGGCGATCCGACCAGCGGCAAGACCGTGTTCACCCAGTGCATGACCTGCCATTCCAAGGACGCCGGCGACAATAAGGTCGGCCCGTCGCTGCATGGCATCATCGGCCGTCATTCCGGCGCCGTTCCGAACTTCAACTATTCGGCGGCCAACAAGAGTTCCGGCAAGGTGTGGACCGAACAGGAACTCTACAGCTACCTGGAAAACCCGCAGAAATCGATTCCGGGAACCTACATGACCTACACCGGGGTCAAGGATCCGCAGAAGCGGGCCGATATCATCGCCTTCCTGCAGGAAAACACCAAATAGGCTTGAAGGGCGCGCCCTTGAGCGCCGGCCGCCCGGACCGCCATGGATGTCCGCGGCGTCGGACGACGTTGCGGCTCTTCGCCGTTCTCAGGTCGGCTATCGGCGATGTCGCCGCCAGAGATCTCCCAGGTGCGCGGGCAGGGCGGCTGTGAGCCAGAGCGCGATCCCGGTCCAGGATTCGCCGTGCAGCGCCGCGCGCAGGGCCAGCAGCAGACAGGCGCCCGGCGCCAGGGCGAAAAAGGCGTCGGCCAGGGCGGAGCGGCCGCCGTGGCGGCCGCGCCAGGCCAGCGCGCCGAATTCCAGCACGACGATCGCCAGGATGACATCTACGGCCAGGCCGCTGGCGAAATAGCTGGCGATCATCGTCGCGCCGTCGCGCACGCTCCGCGCCTCAGCCGAAAGGTGGGTTGAGATGGACGACGGTGTAGTCCAGCGCGGCGGCGATGGTGACCCAAAGCAGGTAGGGTCCGAGCAGCAGACAGGCGGTCCGCGAGAAGCGCCAGAGCACCACCATCAGCAGGGCGATGGACATCCACAATCCGGCCACTTCGACCAGCGCCCAGTCCGGCCGGCGCAGCCGGAAGAACAGCAGACTCCAGAGGATGTTCAGAAAGCCGTTGAGGGCGAACAGGCCGATGAGCCATTCCCGGGTCGCGCCGGTGCGCGCGTCGCGCCAGGCGGTCACCGCCGAGAGGGTCGCCAGGGCGAAAATGACGGTCCAGATCGCGCCGAACGCCGGCCCCGGCGGTTGCCACCAGGGCTTGGCGAGGGCCTGGTACCAGGGCCCAAGATCGGTCAGCGTTCCGCCCACGGCCGCCACGGCCAACGCGGCCGCCGCGGCGGTCAGAATGGGCCGCAGGCGTCCGACGCCCGCGGAGGTCGTCACGAGGGTGACAGGCCCAGCAGGTGGCCCATGTCCTTGAAGAAGATCTTGGCGTGCGCCGCGGGGTCGGCGCGCACCAGTTCCTTATTCATATAGGCCTGCCAGGTCAGGCGCTGCACGTCCGGGTCGTCGCACATCTTCACGAAGCCCTCGCGGCGCTTGTCGCTGCGGTACCAGAAGTGCTGCATCATCCCCAGGACCCAGAACACCTGACCATGGGCTTTCATGAATTTCTTGCGGGCCGTGGCCAGGGCCTTCACCTGACCCGTCCTCAGCCGCTCGTCGGCGGCTTCCGCCGCCAGGCGCCCGCCGATCATGGCGTAGTAGATGCCCTCGCCGGACGCCGGCGCCACCACCCCGGCGGCGTCGCCGGCCAGAACAACGTCCTTGCCGTTGTCCCAGCGCGGCAGCGGCTTGAGTGGAATTGGCGCGCCCTCGCCGCGCACTGTCTCGCAGCCGTTCAAGGCCGTCGAGGCGCGCAGCGTCTTTACGGCTCCGCGCAAAGAGAAGCCCTTGCGGGCGCTGCCGACGCCGATACTGGCGGTCTCGCCGTGCGGGAAAATCCAGGCGTAGAAGTCCGGCGACAGATGGCCCTGATAGAAGACGTCGCAGCGGGAGCCGTCGAAGCCCTTCTCGCCCTGGGCGGGCGTGCGGATGATCTCATGATAGGCGAAAACGCAGGGAACGCGGTCGGCGCCCTTGATCGTCTGCCGCGCCAGCTGTGAGCGCGCGCCGTCGGCCGCGATCACCACCCGGCCGCGCACGCCTGCCAACGGCTCGCCGTCCGCCGCACCCGCGGCGCGGTAGCGGACGCGGGCGACGCCATCCGGATCGTGTTCAAGACGCTCGAACACCCCGGTGCGGCGTTCCGCCCCGAACTCCGCGGCCCGCTTGCGCAGCCATTCGTCGAACACGTCGCGATCCACCATGCCGACGAAGCCACCCTCGATGGGCATGTCGACCTGCCGGTCCTTCGGCGAGATCATCCGCGCCGCCGTCGCCTTGGCCACCAGCAGGTGGTCGGGGATATCGAAATCGCGGATCAGCCGCGGGGGAATGGCGCCGCCGCAGGGCTTTATGCGGCCGGCCCGATCGAGAAGCACCACAGAGCGACCGGCCGCCGCCAGATCGCGTGCGGCCGTGGCCCCGGAGGGCCCGCCGCCCACCACGATCACGTCATAGGTCTCGTCACTCCGGGTCGTCATGAGCGCACTCCGCCAAATTCCACGGGAGAGGCGGCCGCGTCCGATACGGACGTGGACCGCGTGGAGGGATTGTCCAGGCGGGCGGCGAGCACCGCCGCGGCGAGGAACAGCAGTCCTTCGGCCGCGAACACCAGCACGAAGGCCGGGCCGCTCTGATGCATCACGCTTCGCAGGCCCTGGACGCCCGTGGCGCCAAGGAAGCCGCCAATCGCGAAGGCGCCGGCCTGGGCGCCGCCCCACAGGCCCATCCTGGCGCCCTCCCGCGAGCCTTTTCCGCCCCCGGCCAGACCCATCATCGAGCCGATCGCCGCCACCGCGAACACGCCGTTGGCCAGGCCCAGGGCAAACACCGTCGGGGCGAGCGGCCAGGCCGGTCCGACCATGCTGGCGGCGGAGAGACCCACGAGCGCCAAGGCGGACCCCACGCACCCGGCCACGGTCCAAAGGCGCATCCAGGCCGCCTTGCCATCGCCGATGCCGGCGCCCAGCGCGCCGACCAGCATCATACCGAGCAGCGCTCCGCCTTTTTCCATCCCCGTGAGTTGCGCCGACTGCGCGGGCGTCATGTGGAACACCAGGCCCGCGTAGGGCTCCAGAATGAGCTCCTGGGCGCTGTAGGCGAGCATGGAAACAAAGACGAAAATGGTGAACCGCCGCGCCAGCGGATCGGCCCAGGTTTCGGCCAGGACGGCGGTGAAGGACGGACGGAGCTCCGCCGGCGCCGCGGCCGAGGCGGTGGCGGCAAGCGCACTGTCGCGAGGCTCCGCGCCGGTCACCGCCATCAGCGCCACCAGGAAACTGACGCCGGAGACGCCGGAAGCGACCAGGGCGAGGCGCTGGCTGGAGAACGGTTGGAGCAGGATGCCCGACACCGCAGCGTAGACGATGAAGCCGGCGATCATCATGATCCAGGTGATGGCCGCGGCCGCCGGACGGCGCTCCGGCGCGACGCGGGTGGCGAGCAGAGCCAGGAGCGAGGTCCCGGCCGCGCCGACGCCGGCGCCCACCAGGGTAAAGGCCACGAAGGCAAGCAGTCCGCCGAGCAGTGGCGAGGCGGTCATCATGGTCGTGGCGTCTGTCGCCAGCATGGCGCCCAGGCCGAGAACGCCCATCCCGCCGATGATCCAGGGAGCCCGCCGGCCGCCCATGTCGGAGCCGTAGCCCCAGCGGGGCCGGGACAGCTGCACGACATAGTTCCAGGCCACGAAGGCGGCCGGGACAATGGCCGGCATGGCGAATTCGACCACCATGACGCGGTTCAATGTCAGGGAGGTGAGCGCGAACATGGCGCCGATGGCGGTCTGAACCAGGCCCAGCCGAAGGATTCCCGACCAGCCGAGCGGGGCGGGGCTCACGACGCGACTCCGTGGGTGGCGCCGAGGGCGAAGCCGCTGATCAGCATGCCGATCACATAGAGCAGGATCCCCGTGCCATTGTACCAGGGCGCGAGCTTGCGGGGGTCGCGCATCAGCTTCAGCATCAGCAGGCATTGCGCGAGCAGGGAGACGATGACGGCCATGCCGTTCAGCGGGTGTCCCCAGGCAAACAGCAGGGCGACCACCACCACCTGGGGCGCCGCCATGATCACGCACGCCAGCCAGGCCGCGTTTTCCGCCCCCAGATCCACGGGCACCGAAAGAATTCCCATCTCACGGTCGCCCTCGATGGCCTTGAAGTCATTGAGGATCATGATGCCGATGGCGCCGAAGCTATAGAGTCCCGCCAGGGTGACCACGCGCGCGCCCGGAAAGGTCTGGTCCATGACGGCCGCGCCGGTGAACCAGGCGAGACCTTCGTAGCAGAGGCCGACGGACGCCGGTCCCCACCATCCGTTCTGCTTCAGGCGTAGAGGCGGGGCGCTGTAGGCCCAGGCCAGGGCCATGCCGAACAGGGCGGCGACGAACACCCAGACGCCAAGACTGGCGGCCAGCGCGAGGGATAGGCCGGTCCAGACCATCGCGATCCACAGTCCCCACCGTCCGGGTACGCGCCCGGAGGGAATGGGCCGTCCAGGCTCATTGATCGCGTCGACGTGGCGGTCGAACCAGTCGTTCACGGCCTGGCTGGTCGCGCAGATCGCGGGGCCGGCGAGAATCATCCCTGCCACCAGCAAAGGCCAGCGTGTCTTCAGGGGCGCGCCGGACGACACAACCCCGCACATGAAGGCCCACATGGGTGGAAACCAGGTAATGGGTTTGAGCAGCTCCAGAACGGCCGAGGCCTTCGGGAACCGATGCGGCGTAGAGCGCGCAATGTTGGGCAAGGCCAGTTCGCTCATTGCCCAAAGGGGTATTATCCGCCCCAGGAAGTGTCAATCCAGATTGACGCTTTCGTCTGTCAGCTTCGGCGGCGGCGAGCCTGGCCGCCTAGCCCTCGGTGGATGACGGATTGACCAGGCCGAACCGGTGGAGCTTGGAATAGAGGCTCTGACGGCTCAAGCCCAGCACGTCCGCGGCCGACGCCCGGTTGTCCTTCGTGAGCTCCAGGGCGGCTTCGATGCATAGCCGCTCGACGAGGTCGGTCGTCTCGCGCACCAGTTCCTTGAGCTTCACGCGTCCCACCAGTTCGGTCAGTTGCGCCACGGAGCGACCCAGTTCAGGCGCCTGAACGGCGCGGTCGCCGATACGGCGGCTGGAGCGACGTATGGCGAACCCGAAGCAGGTCGACTCGCCATCGGGGGCCGAGGCGCCGGAGACGTCCACGTCCTCCTGTTCGTCATACTGGTCGCGGACGACGGTGTTGAAGTTCCGGACGTAGCCGTGGTCCTGAATGCTGTCGAGCAGCAGGTTCCGGTCCAGACCCGCGCGACCCAGGAACCGGTTGAGCGGTTGACCCTGCACCTGCGGCTCGGCGCCAACGCGAACAAGTTCGAGGAAGGCTGTGTTGGCGCTGATGATGCGCATGGCCGAGTCCGTCACCACAAAGGCGTCCGGCATCCGCTCCATCACGCCCTGCAGTCGCACCGCGGCGTTCGAGGGCGCCTGCTCGACGTGATCGGCGGGGGAAAGTCGGACCAGGCATTGCGACCCGCGATCCTGCCTGAACAGGGACGCGGAAACCAGAAAGTCGCGACGCTGGCTGGAGAGCCGCATCTGGGTGCGGTTGGTCTGGGCCGTGGATTGGGCGACCGTCAGGAGCGAGGCCGCGCCATCCTGGCTTGCGGCGTCGAAGATCCGGATGAAGGATTCGCCCGCCAGGGATGTCTTATCGGCGCCGGTATAGGCATGGGCGGCCGGGTTGGCCTCGATGATGCGGCGCGTGACCGGATCGACGATGATCACGGCCTCGCTGGAGGTTTGAAAGAGCAGGCGATATCTGAATTCAGCGTCGCGAAGCCGGGAATAGTCCCGCTCCATCGCCTGCTGCGCCGCGACCAGCCGTTGCTGCATCTCGGCCACGGCCCGGTCGTCGCGTCCGATCGCGATTACCCGTCCGTCACGGCCCGCATCGACAGCCACATAGCGGACCATCAGCGAATCGCGGGTTGGAGTGACCTGGTTCACCTCGCGCCAGCGTGTGCGTCCCTGGCTCAAGGCGTCGCGAAGAAGTTCGTCGACCTTGCGGCGGCTCTCGGCCGTGACGGTCTCCGCCCAAGGGCGGTCCAGCCAGGAATCGGCTCCGTCGCGCGCCATCTGCTCGTTGCCGAGCGCCATGTCGCGGATGATCCCGTCCCGGTCGATCACCATCGCCACGTCGCCGCCCGCCGCGGCCACGGTCTGCGCGACAGGCGCGTCGAGGCCCCCCAAAATCCCGCGGATAAACGTCCTGGCGCCCGTGAGCGATGAAGAAGCCCGTGCTTCCATGTCGGAGAATGAGCCTTGGTCTATGGGAGCGGGTCAGCCCCCGGCGGTGAGCGCACTTACCTCATTGTCAGCGATTAGCAAGGCGTGGTTCGCGACGAGCAAAGCTTCCCCGCCGGTAGAAGCCATGGCGTCCGCCCCTATGGCAGAGAGAAGATCAGGTTGCTCCAGAAATAGGCGTCCCCCGACCATTACGAAAATATTAGGATTTCGAGATGCTTCGCGGATGCCGCGAATCGCGGAACCTATGACTTCGGTCGACGTATCGCAGCTTATGCTGAGACCGAAAAGGTCGAACCAATGGTTCTGGACAGTCTCAACAAGTTCTTGCTGTGTGGGTGAGGTTTCGACCCAGGTTCGCCAACCTGCGCGCCGGAACACGTCTTCGACGATGAACAGCCCGAAGATATGTTGTTCGCCTGGGCCCGGGGCAAAAAACGCCGAGCGCAAAAGGCGGGAAGAGTCCTGACCGCCGGCGGCCTTCCAGCCCAGGGCCCTGACCACCTGCTGGAGCCGGCCCAGACCCACGGTGACATCGGTGAAGGAGGCGCTGTCTTCGTCCCAGTACTCTCCCAGACGCCGGGCGGCCGGGATCAAGAGGTCCCTATATATAATGTCGAGCGATACGCCGCCCTGAAGCAGACTGCCTACGAACGCGATGAGCGACTCGGGCTCGCGCGTCACCACCATGCGCGCGAACGTCTCGGTGGTCGCCGGGCCCAGGTCCCGCGGCGAGGCGGGCGCTGGCGAGATTCCCGCCGGCGCGCCACGATGGGCCAGCATGAGCCGGGGAATGATTTCGGCCTCCACCATGGTGATGAGTCCGTCCGCGGGCCTACTTGCGAGGACCTGGTCGGGGACGTCCCTGCGCGCCGTCCACGGGGACAGATCTGGAGAGTCTCGACCCGTCGCGCGGAAGGTCGAGTCCGGTTGCGGTTCGGAAGGGACGCCGGCCATGTAAGCCCCCTTGGTCATCCCGCTCGAGCGCCACGATAGGGCCCGGCGCCGCGACAAAATCCGCTCTACGCGCCGCTTCTGACAACGCGTTGCGGTCCTCTCCCGCAGTCGACTGCGCCGGATTTCAGACGGTATCCGGGCGCCTCTTTGGGTGAAGCTTATCAAACCCACTCGATCCGTAAACACATTCTTACACCGCCCTGAAAAGTGTCAAGAGAAATGGACGTCTCGACCGCTTGACAACCCCTTCGAGGCGGCCATACGCTCCCTTCCATACGAGGTCATGCCTTCGGAGAGGGGCCATGAACGCAAGAACTTCCATGGGGGCGGAACACGGTTTCCACGTCGTCCGCGGCCTCGACGGGCGTTCCCGCGACGAGGCCCACCGGGGCGGCGCGCGAGACGCGTCGTTCTCCGATCGGGTCAACGGCTGGATCGACATGATCGCCCCGGCGCCCTGGGGTGCGCATGTGGGCCTGCACACCACCCACCACGTCCGGCACGACGCCAGAACCCCCACGCCTCTCTACACGCCGGAAGAACGGGCCAAACGCGACGCGACCGCCTGGACCTTGGTTCAGGGCATCCTGGCGCCGCTGCAATTCCTGGTGTTCGCGGTCAGTCTTGGCCTTGTCATCCGGTATCTGATGACGGGCCGGGGCTATGATGTCGCCACGGCGTCAATCCTGATCAAGACGGTTCTGCTGTACACCATCATGATCACCGGATCGATCTGGGAAAAGGTCGTGTTCGGTAAGTGGTTGTTCGCGCGCGCCTTCTTCTGGGAAGACGTGTTCAGCATGCTCGTGCTGGCCCTGCAGACGGCCTATCTCGTGTCGCTCCTGGCCGCCTGGGGGTCGCCCCGCCAGCAGATGATGATCGCGATGGCCGCCTATGGCGTTTATGTCATCAACGCCACGCAGTTTGTCCTGAAGCTGCGCGCGGCGCGGCTTGAGGGCGCGGGCCGCCCCGTGGGCTTCGGCAGCCGGGTGGGCGGCACGGCGTGACCGTCCTTGTGGATACTCTTTCGCGGTCGGTCAGAACCTCGTCCTCCGGTCCGGCGCGTCCTGTTCTGCGCGAACGCGGACAACGTGAGGTGTTCTGCGGTCTCACCGGGATCGTCTGGCTGCACCGGAAGATTCAGGACGCCTTCTTTCTGGTGGTCGGCTCGCGCACCTGCGCCCACCTGATTCAGTCGGCGGCCGGCGTCATGGTGTTCGCCGAACCGCGCTTCGCCACGGCGATCATGGAAGAGCGGGATCTGGCCGGCCTCGCCGACGCCAACGACGAGCTCGACCGGGTGGTGGACGAACTTCTGGCCCGCCGCCCGGACATCCGCATGCTGTTCCTCGTCGGGTCCTGCCCGTCCGAGGTGATCAAACTGGACCTGTCGCGGGCCGCCCAGCGCCTTTCGAAGAAGCACGCGCCAGCCCTGAGGGTCATCAACTACTCGGGCAGCGGCATCGAGACCACCTTCACCCAGGGCGAGGACGCTTGCCTGGCCGCCCTCGTGCCGGAAGCGCCCTCGAACCCGGCTGGCGCGCCGGCCTCCCTCCTGGTCGTGGGAACCTTGCCCGACATCGTCGAGGACCAGTTCCGCCGTCTGCTGGGCGAGATCGGCATCCCGAAGGTCGACTTCTTCCCGCCGCGTCGGTCGGGGGACATCCCGGCCATCGGGCCGGGAACGCGTTTCCTTTTGGCCCAGCCCTTCCTGGGGGACACCACCCTCAAACTTGAGGACCGCGGCGCGGTGCGGATCCCCGCGCTGTTTCCCTTCGGCGCGGAGGGCACCACCGCCTGGCTGACGGCGGCCGCCGAGGCCTGGAACATCGATCCGGCGCACGTCCAACGGGTCGTGGCCCCCGGTCAGGAGCGCGCGCGGCGCGCGCTGGAGCGCCATCGCGAGACGCTCGCCGGCAAGACGCTCTTTCTGTTCCCGGACTCCCAACTGGAGCCTTGCCTGGCGCGATTCCTGTCGCGCGAACTGGGCATGAAGCTCATCGAGGTCGGCACGCCCTATCTCAACAAGGACCTGCTGTCGCGTGAGCTGGAGGCTCTGCCGGATGACGTGCTGATCTCCGAAGGCCAGGATGTCGACCGGCAGCTGGATCGCTGCCGGGCCGCCCGGCCGGACATGGTGGTCTGCGGTCTGGGGCTGGCCAATCCGCTCGAGGCCGAGGGCCTGACCACCAAATGGTCCATCGAACTGGTCTTCTCGCCCGTTCATGGGTTCGATCAGGCGGCTGATCTGGCGGGGCTGTTCGCGCGTCCGCTGCGACGTCAGACCATGCTGAAGGTCTGAGCGATGAAGCTGACGGTCTGGACCTACGAAGGCCCCCCACACGTCGGCGCCATGCGTATCGCGACGGCGATGAAGGGTGTGCACTATGTGCTCCACGCCCCGCAGGGCGACACCTACGCCGATCTGCTGTTCACCATGATCGAACGGCGCAATCATCGTCCGCCGGTCACCTATACCACCTTCCAGGCGCGCGACCTCGGCGGCGACACCGCCGACCTGTTCAAGGCCGCCGCGCGCGACGCCTACGACCGGTTCAAGCCAGATGCGATGATCGTCGGCGCCTCCTGCACCGCCGAACTGATCCAGGATGACCCTGGCGGCCTCGCCAAGGCGATCGGACTGCCGATCCCCGTGTTGCCGCTGGATCTGCCCTCCTATCAGAAGAAGGAGAGCTGGGGCGCGGCGGAGACCTTCTACCAGCTGGTGCGCGCCCTGGCCGGTTCAAGCCCGGTTCCGCGAACCCCTGCCGGGCGCCCGCGTTGCAACATCCTTGGACCCACCGCCCTCGGCTTCCGGCATCGCGACGACCTCATTGAGGTGAAGCGCCTGCTCCGGCGGCTGGGCGTGGACGTGAACGTCACCGCCCCTCTCGACGCCACGGCCGACGACCTTCGCCGGCTTCCGGACGCCGACTTCAATGTCGTCCTCTATCCCGAAATCGCCGGCGTGGCGGCGGGCTGGCTGGAGCGGACACATGGTCAGCCGACCATCAAGACCTTGCCGATCGGTGTCGGCGCCACCCGCGAGTTCATTGCCGAGGTCGCCGCCCTGGCCGGCGTGGATCCGGCCCTGGCCATGGATGACTGCGGATCACGGTCGCCGTGGTGGTCGCGCTCGGTGGACTCCACCTACCTCACCGGCAAGCGCGTGTTCATCTTCGGCGACGCCTCCCACGCCATCGCCGCGGCCCGTGTGGCGTCCGAGGAACTGGGTTTCGAAGTGGTCGGGCTGGGCGCCTACAACCGTGAGTTCGCCCGTGACGTCAGAGCCGCCGCGGAGCGCCTGGGCCTCACCGCCCTGATCACCGACGACTATCTCGAAGTCGAGCGGGCGATCGCCGATCTGCAGCCGGAACTGGTGCTCGGCACCCAGATGGAGCGCCACATCGCCAAACGCCTGCGCATCCCGTGCGCGGTGATTTCCGCGCCGTCCCATGTGCAGGACTTCCCGGCCCGGTTCTCGCCGCAGATGGGTTTCGAGGGCGCGAACGTGATCTTCGACACCTGGGTCCATCCGCTGGTGATGGGGCTCGAGGAGCATCTGCTGTCGATGTTCCGCGACGACTTCGAGTTCAACGACGAAGCCGGTCCGTCGCATCTCGGCCACGGCGCTGCGCCATCCGCGCCCGCGCCCGCCGCGGCGGCCCCAGCCGGGGTGACCTGGGCCCACGACGCGCAGGCCGAGCTCAACAAGATTCCCTTCTTCGTGCGCGGCAAGGCGCGCCGGAACACCGAGGCCTTCGCGGCCGAACGCGGGATCGCGACGATCCAGATCGAAACGCTTTACGATGCCCGCAGCCATTTCGCCCGCTGAGCCCATCGCCGGCCTGATGGCGCCCGTCCGGGTGGTGGTCATCACTCTGGACAAGCACCTCAACGGGCTCTTCCAGCGCGCGGTCGCCGATCTGCGGAAGCTGATACCCGGCCTGTCGCTGGCGGTGCATGCGGCGACCGACTGGCAGGACGACAAGGCGGCTCTGGCCCGCTGCATCGACGATATCGGCGAAGGTCACATCATCCTCGCCACCCAGCTGTTCATGGAGGATCAGGTCCGGGCTGTGCTGCCGGCGCTCCAGGCGCGGCGCGAGCACTGCGACGCCATGCTGGGGGTGCTCTCCGCGGGTGAGGTGGTGCGCCTCACCAAGCTCGGCACCCTGCGCATGGACGGCTCGGACAAGGGGCCGCTCGCGGTCCTGAAGAAACTCCGGGGCTCCAAGACCAAGACCTCGGGCTCCAGCCAGATGGCGGTGCTGCGGCGGTTGCCCAAGCTCCTGAAGTTCATACCCGGCGCCGCCCAGGACCTGCGGGCCTATTTCCTGACCATGCAGTACTGGCTGTCGGGCTCTCAGGACAACGTTTCGGCCATGCTGCGCTTCCTGGTGGGCCGCTATGCCGACGGGCCGCGGCGCGCGCTGCGCGGGCGAGTCGATGCGCCGGAGCCGAAAGACTATCCCGAGGTCGGTCTTTACCATCCGCGCGTCGAGGGCCGCATCGTCGACCGCATCGAAGCCCTGCCGCCGATGGCCCGCGAGCCGGTCGGCGCGGTCGGATTGCTGATTCTGCGGTCCTATGTGCTGGCCGATGATGGCGGGCACTATGACGGCGTCATTGCAGCCCTCGAAGCGCGTGGTCTGCGGGCGATCCCGGCCTTCGCCAGCGGATTGGACGGCCGCCCGGCGATCGAGCGCTTCTTCCTCAAGGATGGTCAGCCGACCGTCGACGCGGTCGTGTCGCTGGCCGGGTTTTCGCTGGTGGGCGGTCCCGCCTACAACGACGCCCACGCCGCCGAGGAGATGCTGGCCCGACTTAATGTGCCGTACTTCGCCGGCCAGCCTCTGGAGTTCCAGACTCTGGAGGGGTGGGGCGCGTCGAGCACCGGCCTGACATCCGTCGAATCCACGATCATGGTGGCGATTCCCGAGCTCGACGGCGCCATCGCGCCAATGGTGTTCGGTGGCCGGTCGGCCGGCGCCGGCAAGCCTTGCCAGGGCTGCGAACGTCACTGCGTCCATGCCGAGGCGACCGATGCGCCCCGGATGTTGTCCTGCGGCGAGCGCGCCGACGCCCTCGCCGATCGGGTCGCCCGCCTGGTCGCCTTGCGGCGGTCGGCGCGCAAGGATCGCAAGATCGCCATCGTACTGTTCAACTTCCCGCCCAACGCCGGCGCGGTCGGTTCGGCGGCCTATCTCGCGGTCTTCGCGTCGCTGCACAACACCCTCAAGGCGCTCGCCGCGGCCGGCTATGACGTAGAGGTTCCCGCAAGCCCGGACGCCCTTCGGCTTCGGCTTTTGGAAGGCAACTCCGCCCGCTTCGGCACCGACGCCAATGTGCACGTGCGCATCCCGGTGGAGGACCACATCCGCCGTGAACGGCATCTCGCCGCCATCGAGGGGCAGTGGGGCCAGGCGCCGGGCAAGTCGCTGAGCGACGGCGGCTCGATCTTTGTGCTCGGGACCCAGTTGGGCAATGCCTTCATCGGCCTGCAACCGGGCTTCGGTTACGAAGGCGATCCGATGCGCCTGCTCTTCGAGAAGGGCTTCGCCCCGACACACGCCTTCTCCGCCTTCTACCGCTATCTGCGCGAGGACTTCGGCGCCCACGCTGTGCTGCATTTCGGAACTCATGGCGCGCTTGAATTCATGCCGGGCAAGCAGGTCGGCCTGTCGGGCGACTGCTGGCCGGAACGGTTGATCGGCGATCTGCCGAACTTCTACCTCTACGCCGCCAACAACCCCTCCGAGGGCGCCCTCGCCAAGCGGCGGTCCGGCGCGACCCTGATCAGCTATCTCACGCCGCCGGTCGCCCAGGCAGGCCTCTACAAGGGCCTGCTCGACCTGAAGGCGACCATCCAGCGCTGGCGCGCGGTCGCGCCGGGCGCGGAGGCCGAACGGGCCGCCCTGGCCGAAGCGATTCTCGAACAGGCTCAGGCGCTGGACCTGACGCCGGCGGAGCCCGGCGCGAACGACGTCTTCGAAGTCATCGCCGCCAAGGTGTTCGAGGTCGAACAGACCCTCATCCCCAGCGGCCTGCACGTGGTTGGCGAAGCGGCCTCGCCCAACGATCGCATCGAACTGCTCGCCGCCATGGCCGACGCGGCCGGCGGCCCGGTTCCGTCGCGGCAGGCCATCGCCGCCATCGTCGGCGGCGCGTCGCCGGAGGACGCCCTCGGCGTCAGCGGCCTGAAATCCAACAAGGCCAGCCTCGCCCTGCTGGCGGAGCTCGCCGCGCGCGACGCCCTCCTGGCGAAAGATCATGAACTCGACGCGATCATCCGCGCGCTCGATGGGACCTACATTCGCCCGGCGCCGGGCGGCGACGTGGTGCGCACCCCCGCGGTGCTGCCGACGGGCCGCAACCTCAACGGCTTCGACCCCTTCCTGATCCCCAGCGCCTTCGCGGTTCGTGAAGGCGCGCATCAGGCGCGAATGCTGCTTGAACGCCACGCGGCCGAGACAGGCGCCCTGCCTGAATCGATCGCGCTGGTGTTGTGGGGCTCCGACAATCTGAAGAGCGAAGGCGGGCCGATCGCCCAGGCCCTGACCCTGATGGGCGCCCGCCCGCGGTTCGACAGCTACGGCCGCCTGTGCGGCGCCGAACTGATCCCGCTCGCCAAGCTCGGACGCCCGCGCGTGGACGTGGTGATGACCCTTTCCGGCATCTTCCGCGACCTGCTTGGGCTCCAGACCCGTATGCTCGCCGAGGCCGCCTACCTGGCGGCCAGCGCCGACGAGCCGCTGGAGATGAACTTCGTTCGCAAGCATGCGCTCGATTATCAGCGCCTGCAGGGGTGCGACCTTGAGACCGCGGCGTTGCGCGTCTTCTCGAACGCGGACGGCGCCTACGGCGCCAACGTCAACCAGCTCATCGATTCCGGCGCCTGGGCCGAAGAGGACGAACTGGCCGACGCCTATGAAGCCCGCAAATGCTTCGCCTTCGGCCGGGACGGCAAGGCGGTGCGTCAGTCGGCGGTGCTGCAGGACAGCCTCAAGCGGGTCGATCTCGCCTATCAGAACGTCGAGTCCGTGGAACTCGGCGTGACGACGATCGACCACTATGTGGACACGCTGGGCGGGATCAGCCGCGCCGTGAAGCGCGCCAAGGGGGTCGAGGCCCCCGTCTATATCGGCGATCAGACCACCGGCGAGGCGAAGGTGCGCACCCTGGCCGAACAGGTGGCGCTTGAGACCCGGACGCGCACGCTGAATCCGCGCTGGTACGAGGGCCAGCTTCAGCACGGCTATGAAGGCGTGCGCCAGATCGAGGCCCAGGTGACCAACACCATGGGCTGGTCCGCGACCACGGGTCAGGTCGCGCCCTGGGTCTATCAACAGATCAGCGAAACCTTCGTGCTCGACGCGGCGATGCGCCAGCGTCTGGCCGAACTCAACCCCATCGCCTCATCCCGCATGGCCAAGCGTCTGCTGGAGGCCTGCGACCGGCAATACTGGAAGCCCGACGACGAAACCCTGCAGGCCCTTCGCCAGGCCAGCGACGACCTCGAGGATCGCCTCGAGGGGGTTCCGGCGGCGGCGTGATCGGCAAGGAGATTCCATGACAGTCCTCGACATTCCCCGCGCCCTTCACAAGCGCCTCGACGGAGAAGGCAGCGTTCAAGTCGCGCTGGACCCTGACGTGCGCATCGAAACCGCCAAGGTGTTCGCGATCTACGGCAAGGGCGGCATCGGCAAGAGCACGACCTCCTCGAACCTGTCGGCGGCCTTCTCCAAGCTGGGCAAGCGCGTGCTGCAGATCGGCTGCGACCCCAAGCACGACTCGACCTTCACCCTCACCAAGCGGCTCGCGCCGACGGTGATCGACGTGCTGGAAAGCGTGGATTTCCACACGGAGGAACTGCGCCCGGAAGACTACTGCTTCCCCGGCTACAACGGCGTGATGTGCGTCGAGGCGGGCGGTCCGCCGGCCGGCACCGGCTGCGGCGGCTATGTCGTCGGCCAGACCGTGAAGCTGCTCAAGGAACACCACCTGCTGGAAGACACCGATGTGGTGATCTTCGATGTGCTGGGCGACGTCGTCTGCGGCGGGTTCGCCTCGCCCCTCCAGCATGCCGAGCGGGCGATGGTCGTGGCCTCCAACGACTTCGACTCGATCTTCGCCATGAACCGCATCATCGCGGCCATCCGGGCCAAGTCGAAAAACTACGACGTGCGTCTGGGCGGGGTGATCTGCAACCGCAGCAAGGACACCGACCAGATCGACCGGTTCAACGAAGCGGTGGGTCTCGAGCGCCTGGCTCACTTCCCTGATCTGGACGTCATTCGCCGCAGCCGGCTGAAGAAATCCACCCTGTTTGAGATGGACTCCTCGCCGGAGCTGGACGCGGTCCTGAACGAATACATGCGGCTGGCCGCCAGCCTTTGGGTCGGCAACACGTCATATGACGCCATGCCCATGAAGGACCGCGACGTATTCGACTTCCTGGGGTTCGAATGATGAGCCTCGCGACCTACGACGAACGCCGCGGCCGGCTGGAAACCTACTTCGACGCCACGGCGGTGGACGCCTGGGCGCAGCTGACGTCCGACGCGCCGGTCAGCCGTATCCGCGCCACGGTGCGGCAGGGCCGGGATCGCATGCGGGATCTGATCCTGTCATGGCTGCCGGCCGACATGACCTATGCCGAACTGCTCGACGCCGGTTGCGGCACGGGCGCCCTGTCGGTGGCCGCGGCCGGCCGCGGGGCGCGGGTCGTGGCCGTGGATGTCGCCGGCAATCTGGTCAATCTGGCCCGCGAGCGCGCGCCAGCCGACCTTGGCGGGGGCCTTATCGACTTCCGTGTCGGCGACATGCTCGACCCCGCCCTTGGCGCGTTCACGCATGTGGCGGCGATGGATTCGCTCATCCACTATCCGACCCGCGATATCGTCGGTGTCCTGGCCGGTCTCGCCCGGCGCACGGCCGGCTCGATCGTCTTCACCTTCGCCCCGCGCACTCCGGCCTTATCTGTGATGTGGGCCATGGGGCGGCTGTTTCCCCGCGCCGACCGCGCCCCGGCCATTGAGCCGGTGACCGAGGCGGCGCTGCGCAAGGCGATCGGCGCGCATCCGGAGCTTGAGGAGTGGCAGGTTGGCCGCACCGCCCGGATCATCAGCGGCTTCTACACCTCGCAGGCCATGGAGCTCGTCCGCCGGTGACGACACGGCCGCCCATGCCTGAGTGGTCCTGGCGCGCGGTCGGCCTGCGTTACCTTCCGTTCGCCGACTCGGCGACGCCGGAGCTGCCGCTGGGCAAGCTGCTGCGCCTGTCCCTGTTCCAGGTGGCGGTGGGCATGACGGCGGTGCTGCTGATCGGCACACTCAACCGCGTGATGATCGTGGAGTTGGGCATCCCGGCCTCGATCGTGGCGGTGATGATCGCCTTGCCGCTGGTGTTCGCGCCCTTCCGTCTGCTGGTCGGCCACCGGTCGGATCACCATAAGTCCGTGCTCGGCTGGCGGCGCGTGCCCTACATCTGGTTTGGCGGCCTGCTGCAGTTCGGCGGGCTTGCGATCATGCCGTTCGCCCTGCTGCTGCTGTCGGGCGACAGTCACTGGCCGGCCTTTGTCGGCGAAGGCGGCGCCGCGCTGGCGTTCCTGCTCGCGGGCGCGGGCCTGCACACTACCCAGACAGCCGGCCTGGCCCTGGCGACCGATCTGGCCCCGGCCCATGTCCGGCCGAAGGTCGTCGCCCTGCTGTGCATGATGCTGCTGGTGGGTACGGTCGCCGCCGCGGTCAGCTTCGGTTTCCTGCTGACGCCCTTCAGCGAACTGCGGCTGATCAAGGTGGTTCAGGGCGCGGCGGCCTTGACCATGATCCTCAACGGGGTCGCCCTGTGGAAACAGGAGGCTCGCCACAGCCATCCCGCCGCCTCCGACGAGGCGATCCCGCGGTTCCGCGACGCCTGGGCGGCCTATGCGCGGACCGGCCGCGCCGGGCGTCGCCTTCTGGCCATCGGCATGGGCACGGTGGCCTTTTCCATGCAGGACGTCCTGCTTGAGCCCTTCGGTGGGAAGGTCCTGCATCTTACGGTCGGCGCAACGACGACGCTGACGGCGGTGCTGGCGGTGGGGGGCGGTTCGGGTCTGGGCCTCGCCGCGCGCGCGTTGAACCGTGGCGCCGATCCCTATCGCGTGGCCGGTTTCGGCGCCGTCGCCGGTCTCATCGCCTTCGCCTCGGTCATCTTCGCCGCGCCAATCGGATCTCCCATCCTCTTCGCCATCGGCGTCGCCATGGTCGGATTCGGCGCCGGGCTGTTCGCCCATGGCACCCTGACCGCCTCCATGAACATGGCCCAGGCCGACGCCACCGGTCTTGCGCTTGGCGCCTGGGGCGCCGTGCAGGCGCTTGCCGCCGGCCTGGCGATCGCCACCGGCGGCCTGCTCAGCGACGCCGTGTCCAACCTTGCCCTGTCCGGCCGCCTCGGCGCGGCCTTCATCAGCCCAGCCACCGGCTACGCTGTCGTCTATCTGACCGAGATCGTCCTGCTGCTGTTCACACTGATCGCCATCGGCCCGCTCGCGGGTCAGGGACGGGCGATGGCGGCGGCGGGCTCAACTTCGTTTTCCGGTCTGACGGAACGTCAGGCCGGGCCGGCTCGCCTGGGAGGAACCCATGTATAATCCCCTGTTCTCCGGCGCGTTCGACGCGGCGGAACTCGTCACCGAGGCCTTTACGCTCTTTTTCATCGGCCTGGTGCTGTACCTGCGCCGTGAGGATCGCCGCGAAGGTTACCCGCTTGAGGACGATGTCAGCGGACGCCTCGAGCCGATGGGCACCCTGTTCTGGGCCTCCAAGCCCAAGACCTTCATCCTGCACAACGGCGAGGGGACCGTCACCGTCCCCGACGGCCGCCGGGACGACTGGGAGCTGAAGGCCAAGCGCACGGCCCGCGCGGACGGCTCGCCGCTGCAGCCGGTGGGCGATCCCCTGCAGGCCGGCGTGGGTCCCGGCGCCTACGCCCGGCGGGCCAAGCATCCCGACATGCTGACCCACGGCGGCGTGAAGATCGCCCCCCTGCGGGTGTCCAAGGGCTTCTCCGTCGATCCCAAGAGCCCCAACCCCATCGGCATGAAGGTGGTGGGCGCCGACGGCGTCGCGGCCGGTGTGGTCAGCGATGTCTGGATCGATCGGACGGAGTTCATGATCCGCTACCTGGAAGTGGCCCTGGCCGGTTCCGACACCAAAGTCCTGGCGCCCATGCCCATGGCCATCGTCAGCCGGGGCAAGAAGACGGTGACCGTCCGGGCGCTCCTGGGCTCCCAGTTCTCCGGCGCGCCGGTGCTGGAAAACCCTGATCAGATCACCTTCGACGAGGAGGAACGCGTCGCGGCCTACTACGGCGGCGGCCTGCTCTACGCCTCGCCCGACCGCGCGGAGCCCTACCTGTGAGCGAGTACGACTTCGAGCCGATCCGGGGCCTGCCGGAGGTTCCCCCGGAAGGCGAGGACATCCTCTGGCAGGGCGCGCCGGACGCCTGGACCCTGGCCTGTCAGGCCTTCCATGTTCGCGCCGCGGCGGCCTACCTCGCCGTCATGCTGCTCTGGCGCGTGGCGAGCGGTCTCTCCGGCGGCGAGGCGCCTTTGAAAGCGATCGCCGCGGCCGCATCGGTCGCGCCCTTGGCCCTTGTCGCCCTGACCCTGCTTGTCTTCCTGGGCTGGCTGAACAGCCGAAGCACGGTTTACACCATCACCAGCCGCCGGGTGGTGTTGCGCTTCGGCGCGGCGTTCACGAAGGCGATCAACATCCCGTTCCCGATCATCGAGAGCGCGGCCCTGAAGCTCTACGGTGAGGGCGCGGGCGATCTGGCTCTGACCCTCAAGGCGCCCAACAAGATCGCCTTCCTGCAGCTGTGGCCCCATGCCCGGCCGTGGAAGGTCGGCGCTCCCCAGCCCACCCTGCGCGGCCTCTCCGACGCGCGCGCCGTGGCGGACATTCTGGCCACGGCCATGAAGAGCGAGGTCGATATCGAACTGGTCAATCCCGCGCCGGCCGGCCGGGGTCAGACGGGCGGCGCCCTCGGCCCCGCCCCGCAGGCGGCGTGAGGACAACAGGCCCATGAGCGCTGTCGACACCGAACCTTTTCCCCGCGGCGCCCTCTTCGCCGCCGGCGTCCTGATCATCATCTCGATCGTCGGGGCCGGGGTCTCGCGCCTGCAGAAGATTTCCACCGTGCAGCCCGCGCACGAACTGTTCACCAATCCGGTGGTGTCGAGCGTCGACCTCGGCTTCACGGATCAGGCCGACGGTTCGGTGGCCGTTCGCGACAGTCACACCGGGCGGCAGATCGGAACCCTCTCACCCGGCGTCGACGGCTTCATTCGGGGCGTCGTCCGGGGCCTCGCTCACGACCGCATGCGCCGGCATATCGGAACCGCGCCGCCGTTCCGGCTGTCGGAATTGAAGAGCGGCCGGCTCTATCTGGAAGACACCGCCACCGGCCGGATCATCGACCTGCAGGCGTTCGGCGGCGACAACCGGGGCGCCTTCAAGCGCTTCCTTCCGGCCGACGGAGGTCGCGCGTGATCTACCTCCCGTTCATCGGCCGGCGGGTGCAGCAGCTGCCCTGCACCATCGAAATCGAGCACACAGAGCGCAGCCTGCACGCCCATGTGGAGCTGGACGGCGACCTGGCCCTGCGGCCCGGTGACCGTGTTCGCGTGCACGGCGATCCGATCCGCGTCCGTTTCGGCGAGTCGCTGCTGCTGCGCCGCGAGGCGACGGTTGAGCGCGCCGGCTGGCTTGAGCGGCAATGGACCCGCCTGGCGGCGCGGTTTGAACTGAGCGAACTGTACGAAGTGAGTTTTACCGGAGGGAGGCTGCCGTGAGCACCGCGACCATCGAACGACCCGTCGGAGAGACGACCCGCCTGGCGCAACAGGACACGGTGCTGAGCCCGCGGTTCTACACCACCGACTTCGAGGCCATGGACCGCATCGACGTCAGTTCGGTGCGCGGCGAATGGGACGCGCTCCTCGCCGAAATGGCTGCCGATCCGAACAAGAACCACTTCAAGCGCACCGAAGCGTTCGAGAACGTGCTGGACAAACTCGATCCCGAACTGCGCCGGGAGTTCGTGGACTTCATGGTCAGTTCGTTGACCGCCGAGTTCTCCGGCTGCGTGCTCTACGCCGAGATCGTCAAGCGGGTGAAGAACCCCGATATCAAGGCCCTGTTCAAATATATGAGCCGTGACGAGGCCCGCCACGCGGGCTTCATCAATGAGTGCCTGAAGGACTTCTCGATCGGGGTCGATCTGAGCTTCCTGACCAAGACCAAGAAGTACACCTTCTTCAAGCC
The DNA here is from genome assembly GCA_903872075.1 of uncultured Caulobacteraceae bacterium. Classification (GTDB taxonomy): domain Bacteria; phylum Pseudomonadota; class Alphaproteobacteria; order Caulobacterales; family Caulobacteraceae; genus Acaudatibacter; species Acaudatibacter aquilonius. The sequence continues at coordinate 29,486 of CAIQJF010000072.1, read as the reverse complement.
CAAGTTCATCTTCTACGCTGTCTATCTGTCCGAGAAGATCGGCTACGCGCGCTACATCACCATCTTCCGCCAGCTCGAGCGGCATCCGGAACTGCGGTTCCATCCGATCTTCCGGTGGTTCAAGGAGTGGTGCAACGACGAGTTCCGCCACGGCGAGGCCTTCGCCCTGCTGATGCGCGCCAACCCCGAGCTTCTGCGCGGCGGCAACGCCCTGTGGGTGAAGTTCTTCCTGCTGTCGGTCTACGCCACCATGTATGTGCGCGATCACGCCCGCCCGGCCTTCCACGCCGCCTTGGGCCTGGATCCCACCGACTACGACTACCGCGTCTACCGGATCTGTTCGGAGATCTCCAAACAGGTCTTCCCCCTGACCCTGGACATCGACAATCCGAAGTTCCGGGCCGGCTTCGATCGCCTGGCCCAGATCACGGCGGCCATGGCCGACGCGGAGGCGAAAGGCGGGCTTCTGAGCCAGTTGAAGGTTCTCGGCCTGCGCCTGTCGGCCGGGGTGACGTTCCTGCAGATCTATATGCTGCCCAGCGAGCGCAATGAGGCCCCCGCCACCGTCCGTCTCGCGCCGGCGTGGTGAGGCGCGCGCGTCCGTGACCTTCGCCGTTGTCGCCTCGGCTGTCCTCTACACCGTGTTCCTGTGGTGGTTCAGCACGGGCGCCATCCTGTGGCTGGATCGCCTGCCGCGGCGCACCTACCGCTGGAGTCTGATTGCGGCCACGGCGGTGGCCTTGGCCTCGCTCTATGGCCTGTGGATCAGTCGCGGCGACGCCACGCCGGCGGGCGCCCTGTGCGCTTTCAGCTGCGCGGTTGGCGTCTGGGCCTGGCATGAGGTCAGCTTCCTGATGGGCCTGATCACGGGTCCGCGCACCAGCCGCTGCCCGCCGGAAGCCAAGGGCTGGCGGCGTTTCGTGCTGGCCTCGGCGACCCTGATCTATCATGAGGCGGCGCTGTTCCTGACCGCGCTCGCGCTGATGGTCCTGGTGTGGGGATCGCCCAACGAGGTGGGCGGCTGGACGTTCGCGATTCTCCTGGCCTGCCGTCTGAGCGCCAAGCTGAATATCTTCCTCGGCGTGCCCAATTTCACCGAGGAGTTCTTCCCCGACCACCTGCGTTATCTCACCAGCTACCTTCGCAAGAGCCCGACCAACGCCCTGTTTCCCGTGTCGATCTCGGCCGGCGCGGCCCTGGCCGGCACCCAGGCCTGGTCGGCGCTGGAGCCGTCCGCCTCGCTCTTCGCCATCGCCGGCGCGGCCCTCCTGTTCTCCCTGACTGCGCTCGCCCTTCTCGAACACGCCTTCATGGTCCTGCCCCTACCCGACGCCGCCCTCTGGCGCTGGGCGGTTCCGGCCGGCCCAAAAGACCCCAAGACCACGCCATAAGAACCACTGAACCCCTTTTAACAGCCGGGCCGGAAAGACCCGCACCGACCGTGGCGCCCGGGATAGGCGGCGCGGATGGAACAAACGGAGTAGACTTGATGGACTACGAGAACTTCTTCCGCGATCAGCTGGCGGGCCTGCGTTCGGAAGGCCGCTACCGGGTCTTCGCCGATCTGGAGCGGAAGGCGGGCAGTTTCCCCACCGCCACGCGCTATCGGGAGGATGGTACGCACGAGGTCACCGTCTGGTGCTCCAACGACTATCTCGGCATGGGCCAGAACCCCGATGTCATGGCCGCGATGCACGAGGCCATCGACAAGTGCGGGGCCGGCTCCGGCGGCACGCGCAACATCTCCGGCACCAACCACTACCATGTGCTTCTGGAGCAGGAGCTGGCCGACCTTCACGGCAAGGAAGCGGCCCTGACCTTCACCTCCGGCTATGTGTCCAACTGGGCGGGCCTGAGCACTCTGGCGGGCCGCATCCCGGGTTGCGTGGTGCTGTCCGACGCCCTGAACCATGCCTCGATGATCGAAGGCATTCGCCACAGCGGCGCCGAGCGGGTGATCTGGAAGCACAATGACGTGGCCGATCTGGAGCGCAGGCTGGCCGCGATCCCGGCCGACCGGCCGAAACTGATCGCCTTCGAGTCGGTCTATTCGATGGACGGCGACATAGCCCCCATCAAGGAGATCTGCGACCTGGCCGATGAGTACGGCGCCATGACCTATATCGACGAGGTTCACGCCGTGGGCCTATATGGCCCGCGTGGCGGCGGCATCGCCGAACGCGAAGGCCTGATGGACCGCATCACGGTGATCGAGGGCACCCTCGCCAAGGCCTTCGGGGTGATGGGCGGCTATGTGGCCGGCTCGGCGGCCATGTGCGACTTCATCCGCAGCTTCGCTTCGGGGTTCATCTTCTCCACGGCCTTGTCGCCGGCCCTGGCCGCCGGGGCCCTGACCAGCATCCGCCACCTGAAGGTCAGCCAGCACGAGCGGGCGCGCCACCAGAACCGGGTGGCCAAGCTGCGCAAAGAACTTACCGCCATCGGCATCCCGGTGATGGAGAACGAGAGCCATATCATCCCGGTGATGGTGGGCGATCCGGTGAAGTGCAAGATGATCAGCGACTGGCTGCTCGACCGCTACGATGTCTACATCCAGCCGATCAACTATCCGACCGTGCCGCGCGGCACGGAGCGGCTGCGCATCACGCCCTCGCCGTTCCACACCGACGCCGACATCGACCATCTGGTCAACGCCCTGTCGGAACTCTGGTCGCACTGCGCCCTCAGCCGAACGGCGGTGGCGGCGTAGACGCTCACCACCGGGTTGCGTAGGGTTCTCCCCGCCGGAGCCTTGAGCTCCGGCGCGCCGGGGATGCCACATGTCCAAGACCATCGTCGTCGTCGGCTTCGGGCCGGGGATTTCAACCGCCGTCGCTGAGAAGTTCGGCGGCGAGGGCTTTTCAGTCGCCCTCGTGGCGCGCAATGCGGACCGGCTCGCCGCGGGCGTGGCGGCGCTGAAGGCCAAGGGCGTCGCGGCGGCCGCCTTCGCCGCGGACGCGGGGGATCCCGAGGCGATCCGCGCGGCGCTCGCGACGGCCAGCGCCGCACTCGGTCCGGTCACGGTGATCCAGTGGAACGCCTATAGCGGTTCGGACGTGGGCGACCTGCTGACCGCCGATCCTGTGGCCGTCGGCCGGGTGTTCAATGTCGCGGTGGTGGGTCTGCTCGCGGCCGTGCAGGCCGCCCTGCCGGATCTCAAGAGCACGGGCGAAGGGGCGGTCCTCGTGACCAACGGCGCCTTCGGCTATCCGAACACGGCCATGGACGCCCTGACCGTGAGCCTGAAATCCATGGGCGTGGGCGTGGCAAACGCCGCCAAGCACAAGCTCGTCGGCCAGCTTTCCGAGCGGCTGAAGGCCGACGGCGTCTTCGTCGGTGAGGTGATGGTGGCCGGCGGCGTCAAGGGCACGCCCTTCGGCGGCGACGCCGGCATCGAGGCGTCACGGATCGCCGATCAGTTCTGGGAGCTCTACAAGGCGCGCGGCGAGATTCGGGCGCGAGTGTCGTAGCCCAAGCCACATCCGCGTCCGTCTTCAGCGCGGATGTCAGTGGGGCTCACTCCAGGCGGACCGGTCCGGCGGGGTGGATCGGGGCTCTGTATCGGCCGGCGATTGCCGCCGGCGGGAGGTCATGGGGGCGAGGGACCGGCCCGTCGCGCCCGCGCCAGGCCGGCTGGAAGGCCTCATTTCGCGGCTTCCACCGGCCGGCTTCCCATCGGCTCCATTCGGGAGCGATCATGAGGTCGGCGCAGATGCGCTCCACGGTCTCCCGGAGGGGAAGGCTGTCGATGTCGGTGTAGGCCGGATCGAAGGAGAGGCGCTGGTCGAGAGCCAGGGAGAGGTTTTCGTGGTCTTCGCGATCGGCCGCCTCGCGGTCGATGACCTCCATGACCAGCTCGCGAACCTGTTCCTTGCGCGCCTCGCGTCGCGCCTTGGCCTGGGCCCGCGCTGTCTCTCGGGCGACGGTTTCGGCATCCGCCTGAGCCTCGGCCCGCGCCTTGGCGGCGGCGATTTCCTGGGTCGTGCAGGCGCGAAGCGCGGTGAGCCCGCGCAGGGCTTGCTCCAGCCTGAAGCTTAGGGCGACGGCCTGGCGCACGGCGGCGGAGATTCGCACATAGAGGTCGGCGGCGGCCGTGGCCTTCATGCGCCCGGCCGTCACGTCCGCCGCCAGCCCGCGGGCCAGTTCAACGCCCGATTCGGCCAGCTCCTCAAGCAGGCGCAGCCACCATTCGCCCTTGGCGATGGCGGCGTCGATATCGCTGAGATCGGGGGCGGCAGCGGTCATGGGGAAAATGCTATGACATCGCAAATTGCAAGTCAATAGCCCCTAATGGCAGCCGCGAACCTGTGATATATACGTTATCGCTAAGTTCACGATCGACTGGGCCTCGGGCGAGCGGGCCTTCTCGCCCGCAGGGCTTCGCCTCGCCTAGTCCGCGTCCATCTTCAACGCCGCGATGAAGGCTTCCTGCGGAATCTCGACCTTGCCGAACTGGCGCATCTTCTTCTTGCCCTCCTTCTGCTTGTCGAGGAGCTTGCGCTTGCGGCTGGCGTCGCCGCCGTAGCACTTGGCGGTGACGTCCTTGCGCAGGGCGCGGACGGTCTCCCGGGCGATGATCTTGCCGCCGATGGCGGCCTGGATCGGAATGACGAACAGGTGCGGCGGGATGAGCTCCTTCATCTTCTCCACCATGCCCCGGCCGCGCATCTCGGCGCGGTTGCGGTGGACCAGCATGGAGAGGGCGTCCACCGGCTCGGCGTTAACCAGGATCGACATCTTCACCAGGTCGCCCGTGCGGTATTCCTGGATCTGGTAGTCGAAGCTGGCGTAGCCCTTGGAGATGGATTTCAGCCGGTCATAGAAGTCGAACACCACTTCGTTGAGCGGCAGGTCATAGATCACCATGGCCCGGGAGCCGACGTAGGAGAGCTCCTTCTGTTCGCCCCGGCGATCCTGGCAGAGCTTGATCACCGCGCCGAGATACTCGTCCGGGGTGAAGATGGTGGCGCGGATCCACGGCTCGGCGATGGAGGCGATGCGCACCACGTCCGGCAGGTCGGCGGGGTTATGCAGTTCGATCAGCGAGCCGTCGGTCAGGGTGATCCGGTAGATCACGCTGGGCGCCGTGGCGATCAGGTCGAGGTTGAACTCGCGGGTGAGACGCTCCTGGACGATCTCCAGGTGGAGCAACCCTAGGAACCCGCAGCGGAAGCCGAAGCCCAGGGCCGCGCTGGTCTCCATCTCATAGGTGAAGGAGGCGTCGTTCAGGCGCAGACGGCCCACGGCGGCGCGCAGGTCCTCGAAGTCGGCGGCGTCCACGGGGAACAGGCCGCAGAACACCACCGGCTGCACGGGCTTGAACCCGGTCAGGGCCTGGGTGGTCTGGCGCCGCTCCTCGGTGAGCGTCTCACCCACCGCCGCGTCGGCCACTTCCTTGATCTGGGCGGTGATGAAGCCGATCTCGCCGGGGCCGAGGGCGGCCACGTCCACGGCCTTGGGCTGGAAGACACCGATCTTGTCGACCTTGTAGGTGGCGCCTGTCTGCATCATGCGGATCTGGGCGCCGGCCTTCAGCTGTCCGTCAAAGACCCGCACCAGCACCACCACCCCGAGATAGGCGTCATACCAGGCGTCGACCAGCAGGGCCTTGAGCGGCGCGGCGGGGTCGCCCTTGGGGGCAGGCAGGCGGGTGACGATGGCCTCCAGCACCTCATGGATGCCGATCCCCGACTTGGCCGAACATTCCACGGCGTCGGAGGCGTCGATGCCGATCACGTCCTCGATCTGCTGGCGCACCCGGTCGGGCTCGGCGGCGGGCAGGTCGATCTTGTTGAGCACCGGGACAATCTCATGATTGTTCTCCAGAGCCTGATAGACATTGGCCAGGGTCTGAGCCTCGACGCCCTGGCTGGCGTCCACCACCAGGATCGAGCCCTCGCAGGCGGCCAGGGAGCGGCTGACTTCATAGGCGAAGTCCACGTGGCCGGGGGTGTCCATCAGATTGAGGACATAGTCCTGGCCGTCGTCGGCCTTGTAGTTGAGCCGGACGGTCTGGGCCTTGATGGTGATGCCGCGTTCGCGCTCGATCTCCATGGAGTCGAGCACCTGCTCCTTCATCTCCCGCGCGGTCAGGCCGCCCGTGTATTGGATCAGGCGATCGGACAGGGTGGATTTGCCGTGGTCGATGTGGGCGACGATGGAAAAGTTACGGATATGGCTGAGCGGAGTCGTCATCAGGGGCGTCTAGCATAATTCGACGGCCCGTCGGCAATTCAGCCACCGTTAAGGCTCTGGGCCTTACCACTGGCGAATCGCCCGACGTCCGTCCCGTCCCCGCTTCCGGAGCCCGTCATGATCTCCCGCCTTGCCATCCTCGCCGGTGTGTCGCTACTGATCGCCGGTCAGGCGCTCGCCCAGAAGCCCGCCTATCCGACAACGCTCGCCCAGGCCGCCCCCGCGCCGGTCCCCGACGCCGCGCCGCCGCCACCGGCGCCTGTCGCCGCGCCGCCCGCAGCTCCCGTCGCGGCCGCCACCGGCGCCGCCGCGACCACCGCGTCGGACAAGGCGGCGACCTACACCGAGGACGAACTGGTTCATCGGGTTTCGGATTTCATGGGCGTCACTGCTGAAACCGCCGGCGGCATCATCGAGAAGACCTTCAAGGATCAGGGCCGGCCCACCGCCTATATCGCCGGCGAGGAGGGCTCGGCCGCCTTCGTGGCCGGCCTGCGCTACGGCAAGGGCCTGCTCTATATGAAGGGCCGCCCGGCCATGACCGTCTATTGGCAGGGCCCGTCGGTGGGTTTCGACGTCGGCGGCAACGGCAGCCGGGTGTTCGTGCTCTGCTATAATCTTCAGTACCCGGACGCCGTGTTCCGGCGCTTCCCCGGCGTGGACGGCTCGGCCTATTTCGTCGGCGGCCTGGGCGTGAACTACCAGCGGGCGGACGACATCACCATGGCGCCGATCCGCGCCGGACTTGGTTTCCGGCTCGGCGCCAACGTCGGCTATCTGTCCTACAGCCGGAAGCGGAATATCCTGCCGTTCTGAGCCAGATCAGTCCCGGCCGACCTGGGCGGTGTAGCGAAGCGTATGCTCGCCGCCGGCGGGGAGGGTCAGCCGCCACAACGGATCTCCTGCCTTATCACCGTGGGGATCGCTCTCCGCGATGATCTTGAATCCCGCGGCGCCCGCCCGGCCGTGGCGAATCTCGACGGAGGCCGGCGCGCGTCTGGCGTTGGCGATACGGACTTCGAACGTGCGGCGGCTCCGAACGCCGGGCTCGATCGCAGTGTCCACCAAACGGTCAATAACCGTCACGTCCGAGGCCCGGCCCAGGGCGATCTCAAGCGGTTCGCCGACAGGCGTGTCCCGGTTCACGCGGGCCTGACCCACTAGAAGTTCGCGGCGGCCGCCGCCGGCCTGGGGCTGGCGCAATTGTATCGATCCCTCGGGCAGCGGCCGGCCCAGGCCCTGATCCCGGGTGTTGCGAATCCGCAGGACGATGTCCGCGGGCGCGGGCGGCGTCTCGGACAGGCCGCCGGGCTCCCAGACCGTGTGAGCGTAGATCTTCTGGAACGCCACGGACGGTTGGTCCAGGAACAGGACCTGTTTGGTCTGGTGGGAGGCGACCGTCGTCGGCTCGGCCAGGGTGTAGAGCTTGTAGTCGCCGAGCTGGCTTTCGATGGCGATCTTGCGGGCCGGCGCCGCCAGGGTCATCGCTCGCATCATCATGATGGGCGGCGCCGGCAGGGGCATAATGATCTCCCTCGCGGACTCGTCCAGGGACGGACGCGCCGCCCACCCATCATGCGTGGTCTGACCCGGCCAGCAGTGGGGCGACGGCGACGCCGCCTTGGCGCGCGGGATTTCCACCGGTACGCGGGCCAGATGGCCGGCCACGACCTCGGTGGGGGCGTCCTGGAAGCTGGCAGCCGTGCGGTTGACCAGGCTGATCCAACCGGTCAGGGCCAGGGTGCGGCCGTCGGGCGCTAGCCGGGCGATGTAGTCGGCGCTCCAGTCCATCCGCGTCGTCAGGTAGGCGAGGCGCAGTGTGTAGCGCCCTGCAGTCGGGGCGTTGATCGCCAGGGAGAGGGTGGGGCGGGCGTTCAACGTCGCCGGGGCATGATCGAACACCAGCCGTTCGGCCCCGCCGCTACAGCGTAGCGCCTCGATCCGGCCGCCCAGGTCGAGGACCACACCGTCAGGGCCGGAGCGCAGCACGGCGGTCTCGGTTGTCTCCCGCCCGGTGCGGCGGTCGGTTCGCACGACCTTCACCGTCTGACCGACGGACTTGGCCACCAGGTTCGCCGGGGTAAGGAGGTCGTAGTCGAAGTTCCGTTCGATCACCCTCGCCGGCAGCCCCTCGACACCGGCGCTTTGCGGGACGATGCCGTCGGCCACGCCCTCGAACCGCAGGCGCGTACGGCCGGCCGGAACGCGCACGGTGCGGGTCTCCACCACCAGGGCCAGGCCGTGGGTGTCGTTTTCGCCGAGGGCCGCCAGTTGGGCGGTGGTCATCGGCCGGTCACGGTAGACGGTCACAGCCACGGCCTCGGCCTTCGGCGAGACCACATCGCCCGCCCAGGCGTGGCCGGCCAGCAGGCCGAAAAGCGCGAGCGCCGGCGCGCGGAGCCGCATCGCTACCACCAGGTCTCGAGCTGGGCCGTCAGGACGGTCTCGCCCGCCGCCGGCACGGTGACGCTCCAGCCGCGGGTGTAGGCGTCGATGCTGCGTCCTTTCAGGCTCTCGGACACGATCGCGTTCTGGCGCTGCAGGCCGCCCTGGCGCAGCTCCACCGTTACCGGCGCGTTGCGGGCGTTCCGCAGGCGGTAGGACATGGCGTAGCGCGTACGGCGCTTGCTCACCACGTCCGTGGACACCAGGGTCGGCTGCACGGTGACGTCGAACGCCTCGCCGATCTTCACGCCAAGTTCGGAGCCCTGCGGGGTGTGGCCAATGGGGTTCTCGCCCACGAACTTGGGCGCGCCCTTCGTGTCGCGCTCATAGACCCGGATCGTGCCGGCGGGCAGGCCCGAGCCCAGGCCGCTCGACGCGGCGTTGGCGAAGGCGACGATCACCTCGGCGCTGGAGGGATTGTCCGAGCTCTGGAAGCCTCCCGCCGCCCAGCGATAGACCTTGCGGGCCGCGACGCCGTGGGCGTCGAGGAAGCTCACCTGTTTGGTCTGGTTCTCGGCGATGGTCGTGCGTTCGGGCAGTCTGTAGATGTAGACGTCGCCGACCGCCTGCCCTGGACCGGTATTGGCTTCGGCTCCGGCCATGCGAATGCCTGCCATGGGCCGCGGCGGCCCGCCATCGGAGTCGTAAGGCTCCGCAGCGTCGTCGCTCGCCGTGGCCACCTGACCCGCCACGAGAGCCGTGTCGGCGTCGACAAAGGCGGTTCCCGAGCTGTTGGTCAGGGTCACCCAGCCCTGCAGGTCGAGCCTTCCGGCGGTCTCGTCGAACAGGGCCACGTAGTCCGCCTTCCAGGCCAGGCCCTTGGTCAGATAGCTCAGGTCCACCAGCCGGGAGCCGGCATGATCGGAGTCGACCATCACCGACAGGGTCGGGCGGGCTCGCAGGTTCTGCGGCACGCCGTTGAAGATCACCCGGGTCGGGATTCCGTCGTCGCGCAGCACCTCGACCCGGTCGCCGATCTTCAGCACCACCCCTTCATTGGCCGACAGGACGGTGGCGGTCTCCGTGGTCTGCTGACCGTTGCCGGGGTTGGTGCGAACGATCTGCACCTTCTGGCCGACAGCCTTCTCCATCATCTTCTGGGGCGTCAGCAGATCGAAATCGAAGTTCTGCTCGACGATGGCGAGGCCGGGCCCGGTCAGGGTGACAGTCTCCGGGCGAATAGCCGAGGAAACATCCTTCAGCTCGAGGCGCTGGCGACCGGCGCCGACATCGAGGCGGCGGACATCGTCCACCAGGGCCAGGTTGGCATTGTAGATTGTGACCGACAGGCCGGGAGCCTCGCCTGCCTGGGCGGCGGCGGGCAGGAGGACGGCGAGGGCCAGAAACGGCGCCGAAGGCTTCATCACAGCTCCAATCGTGTGAAATGTGAATTTTTCATGGGCAGAATGCCTTTTCGGGGCCGCCCGAAACTAGCCATGGTCTCGACAATTTGAACGCTGTGCATATGGTGACGCGGTCCTCAAGTCCGGGGCTCTCCGAGGTGGCGGTATGCGTCTTGTTTCTCTCGCAACTCTGTGCGCGCTGACGGTGGGCGCGACCGCGGCGTCGGCCCAGGTCACGGCTGTGGTGACACGCAGCGACGCGGTCGTCCATTTCAATCCGGCGATCGACAAGTCGCATCCAGGCGGCGTGCAGACCTTTACGGGCACGAACCTCGATTCCTACGCGGTCGATAGCGCCGGCTCGGGCGCGAGCTACCAGGTTCAGGCGCAGCTGCAGCCGGACCAGATCGACTTCGCGGATGGCTCGGCCAGCCTGGGCGCGTTCAGCTACGAAACCTCCTCCACCGCCATCGACATCACCTTCACCAACGACGGATCGACGGCCGTGACGCCACGGATCGCCTCGACCATCGTGCCCGGCGGCTTCGGCGTCTATGTGGCCAACAACGGCGCCTGCTCGGGCAATCCTGTGACCGGTTGTCCGGGCGCGGGCGCGGGCAGGACCTTTGCCACCATGGTGCGTCCCCCCAATGCGCCGACCGGCAACGACCTGGCCGGGGCGACAATCGATGTGAATATTTCCGCCGACGGGCAGGTCATCGAGCATCTCACCGGGTCGATCATCGTCGAGCAAAACCCGCTGGACCGCGCCAACCCGGTGGTGCTGGCCAATATTTCCCAACTGGCGGCGGCGCTCTCCAACTTCCGCCTGGTGACCCCCGCCAACAGCCTGTCGGCGATCGGGTATCAGTGGGATCTCACCGACCAGCTGCTCACCTTCCCGACGTCCTTTGGCAAGCTGGCGCCCGGCGCTTCCGCGACCCTGTCCTATGACACCACCGTCACCAGTTGGACCCGAGGCCTGTGCAATTCCATCGATTGCGCGCCCATGGCCTATTCGGGCTTCGGCGACCCCATCGGCAAGGGCGGCGGCGCCACGGCCACCGTGCCGGGGAACTTCGCGCTCGGCGGATCCGTGAGTAGCATCAGCGGGGTGACGTTCAGCCGATTCGCGTTCGGCCTGCCGCAGTTCCATGACGGACTGCTGCTATTCGAACTGCCCGACACGACGCCCGACGCGCCAGTTCCGGAGCCTGAATCCTGGACGATGCTGTTGCTCGGCGCCGGCCTGATCGGCGGCCTGCTCCGTCGGCGTCGCGTTCTCGGCTACGCCTGACCACCTGATGGGGCGCCGGGCGGCCCATGGCGGGTGAGATCCCGCGCTATCGCGCGTTCATCAGCTACAGCCACCGGGACGCCAAACATGTCGCCTGGCTGCACCGCCGGCTTGAGACCTATGCGATCCCGCGCAATCTCGTGGGGACCCAGACACCTGTCGGGAATGTTCCCAAGCGACTGGCGCCGATCTTCCGCGATCAGGATGAACTGCCGGCCGCGGGAAATCTCGGAGCCGAACTGACCGCCGCCCTGACGAACTCCATGTTTCTGATCGTGATCTGTTCGCCGGCGGCGAACACCTCGCGCTGGGTCAATGAGGAAATTCTCGCCTTCAAGCGGCTGCACGGCGACGACCGGGTTCTCGGTCTCATCGTCGGCGGCTCGCCCTTCGCCTCGGACCGGCCGGGGAACGAGGATCAGGAGTGCTTCCCAAAGGCCCTGCGCTTTCATATCGGGCCGGACGGCGAGCTTTCCGATACGCCGGCCGAGCCGATCGCCGCCGATCTGCGCCACGACGGTCGCGAGCGGGTGGTGCGCAAGCTGGTCGCCGGTCTCACCGGCCTGAGGTTCGACGACCTGGTCCGGCGCGAGACCCAGCGCCGCATGCGCCGGATGGCCGCCCTGACCACCGGTTCCATGGCCGGGATGGTCTTGGCCGGCGGCCTCGCCTTCTACGCCAACGAGCGCCGCATCGAGGCGGACGCCCAGCGCAAGATCGCCGAGCGGGAATCGGCGATGGCCCAGGCCGCGTCGGACTATCTGGTCGGGACGTTCGAACTGAGCAATCCGGCCACGGAGAGTCCGAAAACCATCACGGCCCTGACCATCCTCGCCCGAGGGGCGGAGCGGGCCCACACCGAACTGGCGGCCCAACCGCTGGTGCAGGCGCGCCTGCTCGCCACTCTGGCGCGCGCCTACAATGGCCTTGGGCTGACGAAGGAGTCCGAGGCGGCCCTGCTGGGCTCCCTGCCGCAGATCCGCAAGGCGGGGGCGCTGGGCGCCGACGCCCTCCTTCAATTGGCGGTCAGCTATCAGCACGAGGGGCGGATGGACGCCGCCATGGCCACCGTGGTCCAGGCCGAAGGCATGCTCGGATCCAAGCCGGATTCCTTCCCCGCCACCCGCGCCCTGGCCGCCGAGATTCGCGGCCGCATTCTGATCGCCAACGGCAACCCCAAGGGGGGGGTCGCCTCACTCGACCGGGCTCTGACCCTTTACCGCCAGGCCCCCAGCGCGCCGGTCCGCGACGTGGCCGAGGCCTATGTCATCCGCGGCATGTCGCAGTCGGATGACGGCCAGTTCGACGACGCCGAGAGTTCCCTGTCCACAGCCCTGGCCATGTACCGGGGCGCGCTTGGCGACCGGCATCTGCGCACCGGCCTGGCCTGGTATTCCCTGGCCCTGAATGAGCTGGCCGCAGGCCGCCTGCCCGCCGCCGAGAAGAGCATCGCGCGGTCGCTGGAGATCGAACGGGCGGTTCTCGATCCCGACAATCCGACCCTGGCGGAATCGCTATCCATGCAGGGGCAGATCTACCAGGCCCAGCACAGGCCCGCCGCCGCCGCCGGGGCTTTGCAGGAGGCCATCGCCATCTGGAAGAAGGCCTACGGCCATCCGCATTATCAGATCGGCATCGCCCTGGTTTATCTCGCCCTGGTGGAATCCGATCGCGGCCGCGTCGATGCAGCCCTCGCTGACCTGGCCGAGGCCAAGCACAACTACGACGTCAGCTATGGCAAGCTGCACCCGAACCATGGCGACCTGCTGGTCAACCGGGCCACGATCCTGGCCAAGGCCGGACGCCGGGCGGAAGCGATCGCTGACTGTGCGGGCGGTATCAAGATCCTCGGTCAGACCCTGGGGCCGGACGCGGCGTTCACCAAGTCCGACGCGGCGATCTGCGCGAAGCTGTAACCGGGCCGCGGGGGGTCAGCCCCGCAGCTTCGCGCCCGCCGACTTGGCCGCGGCCGCCACGATCTTCGCCGACACCGCCTCGATCTCGGCGTCGGTCAAGGTCTTGTCGCGCGGCTGCAGGGTCACCTCCACGGCCACGGACTTGGCGCCTTCGGGGACGCCGGCGCCCTCATAGACATCGAACACCCGCGCACCGCTGATCAGGACCCGATCGGCGCTTTGGACGGCGCGGGTCACGTCGGCGGCGGCCGTGGACTTGTCGACCAGGAAGGCGAAGTCGCGGCTCAGCGGCATCAGCGGGCTGAGCGCCAGGGCCGGCTTGGTCTTGACCGCCTTCTTCTTCGGCTCAGGGATCGCCTCCAGCCAGATCTCGAAGGCGTAGACAGGGCCGGGCGTATCGAGCGCCTTGAGCACCGAGGGGTGGACCTCCCCGAAGGCCGCGATCTGGGCCTTGGGGCCAAGCTGCAGACGCGCGGCCCGTCCCGGCCGCCACCAGGCGGGCGAGCCCTCCTGGGCGACCTGCAGATTGGCGGTCGGCGCGCCCAGTTCATCGAGCAGGGCCATCAGATCGGCCTTCAGCGAGAACAGGTCCTCCGCCGCCGCGCCGTCCCAGCGGCGCGGGCCGTGCGGCGCCAGCACCGCGGTGATGGCCGTGCGCTGGTCGCCCGGCTGGTCGCCGGAGAACACCGGTCCGATCTCGAACAGGGCGCAGTCGGGGAAGCCGCGCCGGGCGTTGCGGCCCACCGCCTCGATCAGCCCGGGCAGGGCCGAGGGACGCATGCAGTCCAGGTCGGCGGCGATGGGGTTGGTCAGGACGAGGCTCTCATCGCCGCCGCCGAACATGGCCGCCGTGGCGCGCGCGGTGAACGACCAGATGATGGTCTCCTGATAGCCGGCCGCGGCCAGGGCGCGACGGGCCGCGCGGATGCGGCTCTGCCGGGTGGTCAGCACCCCGCCGACGGCGCGGGGCGCCTCGGGAAGCGGTTCGGCCGGCAGGGCGTCGAAGCCGGCGATCCGGGCGATCTCCTCCACCAGGTCGGCCTTGCCGTCCACGTCCGGACGCCAGGACGGCGGCTGCACCAGATCGCCGTGACGTTCGAAGCCGAGGTCGGTGAGGATACGCCAGATGCGGTCCTCGCCGAGATCGAGACCGGACAAGCGCTGGACATAGGCCGGATCGAAAGCCACGGCCGCGCGGCTGGCCGGCGCCTGGCCGGCGAAGGTCACCTCGGACGCCTCGCCGCCGCACAGCTCCAGGATCAGCCGCGTGGCCAGTTCGACGCCGGCAACCAGCGATGCCGGATCGACCCCGCGGGCGAAGCGGTACTGGGCGTCGGAGGCGATGCCCGTGTCGCGGCCGGTCTGGGCCGTGCGGATCGGATCGAACCAGGCGCTCTCGATGAAGACGTCAGTTGTGGCCTCGGAGCAGCCCGTGGATGTTCCGCCCATGACGCCGCCCAGGCCGATGGCGCCGGAGCCGTCGGCGATGACGCAGGTCTCGGGGGTGACCTCGTAGGTCTTGCCGTCCAGGGCCGGGACGTCTTCGCTCTCGCGGCCCAGCCGCGCCTCGATGAATCCGCCGGTGATCGTGGCGGCGTCATAGACATGGAGGGGCCGCGCCCGGTCGTAGGTGATCAGGTTGGTCACATCCACCAGGGCGTTGATCGGGCGCAGGCCCACGGCCTTCAGCTTCTGCTGTAGCCAGGCGGGCGAGGGGCCGTTCTTTACCCCCCGGATCAGCCGGCCGGCGAAGGCCGGGCAGGCCTCCGGCGCGGTCAGGCGGATCTCGATGGGGCAGGGGAAGGCGCCGTGGGTCGGGGCCACGGCCGGGTTCTTCAGGATGCCGAGGCTGGCGGCCGCCAGATCGCGGGCGATGCCCACCACGCCCAGCCAGTCGGGCCGGTTGGGCGTCACCTCGAAGTCGATCACCGCTTCCAGGCTCAGGGCCTCGGCGGCGCCGGTTCCCACCGCCAGGGCGTCGTCGAGTTCCAGAATGCCGTCCGATTCCTCGGCGGTCTGAAGCTCGGCGGCCGAGCAAAGCATGCCGTTGGACACCACGCCCCGCACCGCGCGCGGCTCCAGGGTGATCCCCGAGCCCGGCACATAGGTTCCCAGCGGCGCGTAGATGGTGGTGAGGCCCGCCCGGGCGTTGGGGGCGCCGCAGACGATCTCCTTGCGGCCGTCCTTGGTGTCCACCTGACAGACGCGAAGGCGGTCGGCGTTGGGGTGCTGAACCGCCTCGACGATCTTCGCCACCGAGAAGGCGGCCAGTTTCGCGCCGGGGTCTTCGACGTGCTCGACCTCAAGGCCGGCCATGGTCATGGCGGCCACCACCTCGGCCACGCCGGCCTCGGTGTGGAGATGTTCCTTGAGCCAGGAGAGGGTGAATTTCATGTCTGTCTCTCCCTCAGCTCAGGCCGGAGGCCGGGTTCGGCGCGGCGAAGGCCGAGAAGCCGTAGTGCGCCAGCCAGCGGTTGTCGGAGGCGAACATGTCGCGCAGGTCCGGCATGCCGTATTTCAGCCGGCCCAGGCGGTCGACGCCGAAGCCGAAGGCGAAGCCCTGCCACTGGTCCGGATCGATGCCGCAGTTCCGCAGCACATTGGGATGGACCATGCCGCAGCCGACGATCTCCGACCATTCGGCGCCCTGACCGATCTTCACCTCGCCGCCGGAGGTGTCGCACTGCACGTCCATCTCCGCCGAGGGTTCGGTGAAGGGGAAGTGGTGCGGGCGGAAGCGGGTGACCACGCTCTCCAGTTCGAAGAACCGGGCGATGAACTGATCCAGGGTCCATTTCAGATGGCCCATGTGGATGTTGCGGTCGATGACCAGGCCCTCGATCTGGTGGAACATCGGCGTGTGGGTGGCGTCGCTGTCCATCCGATAGGTGCGGCCGGGCGAGATGATCCTGATCGGCGGGTTTTGCCCCGCGGCGATCCAGGAGGCGCCGGGCGGCGTGTTGGTCTTCTGCATGGTCCGCACCTGCACGGGGCTGGTGTGGGTGCGCAGCAGCTTGGCGGAGCCGTCCGGACCGGGCCGGAGGAAGAAGGTGTCGTGCATCTCCCGCGCCGGATGTTTCGGCGGGAAGTTCAGCGCGGTGAAGTTGTGGAAGTCGTCCTCGATGTCCGGCCCCTCGGCCAGGGCGAAGCCCATCTCGGCGAAGATGGCGATCATCTCGTCCATCACCTGCATGGTGGGGTGGACGGCGCCGCGGCGGCGCGGCGGGGCGGGCAGGGAGAGATCGAGCCGGCCGGCGGCCAGCTTCGCGTCGAGCTCAGCGGATTCCAGGGCCGCCTTGCGGTCGGCCAGGGCCGTGGCCACGCGGTCGCGCAGGCCGTTGAGGGCGGGGCCCTGAACCTTGCGCTCATCCGGGGTCATGCCGCCCAGCGACTTGAGCAGGCCGGAGATGACCCCGGATTTGCCCAGGGCGTCCAGGCGAACGGCTTCGAGAGCGGCGGTGTCGGGCGCGGCGGCGATGCGGCCGAGGAACTCGGTCTCCAGACCGGCGAGATCGGTGGTCACTGCGAAAAGTTCCTTCCTCGTGGGAGGGGCCTCGGGAGAAGGGGGGGCGCAAACGAAAAACCCCCCGAGCGGAGTCCGCCGGGGGGTCTGTCAAGACGCTGGAGCAGGGGACTGCTCCGATGGCCTTAGCCCAGGGCGGCGCGAACCTTGTCGGCGATGGCCTTGAAGGCGGCCGGGTCATTGCCCGCGATATCGGAGAGCACCTTGCGGTCGATATCGATCCCGGCCACTTCGAGGCCGTGGGTAAATCGGGAATAGGTCATGCCCTCTTCCCGGGCGGCGGCGTTGATGCGCTGAATCCACAGCGACCGGAACGCGCGCTTACGGACCTTGCGGTCGCGGTAGGCGTACTGTCCGGCCCTGTCCACGGCCGCCTTGGCGGTGCGGATGGTGTTCTTGCGGCGACCCGAGAAGCCCTTGGCCTGCTCGAGAACCTTCTTGTGCTTGGCGTGGGCGGTAACGCCCCGTTTGACGCGAGCCATGTGTCTCTATGCTCCGGTGTGTCTTAGAGGCCGTAGGGCAGGTAATGGGAGATGATCTTCGCGTCGGACGCGGTCATCACCTTGGTGCCCCGGTTCTGGCGGATGTATTTGGCGCTGTGGCTGATCAGCCGGTGCCGTTTACCCGCCACGCCGGCCTTGATCTTTCCGGTCGCGGTCAGTTTGAAGCGCTTCTTCGCGCCTGACTTGGTCTTCAGTTTGGGCATTTCGCATCGGCCCCGATCAACGGACGCCGTCCTCTATGAGAGTCGCATTTACGAGCCGCCATGGCATGCCTGTTGGCCAGGCGGCTCAAACGAAGGGCGGGTTCATAGGCCAAGCGGCCCGCCAAGGCAAGGCGCGGCGCGGGATTCCCGCGGGAGGCCGGCCATTGACGCGCCCCTGGGTAACCTGTGCAGTCATCGGCAAAACAATATGAGGGAGCCGGCCGTGTTCAAGAAGGTCCTGATCGCCAACCGTGGCGAGATCGCCATCCGTATCGCCCGGGCGGCCGCGGGGCTGGGGGTGAGGTCGGTGGCGGTCTATGCGCCGGCCGATTCCCTGTCGCTGCACACCCGCATCGCCGACGAGGCCAAGGTCATCGGCGCCACCACCGCCGCCCATGGCGATCCGGTGGCCGCCTATCTGGACATCGAGGGCCTGATCGCCGTGGCCAAGGCCGCGGGTTGCGACGCCGTGCATCCGGGATACGGCTTCCTGGCCGAGAACGCCGAATTCGCCCGCCGCTGTCTCGCCGAGGGCCTGGCGTTCATCGGCCCGCGCCCGGACACGCTGGCTCTGTTCGGGGACAAGACCAAGGCCCGCGACCTGGCCCGCGCCGAGGGCATACCGGTGGTTCCCGGCAGCCCGCGCGCCCTGGCGACAGCGGAGGAGGCGACCGCCATGGCGGCGAGCCTCGGCTATCCGGTGATGATCAAGGCCGCGGCCGGCGGTGGCGGACGCGGCATGCGGGCGGTGGGCGACGCCCACGACCTGGCCGCCGCCTTCGAGCGCTGCCGGGGCGAGGCCAAGGCGGCCTTCGGCGACGGCGCCCTGTTTCTCGAAAAGCTCATCGCCCGGCCACGCCATATCGAAGTGCAGATCCTGGCCGACAGCCACGGGGCCCTGGTCCACCTGCACGAGCGCGACTGCTCGGTGCAGCTGCGCAACCAGAAGGTGGTGGAGATCGCCCCCTCGGCCGGCCTGGCGCCGGAGCTGCGCGCGCGTCTTCTGGCCGACGCCCTGAAGCTGGCCCACGCCGCCGACTATGTGAACGCAGGGACGGTCGAGTTCCTCGTCGATCCCGAGGCCGGGTCCTACTATTTCATCGAGTGCAATCCGCGCATCCAGGTCGAGCACACCGTCACCGAACAGGTCACCGGGGTCGATCTGGTGGAGGCGCAGTTCCGCGTGGCGGCGGGCGAGCGCCTGGCCGATCTCGGCCTCGCCGACCAGGCCGCCGTCGGCGCGCCGCGCGGCTTCGCGGTTCAGGCCCGCATCGTCGCCCAGGGTGCGGGAACCCTCACCGCCTATCACGAGCCCGCCGGCCCCGGGGTGCGGGTCGATTCCTGCGGCTATCTCGGCTACGCCCCGCCGGCGCAGTTCGATCCGATGTTCGCCAAGCTGATCGGCGGCTCCAATTCCTCCGGCTCCCTGGCCTCGGCCCTGGATCGCACCTTAAGGGCGCTGGATGAGTTCCACATCGTCGGCCTGCCGACCAATCTCGCCCAGCTTCGCGCCATTCTCAGCCATCCGGACGTCCGGGCCGGCGACGCCCGCACGACCCTGATCGCCGAGGTTCCCGCCCTGACGCCGGCGGGCGGCAAGGCCGCGGTTGTCTCGGGCTCCCTGTCCCTGTTCGACCAGCAGTCCGCCGCCCTCGGGCGCGGCGCCCCGGCGGCCGCGGTGAGCGCCTTCGCGGCCGCCTCGCTCGACGTCGCCGCAGGCGACGAAGGCGCCGAATGCCCCATGGCCGGCGCGGTGCTGGAGATCAGCGTGAAGGTCGGCGATCCGGTCAACGCCGGCGACGCCCTGATGATCGTCAGCGCCATGAAGATGGAGACGGCGGTCACCGCCCCCTGCGACGGCGTGGTGAGCGATCTGCTACCCCTGGCCGTGGGCGGCGAGGTGGCGACCGGCCAGATCGTCGCAACGGTCACCCCGCGCGGCGGCGCGGCCCGGACCCCGCGCGCGCATGGCGCCGACACCTGGGCCCCGCTGCTGGCCGATGTGAAGGCCCTGCAGGACATCGCCCATGCCCGGTTCGCGGCGGGCTCCAAGGATCCCGGGGTGGTGCGGCAGCGCAATCGCGGCAAGCTCGACTGCCGCGAGCGCATCGACCTGATGCTCGATGCGGGCTCCTTCCGCGAGGTGGGCAGCCTGGCCGGCTTCGCCTCCTATGACGAGACCGGCGCCGTGGCCGACTTCACCCCGGCTAATCACGTGGGCGGCTGGGGCAAGGTGGAGGGGCGCACCGGCATCGTCTGCGCCGACGACTTCACCTCCCGCGGCGGCCACGCCGACGGCGCCATCGGCGCCAAGAGCAGCTATCTCGATCGCCTGTCGCTGGAGCTGAAATGCCCGTCGATCCGGCTGCTTGACGGCTCCTCCGGCGGCGGCAGCGTCGCCGCCATGGTCCCGGCCCAGCAGAAGAGCGGGGAGAGTTCGGCCCAGGAGAGCAGCGGCGCGATCACCGCCGGAAAGCCCCGTGTGGCGGGCGGCGGCGGCTCCTTCCTGCCCGGCCATCTGGGCAGCTCGCTCTATGCCGAGCAACTCACCACCGTGCCGGTGGTCAATCTGCTGCTGGGCAGCGTCGTCGGCATCGGCGCGGCCAAGGCGGTGCTGGGCCACTTCTCGGTGATGGTGCGCGATATCGCCCAGCTGTTCGTCGCCGGCCCGCCGGTGGTCAGCCACGCCATGGGCTATGCGGTCACCAAGGAGGATCTCGGCGACTGGCGCATCCACTGCCGCAACGGCTCGGTGGACAATCTGGCCGAGACCGAGGCGGAGGCCGTGGCCCAGGCCAAGCGCTTCCTCTCCTACCTGCCCTCCAGCGTCTTTGAGGCGCCGCCGGTGCTCCCCGCCGATCCCTCCGATCCCATCGACCGGCGGGAGGAGGAGCTGTTCACCCTGGTGCCGCGCAAGCGCACCACCACCTTCGACATGCGCCGCGGCATCCGCCTGATGGCCGACAAGGGCTCGTTCTTCGAGATCGGGCCGTTGTGGGGCGAGGATCAGATCACCGGCTTCGTGCGCTTCGGCGGCTATCCCATGGGGGTGATCGCTTCCGACAGCCGGCACATCAACGGCGGGGCGCTCACCGCCAAGGGCTGCGACAAGCTCAAGCGCCATCTGGACCTATGCGATCTCTTCCACCTGCCGGTGCTGAACCTGGTCGACAATCCCGGCTTCGCCGTGGGCATCGAGCACGAAATGGCTGGGACCATCCGCAAGGGCGGCGAATGGATGATCGCCTTCGCCCAGATCAATGTTCCCCTGTTCACGGTGCTGATGCGCCGCAGCTTCGGCGTGGCCGGCAACAACTACGCCACGCCCCTGGCCCGCGGCAGCGCCCGGGTGGTCTGGCCGGCGGCGGACGTGGGCGGCATTCCGCCGGAGGGCGGCATTGAGGCCGCCTACAAGCGTCAGCTCGCCGAGGCCGCAGATCCCGCCGCCCTGCGCGCCGAGATCAACGCCCGCATCGAAAGCGCCCGGGGGCCCATCGGCCCGCTCAACCGCTTCCAGATGGAGGAGATGATCGACCCGCGCGACACTCGCCGCCTGGTCTGCGAATGGGCCGAGAACGCCTGGCGGATCGTCGGCCAGGCGGCGCGGCTGGGGCCGCGGGCGCTCGCCTTCAGGCCCTAGGGTCAATCAGGCCAAATGTTCTTGTAATGTTCTCTTCGGGGGGTATGCTGCGGTCCATTCCATTGCCGCAGCCCTGGAGCGTCTCATGATCGGCTATGTGACCATCGGAACCAATGACTTTGACACGGCGCTGGCGTTCTACGACGCGGTGTTCGGCGCGATCGATCTGGAGCGGAAGTCGTTCGACGGCCAGTGGGCGTTCTACGGCGGCAAGGACAGCCAGGGCGATGTGGGGCTCTGCAAGCCCTTCGATGGCCAGGCGGCGACAGCGGGCAACGGCATGATGATCGCCTTCGTCTCGCCGTCGCGCGAGCAGGTGGCGGCCGCACATGCCGCGGGTCTTGCCAACGGCGGCAAGGATGAAGGCGCGCCAGGCTTCCGCCCGCCGGAGGGCGACAGCTTCTATGGCGCCTATCTGCGCGACCCCGCCGGCAACAAGCTCTGTCTGTTCCACGTCGCCGCCTGAGCGGAGTCCGCAGCCTAGTCCCCGAAAAAGTTCAGCTCCAGCAGCACCCCGTTGGGGTCGTGGGTGAAGATCTGGGTGAGGCCGATGGAGGCGATGGTCTGCACCGAGAACTCCGCCCCGCGGCTTTTCAGCCGGGCGATGACCTCGGCCTTGCCCGAGCAGTTCAGGGCCACATGGTGGATCGGGCCGGTGGCGCCGGGGGGGCAGTCGCGCTGAAACGCCTGCGGTGCGCCCTTGGCGTTGATGTGGAAGATCGGCCGGTTTTCCAGGTCATAGACCCACTGCACATGCTCGGGCTTCGACGGCGGTGGGCCATTGCGCACGTCCAGGTCGAGCAGGTCGGCGTAGAACCGCGTGGTGCCGGCCATATCCTCGGTGAAGATGTTCACATGATCCAGTGCGTTGACCCGCATGCCCGCCTCCGTGTCGCGTTCCAGCCCTTGAGGTAACTCTAGCCACAATCACGCGTGCGTGTCTCGCCTCGACGAGGCCTTGCGCCACCGCGGTCTTCAGGGTGTGCTGAGCCGCCGGCGGGGGAGCCGGCTTCGGGGAGACGCGCCATGGCGGGCATTCAGAGCTTCGCGGATTTCTATCACGGCCTGGGAAAGGCCGAACACGCCACCTACCAGAACCGCCCCAATTCCAAGGTGCGCAGCGAGGACGCCTTCGAGGAGCAGCGAGACCATCTCTTGAAGCTCTACGATGGCGTCGAGGCCACGCACAGCTTTCAGGACACCGCCGGCCAGGTGTTCGATTGCATCCGCGCCGACAGCCAGCCGGCGGTCCTGCGCTCAGGCAAGCCCCTGGCCACGCCGCCGCCGGCGCCCGGCGCGGACGTCCGCCCCGGCAAGGGTTTGCAGGTGCTCCATGCCGCGCGCCAGGACGGCCACGGTAACGCCATGGCCTGTCCGGAGGGCTTTGTGGCGGTTCGCCGGGTGACCCTGGATGAGCTGACGCGGTTCGAATCCATGGCGCATTTCCTGCGCAAGGGTCCCCGCCACGCCGACCGCAAGAAGCCCGAGGCGCCGCCCGATACGCCCAGCGCCGCCAACGCCACCCATAACTACGCCCACGCCAGCCAGGCTGTTTCGAACCTGGGTGGGCGGAGCCTTTTCAGCGTCTGGAGTCCGGAGGTGGGACCGCGCTCGGTCTTCTCCCTCTCACAGCACTGGTACGTCGCGGCGTCCGAGCGCGGCGTTCAGACCGCCGAGGTGGGCTGGCAGGTCTATCCTCAGAAATACGGCCATGCGAAGCCGGTGCTGTTCAGCTACTGGACCGCCGACGGCTATCATTCCACCGGATCCTACAGCAACGACGGCCACGACTTCGTCCAGGTCAGCGCCACCTGTCCGCTGGGCTTCGCCCTGGACCACGTCAGCGTTGTCGGCGGGGCCCAGGCCGAGCTGGACATCGCCTATTTCCTCTCCGGCGGGAACTGGTGGCTCTATGTGGGCGGAACCGCGCCGGAGAACGCCATCGGCTATTATCCGGCCTCGCAATACGCCCCCGGCCCGATGACCAGCGGCGCGCTGAAGGTCGATTTCGGCGGCGAAACCTGCACTAACGCGGTGTTCCCGCCCATGGGCAGCGGGGCCTTCGCGGCCGGCGGCTACCGGCAGTCCGCCTACCACCGCAACATCCAGTATTTCGATGCGAACGGCGCGGTTCAGACCGCCGACCTCGTCGCCTCGGAGCAGTGGCCCGACTCCTACACGATCGAGCTGCAGAACGCCGGCGACTGGGGCGAGTACTTCTATTACGGCGGGCCGGGACGCCCGGCCTGAGGCTGGTTCGTCCTAAGGCGCCAGCTTCAGGAACGACGGCCCGCGGAAGGGATCGCCGGTCGTCTTGCCCTTGTGGAAGCCGTCGATCCGCGGCCCCGCCGGTCCGGGGCGCTGATCGTAGATCGCGTCGGTCCCGAAGTATCTTAAGGTCAGGGTCCGCCGGCGCGCGCCCGGATGGGTCGGGGCGCCCCCGTGCAGCAGGGCCGGGTGGAACAGGACCACGTCGCCCGGGGTCACCGGGAAGCTGACGATGTCGAAATCCGCGCGATGGGCCTCGATGTCGGGCAGGCGGGGCATGGGGGCGTCGGGATGCAGCGGGGCGGTGTCGTCGCCCAGTTCGAACCGCGAGCCGTTGTAGAGTACGCCCTTGTGGGAGCCGCGCACGAACTCCAGGGAATCGGCCGCGCTGACCGCTTCGAAGGTGATCCAGGCCACCGCGAGATCGTTGCCCGCGATGGTCAGGTAGGAGCTGTCCTGATGCCAGGGCGTGCGCCGCGCCTCGCCGCCTTCCTTCAGGAACACCTGCTCGTACATGAACCACACGTCCGGGGCGCCCCACACATCGGCGATGACCGACGTCAGGGGCGAGGCCTTGAGCATGGCCGTGTAACCCTCCAGGCAGCGGGGATTATAGAGGTCCTGATAGAACGTCGCCTCCGCGTGCGACTTGAAGTTGCTGGCTCCCGGCCCCGGATTGGCCAGGCTCCATTCCCACGCCGCCAGGGCTTCGCCGAGCGCCTTGGCGTCCAGCGCCTGCGGCAGCAGCACCACGCCGTCGCGGGCGAAGGTCTCGCGGAGAGAGGTTGTGACTGTCGATTGGGTCATGGGGTTCCGGGTTTGAAGTGAACGGTCTGAGCGCCCCCTCCCCCCCTTCGGGGGACCTCCCCCGTTGCACGGGGGAGGAGGAAAGCTCTCCTCCCTCGCGAAGCGGGGGAGGGGGACCGCCGAAGGCGGTGGAGGGGGCGCTCGTTCCGAAAGCAGAGGAGCGTTCTGCCCGCCTAGCGCAGGTCAAACAGATCGAGGGCGGTCTTGCCGACGATCTTCTGGGCGTTTTCCACCGAGGTGGCGTCGAACACCGCCTGGATGGCGCTGCGGCTATAGCCGTAGGTGCTCTCCTGGTGCGGATAGTCGCTGGACCACATCACCCGGTCCGGCCCGATCCGGTGCAGCAGCTCCAGCCCGGCCGGGTCGGTCATGAACGTCGCCCAGCAGTGGTTGAACCAGTACCAGCTGGGCGGATGCTTCAGTTTGGGGTTCATCACCGTCGGGAACGAATTGTAGATCATGTCGGCGTCGTGGATCATCGAGGCCACCCAGGTCAGGCCGCCTTCGACGAACACCACCTTCAGCTTCGGGAACCGGTCGAACACGCCGCCGAAGGTCAGTTGCCCCCATATATGGCGGAACCCCTGCATCTGGGTCAGGACGAAGGTGCCCGCCGCGCCGGGGGCCGCGGTCGGAATCGCCTCGCCGATGTGGAAGGCCAGCGGGATGCCGGACTCGGCGATGGCGTCCCACAGCGGGTCCAGCTTGGGATCGCTGTACTGGATCAGCTGGCCGTCCACGTCATTGCCCGGCTTGATCGGAACCATCAGGCACTTGGCGCCCAGCGCCTGGCAGCGATCGACGCCAGCCTTGGCCAGGGCCGGGTCCCAGTAGTTGGGGATCATCACCGGGAACAGGCGGCCCTTGCCGGCCCGGCAGGCCTCGGCGATGTGCTCGTTATAGGCCCCGAAGGTCTCGGGCCGGTTCATCATCTCGCCGAACATGAACAGGCCGAACAGGCGCTGCGGGAAGATCAGCTCCTTTTCCACGCCTTCGATGTCCAGGTCGGCCAGGCGCGCGTCGATGTTGGTGAAGCCGGGCACGCATTCCATGGCGGTGCACAGGTCGGCGGCGATCTGCGGCGGGGTCATCGGCCGCCCGGCCACGCTCAGCTGCCAGCCGCCGTCGCGCCAGGCCATGCGCGGGGCCTGATCCTTCATGTGGTCCGGGAAGCGGTCGTACCAGAGGTCGGTCTCCAGCATGTGGCTGTCGGCCGAGATCACCAGCGTGCCCTCCGGCCAGGCATGATCCGCCGCCTGCGGTTTTCGCGACGGTGAGAGCGGGATGTTCACCATCTCGGGAATTTCGAGGACGAAGCCGTCGGCCATGGCTGATCTCCCTGTGAGTTGCGTTTTCCGTGTGGACCCGGAATTTAGAACACGCTCTAAGAAACTTGGCGCCAACGGGCCGTCCGATCAATGGGCGTCCGCGCCTTCGAGACGAACAGGGTGGGAAGACCAGGATGACAGACTCAAACAGCGCGGCGCGTCTGGCGGCCATTGCGGCGGTGACCGCCCCGGGCCAGCCCTATGAGCTTCAGACCATGGACGTCGCGGGCCTGACCCAGCGGGTCTATGTCAACGCGCCGCCCACCTTGCGGGATCTGTACGAGCAGAACCTCAGCGACAACGACTTCCTGGTCTATGAGGACGAGCGCCTCACCTACGCCGAGGGCTATCGCGAGGCGGCCCGTATCGCCCATGTGCTGGTCCACCAGTACGGGATCGGCCGCGGCGACCGGGTCGCCATCTCCATGCGCAACTATCCGGAGTGGATTGTGGCCTTCAAGGCCGTGACCTCCCTCGGGGCCATCGTCGTGGCCATGAACGCCCTCTGGCAGCCGGACGAAATGGAATACGGCCTGCGCGACAGCGGGGCCAAGGTGCTGTTCGCCGACCCTGAACGCCTGGAGCGTCTCTCCCAGATCTCGCCCGCCCCGGATGTCCAGGTGATCGCCGTGCGCGCGTCGGCGGCGCCTGCTGGCGTGGCGCGTCTGTCCGATCTGCTCGCCGCGGTGGGCGAGGTCCCCATGCCGGCCGCCGCGGTGGTTCCCGAGGACATGGCGCTGATCCTCTACACCTCCGGCTCCACCGGCCATCCCAAGGGCGTGGTCTCCAGCCACCGCAACATCGTCTCGGCCCTGCTGTCCTGGGAAGTCGAGGGCCGCGCCGCCCTGGTCATGGCCGGGGTCGATGAGCCGCCCACGCCCGCCAACCCGCCCGCCGCTTTGCTGGCCGTGCCCCTGTTTCACGTCATGGGCACCCATGTGGTCTATCTTTCTTCCTACCGGGCGCAGCGGAAGATCGTCGCCATGTACCGCTGGGACCCGGAGAAGGCCGCCGCCATCGTCGAGCGCGAGAAGATCACCTCCTTCAGTGGCCCGGCGGCCATGACCGGCGATCTGGTGCGCGTCGCCCAGCGCACCGGCCACGACCTTTCCAGCCTGGTCTCGGTGGGCGGTGGCGGCGCGCCCCGCGCCCCCGAACAGGTGCGCCAGATCGAGGCCACCTTCGCCAACGCCGCCCCCGGCACCGGCTGGGGCATGACCGAGACCAACGGCATCGGCACGGTCATCGGCGGCGCCGACTACCTGGCCCGGCCCACCAGCGCCGGCCGCTGCCTGGCGGTGCTCGACCTGAAGGTGATCGACGAGAACGGCGATGAGGTTCCCGCCGGCGAGCGGGGCGAGCTGCTGGTGCGCGGCACATCCATGTTCCGCGGCTACTGGAACCGCCCGGAGCTCAACACGGAGGTGTTCATCGACGACTGGTTCCGCACCGGCGACGTGGCCACCATCGACGCGGACGGCTTCGTCGCCATCGTCGACCGCATCAAGGACCTGATCATCCGGGGCGGGGAAAACATCGGCTGCGGCCAGGTGGAGGCGGCCCTGCTGATGCACCCGGCCGTGCATGAGGCGGCGGTCTACGCCGTGCCGGACGATCGCCTGGGCGAGGAGGTGGGGGCGACGGTCTATGCCGAGCCGGGCCTCGATCTGGACGCCCTGCGGGAGTTCCTGAACGAGCATCTGGCCCGCTTCGAGGTCCCCCGCTATCTGCGCGCGGTCACCGAGGCCCTGCCGCGCACCGGCTCGGGCAAGATCCTCAAGCGCCAGCTTCGGGACGAGGCGATCTCGGAACTCTAGGCGGGCGGTCGATGTCGCGCGGTCGCCATGGCGCGACCCGCGAGGTCTGCTAGGCTATGGCCGCGCCACCGGGTCTGGCGCCGCCGGGAGGGTCTCACGTCATGCTCAAACTCTTCGCCGCGATCCTTGCGATCGGCCTCGGGCCGGTCGCCGCCCTCGCCGCCGCGCCGGATCCCATGACCGCGCCGCCGCCGGCCGGCTATTACGCGTTCCAGAAGGTCGTCTATCAGAACGACGGCGGCGCGCCTGACGACAAGAGCTATTTCCTGCGCCTGCTGCGTCACGTCGGCGCCCATCTTGCCGCCACCGACGGCAAGGTGGAGATCAAGGTGGTGAGCTTTGGGCCTGGGGTGAAGGTTTTCCAGACCGCCAAGACCGACCCCGAACTGGCCAAGGCGGTGGACGCCCTGCGCGCCAAGGGCGTTCGCTTCATGATGTGCCGCAACACCATGAACGGCATGGGCCTGAAGCCCGCCGATCTCTACGGCGTGACCGGCGATGACGTCGTCCCCAGCGGCGTGGCCGAAATCGCCCGGCTGCAGGGCCTGGGCTACGTCTACATGCATCCGTGAGGCCGTCGCCGTTGTCGCGGGTCGCCCTCGCGGGGGCCGCCTGCCTGAGTCTGAGCCTCGCCGCCGCCGGAGCGGGGCGGGCGCAGAGCCCGCCAGCTGTCGCAGTCCCCCCCGCGGCGGTGGCCTTCGTTCCGCGCGACGACTCCGCCATTCCCGACGACGAGCTGGGCCGCCAGATCCGGCTGGGAAGGACGATCTTCACCGACACCGCGCGCGCCGCGCCCGGGTCCGTGGGCAACGATCTGAAATGCTCCAACTGCCATCTGGACGCCGGGCGGCGGGCGGACGCCTCGCCGCTCTGGGGCGCCTACGGCATGTTCCCGCAGTTCCGCGCCAAGAACGGCCATGTGAACACCTTCGCCGAGCGCCTGCGCGAGTGTTTCATGTACAGCATGAACGGCCGCGCCCCGGCCTATGGCGGGCCGGAACTGACAGCGCTGGAGAGCTATGCGGCCTTCCTGGCCCGCGGAGCGCCGATCGGGATTCGCCTGCCCGGTCAGGGCTATCCGAAGCTCGACAAGCCGGGCCAAGCGCCAGACCGCGAACGCGGGAAGGCCGTGTTCACAGCCAATTGCGCCCTCTGCCACGGCGATGACGGCGCCGGGCGCAAGGCCGGTGATGAGGTGCTGTTCCCGCCGCTGTGGGGGCCGCGATCCTACAACTGGGGGGCGGGCATGGCGCGGATCAACAACGCCGCGGCTTTCATCAAGGCCAACATGCCCCAGAACCAGCCCGGACTTTTGACCTTGCAGCAGGCCTGGGACGTGGCGGCCTATATCGACGGCAAGCCCCGTCCGCAGGATCCCCGATATGCGGGATCCGCGGCCGAGACCCGTCGCCGGTTCCAGAACGATCCCCAGTCGCTCTACGGCCTGAAGGTCGATGGCCAGGTGCTGGGGGGCGACGGCCCGCCGCGGCGGCGCTGACCGCCGCCGGGCGAGCCGCCTGGCAGGATCAGCCGTACTTCCGCACCTCGTCGCGGCCCACCACCATGTGGTGCACCTCGTCGGGGCCGTCGGCGAAACGCAGGTGGCGCACGTCGGTGTAGAGTTCCGCCAGCGGCGTCCATTGCGAGATGCCCGTGGCGCCGTGGATCTGGATCGCCTGGTCGATGATCTGGCAGGCTTTCTCCGGCACCATGGCCTTGACCATGCTGACCCAGATGCGGGCTTCCTTGTTGCCCAGCACGTCCATGGCCTTGGCGGCCTTGAGCACCATCAGGCGCATGGCCTCGATCTCGATCCGGGCGCGGGACACGGTCTCGAGGTTCTTGCCCAGCTGGATCAGCGGCCGGCCGAACGCTTCGCGCGACGTGCCGCGCTTGATCATCAGTTCCAGAGCCCGTTCGGCCTTGCCGATCGTGCGCATGCAGTGGTGGATACGGCCCGGGCCCAGGCGGACCTGGGAGATCTCGAAACCGCGGCCTTCGCCGAGCAGCATGTTCTCCTTGGGCACCCGCACATTGTCGAACTTCAGGTGCATGTGGCCGCGCGGCGCGTGATCCTCGCCGAACACGTGCATGGCGCCGAGGATCTTCACCCCGGGGGTGTCGATGGGCACCAGGATCTGCGACTGCTGCTTGTGCGGCGCGGCGTTCGGGCTGGTCTTGACCATGGTGATCATGATCTT
>CAIQJF010000071.1 GCA_903872075.1 uncultured Caulobacteraceae bacterium | reverse complement strand
TCCCTCTACACCGTCCAGATCGAGGCCATCGGCGGCTGAGAGCGGCGCAAAATCACCCTGAACCGCTCATCCCACGCACGGAAACGCCCGCAGTTCCGAGTTTTTCCTCAGCCTGCTAGTGGACGATCCGGTTAAACCTTGAAACGTAACATCCATGGCCTCCGAGCATACGGGTGCCGCTACCATTGTAGCGAGGACGATATATAGCGTGCCGGGTTTTTTCATATTGTAATATTCCCGTTTGAGCACCGGCGTTCGAAATTGCTCGCTGAGGCCCAAATATTTATGAGGCAGCGGGACTGCTCTGGCGCAGGACCACCCATAGACAAGTCGCCTAGCGTTTCAGGAAGGCCAGCACGCAGCGTGCCCGTCCATACCAGAAACGCTACGGCATTTTGAATGGCTGATTAGGCATCGCAACGCGCGCCCAGGCCTTAACCCAAGCCCCGTTCCATCCGATTTCCCAGATCGACGGCCCAGATCGGAACGACGCAATCGGACCGGACCGCAGGACGTTCACAGACGGCAGCGCGTCGAAGGACGGCATCTCAGCGAGGGTTCGGGGAGGGCGAGCCATGGCCCAACCTTCGGGCCATCGCCCACGACAAACAAGTGCCACGTCCGCCGCCGCCAATGGTGCCACCGCCGAGCGTCTCATGGGCCACCTGCGTCACGCGAAATATGAGACCAGCGCGAAGTATGTTCGCCAAGTGAACCGCTTCGCGAACAACGTCGCCGCAGCCGCCGGGATCTAGCCGCAGCCGGAAGTTACGGCGAGGCCGTCAGACATTGAGGGTGGGGCTTCGGCGGTTAACGAAACCCTACCGACGGTATTTGAGATCGACGACAAGGTCGGACAGGTGGTCCAGAAGCTTATCGATAGCCCTGATTTGGTCCTCGAAGAGCGCCCCAACCCAGTCGGGGGCGTCTTTCAGACTCGGCACGCGAATCCAGTGATCCAGCGCCCATGCGGCCAACGCCACAGTGGCGAGCCCCAGAACGAACTTCCAAATCGCTTTCATGTTCACGCCTCTTCCCCGATTTTGTTGGCGTAGATCGTCACCGTGCTGTCAGACCGTGCGGTGGAAGGGGTCGGAACCTGCACTGGTCGGTGCTCCACGGACACGACGAGAAGGACATCGTTCCACGGGGCGAAACCGGCCCCAATGATGATGCGCTCGTCAATCGACGGTAGGACGAGAAAACGATGTTCTCCGCGATAAATGGCCGTTTCAGGTGTCCCGCCAACATCCTGAAAGACCCTCGCGACGACCTCGTTTGAAATCCCCCTCACCCCCTCAACTGGCTAGCGCATAATGCACGTTCCCAGACTAACACGCCCCGCCCGCCGGCGACATACCGAACGGCGCGCTGCGATGCCTTGCGCCCACACTAGGATTCCAGGCGTAATGACGCCGGAATGAACCGCACCACCGTCGCCTTGATAATTGCCGCTCTGGCGGTCGCCAGCGCCCCGGTCGAGGGCTTGGCGCGCGGCTATGGCAGCCACCACCGAGCAGGATCCTACGCGGTTTACAGCGCCACGAGCGCCACCGTTGCGCGGGACAGTCATGGCCGGATCAAACGCAGCCGGGCCGAGCGTGACGCCTTCGAGCGCGCCAATCCTTGCCCCGCCACCGGCCGCAGCTATGGGGCCCGTCCCGGCTATGTCGTCGACCACGTCATCGCTCTGAAACGGGGCGGACCTGACACGCCGTCAAACATGCAATGGCAGACACGCGAAGCAGCCAAGGCGAAGGACAAGGTGGAATAGGCCGCCCGGGGCCGTCCTGAGCCCGTGACGGGCGCGCATGGGGTGTTGTGATTTGCCTTAGGGGTTTGGGCTTTGCGTATATCCTGGCACCCGATGTTCCCCGGGCCGGCCTGGTGATGGAAGCGAATAGATAAAAACCCCCGCCGCACTCAGAGCCGCGAGTGGCCAGAGCAACGCCGTGAGAACGCCAGCCGTCGCGGCGATAATGGCGGCGGGTATCCATCCAAAGGCTATGCCGAGGAACGCCCCCCAGGAATCGACGGCGTAAATCCAGCATCCCACAAAAGTCGCGGCGGCCGCGATTAGGCCAATCGTCTTGTTCAACGCGAAGAAGGCCCATTCAAATACCCACCACCGTAGCCACTTGAACATTTTATACTCGCTTTCGCCTGAGCCCGTGACGCGCCCGCGCGCCTCCGCAAGTATCTGTGGCGAAACTCACCCAGTCTGTGGCGAAACTCACCCAGCCGGGGCGATCTGGACGTCAACGCCTGGCGTGGCGCCGGCGACCTGGCGCGCCGATAGGCCGACCACCTGGCGATCATCCGCGAAGGCGACACCGTTCCGGTTGGAGTTCTGATCTTTTCTTAGCTAATTCCGCTGGATATTCGGTGGGGACTGGGCGGTGGCGAGCGGTTCCAAATTAGGGGATGGCGGACGGGGTGGGATTCGAACCCACGGTGGGCTCGCACCCACGGCGGTTTTCAAGACCGCTGCCTTAAACCACTCGGCCACCCGTCCGGGACGGGCCTTCTAGCAGGGGAAGGGCCCGGCTTTCCAGGGGCCGGTTTAACCTCCGCGCAAGGCTTGGTGGGCACACTCCGATTCGCATGAACGCGGGAGTGGCGGGCGATGAGACGGCGAGGCGGGACCTGGTTCGCGCTGGCGGCTGTCGCAGCCGGCCTCACCGCCTGCGCCACGGCGCCGTCGCCTGGACGGCTAACGGGCACGATGGCGCCCTATCAGGTTCACGGCGTCTGGTACCGGCCGCACCCCCAGCCCAACTATGACGCCGTGGGCGTGGCGACCTGGTACGGCGCGCAGTACCACAACAAGCAGACGGCCGACGGCGAGAGCTTCGACATGGACCGGCTGTCGGCGGCGCACACCACCCTGCCGATCCCCTGCATCGTGGAGGTGATCAATCTGGAGAATGGCCGCCGGATGCGTCTGAGGGTCAATGACCGCGGGCCGTTCGTGGCGGGGCGCATCCTGGATGTGTCGCGAGAGGCCGCCAAGGAACTGGGGTTCTATCAGAAGGGTTCGGCCCGGGTCCGCGTGCGCTACGTCGGACCCGCCTAGCGGGTCTTGCGCTCCGGGGGCGAACCTCGCTCTAACGGATTCCACGGGCCGCGCGACGACGGCCGCAGGGGAATTCAATGTCGGGCATGACTTCGCAACGCGCGGCGCCGACGGCGCGCGACATGCGCCGGGTGATCGTCGCCAGCCTGATCGGCACGACGATCGAGTGGTACGACTTCTTTCTCTACGGCACCGCCGCGGCCCTGGTGTTCAACAAGCTGTTCTTCCCCAAGGCCGATCCCCTGACCGGGGCGATGCTGGCCTTCACGACCTATGCCCTGGGGTTCGTCGCCCGCCCTATCGGCGGCCTGGTGTTCGGGCATTTCGGCGACCGGATCGGACGCAAACGCCTGTTGATGCTCAGTCTCGTCCTCATGGGGCTGTCCAGCAGCCTGATCGGGCTTCTGCCGACCTACGGTCAGGTCGGGTTCGCGGCGCCCCTGATGCTGACCGGCCTGCGGCTGGTGCAGGGCTTCGCCGTGGGCGGGGAGTGGGGCGGGGCCGTGCTGATGGCCGGCGAATACGGCGACGCGAGCCGTCGGGGCACCTGGGCCGGCTGGCCACAGGTGGGTGTGCCGGCGGGCAATCTGCTGGCGGCCGGAGTGCTGGCCATCATGGCGGCGACGCAGAGCAACGCCGACTTCCTGAGCTGGGGCTGGCGCGTGCCGTTCCTGCTGTCGGCAGGTCTGGTGGGTTTCGGCTGGTGGGTGCGCTCGCGCGTCGCCGAAAGCCCGGTGTTCGAGGCGGCCGTGGCCCATACGGGCGAGCCCGAATCGGCCCCGGCGCTGGAGGCCCTGCGTCAGCGGCCCGGCGGCATCGCCATCGGCGCGGGCCTGCGGCTTGGCGAGAACATCGCCTATTACATCATCACCGCCGTCTCGATCACCTACGCTACGGATGTCGCCCACATCAGCCGCGGCGCGGCGCTGAACGCCCTGTTGGTCGGCGCGGCCGCGGAGGTGATCGCCATGCCGCTGTTCTCGGCCCTGTCTGACCGCATCGGCCGGCGGTGGATCTACGCCATCGGGGCCGGCGGCATGGGAATCTGGGCCTTCGCCTTCTTCAAACTGCTCGACACGGGCGCCACCGTTCCGATCATGGCGGCGATGATCGTCGGCCTGGTCCTGCACGGGGCCATGTACGGGCCGCAGGCGGCGTTCATTTCAGAACTCTTCCCGACGCGGTTCCGCTATTCCGGCGCATCGATCGCCTATCAGCTCACCAGTGTCTTCGCCGGTTCGCTGGCCCCGATCATCGCGCTGTGGCTGCTGCGCGTCACCCACTCCACCCTGGCGATCTCGATCTATGTCGCTTCGGCCTGCGCGGTGAGTGTGTTCGCGGCGCTGAAGGCGCGGGAGACCAGCGGCGACACCTACGCCGAGATCGACGCCCGTACGGCCGCCTAACTGGACAACGGGCGCGAACCGGACAATGTGCGCCGCATGGCGCGCGGGTTTTTCATCACGTTCGAAGGCGGCGAGGGGGCAGGGAAGACCACCCAGATTCGCCGCCTTGAAGCGCGTCTGGGGGCGACGGGGCGCGAGGTGGTGATCACGCGAGAACCCGGCGGGTCTCCGGGCGCCGAGGCGATCCGCGCCCTGCTGGTCACCGGCGACGCCGAACGGTGGTCGCCCATGACCGAGACCCTGCTGATGTATGCCGCCCGGCGCGATCACATTGAGCGGGTTATCGCCCCGGCCCTGGCGCGCGGCGCCGTGGTGCTCTGCGACCGCTTTGCCGACTCCACCCGCGCCTATCAGGGCGCGGGCGGTGGCGCGCCGGCCGAGTTCATCGGCGCTCTTGAGGCGGCCGTACTTGGCGGCGTCAGACCTGATCTGACCTTGATCCTCGACCTTCCCGCCGACATGGGCCTGGCGCGGGCGGCGGGCCGGGGAGGGTCGGAGGCCCGTTTCGAGTCCAAGGGCGCGGCTTTCCACAGCCGCCTGCGCGCCGCCTTCCTGGCCATCGCCGAGGCCGAACCCGACCGGTGCGTGCTGATCGACGCCACGCGGGATGAGGCCACCGTCGGCGCGGCTGTGTGGAGTTGGGTCAAGAGCCGGCTCGGACCGCCGTGAGCGAGGCCCTGCCGCATCCGCGGGACACCTTCGACTGGGCCGGGGATGAAGCGCATGAACGGGCGTTTCTCGACGCCCTGGAGCGCGGACGTCTGCATCACGCCTGGCTGGTGATCGGCCCGGAGGGCGTGGGCAAGGCGACCTTCGCCTATCGCGCGGCGCGGCGTCTGTTGGGCGCCGCCAAGGATTCGTCCCTGGGACCGCTCGGCGCTTCGCCGGACGATCCGGTCTGCCGCCAGATCCTCGGCCGCGCGCACCCGGATTTGCTGGTGCTGCAGCGCGATCCCGAGGACGGAAAGGCGCGGCGTGGCATTCCGGTGGACGAGGCGCGGGCGCTGCCCGAGTTCTTCTCCAAGTCGCCCGCCGCGGCGCCCTATCGGGTGGCGATCATCGACACCGCCGACGATCTGAACAACTTCGGCGCAAATGCCGTGCTCAAAACGCTTGAGGAGCCGCCTGAGCGTGGTGTCCTCTTCCTGATTTCTCACGCGCCGGGCGGCCTCTTGCCCACGATCCGTTCGCGCTGCCGGCGCCTCAGGATCGACACGCCCGAACCCGGCCGGGCCGCGCGTTGGGTCGAAGCCAGATCCGGAGTCACCCCCCATGACGCCGAGCGGTTGTTGGCCATGGCCGCCGGCGCCCCCGGTGGGGCATGGCGCCTGGCGGCCGATGGCGCGCTGGAGGCCGATCGGTTGGCCCACGAGCTGTTGGCGGCCCTCCCGAATCCCGATGAGACCGCCATGCTCGCCATCGCCGACAGCTTTCGCGGGCCGGCGGGCATGGCGCGATTTAGCTTGTTTTTCAATCGGCTGGCGGATCAGGTTCACAGGATGGCAGTTCGCCGGACCGCCGAGGGCGAGGCCGGCGTGGCGCTCGACCGATGGGCCGAGACCTGGGTTGAGCTCATCAACACCCCCGGTGAGGCCGAGGGCGTCAACCTCGATCGGGCCGATGTGTTCTTCACCGCGCTTTCGCGCCTGAAGGCGATCGGGTAGCCCCAGTCGAATGCTGATCGATAGTCACGTCAACCTGCATGCGCCTCAGTTCGCGGACGACCGCGACGCGGTGATCGGCCGTGCGCGGGCCGCCGGCGTGCAGCTGATGGTGACGATCTGCGACCGGCTCTCTCGGTTCGAGGCGGTGCACGCCATCGCCATGGCTGAGCCGGACATCTGGGCCACGGTGGGAACCCATCCGCACGAAGCCAAGGATGACGCGGATCTCACGCCCGAGACGTTGATCGCTCTGGCCGCCCGACCCAAGGTGGTGGGGATCGGCGAAACGGGGCTGGATTTTCACTACGATCTCAGTCCGCGCGACGTGCAGGCAAAGGTGTTCCTGGCCCATGTGGACGCGGCGCGCCGGGCCGGCCTGCCGCTGGTGGTGCATACGCGCGAAGCCGATGAGGTCATGGGCGATATTCTCGAGGCGGAGTTCGCCCGGGGGCCGTTCAAGATTCTGATGCATTGCTACACCTCCGGCGCGGAACTGGCCCGGCGCGCGGCCGCGCTCGGCGCCTGGTTCTCTGTGTCTGGCATCGCCACCTTCAAGGCGGCTGAAGACGTGCGCGCGGTGATCGCGGACATGCCGGAGGACCGGATCATCCTTGAAACCGACTGTCCTTATCTGGCGCCGGTTCCCATGCGCGGTCGTCGCAACGAACCGGCCTATCTCCCTCATATCCTGGCGAAACTCGCCGCGATCCGGGGCTGGACCCTGGCCGAGACCGAGGCGCGCACCGAGACCGCCTTCTTCAATCTGTTTGACCGGATCCCGCGTCCATGACGGCCCGATTTGAGATGACCATCCTGGGGTCGGGGTCGTCGGGTGGCGTTCCGCGCGCCGACGGGAACTGGGGCGTGTGCGATCCCGACAACCCCAGGAACCTGCGGTCACGCTGCGCCATGATGGTGCGGCGGCTGGGCGGGGAGGGCCCGACGCGCCAGACCACGGTGGTGGTCGACGCCTCCCCGGAATTCCGCCTGCAGACGGCGGCGGCCGGGGTGAAGCGTCTCGACGCGCTACTGATGACCCACGACCACGCCGACCAGGCCCATGGGATCGACGATATCCGCGCCTTCGCCCTGCGCCAGGGCGGCCGGATCGCCTGCTGGATGGACGCGGCGACCCGGGCGTCGTTGATGCGACGGTTCGGCTACATCTTTCAGGGCGAGGGTTACTATCCGGCGATCGCCGACATCCACGCCATCCCACCGCACGGCGCCGCCTGGAGCGTCGACGGTCCGTCGGGCGTCATCCCGGTGACGACGTTCGATCAGGATCACGGGGGCGTGAGGAGTGTCGGTTATCGCTTTGGAAATGTGGCCTATTCCAGCGATGTGGTGGGTTTGCCGGATGAGGCCTTCGCAGTTCTTGAGGGCCTGGATGTGTGGATCGTGGACGCCCTGCGCTACACGCCGCACCCGACACATGCCCATGTGGATCTGGCGCTTGAATGGATCGCGCGTGTCAAACCCAAGCGAGCGATCCTGACCAATCTGCACATCGACCTGGACTTCGAGGATTTGTCCGCGCGACTCCCGGCAGGTGTCGAACCGGCTTACGACGGACTGACGTTCGTTCATGAATTCGGCCAGGAAACTGATTGATGAGACTGGCTTTTCTGGCTTCTAACAACGGCAGCAGCTTTCGCGCTATCGTCGCGGCGATCGCGGCAGGCGATCTGGCGGCCACGCCGTGCCTTGTCGTGAGTAACCGCAAGGCGGCGCCGGCTCTGGATTTTGCCCGCGAACATCGAATTGCAGCCCAATTCATCCCGACGACGGCGGATCCGGATGGCGCTGATTGCCGGCTTGCTGACGCGTTGCGGGCCGCTGGCGCTGATCTTGTGATTCTGTCGGGCTACCTGCGCAAACTGGGGCCGCAGACGCTGAACGCCTATGCCGGCCGGGTGCTGAATATCCATCCGGCCTTGCTGCCGAAATACGGTGGCCAGGGCATGTATGGCCGGCGAGTTCACGAGGCTGTGGTTGCGGCGGGCGAGCCTGAATCCGGCGCCACGGTGCATCTGGTGGATGAGTTCTACGACCATGGCGCCGTCATTGCGCAAGTTAGAGTTCCGGTGCGCCCGGAGGACACCGCGGCGGACGTGGAGCGGCGCGTGATGGCCGCGGAGCCGGATCTGTTCGTTCAAACGCTCCAGAACGTCGTCACGGGGCGGATTACGCTGCCGAACGCAGCGTAGGTCTGAAGCGCGGCCAGGCCGTTCAGACCATCTCATATTTCCGATAATATATCTTAGACGTGAAACGGATATCGGTATCGAGAAGGACCATCGCGTCGCCCACCGACCCGTGCTCTTAGTTCAGATGGATATGTCCCGGCTCCACGATGACAGCCGGCGTGGTGAGCGCGACGTCCAGGATGCTGGCGCCGCCCTGATAGCTGGTCAGGAAGTCACCGTAGCGGATCACGGAATCGCCCGAGCCCGGGTCGCAGACAAGCAGCAGGTCAGCCATCACGCCGGCCACGGCGATGTAGTGTGTGTCGCCCGACGCCGTGAACTTGATCTGAAACGCCACCGGACGTCCGGCCTCGATCTCCGTCGTCAGTTGCGCGAGGCTGATCGACGCCTGCCCGGATTTGTTGAACCAGTTCAACCCCAAGGCGTCGCCGACTCCGCCCGACTTGTCGTAGCGAGCGTCGATCAGCGGCTCGGGACTGTCGAGGATCGTGAGCGCCATCTTCAGTGTCGGGTTCGCCAGGGCCTCGCGAAGGTTCGGAACCGACGCCAGCGAGGCCTCGCCGGGATAGGCGTTGGTGTCGGGCGGGTATCCGTTGATGCGGTGGCCGATGCTGGTCATCTCCGCGCACTGGGTAACCTTGCTCGCCGGGTTGTAATAGCGCTGGATCGACACGCCTACGGCGATCCAGCACCATTGACTGGTCTCCTGGAACTCCATGCGCAGGCCGATATTGCGTGGTGCGAAACCGCCGACGAACACGTGGGAAAAGCCCCACCCCTCGCCCACATAGCCTTTGGGATCGGGCGTGGTCAGCCACCGGTCCGTTCCGTCGGCTGCGCCCAGGTGTTTGTACCAGAGCAGCTGGTCATTCTGGCTGACCGCATAGATCACGCCGCCGCCGCCGGAGAAGACGTGCTTCATGTCCCAGCCGACGCCGATATGACCCTTCGGGTCAGGCGTTGTCTGCCAGTGGTCGGTCCCGTCCGCAAAGCCGAGGTGACGGTACCACAGCAGCTGGTTCTGCTGATTGACGGCGTAGATGACGCCGTTTCTGGCGGAGAACACGTGTTTCATGTCCCAGCCCTCCCCTATGAAACCCTTGGGTTCAGGCGAGGTCTGCCAGCGGTCCGTGCCGTCGAGGTGACCGAGATGGCGGTACCAGAGCAGCTGGTTCTGCTGGTCTATCGCGTAGATGACACCATCGCCGCCGCAGAACACGTGCTTCATGTTCCAGCCTTCGCCGATGTAGCCCTTGCCGTCAGCCGGCATGTTGGTCCAGTCGATGATCCCTTTCACGAACCCGTCGTGACGGAACCAACGGAGGTATCCATCGGCGTCGATCGTATAGATCGCGCCGGCGCCGTCGGCGAACACCTGGGTGAAGTTCCACCCCGTCCCCACGCAGCCGGATGGCTCAAGAGTGGTCAGCCATTGGTCCGAGCCATCGCCCGCGCCGGTGTGCTGGTACCACAGCAATTCGCCTTTGCCGTTGACGGCGTAGATCATCGATGACTGCCCACTGGTCATACGGGTCTCCCATGCGCGCGCGACGCCCGGTCCGCGCTGTCGCCCGATGCCGGTCGTGCTAGAGCAGACCCGACCATAGAACCCCGGAAGGCCCCCGCCCCGCAATGTCCTATTCCCTGGCCGATATCCCCCTCGAATTCCGGCCGAAAAAGCTGGCGCCGACCATGGTGTTCGCCCTGATCATTCTGCTGGAGCTTGGCTTTGCCGCGGGCTTTCTGATCGTCGGGAAATGGCCGGTTCAGACGCTGCTGACGACCGGCCTGCCGACGACCCTGTCCTTCCTGTTCATGATCGGCGTGTGTGTCTGGGGCATCGTCCAGGCTCAGACGCGAAAGGATCAACTCACCATCGATGAGACCGGGGTACGGCTGCACCTCAATGGCGTCGATCGGGCCTGGCGGTGGACGGAGATGGCGCGGTTCCATCTGGTGCTGGTCCACGCCCGCAGCAAGATGCACATGGTTGCGATCGAGCCCAAGGGCCAAGGCGCCGTCTTCGACGCCAAGGCCAATGTGATCTGGCCCCGCTTCGGGCCCTCGACCGACGACTTCCTCGCCCTCCTCCGGGCCGGCAAGGCGAAGTGGGGCGGCAAGTAGAGGCTAGACGAGCACCTCGGTGAGGAAGCCGGACATGCCATCCCAGGCCCGCCTGGCGACCTTGGCGTCGTAGAGGATGCCCATCTCCGGCATGTTGGAGCCTTCGTTCATGAAGGCGTGCAGCGCGCCGCCGAAGCCATGAATCTGCCAGTCGGCGCCGGCCGCGGTGAATTCCTCGCCGAACGCGACCACCGAGTCCGGCTTGGCCATGGGGTCGGACCAGCCGTGATAGGCCACGACCTTGGGGCCGATCGGCGTCACCAGCGGCAGGCCGGGCGGCGTAAAGAGACCGTGGAAGCTGGCTACACCTTTCAGCGGCGCGCCGGCGCGCGCCAGATCGAGCACGCAAAGGCCGCCGAAGCAGAATCCGATCGCGGCCATGCGGGCGGCGTCGACCTCGGGCAGGGCTCCAACCACCTTCACTGTTTCCAGCAGTAGCGCACGCAGGCGGGCCCGATCGCCGATGAGCGGGTTCATGAGGGCCTGGCATTCCTCAGGCGAATTGCCGACCACGCCCTGGCCGTAGAGATCGACGGAGAACGCGGTCCAACCGAGGGCGGCCAGCCGGTGCGCGAACGCATCGTGGGCGTCGGTGCGTCCGTCCCAGGCATGGAACGACAGGACGGTGGGCCCGGGTGTCGGCCGGGAATCGTCCCGCACGAGCAGGCCCTGATGGGGTTTGCCTTCTAGGACGTAGTCGATGGCCTGGGTGACGATCATAGGGTGTTCCTCTGAATTTGGCGGCAATCTAGTCAGGCAATGTGACGGTCGCAATTCCGCTCGGGTCGCGACCGCCGGTTCAGCCTGGCGAGAACCTGCGGTTTGCGGCGAAGCCTCGTGGGGCCAGCCGTCCGGCCGAGGCCCGCTTGCCAACCCACTCCCGCCATTCGGCCCAGGCGCGCTTGCGGCCGCCGGAGTCTGTCCAACCGGCGCCTTCGGCGGCGTTGAAAACCAGGGCGTCGCGCAGGCCGCCTTCGCGGTAGCTCTGCAGCTTCACGCCCTTGCCGCGCGGCATGGTGGGCAGTTCGGCGATGGGGAAGATCAGGATCTTGCCGTTGTCGCCGATCACGGCAACGTGGTCGCCCGGCGCCTCCAGGCAGAGGGCGGCGCCCTCCCCGTCGACGTTCAGGACCTGTTTGCCGGCCTTGCGGAAGGCGAGCGCCTCCTCCTCGTCCATCAGAAAACCGTAGCCGGCCTTGGAGGCCAGAAGCCGCATCCGGCCCGGCTTGGCGGGAAACACGGCCAGGATCGCGACCTTGTCGTCGAGGTCGATCATCAGCCGCAGGGGCTCGCCCTGGCCCCGGGCCGAGGGCAGCTTGTCGCACGGCAGGGTGAAGAAGCGCCCGTCGGAGGCGAACAGCAGCAGCTTGTCGGTGGTCTCCGCCGGCACCGCGAACGCCAGCTTGTCGCCTTCCTTGAAGCTCAGCGACTGCGGATCCTCGATCCGGCCCTTGGCGGCGCGAATCCAGCCGCGTTCGGAGACGATCACGGTGATCGGCTCGCGGGCGACCAGCGCCTCCAGCGCCGCGCCGGCGTCGATTTCGGGCGGCACGTCAAAGGTCGAGCGGCGCGCGCCGACCTTGGTGTGGCGCCCGACGATCTTCAGGGCGTCGCGCAACCCGACGCCGATGAGGCGCCATTGCTGCGTTTCCGACTCGAGGACGCCCTGCAGGCCGTCCCGCTCCTTGGAGAGTTCGTCGTGCTCACGCCGCAATTCCATCTCTTCGAGCCGGGCCAGCTGACGCAGCCGGGTGTTGAGGATGGCTTCGGCCTGGATGTCGGTCAGGGCGAACGTCGAGATCAGCTTGGCTTTGGGCTCGTCCTCGAAACGGACGATGCGGATCACCTCGTCCAGATTGAGGAAGACGATCAGCATCCCCTCGAGGATGTGCAGCCGCGCCTCGATCTTGGCCAGGCGGAACTTCGCCCGGCGGATCAGCACCTCGCGGCGGTGGTCGAGGAACGCCTGAAGCGCGCTCTTGAGGCCCATGACCATGGGCGCCCCCCGGCCGGTGAGCACATTCATGTTCACCGGGAAACGGGTTTCCAGATCGGAGAGCTTGAACAGGCTCTCCATCAGCACCTCGGGCTCCACGTTGCGGGCGCGCGGCTCGATAACCAGGCGGATATCCTCGGCGGACTCGTCGCGCACGTCGCCCAGAAGCGGCGCCTTCTTGTTTTCCAGAAGGGAGGCGAGCTGTTCGACCAGATCGGCCTTCTTCACCTGATAGGGGACTTCGGTGACAATGATCCGATAGCCGCCCCGGCCGGTGTCTTCCTTGATCCAGCGGGCCCGCGTGCGCACCCCGCCACGCCCCGTCTCATAGGTCTCCAGCAGCGAGGCCGCCGGTTCGACGATCACGCCGCCGGTCGGGAAGTCGGGGCCTTGAACGATCGCCACAAGGTCGGCGGTCGTGGCCTTGGGGTTCTTCAGAAGCAGCAGGCAGGCGTCGATCAGTTCCGCGGCGTTGTGGGGCGGGATGGACGTGGCCATGCCCACCGCGATGCCGGAGGATCCGTTGGCGAGTAGATTGGGGAATCCAGCGGGCAGAACCACCGGTTCTTCCTCTTCCCCGTCATAGGTCGGGCGAAGGTCGACCGCGTCCTCGTCGATGCCCTCAAGCAACAGCTGCGCCGCCTCGGTCAGGCGGCACTCGGTGTATCGCATGGCCGCGGCGTTATCGCCGTCGATGTTGCCGAAGTTTCCCTGCCCGTCGATCAGCGGGTAGCGTTGGGCGAAGTCCTGGGCGAGGCGGACAAGGGCGTCATAGACGGCCACATCGCCATG
The DNA here is from genome assembly GCA_903872075.1 of uncultured Caulobacteraceae bacterium. Taxonomy (GTDB): domain Bacteria; phylum Pseudomonadota; class Alphaproteobacteria; order Caulobacterales; family Caulobacteraceae; genus Acaudatibacter; species Acaudatibacter aquilonius. The sequence goes on along the minus strand of CAIQJF010000071.1, from coordinate 182,820 downwards.
CGGGTGATATTTGCCGATGACGTCGCCGACCACGCGGGCCGATTTCTTGGCCGAGGTCTGCGGGTCCAGGCGCAGGAGCCGCATGGCGTAGAGCAGACGGCGGTGCACGGGCTTGAGCCCGTCGCGCACGTCCGGCAGGGCGCGCTGAGTGATCGTCGAGAGGGCGTAGGCCAGGTAGCGGCGCGAGAGGGCGTCGTTCAGGGACTCATCGAGAATACGTCCACCCTCTTCGGGCGGCGGCGGCGGAACGCGTTCGTTCATGAGCCCGCTTCAATCTGACTCCAGCCTCTGTGTCCAGGACGGCGTCAGAGGCGCCCGGCGTCCGACAGTCTTTCGATCAGGCGGGCCCGCGCCGGCGGCAGGGGGCGGTTGAGTGCCGCGAAGACAAAGTCCTGCAGAAACCGGCCCGTGAGGGCGAGGCCGGCGCCGATGTCACCCGGCGAAAGGCCGCCTTGGGCCGACAGCAGAAAAGGCGGTAGAACAAGCAGCCGATCCCGGTAAGGTTCGCCTGCCGTCGCGCTAACAGCCCGGCCTGTCCGCGGGCTGACCCACACAAGGTCGTCGGCGGAGCCGGTCACCGCGCAACGGGACAGATCCAGGCCGAAACCCAGTTCCTGCAACAGGCCCATCTCGAAGCGGACCAGCACGGCCGGCCAGATGTCCGGCAGGGACAGCGCGCCGACAAGGGCCTCAAACGCATAGAAGGCGCCCGGATGAGGCTCGCGTTCGGGCAAGGCGCCGGCGACCAGGGACGCCGCCGCCGCCAGGGCGGCGAGGGCCAGGGGATCGTCGAACAGGGCCGAGGCGCCCTCCCCGTCACTCTCAAGCCGCGCTGCGCCCAGTTGATCCGCCACGCGAGCCCGATACGCCATGCGAACCCGTGAGCCGGGCTGGAGGATCGGTTTCAGCCGCCGCGACGCGCCGCCGGCCACATGGGCTGCCCAGCGGCCGCGCCCCGCGGTGAGGATATCGACGATCGCGCCCGCCTCGCCGTGGGGGCGCGCCGCGAGCACGAAGCCGTCCTCCTCGAATTCCATCGCCGGTTCCGGTCAGACGTCGAAGTCCAGGCCCATGTCCTGAAAGAAGCCCCTGTCCTCGGCCCAGGTCGCCTTGACCTTGACGTGCAGGAAGAGGTGCACCGGCCGCTCGAGCAGCTCGGTCAGCTCAAGGCGGGAGGCCTCTCCGATCCACTTCAGGGTCTGCCCCCCCTTGCCCAGCAGAATCCCTCTCTGCCCGTCGCGCTCGACGTAGATGGTCTGCTCGATGCGCACAGACCCGTCCGGGCGCTCCTGGAAAGCCGTGGTTTCCACGCTTGCGGCGTAGGGCAGCTCCTCGTGAACCCGCAGATAGACCTTCTCGCGCGTGATCTCGGCGGCCAGCAGGCGAGCCGGAATATCGGCGCTCTGATCGGCCGGATAGAACCACGGACCCTCGGGGACGACGGCCGCCAAGCGGTGCTTGAGGTCGTCGACTCCGGCGCCGTTGCCGGCGCTGATCATGAACACCTCGTCATAGACACCGGTGTCGAACAGCTTGCGCGTGACGGCCAGCAAGCTGTCGCGGCGCACCAGATCGATCTTGTTCAACGCCAAGATCGCCTTGCGCGAGGCGTGCTTGAGACCCTCGACGATGGTAGCGACATCGTCCGCCGCCTTGCGGTCGGCGGGCGTGCCCCCGCCGTCCGCCACATCGATTTCGGCGTTGACGTCCACCAGATGCACAACCGCGTCGGCGTCCTCGGCCCGCCCCCAGGCGGCGCGAACCATGGCCCGGTCCAGACGGCGTCTCGGTTTGAATATCCCAGGCGTGTCTACCAGCACCATCTGGCTCTCGGCGTCGATGGCGACGCCCCGCACCGGGAAGCGAGTCGTCTGCACCTTCTGGGTGACGATGGAGACCTTGGTGCCGACGAGGCGGTTGACGAGGGTGGATTTCCCCGCGTTGGGAGCGCCGATCACGGCGATGAATCCGGCGCGGGTCATGAAGGGTTCCTTTGGCGTATCAGCAGGGCGTGGGCGGCGGCCTTCTGGGCGGCCTGCAGGGACCCGCCCATTCCTGTCGCCGGGGTATCGTCTCCCACCGTCACCACGACGGTGAAGACGGGCTCATGGTCGGGACCCTTGCGGTCAACGACGGTATAAATCGGCGCGGCATGGCCATTGGCGGCCGCCCACTCCTGCAAGGCCGACTTGGGATCGGCGAGGGCCTGATCCACGGGCTCGTCCAGAAGCGGCGCCCAAAGCGCCAGGACGACGCGCGCGGCGACCTCAAGCCCGGCTTCAAGATAGATGGCGGCGATAACGGCCTCGCAGGCGTCGGCCAGGATGGTCTCGTGGTCCCGTCCCCCCCGGCGGGTCTCCCCGCCCTGAAGCCGCAGCGCGTCGCCCAGTCCCGCGGAACGCGCGGCGCGGGCGCAGGCCTGGCGGCTGACGAGTCCGGCTTGCCGCTTCGACAACGACCCGGCCGTGGCCTCGCCGTCCCGCATCATGAGAGTCTCGGCCATGATCAGGCCGAGGACGCGATCGCCGAGAAACTCCAGTCGCTCATTGTCCGGCAGCTTGCGGGCGCCCTGGCTGGCGCTGGCGTGAGTCAAAGCACGTTCCAGCAAGGCGCGATCGGTAAAGGCGTAGCCGAGGCGCGTCTCCAGCGCCGCTACGGCGGCCAGTCGCCGGTTGGGTGTCGCGCCGCTCATCGGATCACCCGCAACGCGCGAGCGGGTCGAAGTTGGGTCAGCCAGGTCCAGGGCTTCCACAGGCTGGCCCCATCGTCGTGCCACTCGTCGACGCCCGTGTTCCACGACAAGAGAATCAGACGCGCGCGCCCCACCAGATTGTCCTCCGGGACGAAGCCGACACCGAGGATATCACCGAACGCGGCGTCCAGGCTGTCGTCCCACCCACAACCGCCTAGCCGGGGATCTCCGGCGGCCAGACCGGAGCCGAACCGGCTATCGGCCGAGTTGTCGCGGTTGTCGCCCAGCACGAAGTAGCAGCGCGCCGGCACGCGGTAGACGCCGGTCGAGTTCGCGCGTCCGCCAGGCTCCAGCGCCTGGGTGAGATACGACCGCCCCTCGGGTGTGCTCTCACGATACAGGCGCGCAGGAACCGCACCTGGATCGCCTTCGCGGCCCCGACTTTGAACGACCGTCCTGGCGGCTTGCAACCGCCTGTTCAGCGCGGCGCCATTGATGAAGATCTGCCCCTCACGAACCTGGACTCGATCCCCGGGCAGACCCACGAGGCGCTTTACATAGTCGGTATGACCATCCGCCGGCAGCTTGAAGACGACCACATCGCCACGCCTCGGGGCGTGGAACAGAATCCGTCCCGGCGCCAACGGCGGGCTGCCAGGAATCGAATGCCGGCTGAAGCCGTAGGACCACTTCGAAACGAGGATGTAGTCGCCCCGGAAGAGATTGGGCTCTTCGGAGGCCGAGGGAATGGCGAAGGGCGCGACGATGAATATCCGTAGCGCGAGCGCGAAGACGATCGCGAGCCCTGCCGCCTTGAGCCACGTCGCCAGGCCGGAGGCGCGCGTCGAAGGCGTGACGGACACGCGCGTGGCGTGAAGGTCGGTCATGGGGCCGACGCCGGGAGCGCCTCAATGATCACAAACGCCTGGGCGTAGGGGTGGTCGTCCGTCAGCGACAGATGAATGGCGGCGACATGGCCTTCCGGGACAATGGCGAGCAGGCGCGCGGCCGCGCCGCCGGTCAGAACCATGGTGGGCTGGCCCGAACGCGCGTTCACGACGCCCATGTCCTTCCAGAACACGCCGCGCCGGATGCCCGTGCCCAGCGCCTTGGCGCACGCTTCCTTGGCGGCAAAGCGCTTGGCGTAACTGGCGGCCCGGTCGGGCTTGCGTTCTGACCGCGCGCGCTCGGTCTCCGTGAAGATGCGGGCGGTGAAGCGCTCGCCGAATCTGTCCAGCGTCTTGGCGACGCGCCGGATGTCGCTGAGGTCGGAACCGATGCCGACGATCAAGCCGCCGCCTCTCGCGCGGGCGTCGCGCGCGCCGCATCCATGAGCAACCGCATGCGGCGAATGGCCGGCTCGAGCCCGGTGAAGATGGCCTCTCCGATCAGGAAGTGACCGATATTCAGTTCAGCCACTTCGGGGATCGCCGCCACGGCGGCAACGGTTTCGTAGTCGATCCCATGTCCCGCATGGACTTCCAGTCCCAGCCCAGCCGCCATGCGGGCGCCTTCGCAGAGCGTGCGGTACAGGTCACCGGCGTCGGCGCGGCGCTCGCGCACGGCCATGCAGTAGGCGCCGGTGTGAAGCTCGATCACGTGCGCGTTCACGGCGTGTGCGGCGGCGATCTGCGCCGGATCCGCCTCGATGAACAGGGAGACGCGAATACCCGCCTCGCGCAGGCTGGCGACGACCGGCGCGATCCGGTTGTGTTGACCTGCGACATCGAGGCCGCCTTCGGTCGTGACCTCTTCGCGCCGTTCCGGCACCAGGCAGGCCGCATGTGGACGGTGCGCCAGGGCGATGGCTTCCATCTCCTGCGTGACCGCCATTTCAAGATTGAGCGGCCGGCCACGCTGGCGCGTCAAAGCGACAAGGGATTCAATATCGGCGTCGGAGATGTGCCGGCGATCCTCCCGCAGGTGCGCCGTGATCCCATCGGCGCCGGCCATCATGGCCACCTCAGCGGCGCGCGCGGGGTCGGGGTAGGCTTCGCCCCGGGCGTTCCGGATGGTGGCCACATGATCGATGTTGACGCCGAGGCGCAGGTTGTGAAGCCAGGTGGTCATTTCCCGAGTCTCCGGCTGCCCGGGTCTTCGGTCGGGATCGCCGCCAGTTCGGGCGGCAGCGCGTCGGCGGGCCAGGCCGGAACGTCGAGCGTCGCCAAAGCCACCATCGGCGCGCCGGAGTCGGCGCGGCCGCCGGAGCGGTCCACGATACAGGCGGCGCAGACCACCTCGCCGCCGGCCGCCCGGATCGCCTCGACGCATTCGCGGGACGACAGCCCCGTGGAGACGATGTCTTCAACCATCGCGACCCGTGCGCCGGGCTTCAGTTCGAAGCCGCGCCTGAACTTGAAGACGCCGCCCTCCCGCTCGACATAGATCGACGGCACGCCAAGGTGACGCGCGGTCTCATAGCCTGGGATGATGCCGCCGACGGCGGGCGAGACGCAGACATCGACCGGTCCGACCGCCGCGGTGATCGCTTCGGCCAGGCCACGGCAAAGCCGCGCGCAGCGTTCCGGATGCATGAAGACGAGGTTCTTCTGCAGGAAGACGCCGCTGTGCAGCCCCGACGACAGGATGAAATGGCCCTCGCGCAGAGCGCCGGCCTCGCGGAATTCCCGAAGGACATCTTCGTTGGTCATGGCCGCTGATTACACCGCCCGGCGGCGAGGGAATATCCCCCGACGTTCAACTCCGCGCCCGTTCCACGGTTTCGACGCTCGGGCAGGCCCGGAGCGCAGCGGCGATGTGGGTGAGATGGCGCGCGTCCTTCACCTCGATGTCGAAATCGACGTCGAAGAAATCCGAATGTCTGTGGCGCATGTTCACGGCGGTGATGTTGCCGCCGGCCTCGCCGATGATCGTGCACGCCTGACCCATGACTCCGGGCGCATCGCGGATCGTGGCGTTCAGGCGAGCCACTGAGAGGGTGTTGCGCTCAGCCTCCGTCGTCCACTGAAGGTCCCGCCAGAGATGTTCCTGCTCTTCGAAGTCCGCCAGTGTGGCGCAGTCGATCGTATGGATGGTGACCGCGCCGTCGTCGCCCGCGATGCCGACGATGCGGTCCCCGGGCATGGCCTGACAGCAGGGTGCGAACCGGAGCTTCGCCCCGATTTCGGCTCCACCTCCCCGAACGTAAAGCGGCGCCTGCCGGTCGTCGATCCGCACCCGTGCGGTGGCGGCGGCCTTGGCCGTCTCCGCCAGGCCCGGGAAGATGAGTTCGAGAATCTGCGTCGGTGAAATCTGTCCGCGGCCGACGGCCTGGAACACCTCGGCTTCAGCCGGCGCCGCGAAGCGATCCAACGCGGGGCGGAGCGAAACCTCGGCCAAGGCCTTGCCTGCGCGGGCGAAGGTCTGCTCCAGCGAGGCCTTGCCGATCCGCTGGAATTCGTCGCGCTCCGACTGCCGTTTGTGGCGTCGGATGGCGGAGCGGGCCCGCCCGGTCACGGTCAGGCTTAGCCAATCGGAGGGGGTGGATGGCTTCGCGCCCCGGATCACCTCCACCACGTCACCGTTGGTCAGCAAGGTGCGGAGCGGGCGCAGCTCACCGTTGATTTTCACGCCAACGCAGGTGTCGCCCACGTCGGAGTGGACCGCATAGGCGAAGTCGAGCGGCATCGCGCCGCTCGGGAGGCTGATCAGCTTGCCCTTAGGCGTAAAGACGAAGACCTGATCGAGGAACATCTCAAGCTTGGCGTGATCGAGCAGATCCTGAGCATCGCCGCCTTGCTCCAGAACCTGCACGAGCTGACGAATGTTGACGAGCGGATCCGCCCCGCCCGCGGCGGCCGCGGCCTCCGGGTCGAAAGCATAGGTCTCGTTCTTGTAGCGCCAGTGCGCGGCCACGCCCTGCTCCGCGACACGGTCCATAACTACGGTGCGGATCTGCATCTCGATCCGCATGGCGCGGGGCCCCACCACGGTGGTGTGCAGAGAGCGGTAGTTGTTCCGCTTGGGCGTGGAGATGAAGTCCTTGAAGCGGTCCGGCACGGCCGGCCAGGCCCGATGGATCACGCCGAGGGCGCGGTAGCAGTCATCCTCGGTTTCGACGATCACGCGAAAACCGTAAATGTCGGATAGCTGAGCAAATCCAATGGATTTTCGCTGAAGCTTGCGCCAGATCGAATAGGCGTTCTTCTCCCGTCCGACGACCCGGCAGGCCACGCCGGCCTGGGTGAGCTGGTTGGCGATTTCCTCGCTGGCCAGGCCGACCGCCTTGCCTTGCTGCAGGCGCAGGGTTTCCAGGCGCCGAAGAATGGCGTCTCGGGCCTTGGGATTGAGGTGGGTGAAGGCCAGTTCTTCGAGTTCGGAACAGATGCGGTGGCACCCGATCGAACGCGCCAGCGGCGCATAGATGTCGAGCGTTTCGCGCGCGATGCGCTCGCGCTTGGCGGGACTCTTGATGAACTCCAGGGTCCGCATGTTGTGCAGTCGGTCCGCCAGCTTCACGAGCAGGACCCGCACGTCCTTGGACACCGCCAGGATGAACTTCCGCAGGTTCTCGGCCTGGCGTTTGTAGTCGGCGGTGGTCTCAAGGCGAGAGAGCTTCGTCACGCCCTCGACGAGCTCGCCGACTTCCTCGCCGAACAGCCGATCGATGTCGGCGCGCGTGACATCGGTGTCCTCGATGACGTCGTGGAGCAGAGCCGTGACGATCGTCGCCGTGTCCAGACGGTAGTCGGTCAGGATGCCGGCGACTTCGATGGGGTGGGCGAAATAGGGATCGCCGGATGCGCGCTTCTGGGTGCCGTGCATGCGTACGGCGTAGACGTAGGCGCGATTGAGCAGGGCCTCGTCCGCGCTGGGATCGTAGTCGCGGACGCGGTCGATCAGTTCATACTGGCGCAGAAATTTCGGCGCTGTCTTGGGAGAGCCGGCCGGCGCGCCGTCAGGTTTGACGGCCGGACCGGCTGGCGGGAGCGTGGGAGCCTGGGTGGCCTCGAGGCTCAGTAGCGCTCCTCCTGCCCGCCATCGCGGTCGCTCTGCAGCGCGCGCACCAGTTCCTGCTCGCTCATCTGGGCGTGGCTCGGATCGGCCAGCAGGGCGAGGGTTTCAGCCTCTTCCTCGGCTTCGGAATGTTCGTCGACGCGCTGCAGGCTGGTGATCAGCGTTTCCCGCAGTTCGGTCGGGTTGACCATGTCTTCCGCGATCTCGCGCAGCGCCACGACAGGGTTCTTGTCGTTGTCGCGATCCAATGTCAGCGGCGAGCCGGCCGCGATCGCCCGGGCCCGATTGGCGGCCAACAGAACGAGGTTGAAGCGGTTCGGGACTTTGAGAACGCAATCTTCGACGGTAACGCGGGCCATAAATTCTCGCAGGTTTGGGGGATCAACCCCGGTTCATAGCGCCTGAGCCCGCGTTTTGCAATGCAGCGCGCCCTTCCCCGTCAGGTCGTCCACCCAAGCGGGGCGGCGTCGCGTCCGACTGTTGCGGTCTCGGCGAGACGCCGGGCCGGGAGCCCTGTTCCCGGGTGAATCCAATCCGGCGCGATCTCCGCCAGCGGCCCCATGACGAACAGCCGATCATGCGCCCGGGGATGCGGTATCGTCAGGCCCGGCGCGTCGATGCGGCGCCGGCCGTAGGCGATCAGATCCAGATCCAGCGGACGCGGCGCGTTCTGCGCGGTCCGCCCGCGTCCGTACGCGCTCTCGATCTGCGTCAGTCGGGTGAGAAGCTGCTCCGCCTGGAGGTTCGTCTCGACAATCGCGACGCCGTTGAGATAGTCAGGGTCCGTTAGATCGGGCCAAGCGCGCGAACGCCACCACTGGGACACGGCGAGCACGCCTATGCCCTCGACAGGCATTTTTTCAAGGACCGACTCCAGGAGTTCGCGGCTCGATCCGTAGGCGCCGGGGAGATTGGACCCAAGCGCCACGATGATCGCGCGATCGTAATCTTGATTCAGCATATTCGACAAGGAATTACCGTGACTTTCTACCCCACCGACCGGCTCGCGCTTTTTATCGACGGCGCCAATCTGCATGCGGCCGCCAAGAACCTTGGCTTCGATATCGATTTCAAGCGCCTGCTGGACGAGTTCCGCAAACGCGGCCTGCTGATCCGCGCCTACTACTACACGACGGTGGTGGAGGAGCAGGACTATTCCCCGATCCGCCCCCTGGTGGACTGGCTGGACTACAACGGCTTCACCCTCGTGACGAAACCCGCCAAGGAATACACCGACCGCGAGGGCCGCAAGCGCTACCGGGGCGATATGGACATGGAACTGGCCGTGGACATGTTGGAACTCGCGCCAAAAGCCGATCACATGGTTCTGTTCTCCGGTGACAGCGACTTCGCCTATCTGCTGGCGGCGGTCCAACGCAAAGGCGTTCGGGTCACTGTCGTGTCCACCCTGAAGTCGCAACCGCCCATGGCGTCCGACGATCTGCGGCGCCAGGCCGACTCGTTTGTGGATCTGGCCGACCTGGCCGACATCATCGGGCGGGCGCCCCGTGAGCGTCTCCCTCGCTTCTTGCATGAAAACCGTGACTCCGCGGATGACTGAGCGGGCCGAGCCAGCCCGGGACTGCCCGATCTGCCCGCGACTGAACACTTATCGCGCCGAAAATCAGGCGGCTCATCCCGACTGGTTCAACGGCCCCGCCCCTTCGTTCGGCGATCCGAACGCACGCCTGCTGGTGGTGGGTCTGGCGCCGGGACGCCAGGGGGCCAACCGCACCGGCCGCCCCTTCACGGGTGATTTCGCTGGGGTCCTTCTCTACGAAACCCTGCTGAAGACGGGCTTCGCCAAAGGGCGCTACGCCGCCTCGCCGGATGATGGCCTGACGCTGACGGACTGCATGGTGACGAACGCTGTCCGTTGTGCGCCGCCGGGCAACAAGCCCACCCCGGCCGAAGAAGGCGCGTGCCGTCCCTTCCTGAGCGCCCGGATCGCGGCCCTGCCGAATTTGAAGGTCATCGTCACCCTGGGAGACGTCGCGCGCCGCAACACGTTGAAGGCCCTAGGTCTTCCCGGATCGGCGGGCGTCCCGGGTCACGGGTCGGAGAGCCCGGCAGGGCCCTTCCGGCTGATCAACAGCTACCATTGCTCGCGCTTGAATACGAACACCGGACGACTCACGCCGTCGATGTTCGAAGCCATTTTCACACGGGCCCGGGCCCTGCTTTAGCGGCGGCTTGTGCCCTACCCCTTGTCGCGCATCAGCCGGCCCTGTTCGCGCTTCCAGTCGCGATCAGCCACAGTCTGGCGTTTGTCAGGCGCCGACTTGCCCTTGGCGAGCGCCAGTTCAAGTTTCGCCAGACCCTTTTCGTTCCAGTAGAGCCTCGTCGGCACGATCGTGCGTCCGTCGCGCCGGACCGCGCCGATCAGTTTGTCGATCTGCCGCCGGTGGAGCAGAAGCCGGCGGGGACGCCGGGGCTCATGGTTGAACCGGTTCGCGGGGCCGTATTCCGGGATGTAGGCGTTCACCAGGGTCAGTTCGCGCCCCTCGGCGTTGGCGTAGGACTCGGCGATGTTGGCCTTGCCCAGCCGCAGGGACTTCACCTCCGAGCCGGTCAGGCTGATCCCCGCCTCGAACGTCTCCTCGAGGAAATAGTCGAAGCGCGCGCGGCGGTTTTCCGCGATCAGCTTGCCGGTCACGAGGACACACCGGCTTCCGTCATCGCCTCCACAATCTCGGCGTAATGCTGCGGCGCGCAGGGCACCACGGGAAGCCGGACCTCCTCCGAACACAGCCCCAGGCGCGAGAGCGCGAATTTCGTCGGCGAGGGCGATGCGTCCAGGAACAGGGCCTTGTGCAGCCGGATCAACCGGTTTTGCAGAGCCAGGGCCTCGGTCCATTGCCCGGACAGACACGCATTGAAAAACGCCGCGCAGGCCGCCGGCGCGACATTGGCCGTAACGGAGATACAGCCGCGCCCGCCGTGGGCGATGTAGCCCAGAGCGCTGGGATCATCGCCGCTCAGCATGATCCACTCGGGTGCAAAGAAGCGCTTCTGCAGGCTCGCCCTTACCATGTCGCCGGTGGCGTCCTTGATCCCGACCACATTCGGCAATTCGGCCACGCGCAGAAGGGTTTCGTTGGTGATGTCAATGCTTGTGCGGGACGGCACATTGTAGACCAGCATCGGCAGGTCCACCGCGTCGCTGATGGTCTTGTAGTGCTGATAGAGCCCTTCCTGACCGGGCCGGTTGTAGTAGGGCGTGACGACGAGGCTGGCGTCCGCGCCGGCCGCCTTGGCGTGGCGGGCGAAATCGACCGCCTCCTCAGTGGAGTTGGACCCCGCGCCGGCGATCACGGGAATGCGCCCGTTAGTGACCTCCACGCAGAGGCTGACGACGCGCTTGTGCTCCTCATGGCTCAAGGTCGAGGTCTCGCCCGTGGTGCCCACCGGGACAACGCCGTGGACGCCGGCGGCGACCTGCCGTTCGATGAGGGCTACAAAGGCCGGCTCATCGAGTCGTCCGTCCGCGAACGGGGTAACCAGCGCCGTGATGACGCCTTGGAAAGGTTTCGAGGTCATGAAGTGCAAAAAGCCGTGATCCTGCCGCTAACGGTTGCGGTCTTTGGGGAGGCGCGGACAATAGGACTTCGGGTGGCGTGTGGGCAACCACGCAAGGCGGGAAGCCCGCACGGCGCTCGGTCCGGCAAGGTATGAGTATGACTGTTGTGTTCAGACGAAGTTCCGCCCTCGCGGCCGCGATCCTGGCGATCGGCGGCCTCGCCATCGCGCAGGACCTGACGGGCGATTCGCCCGCGCCGGCCGAGGCCGCCGCCGTTCAGGACAATCCGGGCGCGGTCGGCGCCGCCTTCGCCGCCGCGCGGTCGGGCGACGGCTCGCGGCTTCAAGCGATGCTCAATCAGTCGGCTGACCCCCTGGCGCGGAAAGTCGCGCTTTGGGCTTTGTCGGATTCCGCGCCGGAGTATCTCACCTGGGAGCAGGCGGAGGCGGCCCGGGTTGAGCTCGCCGACTGGCCTCACGCCGCTCATCGCCAGATCGCCGCGGAAAAGTTGATCGACCGGTCGCGACTCGATCCTGATCGACTGATCGCCTGGTTCGGAAAAACGACGCCACTGACGCCGCAGGGCGCTACCGCGCTGGCCAACGCACTCCTCAGCCGCAGCCAGGCGGACGCCGCCGCCCTGACGGTTCGCCGGGCCTGGCGTACCCTGCCCTTCGACCAGACCACCCAGGCGGGCATGCTGGCGCGTTTCGCCGATATTCTCACGCCGTCCGATCACGTCGCGCGCGTCGACATGCTGCTCTATGGCGCCCAGGGAACGGCGGTGCAGGACCTGGTCCGTCTGCTACCGCCTGACCAGCAGGCGCTCGCGCAGGCCCGGATGGCGGTTCGCCGCGGCGATCCCCTGGCGGCGTCTTTGATTGCTTCCCTGCCCACCGCGGATCAGACCAGCCCGGGCCTGATCTATGAGCGGGTTCTTTCCCTACGCGACCGCGGCGACATCACCGGCGCGCTGGCCCTGGTGCCCTATCTTCCGCCGGTCATTCCGGACGAGCACGCCGCGCAAAAACTCTGGAAGCATGGCGCCCTGATGTCGGGCGCCTTGCAGACCGGCGACATCGGTCTGGCCTATCAGGTTGCAGCCCGGTCGGGTCTCCAGAGCGGGCCGGATGCGGCCGAAGCCCAGTTCTACGCTGGCTGGATCGCGCTTTCGCGCATGCGCGATCCGCGGCTTGCCGACCACCACTTCGAGCGGTTGGCCGAGACCGGTCCCTCACCCCTCACCCAAAGCCGTGCGCTCTACTGGCGTGGCCGGGCGGCGGAGGCCGAAGGCGACCCGGTCGCGGCGCAAATCTTCTATGAGCAGGCCTCCCAGTATTACACCACCTTCTACGGCCAGCTGGCCGCCGCCAAGGGCGGCAAGACCGAACTGGTGATCGGTCACGACCCGGAGCTCACGCCGGAGATGCGATCCCGCTTCGAGGGGCGAGACCTCGTGCGGGCCACCCGGCTGCTGGTCCGCATGGGCGCCGCAGAGACCATGCGGAGCTTTGTGATTGGCCTGTCGGAGTCGCTGCCAACCGCGGCCGACGAAGCCATGCTGGTGGACATCATCCGGGGTTACGGTGAGCAGGAACTCTCCATGCGCGTCGTCCGCAATGCGGCGCGGCGGGGCATCATCCTTCCCGAGCGCGGCTACCCGGTGCTCCCGGCGCCCACCGGAGCGGATATGGCCGAGGCGCCGCTGGTCCTCAGTGTCACCCGGCAGGAGAGCAGCTTTGCGCCTAACGCCCGGTCCGGCGCGGGGGCCCGGGGCATGATGCAGCTGATGCCAGCCACCGCCCAGAGCGTCGCCCGCCGCGCCGGCCTGGGCTGGGGCCGTCTGGAAGATCCCGACTTCAACATGCGTGTCGGTTCGACTTATCTCGGCCATTTGGTCAGCCAGTTCAGCGGGTCGTATCTGATGGCGGCAGCGGCCTATAACGCCGGCCCGTCGCGCCCCATCCAGTGGGTCAATGTCTGCGGCGATCCCCGCGGCTCCACGACCGATCCCTTGGATTTCATCGAGTGCATCCCGTTCTCCGAGACTCGCGACTATGTGATGCGGGTGCTTGAAGCCACCCAGGTCTACCGTGCGCGACTGAACGGCGGCGCCGCGCCCATGAACCTCGCGATCGATCTGAAGCGTGGCGGTTACGGGTTCAAGCCGCTCGGCGTCGCCCAACCCGCGCCCGCTCCCCAGGTGCTCGATTCCCCCATCGCGCCGCCGCCGGGCGGCCGGTAGGAGCCGGCCTACCTGAGTCGTCGGGCCGCGAGGACGTGGCCCATCGCCGACGGGATCAAGGCGCCGTCCAGAGCGAACGCCGAGGCGAGGAGGTCAGGGGTGAGGGTCGCCGCCGGAGGCCCGTCCGCCAACATTCGCCCCTGGCCCAGCACCACCACCCGATCGCAGCACCGCGCGGCCAGCGTGAGGTCATGCAGGCTCACCAGCACTGCGGCGCCAAGGGCCGCGCGTGTCCGCAGCACCTCCATGACCTGGAACTGCGCCTCGGGATCGAGGCCTGCGGCCGGTTCGTCGGCGATCAGCAGGGGCGCGCCGGTGACGATCAGGCGCGCGATCAGAACCCTGGCTCGCTCGCCACCCGACATGTCCAGGATTCCGCGTTCGGCCAAGTCTTCGGCGCCAACGCTCCCAAGCGCCGCGAGCGTGTTGGGCCGGGCGCGTGAGGGCGAGATCAGCGGCAGTCCGAGCGCGACAATGCGCCAGGCAGGAAGATTCCAACCGACCCGGCGATCCTGCGGCAGGTAGGCCGCCAGGGCCGCGCGGCCTGCCTCCGTCAGCTCGCCGACCGGACATCCGCCCAGGCGCACCTGGCCGCTCGTCAGTCTGGCGAGGCCGAGTGCGGCGCGCAGGAGGGTCGTCTTGCCGCCGCCATTGGCCCCCAGGACCCCGACAACCTCCCCTCCCCGGACCTCCAAACTTACTCCGGAGATCACCCGCCGCCCCCCAAGGACCACCCCGCAGTCCGCCATGGCCAGGACGCTGGTCATCCGCGCCAGCTCCGCGCCGCGCGCCACGAGACCAGGGCGAACAGGGGCGCGCCGAACAGCGCCGTGACCACCCCCAGTTTCAGTTCCTCGGCCGTCGGCACGACCCGTGCGCAGACATCGGCCAGCACCAGCAAGGCGGCGCCGGACAGGGCCGACGGCGCCAACAGTCGCGCGGGATCGTCAGACACCCAACGGCGCACGAGGTGCGGCGCGGCCAGGCCGACGAAACCGACCACCCCGGCCAGCGCCACGGCGGCGCCGGTGAGCAGGGCTGCGCCCGCCACCCCCGCCGCCCGCAATCGGCCCATGGGCAGGCCAGACAGCGCCGCCGTCTCCTCGCCCAAAGTGAGCATCCGCAGTCCATTGGCTGACCAGGCACAGAGCGCGGCGCCCAGCGCGACCGGCGCGGCGGCCGGGGCCAGATCCGACCAGTCCCGGTTGGCGACGGAGCCCAGCAGCCAGGACAGGACTTCCGAGGTGGCTACCGGCGAAGGCGAGAGATTGAACACCAACGCCGTGGCGGCCCCGGCCAGGGCCGAGAGGGCCACCCCGAACAGAATGAGACTCTGCGGGTCGCTGAGCCGCGCCGTCAGGACCATGAGCACCAGCCCGGCGAGAATTGCGCCCGCAAGGGCGGCGCCCTCCACCGCCCCCGCGGCCGTGGCCAGTCCCAGGGCGATCGTCACCGAGGCGCCGAGGGCCGCGGTGGCCGAGACGCCGAGCACGCCGGGATCGGCCAGGGGATTGCGCAGCAGGCCCTGCATCACCGCCCCGGACAGACCGAGCGCGCCGCCCACCACCGCGGCTGTCACCGCCCGGGGCGCGCGGATCGACCACAGGATGCGCCAGGGCGCGGAGTCCGGCCGGGTGAAGGCCTCGACAAGCTGAGACACTGTCAGGGAGGTCTCGCCCAGCATCAGGCCGAGCCACAGCGCGGCGCCCAGCGCCAGGCACAGCAGCACGATCAGGCGCATGGCGGGCCGCTTGCGGTTGAGCTGTTCCCGCACCGCGCGGAGGCGCGCGAGGGCGCGGCGGCGGCGAGTTGGGCCACGGCCTCGCCGCTGAACCAGGCCGGGCAGCCCAGAAGCGCGCCGGGCAGCGAGACCATGGTCCGTCTGGAGACGAGGCGGCGCAGCGCGCCATGACTCCCCGGCCCCCAATGGACCTGCGCCTGGCTGGCGGGATCGAAGAAGCCAAGGACAACGGCGTCAGGCGGATCAAGCTCCAGCTTCTCCAGCGACACCGAACGATAGCCCGCCCCGCCCGCAAGATTGCGCAGGCCGGCCGCGGCGAGGATGGCGTCGATCAGGGTACCCGATCCCGCCGTCGCGCCGCCGGAGGTGAGATAGAGCGCGCCCCGCCCATGCCAGGCGCCGCGCGCAGCGGCAAGATTGGCGTCGAGCCGCCCTATGAGGGCCTCGCCGCCCTGCACATTTCCAAGGGCCAGAGCGACGGTCCTAACGTTACGTCGAACACCCGAGAAATCGATGGCGTCCTCGATGCGGACCACCCGCACGCCTCGCCGGTCCAGCAGGCGAAGAAGCGCGCCATCACCGCCCCAATAGCGAACCACGATGGTCGGGTGGGTCGTCAGAAGAGATTCAGCGTCCGCGCGGCGGACGGGAAGGCCCTTGGCTTGAGGGGCGAGATAGGAGTCGGGGTTACGCGCGCGAGGCGACAGTCCGACGATGGCGGCGCGGGGCGCGAGCGCCAGCACAAATTGATCGGCGCACTGATCCAGCGAGAAAACGGTTGCGGCCGGTTCTGGCGCGGAAGCGGCGCAGGTCAGCGGCAGAGTCGTCCCCAGAAGGACCGCCAAGCCGGCGATGGCCGTCTTCGCGGACATGGGCGTCAATCGGCGATAAGACCAAACAGCAGGCCGTCGATCAGGACGCGGGTGATTTCCTCGGGCTCGGCCCAGTCGACGCTCGGCTTGGTGATCATCAGCGACACCAGCCCGTGGCACGCCGCCCACAGGGCCTGGTGAACTGTCCGCGGATCGCCGTGGCGCAGTCGCCCCTCGGCGGCGATTTCCCGCACCACACCGGAGAACCGCTCGAAACACTGAACGCCGAGATCGTGGGTGACCTGCTGTTTCTGGTCGGAACCGGCCAGGGGCGAGGCGCAGAACACCAGGCGGTAGGCGTTGGGATTGCCGAGGGCGAATTCCACATAGGCCGTGAGCATCATGCGGACCCGCTCCACCGGACCCAGCGGACGCTGCGAAATCACATTGTGCATTTCGAGCAATTGCTCCATCGCGGCGCGGCAGATCTCCAGCAGGATCTCGTCCTTGTCGCGGAAGTGCATGTAGAGGCAGGTCGAGGAGACGCCGACCTCATCGGCAATCTTGCGGATCGTCGCGCCCTCGTAGCCGTCGGCGACGAAGATCCGTTCGGCCGCGCGCAGGATCTCGGCGCGCCGCAGATGGCCATCCCCCTTGGCCTTGCGCGCCGATTTCACCGGCCTGTTCAGAATGTCGTTCACCGCGGGCGGATCCTCAAATTGTCTCGGTCTCAATAGAGGCAAAAACATTCGCCGCCGCAAGTCGGCTGGACTGCGACCCTCTGGCGACTGTAAGCCCCGGGGATGAGTTCTCCCGCCACAACCAGCCCAGCGCCGGCGATCGCCGAGGCGCCGCTGGTCATGCGGACGGCGGGATGGTCCGACTACGCGCTGCTGGACAGCGGCCATGGCCGCAAGCTGGAGCGCTATGGCCCCTGGGTGGTCTCGCGCCCCGAGCCGCAGTGCCTCTGGCGCCCTCGCCTCCCGGACGCGGACTGGGCGGCCGCGCACGCCGTGTTCGAGCCCGCCGATGACGAGGACGCGGGCCGCTGGAAGATGAACGCGGCGGTCCCGGAAGCCTGGCCCATGACCTGGCGGGACGTGACGTTTCGCGCGCGCCTGACGGCCTTCCGCCACCTCGCGGTCTTCCCTGAACACGCCGCCAACTGGGAATGGATCGACCAACGCGTCCGGGCGCGGCCCGGCGAGACCCGGGTGCTCAACCTGTTCGGCTACACCGGCATGGCCAGCCTCGCCGCCGCCGCCGCCGGCAGCGCGGTGACCCACATCGACGCCTCGAAGAAAGCCGTGACCTGGGCCCGGGAGAACGCCGCCGATTCCGGCCTGGCCGGCGCGCCCATCCGCTGGATCTGCGAGGACGCCCGCAAGTTCGTCCAGCGCGAGGTCCGGCGTGGCAGTCGCTATGACGGCATCGTGCTCGACCCCCCGAAATACGGCCGCGGGCCCACCGGGGAAGTGTGGCGGCTCTATGAAGACCTGCCGGAAATCATCGCCGGCTGCGCCGCCCTGCTCAGCGCCGACGCCTCTTTCCTGCTGCTCAACGCCTATTCCGAGCGTCTCTCGGGCCTGGCCCTGGCCAGCCTTTTGGCCGACAATCTCGCCGGTCGCGGCGGCCGCATCGACTGGGGCGAGCTGGCCCTGATGGAGGACGGCGGCGAACGCGGCGCGGGTCTTTCGTTCTTCGCCCGGTGGAGCGCGACGTGACCGCCCGCACTGTTACCTCCCTGACCAACCCAACAGTGAAATTCGTCCGGGCCCTGCACATGCGCAAGTCCCGCCAGGAGAGCGGTCTCTTCCTGGTCGAGGGCCTGAAGAGCGTCACCGAAGCGGTGGAACTCGGCCATCCGCCGAAGATACTGCTGCACGGCGAGGCCGCCGGCGCGCACCCCCTGCTGCAACGCGCCGCCGCCGTCGCCGAGGAGACCCTGGAGGTCAGTCCGGCGATCCTCGAGAAGATCTCCCGGCGCGACAATCCCCAGACCGTGCTCGGCGTCTTCGCCCAGGCCTTCACCGACATCGCCGATCTGAATGCCGCCGCCGCCCGATGCTGGATCGCCCTGGAGTGCGTGCGCGATCCCGGCAATCTGGGCACGATCATCCGCACCGCCGACGCCGCCGGCTGCGGGGCCGTCATCCTGATCGGCGACTGCTGCGACCCCTATTCCGTCGAGGCCGTGCGGGCGACCATGGGCTCGGTCTTCGCCGTGCCGATGGTCAAGGCGACGCCGGAGGCCTTCCTCGCCTGGCGGGCCGGTTGGCCAGGATCGGTAATCGGCACCCTGCTGACCGCGACGACGGATTTCCGCGCCGGGCCCTACCGCGATCCCAGCCTGATCCTCATGGGCAATGAGCAGGCGGGCCTGACCCCTGCCCTGGCCGCCGCCTGCGACGTCAGCGTGAAGATCCCCATGCGGGGCCGCGCCGACAGCCTGAACCTCGCCGTCGCCGCCGGGGTGATGATCTATGCGGCCACGTCCTGAAGGGACCATAGCCATGCCCGTCGTCCTCGCCGTCCACGCCCATCCCGACGACATCGAAACCCTGGCGGCCGGGACCCTGGCCCTCCTGAGCCAGCGCGGCCTCACCGTGGTCATCGCCACCCTCACGTCCGGAGAATGCGGTTCGGTCACCGACGATCCGGCGGAGACGGCCCGGATTCGTCGCGCCGAGGCCGCCCGCGCCGCCGCCTTGATCGGCGCCGACTATCTCTGCGCCGGCCTGCCTGACCTCGGCGTGTTCAACGACGACGCGTCCCGCAAGGCGGTCACCGAACTGATCCGCCGGGCCCGGCCGGACATCGTCATCGGCGCGGCCCCGGCCGACTATCACCCCGACCATGAGGCCGCCTCTCAGCTCACCCGCGACGCCTGTTTCGCCGCCTCGGCGCCGGGCTATCGCACCGGACCCTCCGCGCCGCTCAAGGCGATCCCGGCCCTCTATTTCATGGACCCGATCGGCGGCCGCACACGGGAGGGCGCGGCCGTGGCGGCCGACTTCGGCGTCGACATCTCAGAGGCCATGGACGTCAAGCGCGCCATGCTTGAACAGCACCAGAGCCAGATCACGTGGCTGCTAAAACAGCACGGCATCACCGACTTCACCGCCGGCATGGTAGCCCAGTCCCGCCGCCGCGGCCGCGACTTCGGCGTCGCCTTCGCCGAGGGCTTCCGGCAGTACCGGCACACGCCCTACCCGCGGGAGGAGCGGTTGCAAGGCCTGCTGGGCGATCGGCTGCTGCGGCCCTAAGCGTCGACCTCGGGTTTACGCGCCCTGCGTCGTTTCGCTTCAAGAAATTGACGATCTCCGGGTCTTCGGACACCAACCAAACGCATTGCATTTGTATACACAAACGCATATGCATCGCTAATGAAGGTTGCGGGATTCGACTGGGATGACGGCAACTGGCCGAAGTGCGGTAAGCACGGCGTGTCCCGCGAGGAGATAGAGCAGGTGTTGCTGGGCGAACCGGCTGTCATGGTCGATCCACACCCAGGCGAACCACGCCTGCGGGCCATCGGAAAGACGACGGAGGGCCGGTACGTCTTTCTGGTGGTTATGCGCCGAGAGATCGAGGGTCAGACCAAACTCCGTCCCATCAGCGCCCGGTATATGCACCAGAAGGAGGTCGATCACTATGAAGGCCAAAGCTAAACCCATGCCGTCGCTGCCCAGCGACGAGGCCGCCGAGGCGTTCGTCGCCGACGCCGATCTGACGGAATATGATCTTTCCGGCTTCAAGCCTATGCGCTTCGAGATCGAACCGAAGTCGGCGGCGCTGAACATGCGCCTGCCAGCATCGCTCTTGGCCGCCCTGAAGGCCAAAGCCAAGGCGAAGGGCGTCCCTTACACGCGATATGTGAGGATGCTGTTGGAAACCGACGTGGCGCGGTCGCGGTAGGATACCGGCCCGAACGCTGCTTGTGTCCTTGCGCCTCGCCCTACCGTTCACGTGACGTACAATCAGGGAATTAGATTTGCGTGATTGTCAAAAGGACAATTTCCAGATCAC
The DNA here is from genome assembly GCA_903872075.1 of uncultured Caulobacteraceae bacterium. Classification (GTDB taxonomy): domain Bacteria; phylum Pseudomonadota; class Alphaproteobacteria; order Caulobacterales; family Caulobacteraceae; genus Acaudatibacter; species Acaudatibacter aquilonius. Next base: position 162,825 of record CAIQJF010000071.1, on the reverse strand, counting down.
AATCGATAAAATACAAAACACGACTAAAAAGGCCACTGGGTGGCGTGACGCTACCGACACCGCCCGACAGATTCAGCAGATGCGCCGGAAACCCATTCCCGCCGCAGGGCCGTCGACTTCGCCGAGGGCCTCCGGCAGTACCGACAGACGCCTTAACCTCGGGAACCCGAGCTTCAGTATCTGCTTGGAGAGCCACTCATGGAACCGCGAACGTCGCCTAACTGATCCGATACCGGATCGGCAACCGCTTCGGCCCGCCGACGAAGGCCGCTTCGGCGCGGGTGCCGGGGCCGGCGAACTCCAGGGATTCCAGGCGCGGCATCAGTTCCTCGAACAGGATGCGCATTTCCATCTTGGCCAGGTGCTGGCCCAGGCACAGGTGAGCGCCATAGCCGAAGGCGAGGTGGCGGTTGGGCGCGCGGGTGGGATCGAAGACGTCCGGAGTCTCGAACACCTCCTCGTCGCGGTTGCCGGACGGATAAGCCAGCCACAGCCAGTCGCCCTTGGCGATTTTCTGGCCGGCGATCTCGGTGTCGGCGGTGGCCGAGCGCATGAAATGCTTCACCGGCGTCACCCAGCGGATCGCCTCGTCCACCAGCGCCGGGATGAGTGAAGGGTCGGCCTTCACGGCGGCGAAGGCCTCGGGATACTGGCACATGCCCCAGACCGCCCCGGCGGTGGAGGAGGACGTCGTGTCGTGACCCGCGGTGGCGACGATGACGTAATAACTCATGGCCTCGAAGTCGTTGATGGCCGCGCCGTCGATCGTGCCGTTGGCGATGACCGTGGCCAGATCCGAGCCTGGATTGGCCTTGCGGGCGTCCGTAATACCTTTGAAATACATGAAGAAGTCGGCGATGATCGCCTGCAGGTCGCCGAGGTTGAACTCCCCGTCGCCGGCCTTGGCGCCGGAGCGGTTGAGTTCCGGGTCAGCGGCGCCGAACAGCTCCTGGGTGAGCTTGAGCATGCGCGGCTCATCCTCCGGCGGCACGCCGAGGATCTCCATGATCACCCGCAGGGGGTAGGTCAGGGCGACGTCCTTCACGAAGTCGCATTCGCCGCCGAGGCCGGCCATGTGATCGACGTGAGCGCGGGCGATGGCGCGGATCCGGTCTTCCAGTCCGCGGATGTTCTGCGGCAGGAACCAGGCCTGGGTCATCACCCGGTATTTGGCATGATCGGGAGCGTCCATCTGCACCAGGGTGCGCAGCAGGTGCGGGCTGCCGCCGGTCAGCTTGCGGACCATCTCGTCGCCGGCGATGGTCGTGAAGGTTGTCGGCATCTCGCCGGACCGGAACAGATCGTTCTGGCGGCTGATCTCCAGAATGTCGGCGTGCTTGCTGACGATCCAGAAGGGATAGATCCCGTCCAGACTGACCTTGGCCAGCGGCGCGTTCTGCCGCAGCCAGCGGAAGGCGGCGTGGGCGGGCTCGTCCTCGGCATAGGACTTGGGGGCGATCACCGCATAGGCGATCTCGTTCGGAATCACGGCGGTGTCGGTCATGTGCGTCAGTCGCTCCCCTGCCCCGCGTGACTACCCATCGCCAGCCGTTCTGTCACGCCTACAGCGTCCAGGAAGTCCTCGTCGTGGCTCACCACCAGCAGAGCGCCGTCATAGGCCGCAAGCGCCGCTTCGATCGCCTCGATGGAGGCGATGTCGAGGTGGTTGGTGGGCTCGTCGAGAATGATGAACCGCGGCGGACGGGCCGCCTGCAGCAGGCAGGCCAGGCCGGCGCGCAGGCGTTCCCCGCCACTCAGCTCACCGGCCCGTCGCAGGGCCGCCACATTGCGGAACAGGAACCGGGCCAGGGCCGCGTGGGCCTGGTTGTCGTTGGCGTCCGGGTTGTGCAGCCGGTAGTTCTCCACGAGGCTCAGATCGTCGCGCAGCAGGGCGGCGCGCTGGTCCAGAACCACGGGCGTCGCGCCACGCGTGATCCTGCCGGCGGTCGGCTCAAGCTCGCCGGTGATCAGCCGCAGCAGGCTTGTTTTGCCCGACCCGTTGGCGCCGGAGATGGCCATGCGCGCCGGCCCCAGCAGCCGCAGGTTGATATTCCTGAACAGGGACGGCGACCCCGGCCAGCCGAAGCCGACCGACTCCAGTGAGAGAACTAATTTGGCGGCCGCCAGCCCGCAGGGCGGAAGCTCGAACCCCAGCTTCCGGAGGCGGGAGACGTTCGCCCGCGCCGCCTCGAGAGCTTCGGCGGAGTCCGACCGTTTCCGATCTCCGAGCAGCTCGAGCCGGCCACGGGTCGCCTCGGCCTTTCCCGCCCGGGCGTTCAGCACGATCTTGGGGATGTCGCCGCGCGCCTTGGCCCGCTTGCCGCCGCCCTCGCGGCGATCCTGCCGCTCCCGCGCGGCCTGGATCTCGCGGTCGGCCTTGCGCGCCTCCCGCGTCGCCTCGTCCAGATCCCGGCGGGCGGCGTCGGCCTCCTGGGCGCGGCGCTCGGCGTAGAGATCCCAGTTCCCGCCGTAGATTCGCGCGCCCAGATCGCTGAGCTCGATGATGCGATCGACGCCGCGCAGCAGGCCGCGGTCATGGCTGACCACCACCGCCCCGCCGCGCCAGCCCTCAAGCACGGCCGCCACGGTGCGTCGCGCCGCGCGATCGAGGTTGTTGGTGGGCTCATCCAGCAGGATCACGTCGGGTCGGGCGATCAGCAGCCGCGCCAGGGCCGCGCGCGTGGCCTCGCCCCCGCTCAAGGATGCGGCCGGCCGATCCAGATCGACCCCGGTGAGGCCCACCTCAAGCAGGGCCGTCTCGATGCGGGCCGACAGGTCCCAGACGGCCAGATCAACGTCGGCGTTGGAACCCTCGCCACGGTCGATCCGCGCGAGGCGGTCAAGATCCGCGCCCACCTCCAGCAGATCGGCGACTATCGCCGTCGCCGGCGGGGCGTGACTCTGGCGAAGAACATCGACACGGCCCCGCGTGGACACCGACCCGGAGAGGGGGGAGAGTTCGCGCAAGATCAGGCGCAGGAGTGTTGTCTTGCCATAGCCATTGGCGCCGACAACGCCGGTGCGTTCGGCGCCGAAGCTTAAGGTGAGGTTGTCGAAAAGCGTCCGGCCGTCAGGGGCGCGGAAGGACAGTCCGTCGAGTGTGATGAAGGGGGGCATGGGAAACCGTGAAACGAGGAATGAACGGGGCGAAACGGGGGTTCGTCGCGTTTTCCATGTTCCGGTCTCCTCGAAATCGGCCGACCTTGAAGTCGTTGCACCTCAAGAGTTAGCGCCGGAATCTCACCGGCGCAATTCCACCCAACCCTACACCGTCGCGCGAGCGCCGTAGCGCGAGTCCATGGCCGCGACCGTGGCCTCGAACTCGGCGACGGTCTCGGCGATGATCTGGGCCACGGGCTTCACCGAGTCGATCCGGCCCGCCACCTGACCGGTCAAGGCGATGGAGGCCTCCAGGTCGCCGCCGAAATACAGCGCCAGGGCGTTGCGCATCTCGGCCATGATGTTCTCGGGCGGGGTCTTTTCAAACGCGGTGGTCTTCTCGGTCCGCAGGGCGCGCAGGGCGGGTCCCGGGCCAAAGCGATTGAGGAACACCGTGTCGGTCTCCTTGGCCGCGACGATGGCGTCCTTCCAGTTCTGGTGAACCGGCGATTCCCGGGCCGAAACCATGCGGGTGCCCATCTGCACGCCCTCGGCCCCGAGGGCGAAGGCCGCGGCCATGGTGCGGCCGTCGACGACACCTCCGGCCGCCACCACCGGCACGCCGACCTTGGAACAGACGAGCGGCAGCAGGACCATGGTCGCGACCTCGCGGGGATTCTTGAAGCCGCCACCCTCCCCGCCCTCGACAACCAGACCGTCCACGCCAGCCTCGACCGCGCGCAGGGCGGCGTGGAGCGACGGGACGACGTGAAAGACGGTCAGCCCCGCCTCTTTCAGCGCCCCGCAGTACTTGTTGGGATCGCCGGCCGAGGTCGTGACGAATTTGACGCCCTGATCGACCACAAACTCGACGATGTTGGGATCCCGCACGAAGGCTTGGGCTATGTTGACGCCGAACGGCTTGTCGGTCAGCCGGCGCATCGCCTTGATCTCCTCGCGGATCTCATCGAGCGCGCCGGAAGAGGTCTCAATGATGCCCATGCCGCCGGCGTTGGAGACGGCGGACGCCAGAGGCGAGCGGGCGATCCAGCCCATAGGGGCCTGAACGATGGGGTAGTCTACGCCCAGCATCTCGGTGATGCGGTTGTTGATCGCCATGGCGGCTTCCTTACGAAAACGGCGTCTCCGGGACGCTCTTGGGTTGGCGGCGCATTGTCAGATCAGACCGCTCAGCGGCGAGGAGGCATCGGCGTACATCCGGCGCGGCATGCGGCCTGCCAGAAAGGCCTCGCGGCCGGCGATGACGGCATGTTTCATCGCCCGGGCCATGCGGATCGGATCGCGCGCCTCGGCGATGGCGGTGTTCATCAGCACGCCGTCGCAGCCGAGTTCCATGGCCACGGTGGCGTCAGACGCCGTGCCGACACCGGCGTCCACCAGCACCGGCACCTTGGCCTGTTCGACGATCAGGTGGATGTTCAGCCGGTTCTGGATGCCGAGACCCGATCCGATCAGGGCGCCGAGCGGCATGATCGCCACGGCGCCGGCGTCTTCGAGCTTGCGCGCGTAGACAGGATCGTCGCTGCAATAGACCATCACCTTGAAATCCTCGGCGACGAGCAGCTTCAGCGCCCTGAGCGTCTCCTCCATGTCGGGGTAGAGGGTCTTGGTGTCGGAGAGGACTTCCAGCTTCACCAGATCCCATCCGCCGGCCTCACGCGCCAGGCGCAGGGTGCGCACCGCGTCCTCGCCGGTGAAGCAGCCGGCGGTGTTCGGCAGATAGGTGAAGCGGTCCGGCCGGACATGGTCAACGAGCATCGGCTGGCTGGGGTCGGAGAGATTCACCCGGCGCAGAGCGACCGTGACGATCTCCGCGCCTGCGGCCTCGGCCGCCGCGGCGTTGAGCGCATAGTCCTTGTACTTGCCGGTGCCGACGATCAGGCGGGAATGGAAGGTCCGCCCCGCCACGGTCCAGGTGTCGTCCAACGCTGAAGTCCCGTCCACTAACCGCCTCCGATGAAATGTACGACTTCCAAACGATCGCCCTCGGCGAGCCGTGTCGATGCGTAGGTCGATCGTGGCACGATGGCCAGATTCAGTTCGACCGCCACCTTGCGTGCGTCGAGCCCAAGGGCGGCAACCAGTCCGGCCACGTCGACAACGCCGTCGACGTCGTGTTCCTCGCCGTTAACCGTCAGCCTCAACGCCCCGTTCTCCTTGCCGCTCGCGCGATGGGGTCCGCTTGTGACCCCGGCCCATGGCCGTTACAAGGCCCTCAAAGGGGCTCAGGAGCCGAATGTCCAAACCGATTTTTGTGCTCAACGGCCCGAACCTCAATCTCCTGGGCGTTCGTGAGCCCCATATCTATGGGCGATCTACCCTTGCCGACGTCGAAAATTCCTGCGCGGCGCATGCCAAACGGCTGGGCCACGAGATCGTCTTTCGGCAGACGAATCACGAGGGCGAACTGATCACCTGGGTCCAGGAAGCGCGGACGGATGCCTGCGGTCTGGTTCTGAACCCGGCGGGCTACGGCCACACGTCGATCGCCCTGCTTGACGCCCTCAAGAGCCTCGAGATCCCGATCGTCGAGTGTCACCTCTCGAACCCGGCCGCTCGCGAAGCCTTCCGCCGTCACACCTATGTGTCTCTGGCCGCATCCGGGGTCGTCGCCGGTTTCGGCCCGGCGAGCTACACCCTGGCCCTGGACGCCGTGAACGGCCTCCTCGCCAGATCCTGACCGGCCTTCGCAGCCGAACCTCCCAGACAAGGCCCAAGCCTCATGAGCGAATCAAACCTGCACATCGATCCTGCCAGCGAGGAGTCTCTCGACACGCGCCTTGTGCGCGAACTGGCCGAGGTCCTCAATGCGACCGGCTTGACCGAGATCGAAGTCGAGCGTGAGCACCTGCGCATACGGGTCGTGAAATCATCCAATGTCACGCACACAGTGGCCTCGGCCCCGGCTCACACAGTACATGTCGCCCCGCCGGTTGAGGTCGCGCCGGCCCCCACGGCGTCCAAGGCGGCGGGGGACGCTGTGAAATCGCCCATGGTCGGCACGGTCTATCTGCAGTCGCAGCCGGGCGCGCCGCCGTTCGCGAAGGTCGGCGACCGTGTGACCCAAGGCCAGACCCTGATGCTGGTCGAAGCGATGAAGACGATGAATCCGATCGGGGCCCCGCGCGATGGCGTCGTGGCGGAGATCCTCGTGAGCGACGGTCAGCCGGTCGAATACGGCGAGCCGCTCGTGGTCCTCGGCTGATCCGATGTTTGACAAGATTCTCATCGCCAACCGCGGCGAGATCGCGCTGCGCATCCATCGCGCCTGCAAAGAGATGGGCATACACACGGTCGCCGTGCACTCCGAGGCCGACGCCAACGCCATGCACGTGAGGCTGGCCGACGAGAGTGTCTGCATCGGCCCGGCCCCGGCGGCGAAAAGTTATCTGAATATCCCGGCCATCGTCTCCGCCTGCGAGATCACCGGCGCCCAGGCCATCCATCCGGGCTACGGGTTTCTGTCGGAGAACGCCCGCTTCGCCGAGATCCTTGGGGCTCACGGCTACACCTTCATCGGCCCCAAGCCGGAGCACATCCGGATCATGGGCGACAAGATTGCCGCCAAACAGGCCGTGCAGGCCGCCGGTATTCCTGTCGTGCCAGGCTCGGACGGCGCCTTGACGAGCGAGGCCGAGGCCATCGCCGCGGCCGAAGCCATCGGCTTCCCGGTCCTGATCAAGGCGGCGGCCGGCGGCGGCGGTCGCGGCATGAAGGTGGCCCGGTCCCTCGACGAGGTCGCCGAAGCCTATGGCACGGCGCGCGGCGAGGCCAAGGCGGCTTTCGGCGACGACGCGGTCTACATGGAGCGCTATCTCGCCCAGCCTCGCCACATCGAGCTTCAGATCGTCGCCGACAGCTTCGGCGCCGTCTGCCACCTGGGAGAGCGCGATTGCTCGCTTCAGCGCCGCCACCAGAAGATGATGGAGGAGGCTCCCTCCCCGGTGATCGACGCCGCGGCCCGGGCCAGGATCGGCAAGGTTGTGGTCGATGCGGTCAAGGCGATCGGCTACCTCGGCGTTGGCACGATCGAGTTCCTCTATGAAAATGGCGAGTTCTTCTTCATCGAGATGAACACCCGGCTGCAGGTGGAGCACCCGGTAACCGAGGCGATTACGGGGATCGACCTCGTGCGCGAACAGATCCGCATCGCCGCGGGCTTGCCACTCTCATTCACTCAGGCAGACGTGACCATCGAGGGGCACTCCATCGAGTGCCGCATCAACGCTGAGAACCCGCGCACCTTCATGCCTTCGCCAGGGCTCGTCACAGATTTCCACGCCCCCGGCGGCCTCGGCGTTCGCCTCGATTCCGCACTTTATGCCGGCTACACGATCCCCCCCTACTACGACAGCCTGGCCGGCAAACTGATCGTCCACGGCCGCGACCGGGCTGAAGCCATCGCACGCATGCGCCGGGCGCTGGGCGAGATGGTCGTGGGCGGGATTGAGACCACCATTCCTTTGTTTCAGGACCTTCTCCAAGATCCTGATATCATTGAGGGACGCTACGACATCCACTGGCTCGAACGGTGGATCAAGGCTCAGGGATAGCGCCAGCTGACAGGGCCCAGGCCGTGACGGGTTTCACCGCGGACGATCTGATCGAATGCTACCGCCAGGGCGTCTTTCCCATGGCCGACGCCCGTCACGACGAGCGGGTGTTTCTGGTGGAGCCGGTGAAGCGCGGGATCATTCCGCTCGACGGCCTGACGATCACCCGGCGCCTGGCCCGGACCGTACGCTCCGACAGGTTCGACGTGAAGGTGGACGCGGATTTCGCCGGCGTCATCTCCGCCTGCGCCGCGCCGCGCCCGGGACGGCTGGAAACCTGGATCAACCGCACAATCGAGGCGCTCTGCCTGGAACTTCACACACGCGGTCAGGCCCATAGTGTCGAGAGCTGGCTCGACGGCCATCTCGTCGGCGGGCTCTATGGAATAGCGCTTGGCGGCGCGTTCTTCGGCGAGAGTATGTTCTCCACCGAGAGCGACGCCAGCAAGGTGGCCCTGGTCCACCTCGTCGCCCGACTTAAGATCGGCGGATTCGTGCTGCTCGACACCCAGTTCCTCACCGATCACCTGAGCCGTCTGGGGGCCGTGGAGATCACCCGGGCCGACTATCGACGGCGTCTGACCTCCGCCTTGCGGGTCGACGCCGAATTTCCAGGCGCGCCACGCTATGTCGGCGGCGTCGAGGCGCTACAGGCGACCAGCCAGACATCGTAGACCGGGTGCCGCAGGGCATGGAGACTCGGCGCATTGGCGAACATCCAGCCCTTGAAGATCTGGCGAGGCCCGATGGCGGCGCCGGACTGAACGCCGGCGTCCGTCGTGATGGTCAGATAGGCCGAGGGTTGCGGCTGGGGATCCCCGCCGCCGCGCGTGGCGCACGCCTTCACCTCGAAGACCAGATTCCGGTATCTGACCTTCCGGCCGATCGGCGCCTCGAACGCCATGGTTTCCGCCGTGACCTTGTCCAGCACGCGCAGGACCGCAGCGGGCGCCCGGACCGGCGCAGGCGGTCCTGGCGGCGTCACCGGCTTTACCGGTCCCGCAATTGTGTCCTCCGGGGTGTCCCCGCCAACCGTCGATACGGCTGGCAGCGTGGTCGGCTTTTCATCAACTGCCGTCGCGCTCTTGGCCTCACCGGGGGCGCCTGGAGCCGTTGGACCAGCTGTTGGGGGCGCAAGAGCCGGCGCGCGACCGGGGCTGTCAGTCTCCTGGGAGAAACCCGAAGCGGCAACGATCCAAAGCGCGGCAGCGGTGGCCGAGACGCCTGCGAAACGGACTATTCGGGCGACCAAGGTTCGTAGTCGCCGGAGGCCTCGGCGCGCTGACCGCCGCGAGCGATGGAGCCCTTGGGCCGCCAGGCCCAGATCGTCCCGGTCAGGTTGGGGCGATGGTCTTTTTCCCAGGCGCGGCGCTTGAGAGGCTCCCGGGTCGGCGGCTCTGCGAACGTGTGATGCAGCCAGCCGTGCCACTCCGCCGGGACCTTCGAGGCGTCGGCATAGCCATTGTAGATCACGAAGCGGCGGTTGCGCCCGTCGTAGTCATAACGCTTGTCGACGGTCTCAAAGTACTTGTTGCCGGTGTCGTCCTGACCGACGAGCTTGCTGCCGCGGCCAATCTGCAACCGGGCGCCGATCGTGGCCCCGTACCACCATGTAAAAATCGCTCTGAGCACGTGACCGCTGATCTTTTCGGGTTTGGCGGCCGCAGGGCCGCGAGCGCCTGCGCTTATAGGCGCCCCACCGCCGCGCGTCCAGTGCGCTTGCCCGCCGTTAGAAACCGGGCCGTATCAATATGTTGTGGGTCAATTGAGTTCCATCGCTACATCTATTGCGCGGCGGCGCCCGCCGGCCTAGCGTTTCCGCGCAGACGATGAGGACCCCGATGCTGATCGACACCCCATGGCCGGCCGCGACGTCGATGCCCGCCATGCAGTCGCGACTCCTTGAGCGCGCGTGCGGCGACGTCACGGTGGTGGCCCCGATCGGCTGGACGAACGCCCGCGTCGAGGCCTGGCTGGATTGGGCGGAGGCGCTGCCGGCCGACCTGCCCGACGGGGCGGACGTCAGCGGGTCCCGGGCCGCCGACGTCGCGACAGAGAGTCTGGGCGGAGGCCCGGCCAACTATGTCAGACGCCTTGCCGCCTGGGGGCGCCGCCTCGGACACTTCGGCTCCGACGCCAAAGCCGCCGCGTTCGCAGACGCTCTGGTCTCGGCCCTGCTCGCCGGCCGTCTGACTCCTGGCGCTACACGGCCCGTCGGCGCTCGGCTTCATCCGCTTGCGGCGGATCCCTCGACGTGGGCGCCCGGCCCGGCGGTCGATGCCGACGACCCGGGCGCCTGGACGCAGCCCGTGGCCTCTCCGCTGAGGTCGGCGCTTGCGGCGGTGACCCTGGCGGTGAGCCGATGCGACGGGGATGCGTCGGCCTGCGCCGATCCGGCGGAGAATCAGGCCTTGGCGCGCGCGGCGCGCACCGCCCGGGACCGCGGCGCAACCGACGCGGAGATCGCCGACTCTATTGCCCTGGCGGCGACGGGCGAAAGCGCGCCCAGCCAGCCCGTAAAACCGGTTCTGGCCGCTGACCGCGCGGACGTCGTCGACTCCGCGCTAGGGGCCCGTCGCGCGGCGATCGCCGCCTGGGGAGGCGCGGACCTGACCCTTACCTTTGATCCGCGTGACGCGATTGCGCTGGAGCGCCTCGCCGCGGCGCCTGGCCTGGTCATTGATGCGACGGCTGTGGTCGATGAGGCGGAGTTGGCGGGCCTGGCGCGGCTGGCCGCCGTCGCCCTGGACATCGAGGTGTCGGCAGGCTTCTCGACCGACGTCCGCGACGCCTACACGCGGCGGGACTATCGGCCCGTGAATATCGCCCTGGCCGGTTTGGCCGAATGTCTGGTCTCCGAAGGGCTGGCCTTTGGCGCGCCGGACGGCGTGTCCCGCGCGGCGACGTTGCAGGCGGTTGCGACGGGAGCGGCCCTGGCCGCCAGCGTCGAGCTCGCAGAGACCCTGGGCGCCTATCCGGAGTTCGATGTTGAGCGGGAGGGTCAGGGTTCGCGTCTGGAGGAGATGGTGGCCGCGGCCGGCCGTCTGCCGGCCACGCCGGGCTCGGCCCTCGCCCTTTCGCTGCTCCGGCGGGCACGTGACGGCGCCCGGACGTCCGGGCTGCGCAACGCCCAGGTGACGGCCCCGGCGAAGGATGCTGAGGCGCTGCTCCGCGCCGGCGCGATGTCGCAGCCAGGCGCGCCCTGGACGGGGCCGACGGGCCTGGCGGAGACTTCGGACGGGGCTGTGGTTCCGGTGCTCACCGAGACTGCGTTGCGCGGCCTGGAGGCGCTTGGGATCCCGGTGCAGGACGCCCGTGACCATTGCCTGGGCCGGCGGTCGCTCGAGGACGCGCCGGGGCTGGAAATTGGCCTTCTCGCCGCCAAGGGATTCACCGAACACGAGCTCTCTGCGGTCGAAGCGGCTTTGTGCGACGCGTCGAACCTCAGATCGGCCTTCGCCCCCTCCGTCGTTGGCGTGGGCTTTGTGTGCGACGTGCTGGGCGCATCGGCCGTCGACGCGGTGCGTGCGGATTTCGACACCCTCGCCCACGCCGGCTTTTCGGATGAGCAGATCGCCGTGGCTGAACGCTGGATCCTCGGCGCCCCGAGCCTCGGGTCTGCGAGCTTCCTGACCGAAGAGCAAAAGCAGGTGTTCGTCGCCACCTCCGAGATGCAGATGCCAGCTCGGCTGGCGATGACGGCGGCGCTGCAGTCGCTGATGTGCGCCCCTGCCCCCTTGAACCACGTCCTGGCCCACGACGCGCCTCCGGAAGCCGCGCTGGCGGGCCAGTGCGAAGCCGCCGCAAGCGCGATCAAGGCCGTGAGGATCAGGCGCCAGCCGGCGCCGTCGTCCTTCAGCCTCGAGATTCCCGACGCCGCGGCCACGGAGTCGCGGACGTTCTCACCGCCGCCGCGCGAACGCGTGATCGAGCGGATTGTTGAGGTCAGCCGCGACCGCCAGCGGCTGCCCGACCGTCGCAAGGGCTACATCCAGAAAGCGAGCGTCGGGGGTCACAAGGTCTACCTCCATACCGGGGAGTATGATGACGGCGAACTCGGCGAGATCTTCATCGACATGCACAAGGAAGGCGCCGCCTTCCGGTCATTGATGAACAATTTCGCGATCGCCGTATCCATGGGCCTGCAGTACGGCGTGCCGCTCGAGGAATATGTCGACGCGTTCGTATTTACCCGCTTCGATCCGGCCGGTCCGGTGACCGGCAACGACTCGATCCGCTCGGCCACCTCGATCCTCGACTATGTGTTCCGGGAACTGGGCGTCTCCTATCTCGGCCGCGACGATCTCGCCAATCTTGACCCCGACGAACTCAACGCGGACGGTCTTGGGCGCGGCAAGGCCGATGAGCCGCAGCCGGTGGCGCGATTCATCTCCAAGGGTTTTTCGCGTGGCGCGACGCCGGACAATCTTGTCTTCCTGCCGGTCTCGCCGCGCGCGTCGAACGGGCCAGGCGCAGGGCCGGCCGGCGAGGTCTGCGCCAGCTGCGGCGACCTGGCTGTGGTGCGGAAGGGTCAGTCGATGATCTGCCAGACCTGCGGCGCCCGGCAAACCGATCAAGCCGGCCCGGATATGGTGCGTTCGTGATTTGTTCTTGTCGTAAACGCGACTCCGGGTACTAAGTTAGAAACCACGCCCGCGCGGCGCGGGGGCCGGCAAGCGAACATCATGCAAGAACAGTCCCACTTCATCCGCGTGCGTGGCGCGCGCGAGCACAATCTGAAGAACGTGAGCGTGGACATCCCGCGCGGCGAGCTCGTGGTAATCACCGGCCTGTCAGGGTCCGGCAAGAGCAGTCTGGCGTTCGACACCATCTACGCCGAGGGCCAGCGCCGTTACGTCGAGAGCCTTTCGGCCTATGCGCGCCAGTTTCTGGAACTGATGAGCAAGCCGGATGTGGACCTGATCGAAGGTCTCTCCCCGGCGATTTCCATTGAACAAAAGACCACCAGCCGGAACCCGCGCTCCACGGTCGGCACCGTCACTGAGATACACGACTACATGCGCCTGCTCTGGGCCCGAGTCGGGGTGCCCTACTCGCCGGCGACGGGTCTGCCGATCGTCAGCCAGACCGTCAGCCAGATGGTCGACAAACTGTCGGACCTGCCCGATGGCCAACGGCTCTATCTGCTCGCCCCGGTCGTGCGCGACCGCAAGGGCGAGCACCGCAAGGAAATCGCCGAGTGGCAGAAGGCCGGCTTTCAGCGCCTCAAAATCGACGGCGTCTACTATCCGATCGAAGACGCCCCGGTGCTGGAAAAGACCTTCAAGCACGACATCGACATCGTCGTGGATCGTCTGGTCACCAAGGCGGGCCAGGAGAGCCGTTATGCCGACAGCCTTGAGACCGCGTTGCGCCTCGCCGATGGGATCGCGGTGGCCGAATGGGCCGACAAGGCGCCCGGTGAGGAAGAACCACGGCGGCTGATCTTCTCGGAGAAATTCGCCTGCCCGGTGTCCGGCTTCTCGATCACCGAGATCGAACCGCGGCTTTTTTCGTTCAACGCGCCCGCCGGCGCTTGCCCCACCTGCGACGGGCTCGGCGTCAAGCTGGGGTTCGACCCCGACATGGTGGTGCCGGACAAGGATCGCAGCCTCCACAAGGGGGCCATCGCGCCTTGGTCCAAGGGACCCTCCCCGCTCTACACGCAGACCCTGCAGGCCCTCGCCTTGCACTACGGCTTCTCCATGGACGATCCCTGGTGGAAGCTCGACGACAAGGCGCGCGCGGTGGTTCTGGGGGGATCCGGCAAGGACAAGATCAAGTTTGTCTATGACGACAACGCCCGGAAATATGAGGTGAACAAGACCTTCGAGGGGGTCCTGCCCAACCTCGAACGGCGCTGGCGCGAGACCGATTCAAGCTGGGTGCGGGAAGAGCTCGGCCGTTACCAGTCGGAATCGCCCTGCCAGGTCTGTGGCGGCGCCCGCCTCAAGCCCGAAGCCCTGGCGGTCAAGGTCGGCGGCAAGAACATTTCGGAAGTCTCCACTCTGGCGATCAGGCCGGCGCGGGAGTGGTTTGAGTCGCTCGAGACCGAACTCACCGAAAAGCAGATGGAGATCGCGCGCCGGATCCTAAAGGAAATCAATGATCGCCTGCGGTTTCTTGTGGATGTGGGTCTTGAGTATCTGAACCTTTCGCGTGGTTCGGGCACACTCTCCGGCGGCGAGAGCCAGCGCATTCGCCTTGCGAGCCAGATCGGTTCCGGCCTCACGGGCGTGCTCTACGTTCTCGACGAACCGTCCATCGGCCTGCACCAGCGCGACAATGCGCGCCTTCTCACCAGCCTCAAGGGCCTGCGCGACCTGGGCAATTCAGTCTTGGTCGTCGAACACGACGAAGAAGCGATCATGGTCGCCGACCACGTCATCGACATGGGCCCCGCCGCCGGCATTCACGGTGGCGCCGTGGTGGCCGAGGGCAAGCCCGCCGACATCATGGCCAACCCTCAGAGCCTCACCGGACAATATCTCACGGGGGTGCGCCGCATCGAGATCCCGGCCCGCCGGCGTCCTCACTCCACGAAACGCGTGCTGAGGGTCGTTGGCGCATGCGGCAACAATCTCAAGGATGTAACCGCGCAAATTCCGGTCGGAACCTTTACCTGCATCACAGGCGTCTCCGGCGGCGGCAAGTCGACGTTCACGATCGAGACGCTCTACAAGGCGGCCGCCCGGCGGCTGAACAACGCCTCCGACGTCCCCGCGCCGCATGACCGCATCGAAGGTCTGGAACACTTCGACAAGGTCATCGATATCGACCAGAGCCCCATCGGGCGGACGCCACGCTCCAATCCGGCCACCTATACCGGCGCCTTCACGTCAATTCGGGACTGGTTCGCGGGGTTGCCGGAGGCCAAGGCGCGCGGGTACGGCCCCGGGAGGTTCAGCTTCAACGTCAAGGGCGGCCGTTGCGAGGCCTGTCAGGGCGACGGCCTGATCAAGATCGAGATGCACTTTCTGCCCGACGTTTACGTCACGTGCGATGTCTGCAAGGGCAAACGCTACAACCGCGAAACACTGGAAATTCTGTTTCGTGGCAATAGTATAGCTGATGTTCTTGACATGACGGTCGACGAGGCCGCCGACATGTTCAAGGCGGTGCCGCCGATCCGTGACAAGATGGAGACCCTGAAGCGGGTCGGTCTGGGCTACGTCAAGGTGGGCCAGCAGGCAACCACCCTATCCGGTGGCGAAGCCCAACGGGTGAAGTTGTCGAAGGAACTGTCGCGCCGCGCCACCGGACGCACCCTCTATATCCTCGACGAACCGACCACGGGCCTGCACTTCGAGGACGTGCGGAAGCTGCTGGAAGTGCTTCATGAACTTGTGGATCACGGAAATACGGTTGTGGTCATCGAGCACAATCTCGACGTGGTGAAAACGGCCGACTGGATCGTCGACTTCGGCCCCGAAGGCGGCGATGGCGGCGGACAGGTGGTCGGCGTCGGTTCGCCCGAGCAGATCGCGTCCGACGCGGCGAGTTGGACCGGACGCTACCTGGCCGAGGTGATGGACCGGCAACACACCCGCGAAGCCGCCCTGACGCCAAAGAAGACCCGGCGCAAGGCTAACGCCTGAGCGTGGGCGCCCCCTTGCCTGCGGCGCCGTTCCGGGCTTGTTAGGCGCCACCTGGGGAGGACAGATTCTTGAAGCTCTATGGCGCGCCGACACCGGCGCCGAATCCGCGTCGCGTCCGCATCTTTCTCGCGGAAAAGGGCATCGACCTGCCCGAGACGCGGATCGATATGATGAAACGCGAGAACAAGTCGCCGGAGTTCCGCGCGAAGAACTCGCTGGGCCAGATTCCGACGCTGGAACTGGATGACGGCCAGACCA
This sequence comes from uncultured Caulobacteraceae bacterium, assembly GCA_903872075.1. GTDB lineage: Bacteria > Pseudomonadota > Alphaproteobacteria > Caulobacterales > Caulobacteraceae > Acaudatibacter > Acaudatibacter aquilonius. Next base: position 147,296 of record CAIQJF010000071.1, on the reverse strand, counting down.
TTTCCGAGACCGTCGCGATCTGCCGCTACTTTGAAGAGATTCAACCCGAACCGTCGCTTTTCGGCCGTACCGCGATTGAGAAGGCGACCGTCGACATGTGGGTTCGGCGGGCGGAGTTCCAGCTGATGATGCCGGTGGGCAACTACTGGCGCCACTTCCACCCCTACACCGCCGCGCTTCTCAAGCAATTCAAGGACTTCGGTGAATCGAACGTGGAAGCCTACAGCAACGCCCAGAAGTGGCTCGACGGGGAGCTTGAGGGCAAACCGTTCATCGCCGGCGAGGCCTACAGCATGGCCGACATCTGCGCGCTTTCGACGGTCGACTTCGCCGAATGGATCGGTCTGCCGATCAAGCCGGAATTCGCGAACCTGAACCGTTGGAAGACCGAGGTTTCCGCGAGGCCCAGCGCCGCGGCGTGAGCCTGCGGGCGCTTTTCGCCCTACCGGCCTATTTGATCGCCACGTCCGAATGCCCCTCGGCGACGATCGCGCCGAAGGCATAGGCCTGGCAGGCGCAGAAAACGGCTGTCGACATCAGCCAGAAGCCGGCCGTGAGAACAGAGAGCGTCACCGCAAGTCCCATGACGCTCGTACGGCGCAGGAGGGTCTCGGCGCCGAGATCTGGATTGGCCAGCCAGGTGAACACGCCGCCGATCATGAAGAAGGCCAGAGACAGCGCGAAGACGATCAAGAAACACGCGAAATAGCAGGTCAGCAGATACCAGAACCGCCCCCGGGCCAGAGGCCAGTAGGCCGTCAGGTGAAACCGGCGCTCGGCGAAGGTTTCCACGGCGATCAGAGACAGACGGACACCCAACCAGATGTCGACACAGACGGTCGCTAGGGCCCCGACGGTGGCGATATCACGTGCGAGCATGGGCATGGCCTGCATCAGGGGGCTGACCAGCACGAGCAGCAGGTAGGCCGGCGCTCCGCCGAAGACGAGCACGAGCAGAAACGAGACCACGGTCATGATTCCGAGCCGAAGTTCATCCGCGCCGAGCCTGAGGAAAAAGAAACTCCGCTCCGCGGGCCGCAGCACGGCCCGATAGACCGCTACCGTGGTCATGGCCCAGACCAGCAGAAACAGGCCGATAGATACCGCGGCAAACGGACCGAACCGGTCGACGATGTCACTCAGGCCGCGGTAGGCGGTTGGGTTTGGCGTGACGACCCGGTTGCCGGTGGCGACCACAATGGCCGTGAACATGAAAGCGCCCAGCCACATGAGAATCCAGACGCCTGCGGCGCGCGGTTCGCGCCGCATGAGCCGGAACCCTTCCAGAGAGGCGACGCCGGCGGTCCAGAAGAACGATCTGAACCATTCAAGGCCGCGCCCGGCCACCGCGCCGGGCTGCTTGCCGGGCAGTTTGAAGCCGTCGAAAGCGGCGGGAGGTGGCGTGAAGCCGGGCATGGAATCGTCTTTGGGTCAGGCGGAAAGGCGTCGATGGTACAGGTAGGCCATGAGTCCCACGTCGAGCGGAAGCCATAGGCCCGAGATGGCAAGGCCGACGGCGAGGCCGGCAACCCAGGTCATGACAGAATCTCCCGGCGTCCCGCGCAGCAACAGCGCCCCGGCGCCCGCCAAGGCAGCCAATGGGATCACGGCCAGCAGCAGACGGCCGCCCACAATAGGCGCCATGAGGCCCTTGGTTTCGGGCCACGTCGCCAGGACGAGCACCTTGTCACGATCGATTGTCGCCGCCGCGCCGAACGCGATCTTCGCCCCCGCCCAGATCAGTCCCCAGAGACTAGCGGTCGCGACAAGACCCACCACCACCTTGGCCGGCAGTCCGACCCCGTTTGTCCAGGTCGCCCCCTTGGTAAGCACGAACCCGTGGCCGGATGACGCGACCGCGAAGCCGAAAGCCATCACAACCACGAAGGCCAGGAGGAAGAGAATGAACATGAAAATCGCAGTGAGGGCCCAGACTGCCGCCATCCGGAGCTCCGGCGCGCCCAAGCGCAGCCCCGCCCTCCCGAAGGGGCCCTTCCCAAGGGCCGGACGGTAGAGTCCGCCCTGAACCGCGACGAAGGTCAGCAGGGCCGTCAATCCGATGAGGCTTGTGGGCAATGACATCGGCGCGGCGAGGCGGAACCGAAGCGCCGTGGCGATGAGCAGGCTCGATAGCACCAACGCGCCCCAGCCCCGTGACCAGGCAGACGCCAGGAACCGCAGCGCCTGGCCGAGCCCCTCAAACATGAACTTTCTACTCGACATGAGACCTCGACGCAGTGTCGTTGGACCTTAGAGTGAACGCCGATAAGGCGCCACTTCCCGCCGCCGTCCTCCCGGCCTACAACGCCGGCGATGACGACGGAAACCGTGCATGTAATCGGCGGCGGCTTGGCCGGTAGCGAGGCCGCCTGGCAGGCCGCGAACGCGGGCGCCCAGGTGGTGCTGCACGAGATGCGGCCGACCCGTGGCACCGAGGCGCATCAAACCGACAGATTCGCAGAGCTGGTGTGCTCAAATTCGTTTCGGGCCGACGACTGGGAATACAACGCAGTCGGACTCCTTCACGCCGAAATGAGGCGCCTGGACTCGCTGATCATGCGGTGCGCGGATGCCTGTCAGACGCCCGCCGGCGGGGCCCTGGCGGTGGATCGAGAGGGGTTCGCGGACGCGGTGACAGCGGCCCTGGCCTCTCATCCCAATATCCGCATCGACCGCGGCGAAATCGTCGGCTTTCCGTCCGACTGGCGGCACGTGATCGTGGCCACTGGCCCCCTCACCTCGCCCGCCCTGGCGGAGGCGATCCTGTCGTTGACCGGGGAGTCGGTCCTGTCGTTCTTCGACGCCATCGCGCCGATCGTCCACTTCGAGACCATCGACATGGGCGTGGCCTGGCGACAATCCCGCTACGACAAGGAAGGCCCCGGCGGCGATGCGGCGGCCTATATCAACTGCCCCTTGTCCCGGGACGAATACGAGGCCTTCATCGACGCCCTGCTGGCCGGCGAGAAGACCACCTTCAAAGAGTGGGAGAAAGTCCCCTATTTCGACGGCTGCCTTCCTCTTGAGGTCATGGCGGAGCGGGGCCGGGACACGCCACGCTACGGGCCGATGAAGCCCGTCGGGCTTACCAATCCCCACAAACCCGGTGAGAAAGCCTACGCGGTGGTGCAGCTGCGTCAGGACAATGCCCTGGGCACCCTGTGGAACATCGTCGGCTTCCAGACCAAGTTGAAACATGGCGCGCAGACCGAGATTTTCCGGACCATCCCCGGCCTTGAGAAGGCGGTGTTCGCCCGCCTCGGCGGCCTCCACCGCAACACTTTCCTCAACAGTCCGCGCGTTCTGGATGGGACCCTGCGGCTGAAGGCCGATCCGCGGCTTCGCTTCGCCGGCCAGATCACCGGGGTGGAAGGCTATGTGGAAAGCGCCGCCATGGGCCTTCTTGCCGGGCGCATGGCCGCCGCCGAGAGCCAGGGCCGATCCCTGACACCGCCACCGGCCAGCACGGCCCACGGCGCCCTCGTGGCCCACATCACCGGCGGTCATCTTCAGGACGGCGACGCCCGGTCCTTCCAACCTATGAACATCAACTATGGTCTTCTGCCGCCCATGGATCCGCCGCGCGCGTCTGAAACGGGCCGCAAGTTCGCCCGCAACGAGCGTGGCCGGGCGCGCAAGCGTCTGATGAGCGTGCGGGCGCTGGCTGACCTGGATCTGTGGCTGCAGGCGCCAGAGGTCCAGTAGGCGAGGTCGCCCGGCCCTAGAGTCTTCCGCGGGATACCGCCCACAGCAGCTTCAGGCGGGCGCCCGGGCCGCCTGACTCCCCGGCGACCGGCGGTCCGCCGCGCGCGAGCGTGGCTTGAACGACCGCAGGAAAGGCCGCGGCGCTGATTGAGGCGACCTGGGGCTCCGCTTCCATGAAAGCGAGCTTCAGGAGCCGCGTAATCTGGCCGGGCTCCGTATTCAGTTCCCAGGTCGCCATCACGAGACCCCAGATACGTCCAGCCGCCGATACGGCCGCCGCCGCCGCCGCGGGATCCAGGATACGGGCCGCGATTTCCGCGGCCGAGCCGCCGACGGCCAGAGCCCAGCGATCAAGTTCATCGGGACCCATTGGGACCGGATCGAGCGCGTCGAACCGCGCATCGATCATGGCCTGAAGAGGCTGCCGAGCCAGGTTACCGCGCCGAACGGCCAGGGCCAGGGCCCGGGCGACGGGATGGGCGCGAACCTCGGATCCGGAAAACGCCTCATCCAGAACTTCGCACCACCAGGTGAGCCTTATCTCCGCGATCAATGGCGAGGACGCGACTCTTCGCGCGCGGGCGATTTCATGATCGAATGCATAGATCGCGACCACATCGGCGCGGGCCGCCCGGCTGTCGATGAATCGGCTCGCAAGCCAGCGATATGGATCGCTTTTCCTGACCTCGTCCTCGAGGCCTTCGTCGAGCGCCGCGTTCCACATTTGAAACCGGGGCGGCGGACGATCAATCCGCCGCCCCGCGTCACTCAGCTTCCGTAGAGCGTCTGATACATCGCCATCGCGGTGAGCATCGGAAGCGACAGCAGGGTGTTGGTCCGCGACGCCAACATGGCGATGCGGCCGGCTTTCGCCTTGGCGTCGGCATCGGCTTCCTTGATGCCGAGGGCGATCTTCTGATTCGGCCAGATGATCCCCCAGACATTCAGGAACATGATCAGGGCCAGCCAGATGCCCACGCCCATCAGGGTGTAGCCGTGATCCGGCGAACCTTGGCTGGCGTCATAGCCCCCGGCGAAGCCGAGGCTCAGCACCTTCATGGTGTAGGTTCCGCCATGCAGGCCGGCGATCCCGAAGCCGGCGATGACGGTCATCAACGCCGCCCAGCGAAACCAGAACAGCGCTTCCGGCGCGATGTACTTCGATACCGCCGGCTTCAGTTCGGCCGGGATATCCGGCATTTTCCGAATCTGCACGAAGTTGAAATAGTAGAGCAGGCCGATCCAAAGAATGCCGAATACGACGTGCATCCAGCGGAAGACCGCCTGCCAAAAGTTCTGATCGACGCCGTGCGCCGATGCGAACGACGCGATCATGATAAGCGCCAGCACGGCGCTCAACATCATCGTGTTGCGAAAGTTCGAAAGTAACCCAGCCATAGTTTCTCCCCTTGGCGATTCCGCCTACCGGCTTCCCGCATAACCCCATTCGTCCGACGCGAAAAGTCGGAGAAACCCTACAAGCTCAGACGGCGATCAGTGCGACCGCGACCCTTCGACCCTCGGAGATGAGCACGCCGTAGGTGCGGGCGGCCGCCTCGGTGGACATGAATTCGAGGCCAAGACCCGCAACTCTCAGCGCCTCGCGCACCGAACGCGGCGGAAGGCAGTGCGTCCGGCCAGTGCCCAACAGCACGAACTCCGACACCGCGGGGCCGGCGGCGATCACGCCCGCGAAGTCATCGGGCGTCACGTCGTCCATACTCCCCGGGCGCCAGGCCAGGGGCTGATCGTCGAGCAGGAGCAGCGATCCCGGAAACCACCGGCCGCCGAGGCGGAAGCCGCCCGCGCCGTAGGTGTCGATCGATGGCGGTTGCCGCATCGGCCCGCTAGGGACGGGCGGGTTGCGGCGCGATGGGTTTGGCCGGCTCGTCGTCCGCCTTGACGCCCCACAGGAGGATGATCGGCGAGGCGACATAGATCGAGGAATAGGTCCCGATCACGATCCCGAACAGCAGGACGATAGACAGCGGCCGAAGCGATTCGCCACCGAACACCGCCAGGCCCGAAAGCGCCAGCAAGGCGGTCAGACCGGTGATCACCGTACGCGACAGAGTCTCGTTGACCGACAGATCGATCAACTCCCGCAACGGCATACGTTTGTATTTCCGCCGGTTCTCGCGCAGGCGGTCGAACACCACCACCGTGTCGTTCATGGAGTAGCCGATGATCGTCAGCAGCGCCGCCACCAGATTGAGGCTGAACTCGAGCCTGAGAAGCAGGATCAAACCGAAGGAAAGCGTCACGTCGTGGAACAGCGCCACCACGGCGCCCAGACCGAACTGCAGCTCGAACCTGAACCAGATGTAGAGCAGCATCAGGCCGATCGCGGCCAGGAGCGCGCCGACACCCTTGATCTTCAGTTCGTCCGAAACCTCGGGGCCAACGACGTCGGTGCGAGAGAAGGTGACCTGGCCGAGCGCCTGAGTGACTGCTCCCTTGACCTGGGTGACCACCTGACCGGAGTTGGCGCCGGCGGGCGTCTGGAAACGCACCAAGGCGTCATTGGGTTTGCCGAATGTCTGAACCTGGACATCGCCGAGTTTCAGTCCGTTCAGCACCTCCCGCACCTTACCGAGGTCAACCGGCTTGGTTCCGGTGTTGAGCTCAAGGACGGTGCCGCCCTTGAATTCGATGCCGAGGTTCAGCCCCGGATAGAAGAAACCGACCACCGTGGCGAGAACCGCGACGATGGACAGCGTTGCCGCCAGTCTGGCGAAGGCCACGAAGCCGAAATGGGTCTTCTGGGGAATGAGCTTGATGAGGGGCCACATGATCACAATCCCTAGATGATCGGCAGGGCTTTGGCCCGGAACGCGCGGAACCACCAGCCGATAAGCACCTGGGTGATCAGGACAGCCGTGAACACGGAGGTGATCACGCCGATGAACAAGGTCAGCGCGAACCCTTTCACGGGGCCGGATCCGAACTGAAACATGATCACCGCTGCAACCAGGGTGGTGACATTGGCGTCGATGATCGTCGTTAGCGCCCGGGAGAAACCCGCATCGGCGGCGCTCATCGCCGGCCGGCCGGCGCGGACCTCGTCACGCATGCGCTCGTAGATGAGCACGTTGGCGTCCACAGCCACCGCGAGGGTCAACACGATGCCCGCGATGCCGGGCAAGGTTAGCGTAGCCTGGGTGAGGCTCATGGCCCCGACGATCATCAGCATGTTCACCACCAGGGCGATGGCCGCGAACACGCCGAACAGGCCGTAGGACAGGATGATGAAGGCGAAGATCAGGGCCGAGCCGATTACGATCGAGATCGTTCCCGCCTTCACCGCGTCCGCGCCAAGTTCTGCGCCGACGGTGTTCTGCTGCACCACATTCAAGGGCGCGGGCAAGGCGCCGGTCTTCAGCAGCAGGGCCAGATCGTGGGCGGATTCCTCGGTGAAACGCCCGGTGATGATGCCGCTGCCGCCGGTGATCGCCGAGTTGATCCGCGGCGCGGATATCACGCGGCCGTCGAGGACGATGGCGAACGGCTTGCCGATGTTCTGCGCGGTGACCTGTCCGAACCTTTGGGTGCCCACGGCGTTGAAGCTGAAGGCGACGGCGGCGGCGTTGTTTTCGTCATGGCTGCCGCTGGCGCTGGTCAACATTTCGCCTGTCACGACCGAGCGCTTCTTGACCACATAGGTCGGCGCGAAGCCGTCGTCGCTGGGGAGAAGCAGATCATCAGGCGGTATGCGGCCAGCGGCCACATCCTCGGCCGAGACGTCCCCGTCCACCATTTCGAAGGTCAGCTTGGCGGTCTTGCCAATGACAGACTTGAGCTTTTCGGGATCACTCTCGCCAGGCGCCTGAACCACGATCCGGTTCGCCCCCTGCTGGGTGATCATCGGCTCCTTGGTGCCCAGGGCGTCGATACGCTTGCGGATGATCTCGATCGACCGGGTCACGGCATCCGCCGACGCGGCGTTGGCGGCCTGTGAGACGAAGCTAACCCGAATATGTTGATCCGGCTTGGTCTCGACCGTGACGTCCCGGCCGCCGGTGAGAAGGCGCTCGCCGAGCGAATTGTTCAGCAGTTTGAGGGCGGCATCCACGCGCGTCGGATCGCTGATACGAACATCGATGGTGTCGCCGCTGACGCCAAGGCCACCGAAATCCATCTGTTCGGCCTGCAGCTTGGTCCGTACATCCTCGGTGAGGTTCGTCAGCCGCTCCTTGCGAAGCGCCGTCGTGTCCACCTCAAGCAGGAGGAACGAACCACCCTGCAGGTCGAGACCCAGGTGAAGGCGTTGCTGAGGCGCCCAGGCCGGCAGAGCGCCGGCGGGCACCAGATTCGGAAGCGTGAAGACCAGACCGAACAAGGCCGAAACCAGGACCAGAACGATCTTCCACCGTGATAGCGCGAGCATGGCGAGCGTGACGCGCTGTGATCAGGACTTGGCGTCGTTGGCCGGGGCGGGTTCGCCGCGGCTACGCACTTCGGAGACCATGGCCTTAACGACCTTGACGGTCACGTTCTGCGCCACTTCGAGGCCGAGTTCGGAATCCTCAACACGGACAACCTTGCCGATGAGGCCGCTCGACAGGATCACCGTGTCGCCGCGCTTGATCGACCCGATCTTCGCCGCATGTTCCTTGGCGCGCCGCTGCTGCGGCCGCAGGATCATGAAGTAGAAGAAGGCGACCATGATCACGCCGTAGAAGGCCATTGGGCCCTGCGGTCCGGCCAGAAAGGCCATCAAACCGCCAGCGGGCGCGGCGGCGAGTTCGGTGACCAGCGCCGGGGTAAGGATCATTGTCGCTCCAAGAAATTACGGGCCGGCGATCGCCTGGCCGAAAGACGCGGGAAGCTATGCGTTCGGAGCCTCTTTTGCAATCGCGGCCCGGTCGATAGGTAGACGCATGGACCCCGATATCGCCGTTTCCCTGCATCGCATCGCCGAAGCCCTTGAACGCCTGGCCCCGGCGCCATCGACGCCGGCGGCCTTCGACGATGCGAAGCTGTTTCGCCTCGATCCCGGCAGCGGCCGCTATGTCCCCGCGCCCGACTTCGCACTGCCGCTCGAACTGCTCCTGGGCGTCGATCGGCAGAAGCAACGCCTGGTCGACTGTCTCGATCGCTTCGCAATGGGCCTTCCGGCCAACCATGTCCTGCTCTGGGGCGTGCGCGGCGCGGGAAAGAGTTCCCTGGCCAAGGCGGCGTTCATGGCCGTTGCGGGAGCCAATACGGCCATGCGGCTTGTGGAGGTCGACAGCGATTCCGTCACCTCCCTCCCCGCTGTGTTCGAATCCCTGCGCGGTCGCCCGGAGCGGTTCGTGGTGCTTTGTGACGATCTCTCCTTCGAAGACGGCGCGGCGGCGGCCAAGGCCCTGAAGTCGGCGCTGGAAGGCGGCGTGGCCGGCCCGCCCGCTAACGTCCTGATGATCGCCACCTCCAATCGAAGGCACCTTATGCCCCGAGCGCATAGCGAGGCCGGCGGGCCGCTTGCGGCCTCGGAGGACGCGGAGGAGGAAGTGAGCGTCTCCGACCGGTTCGGGGCCTGGATCGGGTTCGGCCCGATGGATCAGGATACATATCTGAACGTCGTGCGGGCCTATGCCCAGACATTCGCACTGGAAACGCCCGACCTGGACCGTCGGGCGCTGCAGTGGTCACGGCTGCGTGGCGCCCGTTCTGGACGGGTCGCCTGGCAATTCACAAGAGATCTTGCCGGAGAGTTGGGGCGGTCCCTGCCCTTGTGAACCGGCGACGGGGTATCAGCCGGCGGCGGGGGGCAGCACCAGCAGCGGATCCACGGGCTTGGCCTTTTCCGCTGGCGTGGGGGCGTAACGCACCTCGAAGTGGAGTTGCGGCTCGGAAACGCCGCCGCTCTGACCCACGAGCCCGATCTCCTGGTCCTGATCGACCGTCTGCCGCATTTTCACCGTCACCTTCTCCAGGTGAGCGTAGGCCGTAACCCAGCCATCGGCGTGTTTGACGAGCACCAGGTTGCCGAAACCTGGCACCTGATCGCCGGCGTACACCACCTCACCGGCGGCCGCGGCGTGCACCACGGTTCCCAGGGGCGCCTTCACGTCCACGCCGTCGTTTCGCCGACCGACATCCTTGACGCCGAAAGCGGAGAGAATATCGCCGCGCACCGGCCAGGCGAACCGCCCGCGTCCCGCGGCCATGACCTGGGCGTCGGTCAGCGTCGCCCCGGGCGCCGGTACGACCGACGGATAGGCCTTGACCGGCTGACCATCCGGCGTCGTCCTGCCGCGTACAGGCGAGGCGGACCACGGACTGGGCGTATAGCCCCCTGGCGGGAGGAAGCGGCTGGCCGTTCGGGTTGGCGGCATCACGACGGGTCCGTGATCGTGAATGGTCGACGGCAGCGCCAGTTGCTCACCCGCCCGAAGTTTGTGCCGTTCAGAAGTGGCGTTGAAGTCCGCCAAGTCGGCGACCGACAAATCGAAGCGCTTGGCCACCGCGGCGATCGTGTCGCCGGACTGGGCCACATAGGCCTTTTCGATGGGCACCTTCAGGTGTTGTCCGGGCAGCAGGGCGTCCGGCTTCTTCAGGTGGTTCGCCTCCACGAGAACGGTCCGGGTGGTCTGCAGGTCGCGGGCAATGGCGTCGAGATGGTCGCCCTTCTGGACCTGATAGTCGCGATACATCTTGTAAGCGTCGACGACCTTGCCCGTCGCCACATAGTGGGGAGGGACAGGCTTCGGCTCCGGCTGGTCGGCCCGCACCGCCAGCGGCATTGTGGCCGACGCAGCCGGCGGGGCCTCCGCCTTTGGCGTTTCGGTGGTTGCCGTTAGCGGCGCAAGCTGTTGACTTTCCACTGGCCTGGCGGTCGGCGCCCCCCCCGGTTCGACGCCGGTCGGCGCTGGGCTGGCCTGGGCGACGACGGTCGGCGCTTCCACGGCGGCGGCCCGGGGCGGAGGCGTAGAGGTGGTGGGATAGGCCGGCGTCACGCAAGCCGCCAATCCCGCCGAGAGAATCCCCAGTCCCGCGCTCTTGATCAAGAAATGGGTCATAGCCGCTCCATCAATCACGCCGCGATCGCCTCGCGCGTCCATCAGTCTCAAAATCCGGCCACCGCCGATCCGGTCGGCGGCGGGAGCCGGGGTCTAAAGTTCCTTGGCGACGCCTTCGAGTAGCGGCACGAAGCGCACTTCACACAGAACGTCCACCTTAAATCCGCCCTCGCCGTTTCCGGCGTAGCGGCAGAGCTGTTGAACGGGTCCCTTCCCGATCGGCGCGACAAGGACCCCCGAGGGCTTCAGTTGCTGCAAAAGCACGGTGGGCTCCTCGGGCGCCGCCGCCGTGACCAGAATGCGGTCGAAGGGCGCCTGGTCGGCCCAGCCGAGGAAGCCGTCGCCGAACTTGGTAATGACATTGGTGATCTGAAGCGCGTCGAACCGAGCCTCCGCCGCGCGCATCAACGTGCGATACCGCTCCACCGTGTAGACCAGCCGCGACAGCCGCGACAGCACCGCCGTTTGATACCCGGAGCCCGTGCCGATCTCCAGAACCCGCGCGCGCGGTTCGAGTGTCAGCGCCTGTGTCATCAATCCGACGATAAAGGGCTGGCTGATGGTTTGACCGCAGGCAATCGGGAGGGCCGAGTCTTCCCACGACCGCTCCTTGAACAAATCCGGCGTGAACAGGTCCCTCGGGGTTTTTTCGATGGAGGCGAGAACCGCGGGATCCGTGACGCCCTGCGACCGTAGGGCCAGGACGAGCCGAGCCAACTGTGTATCCCGCTCGACGGGCTCCTTCGAACGCCGGGTCAAAGGGAGTTCTCCGCACGCGGCAGTTTCGGAGACGTTCCGCCAACGACTGACCGTAGGCGATGGACGGTCTCCATATGGGTGAGATCGATGTGAAGCGGGGTCACCGAAATTCGTCCTTCGTAAGCCGCTCGAAGATCGGTGCCCTCGCCCGGTCGGGACGGCTCAGTGCGATATCCCAGCCAATAGTAGTCACGTCCGCGGAGATCCGTACGCATTTCGGCGAAGCGCGTGCGCACATCGCGGAAACCCTGCCGCGTCACTTCCACTTCCGCCACGGCGGCGGCCGATTTCGCGGGGAAGTTGATGTTCAAAATCACATCGCCGGGCCAGCCAGCTGAGATCAGGCGTTCCACCAGTCCTCCCGCATGCGCCTCGGCCATCGCGAAGTCCGCGCGATGATCTCCGCGATAGGAGCCCCCCATCATCTGTGACAAGGCGATGGAGGGTACGCCCAGAGCCATACCTTCGATGGCGCCCGCGACCGTGCCGGACATGGTCACATCTTCAGCGGCGTTGAGCCCGCGGTTCACGCCGGACAACACCAGGTCGGGCCCAGGCCCACTGATGAGGTATTGGATGCCAAGCATGACGCAGTCCGTCGGCGTGCCGCGCACCGCGAACCGCCGATCATCCAGGCGTCGGACACGGAGGGGTTCGGAGAGCGTGAGCGATCGCGACGCACCCGACTGTTCCGCGTCAGGCGCGCAGATCCAGACATCGTTCGACAGGGTTCTCGCAATCGCCTCAAGCGCCGCGAGGCCCTGCGCGTGAATGCCGTCGTCGTTGGTGAGAAGGATTCTCATCCCTCATCGGCTCCGATCCGCGTCAGTCCGCGCATGTAAGGGTGCAAAGCCTGAGGAACTGCGATTCGCCCTGCCTCGTCCTGATAGTTCTCCATTACGGCGACAAGGGCGCGGCCGACGGCCAGGCCGGAGCCGTTGAGCGTGTGAGCGAACCGCGATCCCTTCTCGCCGGCGCGTTTTATGCGCGCGTCCATCCGGCGCGCCTGGAAATCTCCGCAGTTCGAGCAGGAACTGATCTCCCGATACGTCTTCTGCGACGGCAGCCAGACCTCCAGGTCATAGGTTTTCCGCGCCGTGAAGCCCATGTCGCCGTCGCAGAGGAGTACGGTGCGGAACGGTAACTCAAGGCGCTTGAGGATAGCCTCAGCGCATTCGACCATGCGCTCGTGTTCTGCCTCGCTCTGCTCCGGCGTGGTGATCGAGACCATTTCCACCTTCGGGAACTGGTGTTGGCGGATCATGCCTCGCGTGTCCCGGCCGGACGCGCCGGCCTCGGATCGGAAACACGGCGTGAGCGCTGTCAGTCGCAAGGGCAGTTCCGCCTCATCAGTCGTGATCCCGGAGACGGTGTTTGTCAGCGAGACTTCGGCGGTCGGGATGAGCCAGTACCCATCCGTCGTCTGGAACAGGTCTTCAGCGAACTTCGGCAGCTGACCGGTGCCGAACACGGCGTTGTCGCGCACAAGCAGCGGCGGAGAGACTTCGGTGTAGCCGTGCTCCTCGGTCTGCATATCCAGCATGAACTGTCCGAGCGCGCGCTCCAGTCGCGCGAGACCGGCCTTCAGAACAACGAATCGTGCGCCCGACATGCGGGCCGCGGCGTCGAAGTCCATCCCACCCAGCCGGGTCCCCAGATCAACGTGGTCGACCGACGGTCCGCTTAGATCCGGCTGTCCCCAACGGCGGACCTCAACATTGCCCGTCTCGTCGGCGCCGTGCGGCACGTCAGGGGCTGGCAGGTTCGGCAGGCCGGCCAGTTGGTCCCGAAGTCGTCGGCCGAGCGCTTCGTCGGCCTCGGCGTTGTCGGCGATCTGGCGCTTCAGACCTTCCACGTCTCGCGTCAAGGCATCCGCCGTGGCCGAGTCGCCCTTGCCGCGCGCCTTGCCGATCTGGCCCGACAGTTCGTTCCTGCGGGATTGCGCTTGTTGCAGGGCGGTCTGAACCGCCCGCCGCTCTTCGTCCAGGGCGATGATGTCGCGCGCCACCGCAGCAACGCCGCGTGCGGCCCAGCCAGCGTCGAAAGCGTCCGGATCGAGGCGGATGGCTCGTATGTCGTGCATGATCAAAAGCGCCGAAAGGTGAAAGGCATCCCTTAAGGCGCGTCGCGAAGTGCACCAAGGGCGGCGGTCAGAGCGTGGCCAAATCCTGACTTGCGGCGTCTTCCTTGCCGCGTCGCCATTCGATGAGGGCCACGCACCAGATCGATACTTCATAGAGAAGGCAGATCGGCAGTGCGAGGGAGATCATACTGATCGGGTCTGGCGGCGTGAGCACCGCCGCCGCCATAAACACGCCGACGATGGCGTACCGCCGGCCGTCGCGCAGCAAGCGAGTCGTGACGATGCCGGCCATGCCGAGCAGCGCGAGAACCACGGGCAACTGAAAACAAAGGCCAAACGCCAAAAGCAAGGTCGTCACCAACGACAGATAATCCGACACCTTGGGCAACAGCTCCACGGAGACATTGCCCGCGTCCACGATCTGCTGGTTCAGGGAAAACCAAAGCACGAACGGCAGCATCAGGTAGTAGACCAGAGCGGCGCCGAGCGTGAAAAGTACGGGCGAGGCGATCAGAAAAGGCAGGAAGGCGTATCTTTCGCGCTTGTAGAGACCCGGCGCGACGAACCGGTAGAGCTGCCAGGCCAGCACCGGGAAGGTGATCACGATGGCGCCGAACATGGCCAGCTTGACCTTGGTGAAGAAGAACTCCAGCGGCGCGGTGAAGACCAGTTTCAGATGCTCAACGCCGTGCGGAACGGGCAGGAAGCCGGTGAGCGTCAGCAGGAGATCGAAGGGACCGTGATGAACCCCAGGAACCTTTTGGGCGGCGAGTAGCCCTGCCCCGACCTCGAACGGCTGCAACAGGAAAATGTAGATCTGTTTGGACACCGCAAAACAGAGAAGGAAACCCACCACCAGGGCGACCGCACATACAATCAACCGCTCGCGCAACTCCGCGAGATGTTCCAGAAGCGGCGCCCGCGACGCCTCGATCTCCGCCTCATCGGGAGCAATCGTCATCTGCCAGCTTCCGCCGAATGCGGGGGTGGCAAAGGCGGCGCATCGCTCGCGGCAACGCCCGCGACATCGACGCCATCGGTCGGCAGGGACGGCTCAATCGCCGCAACGGACTCTGCGGGCGATGGAACCTGATGACTCATGATCGGGTTCAACTGCACCTGTCCTTCGCGGAGACTCGTGTGAATTTCGTCGAAAACAGTTTGCACATCGGCTGGCGACTCCAGGCCGGCGGCCGTGTTCAACGCTTGGCCTGTGCGCAGAGCCTCGACCTCACGACGCAGTTCATCTAGCTCCGACTGCCGGGCCATTTCGTCGAAACTCGCGCGGAATTCCGCGGCCATGCCGCGCATATGGGCAAGGAACCGGCCTACCTTACGCATAAGGATAGGCAAGTCCTTGGGGCCGACGACGATCAGCGCCACCACCCCTACGATGAGGAATTCCAGAATCCGGCCTTCAGGAAACATGGTCTAGTGGTCCAGCCTGGTCCGTGGCCTGCGCACGCTGGTTCTAAGGGCGTGTATCAACGCGCGATCGGATCTTTTTCCGGCTCAGCATGGGTGATCGGTTGAGCGGCTTGCGCAGGCGGAGGCGGAGGCGGCGCCTCTTCGGCCTTGAGGCCATCGCGGAACGCCCGAATACCCTTGGCTGCGTCACCCATGAGTCCAGACAGCTTGCCCCTCCCGCCGAAGAGCAGGAGCACCAGGACCGCCAAAATCAACCAATGTATGGGGCTGAAACTACCCATTGTCTTGTCTCCTGTCGGTCACTCGCAGCCCTCGCGGGGCCGAAGCCGGCTACATGGCTTAAACGCCGCGGTTCCCAAACCACCTCATCGTTTGGGCGCCACGCTTCAGAGAGTCGATATAGGGCGAATTGACCCCGGGCGCCAGCAAGCGACCTCCCACATGTCCTCAGTTGCCTGTTTCGCGGTCACCCAGGAAATCGAGGTGGAATTCCGGTGCGTCCGCGGGATCGAGCGGATCTTCGTCCACCACCGCCGCCGACGGGTCCGGAACATCAAATCCGGGCGGCAAATTGAGACCCAGGAGCCCGGAGGCTTTCATTTCTGCGACGCCGGGCAGATCGCTCAGACTGACAAGGCCGAAGTGCTCGAGAAAATGATCGGTGGTGCCCCACGTTACGGGCCGTCCCGGTGTGCGGCGCCGGCCCCGCATTCTGATGAATTCGAGCTCGAGCAGAACGTCCAGCGTCCCTGCGCTGGACTGTACGCCGCGAATTGACTCGATCTCGGCCCGCGTCACCGGCTGGTGATAGGCGATGATCGCCAGAGTTTCGTGCGCGGCGCGGGACAGGCGCTTGGGCTCGACCCGCTCGCGGGTCATCAGGAACGCGAGATCAGCGGCCGTCACAAAACGCCAGCGCTCCGCGACCTCGACAAGTTGAACGCCGCGCCCGTCGTAGTGGGCCACGAGCGCCCGCAGTTCGGCGTCGACATCCACGCCATCGGGAAGCCGGTCGGACAGGTCACGCTGCGAAAGCGGTTCGGCCGCCGCGAACAGCAAGGCTTCGATCATTCGCGCGGCGTCGTTCATCGCCGTCATGCCACCCCGGCGGCACGAAGGTAGACTTCAGAAAGCGGGGCGAACTGACGAAGCTCGAGGCCCCCTTCCCGAACCATCTCCAGGCTGGCCGAAAGAGTGGATGCCACATAGGAGGCTCGTGTGGGCCCGCTGGCCCTCCTGGCCGGCGCCACGACGCTGAGCGGCGTCCATTCAGTCAACCCGGGTATCAGCGCTTTCAAGTGCTCGCGCGCATCATCAAGTCGGTAGGATTCGATCGGCTTGGGTCGATAGGAGTGGTCAGTGCCACGAAGCCTTGGTTGCACATAGGCGGCCATGAGCTCGCGGACGTCACCGCGAATGCGCGTGAGCGACACGACAGTCACACTCTCCGGGTCGCCGCGCGGAAAGACATCCCGACGCAGCACGCTCCCGCCGAACAGAGCCTCAGCGGCGCGGCGCATCGCGTCCAGTTTGGCGAGCCGGAAGGCGAGTTGGGACGCGGCGACTTCAGGCGCCTCCGCTTCCTGAGTTGGCCGCTCGGCCTTCGGCAGGAGCAGCCGTGACTTGAGGAACGCCAGCCAGGCCGCCATGACAAGGTAGTCCGCCGCGAGGGAGAAGTGCAGACGACGCGCTTCGCGGACGAACGCGAGATACTGATCGGCGAGGCGCGTAACCGACAGCTTCAGCAGGTCGACCTTCTGGCTCCGCGCAAGGTCGAGAAGCACATGTAGCGGCCCTTCGTATCCGTCGAGATCGACGATCAGGCCCTCGCCCTCGACAGCGGCGACCATAGCGGCTTCGAAGTCCAGCGTAGGTTGAATCTGGACGTTCACGCTGCGAGCCTCCTGGGGAATGCCGCGTCGAAAGTGTGCAAGGCTGCGGCAACGTCGAACGGTTCGCTTTGCTTTGGGACCCGCCGACGCGCCGCAACGGCGCGCCGCTTCGATTCCCCCACGAGAGCGCCCGCCGCCGCAGCGACAGCGACCATTTCATCGAAGACGCCATTGCAGTGCAGGGCGATGTCGCACCCAGCGGAAAGGGCGCCGCCGACCCTTTCGGACAGACTACCGGCGAGGGCGTTCATGGAGAGATCGTCGGTCAGCAATAGACCAGAAAAACCGGCGGCCCCGCGGATGAGACGTTTGACCACGCGCCTCGATGTCGTCGCCGGCCGTTGTCGATCCACCGCGGTAAAGAGCACATGTGCAGTCATGGCCATGGGCATGTCCGAAAGGGCGCGGAAAGGCAGGAGATCACGGGACTCAAGCTCCGCGACGCTGCAGTCCACAATCGGAAGTTCGTGATGACTGTCGGCGAGGCCGCGACCGTGGCCGGGTACGTGTTTGATCACAGGCAACACGCCGCCGCCGATCAGGCCCTCGGCAAAGGCCCGCCCGAGCATCGCCGCCTCATGCGGGCTCGCGCCGAAACCGCGGTCGCCGACGATCCCGTCGTCGGGGCCCGCGGACACGTCCAGCACAGGCGCGCAGTTCACGTTCAGGCCGAGCAATGACATGTCGTGGGCAATGAGCCGCCCGCCCAACCAGGCGAGGCCGCGGCGGTCGAGGTCGGATGTCCCGGCGGCTCCGTACGCGCCAGCCGGCGGGTATCGCCGCCAATGCGGCGGCGCGAACCTCTGCACCCGCCCCCCTTCCTGATCCAGCAGGATCGGCGCGTTTTCATCATCTATCGCCTCGCGCATAGAGGAGGCGAGACGCCGGACCTGGTCGGCATCCGTTATGTTGCGGCGGAAGAGAATGAAGCCCCAGGGCCGAACATCACGAAACAGCGCCCGCTCTTCCGGCAGGAGCGCCGCACCCGCACAGCCGAGGATGCATGCCGTGGTCAATGGACGAAACAGGTCTCGCCCTGGGCCTTCAGGCGGTCGCAAAGCGCCTGGGCCTGCGCGCGCGTGGCGAAGCCGGTGATCGAGGTGCGGTAGAGCGTGGCGCCGTCCTTGGTGACGGGAACGACGCGCTTGCCCTTCCCGGCCATGGCGCCCGGCGCGAGGGCCGCGGCCTTGCCCCATTCCTTGTCCGCGAGGCGCTCGGATGAAAAGGCGCCGATCTGGACGACGGCCGCCCCTTCGGAGGGTTTGTCGGCAGCCGGCGCCTTCGCCGCTTTCGCCGGTTGGACTTCCGTTGGCGGCGTTACAGGCTTGGGCTTAGGCTTGGGTTTGGTCGCGGGCGCCAGCAGCTTCCCGATCTCGTCCGACTTCTCGTCGGCATGCGTCGACGCAGGCGCCGAACCGGCGGGTGCGGGCTTCAGGAATGGCGATTTTGCCGCCGGTGACACCGTCGGCGCAGGCGTTCCTGGGCCTTGCGCGGAGGGAGGCGCAGCCGGAACCGGAGCCGGAGCCGGAGCCGGAGCGGGAGCACTCTCGGGCAACGGCGCCTCCGGCGCTGGCGCTAACGTCGGGGCCGCAGCCGCCGCGTTTGGATCATCCTTGGAAATCGTCAATCCGGCGCCCGCATCAGGGGATTGCGGTTGGGCTGGTGCGGCGGCCCTCACATCGCCGAGCGGTGCGCCGAGAGGCTGCGGGGCTTCTCCGGCGCCTCTAGAGCCTCCGCGGTACATCAGGAACACGCCGCCGGCGACCACAGCCAACAGGATCACACTGACGATGAGGGTGACCGGGGCTGGACCTCGCTGCGGCGCCGCCGACTGACGGTCGATCGTCAAGGGCGGTTCTGACCGTGACCTGTCGCGATGATCGGGGTCGGACATGAACTCTCCCAGCGCCGGGACCAACTCCGCAAGGCAATCCTTGCGAATCAGCCAGCGAGATTAGCTGAGACCGGATCATAGACGAATCGGACCCGATTGGCGGCCGCTAGGAACGGGCGCAGAGCGGCGGCGTCAGTTCCAGGCGTCGAGTTGAAAAAGGCGACGATGTTCCTCGATCGCGAAGCGATCGGTCATGCCGGCGATGTAGTCGCAGACCACCCTCGCCTTCCCGCTGGAATCCAGGCCGTTCAGCCGAGCGAACCATTCTTCCGGCAGCACGTCCGGCTCGGAAAGAAACAGGGCGAACATTTCGGCGAGAATCCTGCGCGCCTGGCTCCGGCTGCGGTTCACTTTCCAATGGTGATACATGCGCTCGTACAGAAAGGCCCGCAGGCGGGAGAGGTCCTCGAGCACCGGCGGCGAGAACGCCACAAGGGCGCCGCCGAGGTCGCGGACATCACGGACGGACGCCACCCCCGAGGCCTCGGCGCGGCGCGAGGTTTCTGAGAGCACATCGCCGACCATCACGCCGATCAGACGTCGCACCATCTCCATGCGCGTGAGCCGGGCGTCGAGATCCGGATAGTCAGATCGGACCCCATGCAGGACAGGTCCGACGAGTGGCACATCCAGAAGCTCCTCAAGCCGGAACAGGCCGGCCTGCAGTCCATCGTCCACATCGTGATTATTGTAGGCGACATCATCGGAAAGCGCGGCAACCTGCGCTTCCGCCGATGCCCAACCGCCCAGGTCCAGATCGAATGCGGCGTTGAAATCCACGACCGCGTTCCAAACCGGGCGGTCCAGGCGATCCTGTACGGGCCCATTGTGTTTCACGATTCCCTCCAGCGTCTCCCAGGTCGGATTGAGTCCTGGAAAGCGCGGGTACTGGCGTTCGATTTCCGTCAAGACACGAAACGTCTGGACGTTGTGGTCGAAGCCGCCGAACGGCCCCATCTGTCTCTCGAGCTCATCCTCGCCCGCATGCCCGAACGGTGGGTGGCCGAGGTCGTGGCCAAGGGCGATCGTTTCTGCGAGGTCCGCATCAAGCCGCAGGGCCGTGGCGATCGAGCGCGCGACCTGCGCAACTTCAAGCGAATGGGTCAGGCGCGTCCGATAGTGGTCGCCTTCATGGGCGACGAACACCTGGGTCTTTTCCTTCAGGCGACGGAACGCCGAGGCGTGTATGATCCGGTCCCGATCCCGGGCAAACGGCGTTCGGGTCGCGCTGGGCGCTTCCGGGTGTAACCGCCCTCTGGATCGCGCGGGATCTTCGGCCCACGCGACGCGCCCTGAATCCTGGCTCTGCAAAAGGCTCATCTGCATTCCCCGCCAATCGACCCTTTGCCAAGGGGACATAGGCCCCTCATATAGGTGGACTAGAGGAATTCCATTCCATGTCCGAATTCGAAATTGTTCTGACGCGAACTGCGCCGCCGGCGGTGACGCTGACCCCGGCCGCGGCGCGGCGCCTTAACGCCATCGCCGCCGCCGAAGGTAGGCCGCTCATGTTGCGGGTTGCTGTCGACGGCGGCGGGTGCTCGGGCTTCCAATACCGCTTTGATTTGGTGACCACGGTCGAGCCCGACGATCTTAGGGTGGAACGCGATGGCGCGTCCGCGCTCGTGGATTCGGTGTCGCTGGATTTGCTTATCGGATCGGAAATCGACTTTGCCGACGAGCTGGCCGCAGCGGAATTCCGTGTTCGCAATCCCAACGCCAAGTCGAGTTGCGGCTGCGGCGTCAGCTTTTCCATCTAAGGCCGGTCAGCCTGGTGCGCATCGCGACTTGGAATGTGAACTCGGTCAACGCCCGGCTGGAAACGGTCCTGGCTTGGTTCGAGCAAGAACGGCCGGATGTCGCTTGCCTCCAGGAGATCAAGTGTGTCGACGACAGGTTCCCCATCGAGGCTTTCGAGCGCCTGGGGTACAACGTCGCCGTTCACGGACAGAAGGCCTATAACGGCGTCGCGCTACTCTCGAAGACGCCGCTCGAAGACGTCCGGAAGGGCTTGCCGGGCGATGATGAGGATGATCAGGCCCGCTATATCGAAGCGGTGATCTCCGGTCCCGCCCCGATCCGCGTGGCAGGCATCTACCTGCCAAACGGAAATCCGGTCGACAGCGCCAAATTCCCCTACAAGCTGTCCTGGATGTCCCGCCTGAACGCCCATGTCCGAGGCTTGCTCCGCCTCGAAGAGCCCCTGGTCGTCGCGGGCGACTACAACGTCATCCCCGAAGACACGGATGTTTTCGACCCTGCTGCCTGGGCCGGCGACGCCCTGTTCCGTCCTGAGACCCGCGCCGCCTTCCGCGCCCTGAAATGGCTCGGTCTGACTGACGCTTACATGGCCGTGGACGGAACGCCCCACGGCTACACCTTCTGGGACTATCAGGCCGGGGCTTGGCCGCGCGACCGGGGGATTCGCATCGACCATCTTCTCCTGTCGCCTCAGGCCAGCGACCGTCTCGACCGAGTCGAGATTTTCCGGGACGTTCGGGGTTGGGAAAAGCCCTCGGACCATGTGCCTGTCACAGCGACGCTTTCCGAGCGTGGCGCATCGGAGACGTGAAGGCCGCCCCGTGCGCGGGGTCAGGTCAGGCCGAGTGCGAAGTCCATAGCCGCGCGGGCATGGATTTCGGTGGTGTCGAAAACCGGTGCGTCGAAATCCGCTGGTCCGACAAGCAGGCCGAATTCCGTGCAACCGAGGATGATCCCGTCGACCCCGCGCATTGCCACGGCCTCACGGGCGATGTCACTGACAGCAAGCCGCGAACGGGTTTCCAAGCGCCCCTGAACCAACTCGTCGAAGATGATGTCGTGAAGCCGCGTCCTGTCACGCTCGGATGGCACGATCGCTTCGATGCCGTGCATGGCAAGTCGCTCAAGATAGAACGGCTTTTCCATGGTGAATCGGGTGGCCAGCATCAGCGGCCGTTTCACGCCGGCTCCCTGAAGTTGCCTGGCCGTGGCGTCGGCGACGTGAATCACCGGCGAGGTCACGGCCGCCTGCACCTCGTCAGCGAGCAGATGCATGGTGTTCGCGCAGATCACGATTGCCTCGGCGCCAGCGTCTTCAAGCTTCCGTGCGGCGTCAGCCAGAAGCGCTCCAGCTTCCGGCCATCGCCCTGCTGCCTGCAGATCGGCGATCGGGGCGAAGTCGAAGGACCAGATCACCATTTTTGCCGAGTGCCGCCCCCCTAGGGCCTCCCGAGCATAGCGGTTGAGCAGCTGATAATATGTTGCCGTGCTCTCCCAGCTCATGCCACCCAAGAGACCGAGCGTCCTCACAGCAGTTCTCCGTCGCGTTTGAAACCGGTCGCGCCAGCGCCCCTGGACTTCTTGTGCTTTAAGTCGGAATCCTTGCTCACTCGGCCACCCTCATTTTTCGGTGGCCACACCTAGTCGAACGAACCGCCAGGCGCAAAGCCCGGCCACTGGAGAGTCCCGATGCGCCTGGATGCCGTTTCAATCGGAAGCGATCCGCCCAGCGAGGTCAATGTCGTGATCGAGGTGCCCATCGGGGGCGAACCGATCAAGTACGAACTCGACAAGCCGTCAGGCGCCTTGATGGTCGACCGTTTCCTCTACACCGCCATGCGGTATCCGGGTAACTATGGCTTTATCCCGCATTCATTGTCGGGCGATGGTGACCCCTGCGACGTCATCGTCGCGAACACCCGCGCCATCGTGCCGGGCGCGATCATGCCGTGCCGAATTGTCGGCGTGCTACTCATGGAGGATGAGGCCGGCGGGGACGAGAAACTCATTGCTGTTCCCGCGGCCAAGATCACGCAGCGGTATGATCGCGTGAAAGACTACCGCGATCTTCCTGACATCACGTTGCAGCAGATCGAGCATTTCTTCGGACACTACAAGGACCTGGAACCCGGCAAGTGGGTCAAGATCCTGCGGTGGGGCGATGCCGAGGAAGCCCGGGCGTTGGTGACGGCGGGTATCAAACGGGCCAAGTCCAGCTGAATCCGCAGCCGCACCGATGAGCCCCCGCGCACACCTGGCGAGCCTGGCCGTCTGGCTGGGACTGTCGTGGCCCGCGCTCGGTGCGACCCAACGACCTACCCTTCCGGGTGACGACCCGACGGCCAGACCCGGTCTGCTGGCGCCGCTGGCGGACGGGCGCCATATCAACCTGCGTTGCGCAGGCTCTGGTGCGACAACGGTCGTCTTGGAGGGCGGCTTCGCCGCCACCTCACTGGCCTGGACAAAACTTGTGCCCTTGGTGACACCAAGACACAGGGTCTGCGCCTATGACCGCGCCGGTTATGGTTTCAGCGATGGCGGCCCCCTGCCCCGTGACGCCGACGCTGTGGCGCAGGACCTGGATGAAGCGCTCCACGTTGCCGGGATCACCGGACCCTATATCCTTGTGGGCCACTCGGCCGGGGCTCTCTATGTGAGACGGTTCGCCGATTTGAAGCCGCACGACATCCTAGGGATGGTGCTCGTTGATCCTTCGATACCGTTTCAGGACAGGCGGCTCAGCGCCGTTCTAGGGCCGGGCTCAGGAAGCTTGGCTGTCGCGCGCGACCGAGCCCTCCAATGTCAGATGGCGGCGACGCAAGGGCGGCTCCCGTCGACCGAACCTGGGCTCTCGTCGTGTTCGGCCGGGGATATCTCCAAGCTTTCGCCGGAGGCACAGGTTGCTCGAACCATGGAGGCGTCACGGGCCCTAACGTGGAGCACCCAGGTTGCCGAGCTGGATGCGCTGTGGGGCGCGAGTTCAGAGGAGGTGGCCGACGGCGCGAAGTCCTACGGAGATCTGCCGCTAGTCGTCCTTTCGGCGACCGGCGCCTTTGCTCACGCGCCTGAGCCGATGCGGGCTCAAATCGAGTCGCTTTGGCTTGGACTACACCGCGAACTTGCGGCGCTCTCGAGCCGAGGCGTTCAGCGAAGCGTAGAGAATTCGTCGCATCTCATGATGCTAGATCGACCGGACGCCATAGCAGCCGCCATAGAAGATGTTGCACGCGTGGGTATTGCCAAATCCAAGTTCAGACCAGCAGCCTGACTTGATAAAGCCAACCGTACGCTCGGCCTCAGTAAGCAGCCGGGTGGAACGCGAAGATGAGCACCGTCCGGAGCAGGATCTTAATGTCGAACACAAAAGACCATTCTCGGATGTAGTCGAGGTCCTTCTCAACACGCGCCGCCATCGAAGCAACATCGGGCGTCGGGCCCCGCCGTCCCTCGACCTGGGCAAGCCCGGTCAGCCCGGGCTTGGTCTTGAAGCGGAGATCGTATTCCGGAATACGGGCGCCATAGTAGTCATCATGGGCAAGCGCATGTGGGCGCGGTCCCACCAGGGACATCTCGCCCTTCAGGACGTTTATGAGTTGCGGCAGCTCATCGACGCTAGTCCTGCGCAACAAGGCGCCGATCGTCGTCACGCGCTGATCGTCGCGTTTGGCCTGGACCACCACGGGGCCATCTTCAACAACCCGCATGGTTCTGAATTTATAGATGACAAATGTCGCGCCGCCATAACCCGATCGTCGTTGACGAAAGAGCGGCGACCCCGGACTTTCGAGCATGATGAGCGCCGAAACCGCGATAAAGAGGGGCGTAAGCACTAGAAGACCGAAAAAAGCCCCAATAAAATATAAAATTCGCTTCAACTTCGAGTTCGCCAGCTTATCGGCGCCGGTCTCAAGTGGATCCGCCGGTTTGGTGGTTCCACCCAGACCCATATCACGGGTCATCTTCAGCACACGGGGTTCTGCGACGTCATCGATACGAACTCCGCGCGACCCTTCCTGCGACGGATCGATAGTAGAACGGATAGATACTAGATGTCGACCCATACCGCTTGCGGGTCCGGCGTAGCTCTCTTGCTCTTGCGAGCCAGCGACCGGCCACAGTGAAAATTCAACTCGACTCATGCTCTGCCAATCACCATCCGGCGCCGGAGCGTCGATCGATTGAACCGACCGAGCATCCTCGCTGCATCCGAGCCCCCACCCGGTTAGAACGCTCGGGCCCCTACCTACTCAACCCTGCATTTCCACTGATGGTGCTAACGCGTAATCGCAAGTCGGGTTCCGCCGCAGATCGCATCAAACGCTGATCGCTAAGAGATTTCCGGCGGAGATGTTCAGGTGCGCGTCGAAGCGAGGGCTGACGCCCTCTCCGATCCTATCAGCAAGTCCCGCTGCCGAGCGTTGACCGCCATAACAAGCGCCGGAATAAATCGACGCATTGCTGCAATGGATGCATCCGGATCGGCTCCGACGACCGAAAAACGGGCAAGTAGACCGTCGGCGATATCGCCCTTCATGGCCGTTCTCAGTCTGTCCACCTGCTGCTCCTTACGAGTGAGTGGCAGATATTCTCCCAGTCGAGACCAATATATTATGGTTTCGCGCCGATCGGTGGCCTCCGCAACCAACTGTCGGACCGGGATTGTCACGCCTGACGCCAACGGCAGTTGGGCGACGGAACTCTTGGAGATCAGAAAGCCGAAAGCCGGATAGCAGATTTCCGGCCGATGGAGCTGCAGGTCATCGCTTTGAGTGTCCCCATGAGCGAGGAGCATCATGACCTCGGGGTCCCCATCGCCGCCGCGATAGACCCGTCCGACGGTTTCTCCGTAGAGCCGGGCCGCAAGACTGTCCTCAACCTTCGGCGCCACGAGGTCGGTCACGTCCTGAGAACGCCAGGCCCCAAACGCTCGGGGGACGGTTTCCTCAACCGTCCGTCCATGCGGCAACAACGTCACGTGACGCCGCGGCACGAGGCCATATGCCACGCCCGCGCCCACGAGGCAGGCCGAGCCGATGAACAAATCCCGGCGATTTATCATGCGGTCCGCCCAAATTTCGAATGAACATACATGATAAGGCGATCAAGTCCGAACACGCAAATAAGCGCCGTGGCGAAGAGCAACATCCCGGCCGTGAAATGCAAAATGCCCTGCGCAACCTCATTGCCAAAGAAGTACGTGAGAAGTATCAACACCATGATGCGGAAAATATTTGCCACGATTGCGATTGGAACCACAAACAAGGTTAAGATCACCGCATAGAGCCAGCTGGAGCCCCTGATGAGATAAATATAAAGCAGGCTGACGGCGATGAGCCCGACAATCGAGTTCATCCCGGAGCAGGCGTCTTCCACAAGGAGCTGATATTGGGCGACGAAGATGGTGACGCCCTGCCTGGCCACGGGAATGCCAAATGCATGGAGCCAGTCCGTCGCCGCGAGCGACACCAGTTGCTTGAGGGGAGCCGTCAGGTCGATGAGCACCGATCCCGGCGGGGGAATGGCGAAAGCCAGATAGAGCAGCGGGAACCAATGCTTCAACAGGACCCGCGCACCGAGCCTTGACTGCAAAATGGCGATCCCCGCGCCATAGAGGCCACCCGCTTCAAGGGTGAGAAAGTCGTATGCCCGCCCAAAGGCGTAGGCCGCCATGGACGCCAAAAGAATTGGAACCGTGATCCAGGGACTACCAGGTTCGCCCGACAGCTTGACCTCAGGAATCAGCCGCCAAACCAACCAGAGCCCTGTGACAAGAACGATAGGTCCGTATGCGCCGAACTCATGTGACCAGGACCGTTCGCCGAGGGTAATCAGCGTTGGAATGGTGAGGGCCATAAAGCCGGCGACGACAAAGAGATCGCCGGGACTATATTTTCCCAGACGCAATCCGGGGCGGGCGGCTTCGACGGTCATTCAGAGTTACGCCTGATTCAATACGGTTCCGATAACGGTCGCACCGTCAGCCTTGAGCTGCGAGGCCAAGATTTTGACATCACGAACGAACGTTTTGTCGCGCGCCGTCACGATCAGGCTGTAGCCGACAACGCCGCTGATGCGCCTGGCGTCGGTCGATGTGTTGGCCGCCGGCGTATCGATGATGGTGACGTCGTATTCCCGCAGGCAGTATTTCATCAGAGCCTGGAATCAATCCCCTGCCAGAAGTTCCTGAGGGTTGGTCGTCGCATGCCCGGCGAACATCACCGAAAAATTCGGCAGCACGTCCGCCTCAATGCTGGCGCCAAAGGAATCGTCGCTGGACTGAAGACATTGCGCGAGGCCCGCCGACATCCGCCAAGGACGGATCAGTTGATCCAGCGCCGGCCGACGAAGGTCACCGTCGATCAGCAGGGTGCGAACACCAATCTGCGAAAGCGAAACGGCGGTGTTGGCCGCGGTAAACGAGCAACCTACGCCCGAACTTGGGGCGCAGAACGCCAGCGCGCGGCGTCCGAGATTGATGTGCTGCGCCATCAGATGGGTCCGCAGCGCGCGGATGGCGTCCGCCTGCGCTCCGACTGGGCTCAGCACCGACACCATGGCCGGCGCGAAGCCGAAAGAGGGCTTCCGATCCTCGGTCGTTCCAGAAACCGATGCTTCGGCGCTCTCAGCGCCCGGAGAAAGCGTCTCGGTCATGCGCGCGGCGCCGGTCTGGCGAAGAACCGCCTGAGGGACGTCGTCCTGTTGGGGCGGTCCGTCCGACGCCGTTCAGGCCCCGGGATCACGCAGATCATCTTGATATCTCCAACGAGTTCCAGGTCTTCCGGCGCGCGAACCCGACGACTGATCAGCTCCATCAGCAGGCTGACCAGAACCCCAACGGCTAGGCCAAGGACAAGCGCGCCAGGAAGGATGAGTGTCCAGTTCGGGAACTTTGCCTTCTTCGGGGTTGTCGCGGTTCCGAGAGGAACGACGCCGATATCCGTCGACATCGCCTCCTCGCGATATTGGGCCGTTTTCGCGCTCATTCGATTGTACTGCTCACGCCGCAATTCGACGTCCTGATGCAGTTGCGTCAGGCGACCCACCTTCTCGCTGTTGGCCAGAACCTGCGCCTTTTGCTGGGCCACGGCGCGCGCCAGTGCGCTGCCGCCTCCGGACCCTTCATGCGCGGCATAGGCGCGCTGGTTTGCCTTGTCGCGTTCAACGAGAGCCGCCAAAGACTCCCGGCGCTGGCGCAGTTCCACCATACCGGGGTTGTTGGGGCCCAGCACCTTCGACGCCGCGGAGATCTGCGCATCAAGCTCAGCCAGTTGCATGGAGGCGGGCGATGACACCTCGGACGGAACGAAGGGCGTCTGTAGAGGCGCACCCTGCATCGTCAAAGATTGAAGTCGGGCGGTGTCGGCGTCAGTCCGGTCGCCCTGCATCACCACACCGTTTTCGCGGGAATAGGCCGCTTCCGTCGCGACCGCCGCATCAAGCGCCTGTTTCGCCTTCTCGGTACGGTCCGCGTACCAGACGGCGTTTCGTTCGGCGTCTTCGCGTTTGTATTCCAGCGCCGCATCCATATAGCCCTTTAGCAGGGCGTCGGTGACAGCCTTGGCGCTCTTCGCCGTGGTCGCCGTGTAGCTGATCTCCATGATGTTGCTGCCCTCGACGAGCTTCGCCTTCGAATTCTCGATGACGATGTCCGCAAGGAAGCGCCTGAAGTCGCGCTGGTCATTTTTTGAGCGCTTCTCGTATTGGCGGATAAGTGACGGATCCGAGAACCAACCGATCTGTTCGGCCACTTTCGACGCCGAGGAATAGTCGGTTACTAATTCCTGTTGCGTCTGAACATAGACCCGCATGGCAGGCCCCGCGACGACCTCACCGGTGACCGGATCGGGCTTGAGCGAGTTCAGCATCACCCGGACGGTCGATTCCCATCTGGGCGGCAGAAGCGAGCAGACCAGGATCGCGCCGAACAGGCAGGCAAGGGTCGCGCAACCGATGACGACCCGTCTGGCCCAGAAAATAAGGAGGAACTGCCCAATGTTCATGACGGCGCCCCGTCGGGCAAATTCGCACGCATCTCAAGTTCCGTCACGCGGGGCCTCCTAGGCGCCTGGCTACCAACTTTTGTTCCAACTTTCAGAGCGACGGCCATTTCCAGAGGGACGCGGCCGCCGCACGCGACAGAGTTTAGAACAATTTTTCCGGTACGACGATGATATCTCCGGGCATCACTTTGCTATCGAGATCGACGTGACCAAGCTTCTTGCCGGCCCGGGTGACTGAGGCCCCGTTCGCGCTACCCGAGTCAGTCACGCCGCCGGCGCGCGAGATCGCCATGCGCAATGTGACGTTCGCCCGATAAGGGAAAGCACCCGGCGCCTTTATCTGACCGGACACATAGAACAGCTCTGCCTCGGGGCTATAGATCTTGTCTCCTGGCGACACATACGGGTCATCCGACACGTCGCCGGTGGCCAGCGCCTGGATCGACAGGCGCCGCTCAGGGCCGGACCGCGGCCGCAGAACCACATAGTCCGCGCCGGATTCCCGGACACCGCCCACGCGGGCGACAATCTCTGAAAGCCGGTAGGCCCGGTCGACTGGCACGAGGCCTGGATTGGCGACGTTGCCCAACACTGTCACATAGCGACTGGCGTAGCCTGCAATGTCGACCTTCACGATCGGGTGCGCATAGTAGCCGCCGGAGTCGAGGGCTTTGCCAAGTTCGTCGGCCAATTGAGCGGTCGTCTTGCTGCCCGCGGAGACGGTCCCAAGGTAAGGCACGCGAATTGTGCCGTCCTCCCCAATCCGCCCTTTCGTTGTGAAGTCGGGGCGGCCAAGAACACTGACCTCGATCACGTCCGACGCTCCGAGAACATAGTTCTGGGTGACGACGTCACCGTCCGGCGCTGCCGCCGGCGCAGCGTCCGTCGGCTTCGCGGCAGGCGCCGCATGCCCGACGCTACCCGCGGTCACGAAAACTATCGCGAGCCCTATGAGGAAATTTCTAGCATCCTGACTGTACCTCCGAAGATCCGACGGAATTGGCGCCAAACAGGGCCGAGCGCTGAATACCGAATATCCCACCTGGGCCATCATTGCAGCCCCTAAGCGGAAAAGCCGACGACCGCGCGATCGGCGCAGCCTCCCCGAGGGTCCAGCCCCCACCAGCCACGCCGTTGATCGAAACAACGTCGTGACCGGGAGTGGGCCTTCAAGCCTAGGGCTTCGCCGGCGCGGCGCCGGGGGCGGCGCCGACGCCAGCGGCAGGCGCGCCAGGAGCCGCCGGCGACGCCTTGGGCGGGGCATAGTCCTTGTTGAACTTCACCTTAGGCGCCGCTTGGCTAAGCAACTGGCTGAAGGAACGCTGAACCGACTCCTGGGTCCGCTCCCGGGTCACCCACTTTTTGGCGAACTCCAGAGCCTGGTCGCCGGTGAACGGCACAACCTTGATTTCCTTCACCCGGTTAACGAGCAAACCCTCGTTGGCGGGCAGAACGAACACCTCATTTGGCGGCAACTTCAGAATGAACGCCACCAGACGCGGGTCCGCGCCGACGGCGTCAAGAGACGCACCGGTGCGCTGATACGGGATGCTGTGGGCCTTCAGCACCTCCTCGATCTGTTCAAGCGTCTTGAGCGGTTCCAGCACCTTGAGCATTTCAGCGTCCACCCGCGGCATGCGGACCTGATCGACGATGAAAATCTTGCGCTCCACGAAGGTGTCGTTGTGCGCGTTCATATAGCTTCGCGCCTCTTCCGCCGTCGCCTGGGGCACGGACGCGACGAGCTTTTGTTGCAACGCCTGCGCAAGAACGCTGTCCAGCGCTCGCTGCTTCTGAACGGCGAACTCCGGAGTCTTGTCGAGCCCCTGTTGTTCAGCGGCTTTCGACAGCACGATCCGCCCGACAATGTTGCGAAGGGCGTTCTGTTCCGCGACTTTGCGGGCCTTGGGGTCCGGGAACGCGGCGCCGCCGAGTTCCGCATTCAGTTCGCGAAGCGTGACTTCGCGCCCCTCAACGTTCGCCACAACTTGTCCCGTCGGGGCTTTGTCACCGCCGAAACTTGGGAAATGGCATCCCGCCAAGGCTACGCACGCAGCGGCGGCCAAAAGCCCCCCCCGAAAAGACGTCATGTTCTACTTCCCAATCCGGCGTCGCCCGCCCCAGCCCAAGCCCATTACCCTAGGCGTTAGGCCAACGTCAATTTTGAACGATCGTCTGTGTCTTTGGTTCCAAGGCCCCTGGCGGACCAATTAGAACTCCACATGACATGACCGCGAACACGCCGGCGGAACGGTGCAAGTCGGCAGCTCTAGCGGCGACCGCGGACCTTGACGCCGATCAAGACGGTCCGTGGCGGCCCGTAGCTGAACACGCCTGATGCGGTCTCACCGGTAGCGAGATCGACACCTCCGACGTTCTCAACGGCCAGGAATATCTGCATATTTTCGCGGGCCTGCCATTCCGCCCTGAGATCGACCGTGGCCGCGGGAGCCAGTCTGAGCGTATTCAGGTCATCGTCAAACCTTTGCCCTTCATATCCAACGGCCGCCCCCAGTTTCAGACGTCGCAGCGCCCTCCAGGTCAGTCCGGCGGTCATCGAAATCCCTGGGGTTTCTGTGGGAATTTTGCTGGTGATCTGCGGCGCGGTCACGCCACCGTCCGCGCGGGCGTGGGTCCAGCTGATGGCGGCGCGGGCCGAGAGGCTGGTGGAGATGTCGGCCGCAGCCTCGGCTTCCAGGCCATACGCCGTGACGAAGCCGATATTGCGCCGCTGCAGGAGCGCTCCACCGGCCGGAATCAGGCCCTCGACCGGGTCGGTGAACGGGCCGCGCGCGATGGTGACGTTGGTCACCGGATTGTCGAGCCGATTGTAGAACGCCGTCGCTGACCAATGGATGTCCGTCGCATCCCCGCCAGCGCCGATCTCCGCCCCGTAGAGCCGCTCAGGGGTGAGCGCAGCATTGGCCTGAGTTATGTTGTTGCCCACGCGGAAGGGCCTGAACAGCTCATTGAGAGTGGGGGCCCTGAAGCCGGTATAGCCAGCGACCCGTAGCCACTGCCCTGCCCCGAGATCGAGCCGCGCCGCAGCACGCCCACTCGGCAACACACCATCCCGATTGACGGGCGATAGCGCCAGACTTTTCGCTCCGGTGGACGTCAGGAACTCTCTGCGATGGGCGTCGAATGTCGCCCATTCGTCCACTCTGGCGCCAGCGACGAGCAGCAAGCGACCCGTCTGCCAGGTGGCGTCAGCGTAGGCCCCGCCTGTCGCCGTTTGACCTCCGGCCAGGCGCCGCTTGGTCAGAACCCCGGCGATAGGGCGAAATGTCTCGCGATCTTCCCCAACGGCGCCACGCCCATCCAGGCCAATCTCCAGAGTGGTCTGGGCCGATTGCCAGCGAGCCGCAGCATTGGCGCCATAGCCGAGCGCCGGCGTCTCATATTGATCGTTGGACAAGCTTGTCGAGTTGCGGTTGGACGCCACACTGACGGAGGTGTTGAAGAGATCGGACCCCGCCAGCCATATTTGACCGCGCCACCCGGCGGCCCCACCCGCGGGGGGCTTCGCCAGACTGTAGCTGAGGGTCGCGCCACGCGCGCGGGACTCGGCGAGGGCAAGCCCTGCGCCTCGGCGCTCCTCATACAGGCTCGCGCGCCAAGCTTGCGTGATCGGACCGGACTGAAGCTGATAGCGGGCGCTCAGCGACCAGTCGCTGAGTGACAGGCGGCGATCCGCCGCGCCTCTCGCAGCCTGCACCGGAATCCAACCGTCGCTGTGGCCGCCCGCCGCCGTCACAAACAACGCGCCGGCTCCGGCGCGGAACGTCTCGGTGACCGCCCCGCTCGCTTGCCCCAATGAACCGACCGCCGCGTCGGCCGTCCAGTATCCGACCGGCGATGCGCTCTCCGAAAGCGCGATGACGCCGGTCAGCGCTCCGGCGCCGTAGGGACCGGCGCCCGCGCCGCGGACAATGGACACCGCGCCGATGTCCTGAACCGGGAGGCGGGTCCAGATCACCCATCCCCCAAAAGGATCGTTCTGTGGAACGCCATCCAGGGTCACCAAGGCGCGACTCGCGCCCGATCCTGCGATTCCGCGCAGCGATATGCCCTGCGACGTCGGATTGGCCGCAAGGCTGGAGGTGCGGCGGAAGAGAGAAACGCCAGGAACGTCGGACAGCGCCTCGTCAAGCCGCGCCGCCGTCTGAATCCGGGCTGCGTTGAGGTGAATAATCGAGAACGCGGCGTCGGCCGGGCTGGGAGGCAGCACGGCGCCTCGCACCACGACGGTTTCCACACTCGGCGGCGTGTCCGCGATCATCAACACCCTCCCGCCTGCCCGGCGAAGTTAAGCCCGTCACCTGTTAGACGGAGCACGGCTCTCAATTCGCCAATTTTCGGCAATTGACCAGAGGCGGCCGACGCCGCCTGCTCCCCGTCGCCTTAGGCGGGTACGACCGTCTTGCCGATTGGAGCGAGGCCGAGAACGGCAAGTTTGAAGTGCTGCAGGCCGAATGGAATGCCGATAATCGTCAGGCATTGAGCCACTCCGATCAGCAGATGCGCCAGGGCGATGTACCAGCCCGCAAACACGAACCAGACCACGTTCAGGATGAAGCCGACACCCCCGGTTCCCAGATCGTCACGGCCGGTCACGAACCGCCGATCGGTGATGCGCGACCCGAACGGCGCGAAGGCGAAAACGCCGATGCGAAACGCCGCCGCGGCCCAGGGCAGGCCGATGATCGTGACGGCGAGGATGGCGCCGCCCAGGAACCAAGCCAGACCGCAGGCGAAGCCACCAAGGACGAACCACAGAATGTTGAGAAGCAAGGTCATGTCACAGGCTAACCCGCGGCGGCCGAGGGCGCCACAGGGTCGGTGATCCACGGACCTCCGCCCGGTCTATAAGGTCGATGTTCGTCGTGACCCGGTAACCTTCCGCTTCGCGCCGACGAACAGGTTTGCGTCGCCTGCAAGATCAGGCTCGCCAAGGCCAGTGGAGACAATGACCATGACAGCACGCCCTCAGGACTCTTTTCCCCGTGGCCGGCGCGCCCGGGGCTATTCCGCGTCGATCGGAGTTGGTGTGGCCGCGCTGCTTCTGACCTTGGGAACCGCGGGTGTTTCGGCCGCAGCGAATGGCCCGGGCGCCCCGGTGAAAGCGCCTCCGGCGACCTATGATCCAGCTCCCGGCGCCAGCGGTCCGCAGATCGCGGTTCTCTCAGGGGGGTGCTTCTGGGGGGTTCAGGGCGTGTTCCAACACGTCAAGGGCGTGCGTCAGGTCATATCAGGGTATGCTGGCGGTCTGGGGGTCACGGCGCGGTACGAACTGGTCAGCACCGGAACCACCGGCCATGCCGAAAGCGTGAAGGTCGTGTTTGATCCGAAGGTCATTTCCTACGGCGAGATCCTGAGAATCTATTTCTCGGTTGCCACGGATCCAACCCAGTTGAACGAACAGTACCCCGATGAAGGCCCCCAGTACCGGGGGGAGATTTTCTACACGGATTCTACCCAGAAGGCGGTCGCCGAGCGCTACATCGCGCAACTGGACGCAGCCCGCGTCTTCCGCCAGCGGATCGTCACCCGCGTGGACTCGTTCAAGGCCTTCTATCCTGCTGAGACCTATCACCAGGACTATCTGCAGAGGCACCCCGACGCGCCCTATATCGCGACCTATGATCTGCCTAAGATTGCGGCGTTGCGCGCCCTTTTGCCCGCTGATTACCGCGCCATACCGATAAGGGCGCTGTAGACCCTGATTGGGTCGACCGGACCGCGCACTAGCTCAGGTTCGACAGGAAGAACGCCAAACAACGCGCCCGCGCCAGGGCGGCGGCCTCGGGATGAAATGTCATCGTCACCGGGCCGCCCTTGCCTTGGTGCGAGAACGGGTCGTTGATGACCTGGGCAGGCAAATCGCGATCGAAACCGTGGGTCGCGTTGGCGTAGGCGTAACCCGTCACCTCGCCTTCGCCGACCGCGCGCAGGTGTTCCACCAGGCGCGCTCCGGAATCGGGCGCGTCGTAGGTGTCCGCCTCGCCTGTCTGGATGAGAATTGGCGAGCCTGTTCGCCCCTCGAGCGAGAGCGCAGGGACGTGCTCATAGGCCCAGCAGACCGGATAGAACGCTGCGTGAGCTGCAAAGCGCAAACCACCTTGCGAGAACCGCTCGACATGCCGGCGGCGGGAGGACACCAGCGTGACGACTCCGCCCCATGAGAACCCCATGACGCCGATGCGTGCGGCGTCGATCTCGGGTTGTGCGGCCAGAAAGGCCAGCGCGCCGAAGGCGTCGCCCAATGTGTCAAGCGGCGAGGAGGGTCGGGCCGCGGCGCCACGTCCGCTTCCACGCGCCGCCCACATGTCGATTTCGAGGGTTGCCAGGCCGGCCGCGTTCAGCGCCTCCGCGTGGAACGCGCCACGACCATCAACGCCATCCGAACCATGACAGATGAGCACAGCGCCGCGGGGCGCCGTCGACGCAGGCAACCCGAGCTTTCCGGCCACGGAAAGGACAGGCTCACCAGTTCCGGCGAAAGCGACATAGGCGACGCGCGTGGGCAGATCGGGCTTCAACATGATCTCCTGGTCCGGCCCTGGCGAGTATGCTCAGATGAGTCGACACCAGGGTGCGAGGCAAAGTGACCATACCGGACAGACCCCAAGGCGCCACCGCCGTCGGCGCGCCCCTGCCCTTTCGCCCGCTCATTCCGGCCTCGGCCAACCTTCGCGAACTCAGTGTCACGCCGCTGATCGTGGGCGTCCTGCTCGGCGTGATCTTCGGGGCCTCATCCCTCTATCTGGTGCTCAAGGTCGGGCTCACGGTCAGCGCCTCGATCCCCGTGGCGGTCATCTCCCTGACCCTCTTCCGCCTGCTCGGCCGTCTTGGTCTGCGATCCGCGACGGTGCTTGAGCACAATATCGTCCAGACCGCCGGTTCGGCAGGCGAATCCATCGCGTTCGGCATTGGCGTGACCATGCCGGCGATCATGATCCTTGGCTTCGACCTGGAAATCACCCGGGTCATGCTGGTGGGTCTGCTGGGTGGCTTGCTGGGCATCCTGATGATGATTCCGCTTCGCCGGGCCCTGATCGTTCAGCAGCACGGAATTCTGAAATATCCTGAGGGCACGGCTTGCGCCGAGGTGCTCAAGGCCGGGGCCACGCCTGAGGAAAGGGCTATGGGCCGCACCGCCGAGGACGCCCCAACGGACGAAACAGAGGCGCGTTCCGGAGCGATAGCGATCTTCGCCGGTTTCGGCGCCGGAGCGATCTACAAACTCGGGATGGAGGCCTTCAAACTCTGGAAGGACACGCCCGAGAAGATTTTCGGCGCGCCACTGGCCGCCGGGTCCTTGTCTGCGGAGATTTCACCCGAACTTCTAGGCGTCGGCTACATCATCGGTCCCAAGATCGCCTCTACCATGGCCGCCGGCGGCGTCCTCGCCTATCTCGTGCTGATCCCGGCGATCCATTTCTTCGGCAGCGCGACCCCGGGAGTCATTGCGCCCGGGACGGCGCCGATCGCTGGCATGGGGCCGGACGCAATTCGCGGCGCCTATGTGCTCTACATCGGCGCCGGCGCTGTGGCGGTCGGCGGCATCGTCAGCGTCTTCCGCGCTCTGCCGATGATCGCCCGTGGCGTGGCTGGGGGCCTCCGCGACTGGCAGGCCAAGCGCGCGGAGACAGGCGCGCGAGCGGACACTCCGCGCACAGACCAGGATCTTTCGCCGCGCGTGGTCGCCATCGGCCTGATCGTTCTGATGGCCGGGATTCTGATGGCCCGCAGCCTGCACATGAATATTCTCGGCGCGGGCCTGATCGTCCTTTTCGGGTTTCTGTTCGTGACCGTGTCCTCGCGCCTCACCGGAGAGATCGGGTCCTCCTCCAATCCCATTTCCGGCATGACGGTGGCGACATTGCTGCTGACCTGCCTCATCTTTCTCGCGCTGGGTTGGACCGGGCCCAGCTACTATGTCACCGCGCTTTCCGTCGGCGGCATCGTGTGCGTGGCTGCCTCCAACGGCGGCACGACCTCGCAGGATCTCAAGGCAGGCTTCCTGATCGGCTCAACGCCGCGGTCGCAGCAGATCGCCATTCTGGCCGGCGCACTGGCCTCCGCGCTTGTGCTCGGTCCCATTCTGCTGGCGCTCAATGACGCGGCCACGGTCTATGTGCCCCTGCGAGCGGCCTCAGCCGCCTCCGAGACGGGGCAGGAGACGATGCCGGTCCCGACGTGGCGCGCACCGGCTGAGGCGCTCTCGGGGCTGCCCATGGAGCATATCCACGGTCCGCAAGCTGTGAGCGATCGCAACACCTACAAGGTCTGGCAGAAGACGGATGACCTTGGCGGCCCTCCGGGCCGCTATCTCGTCGATGCGTCCGGCGTGCCGTCCTACTTGGTCGACCCCGGTATCAACGGATCTCATCGCACCCGGCCGGACGGAACGCAGGTGAACAAGTTCTCTGCGCCGAAAGCCACGCTGATGAGCTACATCATCAAGGGCATTCTCAACCGTCAGCTGCCCTGGACCCTTGTCATTCTCGGCGGCGCCATCGCCGTGGTCCTGGAAATGTGCGGCATCGCCTCCCTGGCATTCGCGGTCGGCGTCTATCTGCCGCTGTCGTCCTCATCCCCCATTTTCATCGGCGGTGTTGTGCGCTGGCTGGTGGACCGCCATCTCGCGCGACGATTCCGCCATGCAAACCTGAGTGAGGCAGAATTGATCGCCGAGACAGACAAAAGCCCCGGCGTGCTGGTGGCGTCCGGTTATATTGCCGGCGGTGCAATCGCCGGGATCGGCATAGCCTTCCTGGCCGGCGCACTCACAGGGTTCAACCAGAAGGTCACGGACCTCATGAGCGCCCGCAATCCGTTCTTCTCGGGCCCTCATGCCGACGCCCTCTCACTGCTTCCTTTCGGCGCCCTGATCGCCGGACTGTACCTTGCCGGTCGACTCGCGAAAGGTCCGGAAACACGGGGGCCGGCCGATCTGATGCGGAGCTGACAGAGGTGACCGAGCGGGAGACCCTGGCAGAGTTGATCGCGCGGTCCAATCGCGTCGCCGTGTTCACCGGCGCGGGTATGTCCACCGAGTCCGGCATTCCCGATTTTCGTAGCCCCGGCGGCGTGTGGAGCCGGATGAAGCCGATCTATTTCCAGGACTTCATGGCCAGCGAAGACAAACGCCGGGAGGCCTGGACCCGGACGTTCTCCGGGGCGGCCGGTTGGGTCGGCGCAAAGCCCAACTCCGGGCATCTGGCAATCGCCAGCCTTGTCCACGCCGGCAAGGTCGGGGTGGTGATCACGCAGAATGTCGACAATCTGCATCAGGCGTCGGGCATTCCAGAGGATCGGGTGGTCGAACTTCACGGCAACGCCGGCTATGCGACCTGCCTCTCCTGCGGGCTTCGCCACGAACTGGCCGACCTCCGGACGCCATTTCTGGATCGGGGAGTCATCCCCGCCTGCCGCGCCTGCGGCGGAATCGTGAAGTCGGCCACCATCTCCTTCGGCCAGCCAATGCCCAGCGCGAAGATGGCGCTGGCCGAGAATGCAGCGAGGACCTGCGACCTCTTCCTGGTGCTGGGATCCTCCCTCGTCGTCTATCCGGCCGCGGAACTCCCGCTGGTGGCCAAACGAAACGGCGCGGCGCTCGCCATCGTGAATCGCGAGCCTACCGACCACGATCGCTACGCCGACTTGGTCATCAACGATGAAATCGGCGAAGTGCTGAGAGCCATAGGGCCGCCCGTCTGACCCGGCCGGCCCGACGTGCGCGCCATAGCCGGCTGGGGGCTGCTGGCTAACCGCAGCCCGGCTGCGACGCTTCGTGAAGCAGCTTCTCTCGGCCCGCGCGCAAATCACGGCCGTCGCGGTCCGCCGGATAGGGCGTCTCGCCCTTCAGGCCCCGCCAGAGCGCGTGATTGAAGGCCGTGGTGTTGAGACGGTCCTCTTCAGAGAAATTCTGACCAGCCATCGCCGCCGCCCAGTATCCCCCTGTGTGTGCGTTCACCGGACAGCCGCTTTCAGCCACGCGGGTAGGTGGAAGCGGCAAAGCGGTCGTGCGCAACACGGCCGGGACCGTCGCGTCAAAGGTCCAGTCCGCGCGAGACAGATCGAACACCTCGGTCATCGGCTGGGCCAGTGCGTCGTTGAGCCCCATCGCCCCCAGGCCGAGCACCTCCTCGATGGTTCTGATCATGTCGACGCTGGCGTAACGATGCGAAACGACAGCCCCCTGCTTGACATAGGGGCCCGCCACGAAGGCGATCGAGCGATGAGCGTCCACATGGTCTGGACCATCCTGAGCATCATCCTCAACCACAAAGATGAGGGTATCCTTGGCGAGGGTGCTGTGGGCGACCTTCTCTACCACGAGGCCCACCGCATAGTCGTTGTCCGCCAGCTGCGTCTCGACAGTGTCGACGCCGTCGAGCCCCTTGCCGAAATTGCCGGTGTGGTCATGCGCCAGACGCAGCATCATCAGGTTGGGAACCTTGTCCGCCGTTATAAAGGCGTCCAACTCCCGCTCCCATTCCTTGAATCGCCAGAAGTCCGGAAAGGACTGATCGAAGCCGCGAAAATAGGGGTCCGTCACCGCCATCAATGAAGCTTTGGTCGGGGTGAACACACGCAGACCGATCTTCCAGGGCTCCCGCTCCAGCGGTGTTCGCGCCGCGCCAGCGCCGGGAAAATAAAGCGACAGATCGCCATAGAAGCCCCAGTTGCGGACGCTGAGACCTGCCTTGAGGGCCTGATCCCAGATATAGCCGTGCTCCCGATCGACGTTCGGCCCGTCGGGCGCCGCAACATCGTGGGCGCCGGGCAGCACATCCGGATCTTTGGGGCCGAGCGGGTTATATTTCAGCCGCTCTTCCGATGTCTCGAAGCCCACGTTGACGTTCCGGTTGGCCCCCTCCTGATCGTATTGCAGGCCGCGCTCGGCGTAGTTGACCGGCGCCTCGCGCTCGGTCCAGTCGTTGGTGCGGGCGGCCGTTGTCCAGTTCCAGCCGGTGTTGCTGCTTTCCCCGCTGTCGAAAAAGGCGTCGAGGTCGACGAACCGACGCGCTAGGGCGTGCAGGTTGGGGGTCATGGCCTTGCCGAAAACCGCCAGGTTCGGGTCGCCGTCGCCGACCTCCAGATCCCCCAGAACCTGATCGTATGTCCGGTTCTCCTTCACGATATAGATCACGTGATGGATGTGGGCGTGAAGGAACGCCATCTTGGCGAGGTCGTCCGCTGACGGCTTGGCGAACACATGGTTATTGGTCGCAACCTGCCCGGTGAGCGACGCGAGTTGTCGTTCGGACGGCGGCGTGAAGGTCAGAAAGCCGGCCTTTTCCAGCTGCCAGACGTACTCATTGCGGGCCTTGCAGGCGGCGTCCCAGCCAGGCCCGACCGCAACGGTGTCGCGGCAATTTCCGGGGACAGGACCGGTGTTGCTCTTGCCGTTGATCACGTAAATCTGACGGCCATCCGGGCGCACCGCCACGCCGGTCGGGTACCAGCCGGTGGGTATCATCCCCACAACGCGCGACGCCCCCTCCCCGGCATCTGTGTCGCCATCACCGTCGGAGTCTCGCCGATAGGTGGCCTTGCGTCCCACCGCGGCCTCGCTGAGCCGCACTATGGCCACCGCATTCTCTCCACCGTTGGTGACCAGCAGGTTGCGGCCGTCGGGTGACAGCGCCAGGCCGTTTGAGCCGGCGCCGCCAAGACCTTTTGTCGGCCATTGCGGGAGTCGCCCGGTGGGAATCGATTCCAGGATCCTGTTGGCCTGGGTGTCGATCACCAGGGCCGCGTCGGAATTGTCGAGCGCCGCGAACAGTCGCTCCCCATGCCCCTTCAACAGCGCAACCGGCTGGCCCTGGGTCTTGATTCTTGCGCCAATCACCAGCCCGGCCGGGCTGGCGCCAAGGCTGATGATCTCCCGATCCCGCTCGCTCGCCACATAGGCGCGAGTATTGGAGACCCAGACGACAGCGCGCGGATAGGATCCGCCGGCCTTGCCGTGCAGCGCCGGGTCGCCAGCGCCGGGTCGAAGATCACGTTCGACAATGCCGCCCGTAGCCAGATCGATCAGGCTGACAGAATCGTTCTGAATGTTCGCAGCCAGCAGACGACGACCGTTCGGACTAACCGCGAGCCCCGCGACCATAGGCTGCACCCTCAACCCAAGACCGGACTTATGCCCAAGGGCGAAGCTTCGGCCGGGTGTAAATCCCGACGCGCCACGGACGTACTCCAGGACCTTGTCCGTGACGCCGCCAGAGACGAAGAATCGATCGCCTGCCGGCCCCCACGCCAAACCCTGAAATGTCGTCGGGACCAGCAGGGCTTGACGTTTCGCGGGCGCGCCGCCGGACACGTCATAGACGAACACATATTCTTCGGATCGCTCCGGGATCATCTGCCCCTTGGGGCCGAACGTACGGTTGAAGCCGCTCGTGAGGATCAGCAGTGTGCGGCCGTCAGGCGACATTGCCTCGGCCGCCGCCTGTCCGGCCAGGAAACCCGGGTCTCCGGGCAGCTCAGGGTTGAGGGGCCGGAACAGCGCTCCCGGTGCGGCCGTGGGAGTCAGCGCCTGGCCCGTCGGGGTCAGCTCCTGCCCCTGCGCGGCCGAACCCACGGCAAGGACCCCCGCGAGCATCCGCCCGGCAACCTGTGCTCGTCGCATACCGCCCCTTCGTCTGGCCGCCAGACCTTTTGAAAGCAGGAACAATCGTCCGGTTCGGTGACGGCTTCAAGACAATCTGGCGGGACCGTTAGGGCTGCTGGGTTGACAGGGCGCCGCTTTGGCGATTGAAGCGCCCGTCCGTGTCAGAGCCGTCGAGGATCGCGCGTTTGGGCCCGACAGTAGACGGAACGAACCGATGTCCTTCAACTCTCCGCGCGCCGCGCGGCCCCGTCGGACCGGGGCGGGCCGCAACATTTTCCGCCGCTGACTGGCGGCGCTTCTCGGGCCTCCAAGCATGACCTACATCGTCACCGACGCCTGCATCAAATGTAAGTACATGGACTGCATCGAAGTGTGTCCTGTGGACTGCTTCTACGAAGGCGAGAATTTCCTGGCCATCAGTCCCGACGAGTGCATCGATTGCGGCGTCTGCGAGCCGGAATGCCCGGTCGACGCCATCAAACCGGACACCGAGGATGAGCCGGACGGCAAGTGGCTCAAAATCAACACCGAATACGCCAAGATCTGGCCGAACATCACGCTCAAGGGTGAGCCGCCGGCCGACCGGGCGCAGTTCGACGGTGAGACTGGCAAGTTCGAGAAATATTTCAGCGCGAAGCCCGGTCAGGGGTCCTGACGGCAGGCGGCCCCTCGGGGGTCGCGCCACGGGGCAGATTCGTGAGGCGCCCCGATCCAAGGCCTCACCACGTCAGCGAAAGTCGCCCATGACCGCCTCCCTCGTCCTCGGCTTCGACGCCACCTTTGAAGGCCTGCACGACCGCGAGGGTCTTGGCCGCCTTGACTCCGCGTTCCTCGACCAGCTCGGCGCAGAGGAGCCGGCGCTGAAGGACCGGCTGCTGGCCGCCCGCGCCGCACCGGACGT
This sequence comes from uncultured Caulobacteraceae bacterium, assembly GCA_903872075.1. Taxonomy (GTDB): domain Bacteria; phylum Pseudomonadota; class Alphaproteobacteria; order Caulobacterales; family Caulobacteraceae; genus Acaudatibacter; species Acaudatibacter aquilonius. The sequence continues at coordinate 105,241 of CAIQJF010000071.1, read as the reverse complement.
GTTGTCGCGCGGCGACGAATCGAACCTGCTGGTCGAACTCACCCCCTTCGTCGAAACGTTCGTTGCCGAACTGTTCGGAGTCGAAGCGGAGCTTCGGACCCAGCGCGTCGGCCGCGAGGACCTGGCCCCTATCTATTCGGTCAAGCGGCTCTTCGTGCAGCGTCGGGCGGTGAAGAAGTATGCGGCCGAGGCAGTGAGCCTGGACGGCGCCGCACTGCGCGGTCAGCTGGAGCCCCTCCTCGGCGGCGAGGCCACCGAGTCGCGCTTCGCCGACAAAGTCGATACGTGGATGGCCGACGAGGAGACGAACAGCGAGGCCCTGGACCTTGCCGCCCGCTACGCGGCCTGGGCCACTCTGACGCCTGAGGGGATCGCGCGCCACCACGCCGGCGTGCTCTTCAAGGTCCCGCACAAGGTCGATCCCATGCACCTCGTGCCCGTCGAGGACGACCCGGTCGCCGGGGTGCCGGCGTTCGGTTTTTCAGCCTCCCATCGCCGTCGTCGCGAGGGCTTCGCCCTGACGGACAAGGGAACCGACGTGGTCGGCGCCCTCGATCAGGCCAACTACTGCATCTGGTGCCACAAACAGGGCAAGGACAGCTGCTCGACAGGCCTGAAGGAGAAGACCGGGGAGTTCAAGCCAAGCCCCTTCGGCGCACCCCTGGCGGGTTGTCCTCTGGACGAGAAGATCTCCGAGCTGAACCTCACCGCCAGCCAGGGCCTGACCGTCGGCGCGCTGGCCCTGGTGATCATCGACAACCCGATGTGCGCGGCCACCGGCCACCGCATCTGCAACGACTGCATGAAGTCGTGCATCTACCAGAAGCAGGAGCCGGTCGACATTCCCCAGGTGGAAACCCGGGTGCTCAAGGACGTCCTGGCCTTGCCCTGGGGCTTTGAGATCTATTCCCTTCTCACCCGTTGGAACCCGCTGAACCTGCGCCGGCCGCTGCCTCTGCCGCCGACAGGACGCAAGGTGCTGGTGGTCGGCCTGGGACCCGCCGGCTTCACCCTGGCGCATCACCTGATCAACGATGGCCACGCCGTGGCGGCCGTGGACGGGCTGAAGATCGAACCCCTCGATCCGGCCGTCAGCGGCGTCGACGCCGCGGGCCGCAGAGTGTCCTTCGAACCGGTGCGCGACATAGAGACCCTTCAAGAGGGCCTCGGTGAACGCGTTCTGGCCGGTTTCGGCGGCGTGGCCGAGTACGGCATCACCGTCCGCTGGGACAAGAACTTCCTCAAACTGGTGCGCCTGCTCCTGGAGCGTCGGGCGCAGTTCAAGATGTTCGGCGGCGTGCGTTTCGGCGGCACGATGACCATCGACAGCGCCTTCGCCCAAGGTTTCGACCACATCGCCCTGTGCGCCGGCGCAGGCAAGCCGACGATCGTCGACATGAAGAACGGTCTCGCCCAGGGCGTACGACAGGCCTCCGACTTCCTGATGGCCCTGCAACTCACCGGGGCAGCAAAGTCCGACAGCGTGGCCAACCTGCTGGTGCGGCTACCCGTGGCGGTGATCGGCGGAGGCCTGACCGCGATCGATACGGCGACGGAGTCGCTCGCGTACTATCCTTTGCAGGTTGAGAAGTTCCTCTCGCGCCACGAGATTCTTGTCGCCGAGCGCGGGGTTCAGGCGGTCGAAGCCGGCTGGACGGCCCGTGACCGGGAGACGGCAGAGGAATTCATCACTCACGCAAACGCGATCCGCGCCGAGCGCGCCGCGGCCGCGGCCGAGGGCCGACCGCCCCGCATCGTCGAACTCCTGCGCGACTGGGGTGGAGCCACCATCTGTTACCGCCGCAAACTGACGGAATCGCCCAGCTACACGCTCAACCATGAGGAAGTCACCAAGGCGCTGGAAGAAGGTATCCGGTTCGCCGAGGGCGTGACGCCACGCGAGGTTGTACTGGATTCTCACGGGCACGCCGAGGCGCTGATCATCAGCCTGGCAGACGATGCCGCCGACGGCGGGCGGCGCGTGATGACCCTGCCTGCCCGCACGATCCTGGTGGCGGCCGGCACCCAGCCCAATACCGTGCTCGGGCGCGAAGATCCTGAACATGTGGAAATCGACGGCCGCTACTTTCAAGCCCTGAACGAGGCCGGCGAGCGGGTCACCCCCGAGCGCCTGACCAAGCCAGCCGAGGTCCAGGTGCTCATGCATCTGACGAACGAGGGCAAGGCCGTCAGCTTCTTCGGCGACCTGCACCCTTCTTTTGCCGGCAATGTGGTCAAGGCCATGTCCAGCGCCAAGCAGGGCTACCCGGTCGTCAGCCGGATGCTTGCCCGATTGACCGGCGACGGCAAGGCCCCCGAGGCCCTGTTCGCCGAACTCGACCGCGACCTGCGCGCCCGCGTGCACGAGGTTATCCGCCTGACGCACAACATCGTCGAGGTGGTGCTTGAAGCCCCGGCTGCCGCCCGCGCCTTCCAACCGGGGCAGTTCTATCGGCTGCAAAACTTCGAAGCTCAGGCCGCCGAGGGCGACGGCGCCCGCCTGGCGATGGAGGGACTGGCGTTGACAGGCGCCTGGACCGACAAGGGCCAGGGCCTGATCTCGATCATCATCCTGGAGATGGGCGGATCGTCCGATCTTTGCGTCCACCTCAAGCCGGGCGAGCCGGTGATCCTGATGGGCCCCACGGGCGCGCCCACCGAGATCCCGGAGGGCGAGACGGTAATGCTGGTCGGCGGCGGTCTGGGCAACGCCGTGCTTTTCTCCATCGGCCAAGCCCTGCGCGACCGCGGCAGCAAGGTGATCTATTTCGCCGGCTACAAGCGGATGGTCGACCGCTACAAAGTCGAGGAGATTCATCGCGCCGCCGATGTCATCGTGTGGTGCTGCGATGAGGGGCCCGGCTTCACGCCCGAGCGGCCGCAGGACCGCGCCTTCGTCGGCAACATCGTTGAGGCAATCGATGCCTACGCGTCGGGGAAGCTGGGCGCGCCGGCCGAGGCCCTCTCAGCGGTGGATCAGATTGTCGCTATCGGTTCGGACGGAATGATGAACGCCGTGGCCCAGGCGCGACATGGCGTCCTGGCCCGCCATCTCAAGGCCGGTCACAAGGCCATCGGATCGATCAACTCACCCATGCAATGCATGATGAAGGAGATCTGCGCTCAGTGCCTGCAGGTGCACCGCGACCCGAACACGGGTCTGGAGAGCGTGGTGTTCTCCTGTTTCAACCAGGACCAGGACCTGGACCGGGTGGACTTCAGCAATCTACGCGCGCGCCTCGGTCAGAACGGGGTGCAGGAGAAGCTCACACGCTTGTGGATCGACCGCTCCCTGCGCGACACCGGGCTCCGGCGCGAACCAGCAGCGTAACGATTCAAAGCCCGCTGCAGCGGGGCGGGGCGGCGCGTCCGCCCCGCCGTCGCTCAGAGGTCGCCGCCCAGGAAGGGCGCGGCGCCCGGGACCCGGGCGACGTGAATGCCGCATTCGGTCTTCTCTGAACCGGCCCAGCGTCCGGCGCGCACGTCTTCGCCCTCTTCCACGGGCTGGGTGCAAGGCCAGCAGCCCACGGATGGGAAGCCTGCCCCCACAAGCGGATGGGTCGGCAAGTCGTGTTCACGGACATAGGCGTCCAGGTCGGCCTTGCCCCAGTTGGCAAGCGGGTTGAACTTCACGTGCTGCTCGGTGTGCTCGACCACCGGAAGACGAAGCCGGTCGCCGCCGTGAAAGCGCTTGCGGCCCGTCAGCCACGCGTCGAAACCTTCGAGCGCGCGATCCAGCGGGAGAACCTTACGGATGTGGCAGCATCCATCTGTGTCGGTGCGCCACAGTTCAGCCTCCGGATCCGCGGTCGCCAGGTCCTCGAACCTCGGCCGTAGATCCCTCACGTCGGTCAGGCCCAGGCGCGCGGCAAGATTCCGCCGGTAGTCCAGCGTCTGGGCGAACAACATGCCGGTATCGAGAAAGAGGACCGGCGTACCGGGATCGACCTGCGCGACGAGATGCAAAAGCACCGCCGACTCCGCTCCGAACGACGACACCAGAGCGATCCGGCCGTCGAACTGTTCGATAGCCCGCCGAATGATGTCAGCCGGGTGGCCGTCTCGAAGGTCTGTGTTCAACCGGTTGGCCAGAGCCCCGGCCTGATTGAGCTGATCGAACGCCACAGCTAACCAGCCGTCCGTTCGGCGAACGCCGGCTCGCGCCCATCCGCGGCCCGTTGGTAGACATGGCGAAAGCGGCGCGCCGCCTGAGCCCATTGCACTGGCGTCGTGCCGTCCGCGATCTCAAAGGCATCGAAGCCGCAGCGGATCAACGACGGCGCCATCTCGAGCAGCACATCGCCGACAGCGCGCAACTCATGGCGGAATCCGAGCCGTTCCCGGATGACGCGAGCGATGCTGTAGCCCCGGCCGTCCCGGAACTTCGGGAAGCTCACCGCGAGAACGGACAGGCGGGGGATATCAACCACCAGCGCCTCCGGGGCTTCGTCGGGCGCCAGTCGGACACCCAGGTGGCGTCCCTGATCGAGGAGTGCGCGGCCTTCCCGCTGGAATCGGGAAAACGACAGAATCACCTCGCCACGCGGTAGCGGCTGATCGTCGTCGACTGCGGTGAAGGGATCTTCGGCCCAGGCGGCCGACGCATCACGCCACCTAATGAGCTTGGGCATAGACAGCCTCCTTGAAGGCGGTGAGGCCGGCGCGACGGAAGGTGTCGATGAACCGCTCCCCGGTTCTGCGCTCGCGCAGGTAAACCTCCACCAGGTGATCGATGGCGGGCGCGACTCGATCGGCGGGAAGAGCCGGACCCAGCACCTGCCCCAGGGCCGCGTCGTCCTCGGCCGACCCGCCCAGGGTCAACTGATAGAATTCCTCGCCCTTCTTATCGACACCCAGGATGCCGATGTGGCCGACGTGGTGGTGTCCGCAGGCGTTGATGCAGCCGCTGATCTTGATCTTAAGTTCGCCGATGTTCTCCGCCTGAGCAGGGTCGGCGAAGCGTCTGGCTATATCCTGGGCGATCGGGATGGCCCGGGCGTTAGCCAGCGCGCAGTAGTCCAGCCCGGGACAGGCGATGATGTCGCTGATCAGAGCGATGTTCGGCGTCGCCAGGCCTACTGCGGCGAGCGCCTCATGCACCGCCGGCACATCGTCCAGTTTGACGTGCGGCAGAAGCAGATTCTGCTCATAGGTCACCCGCACCTCGTCCAGCGAATAGAGTTCGGCGATGTCCGCAATCGCCTCCATCTGTTCGGACGAGCAATCGCCGGGCGTTTCACCGATCGCCTTCAGCGACACATTCACCAATGCGTAGCCAGACTGTTTGTGCGCCAGAACATTGCGACGGGCAAACCGGGCAAAGGCGGGACTAGACGACTTGGCCGCCTCGAATGGCGTGGAAACGGCCGGCAGGGTCTCGAAACCCTGCGGCGCGAAGGCCGCGCGAATCCGGGCGAGTTCTGTATCCGGCAGGTCGACCGCCGCCTTGTCGGTCAGACTCCACTCTTCCTCCACCTGCCGGGCGAATTCCACGGGGCCGAGCGACGCGACCAGGATCTTGATCCGCGCCTTGTGGATATTATCCCGACGTCCGTGCCGGTTGTACACGCGCAGGATCGCCTGCAGGTATGACAACAGGTGCCTGACGGGCAGCCTGTCGCGGATCACGGGGCTGAGATGCGGCAGGCGTCCAAGACCGCCGCCCACCAGAACTTCGAAACTCAGGGCGCCTTCGTCATCGCGGTGCAGGCGCAAGCCAATGTCATAGACCCTGATCGCCGCGCGATCGGCGGAGGCGGCGGTAACCGCCATCTTGAATTTGCGCGGCAGGAAAGAAAATTCCGGGTGGAAGGTCGACCATTGCCGGATCACCTCCGCCCAGATCCGCGGATCGTCGACTTCATCCGCCGTGGCGCCCGCGTGGGGATCGGCGGTGAGATTGCGGATGCAGTTGCCCGAAGTCTGGATCGCATGGAGTCCGACCGACGCCAGTTCGTCGAGAATATCCGGCATATCCTTCAGCTTGATCCAGTGAAGCTGAAGGTTGGTTCGGGTGGTGAAATGGCCGTAGCCGCGATCGTAGGTCCTGGCCACATCAGCCAGCTTGCGAAGCTGCGCGCTGCTCAACAGGCCATAGGGAATGGCAATCCGCAGCATGTAGGCGTGCAATTGCAAATAGAGGCCGTTCATCAACCGCAGCGGCTTGAACTGGTCCTCGGTCATCTCCCCCGCCAGCCGCCGGGCGCATTGGGCGCGGAACTCCGCGGCGCGGTCGGCCAGGACCTCACGGTCGATTTCGTCGTAGCGATACATGCGTCTCGCCTCCCTACTTGCGCCGGATGAGGTCGACGCGGCCCTTGGAGCGGGCGGCGCCATGGGCGTGAGCCAGAAGGGCGATGTCCTCTCCGCCCCGCGCCTGCTTGCCGTGATCGAGCTTGTTCGTCGGTCCGAGGGCCCGCAGACGCTCACGATAGCTAACCGGCGCCCAGCCGCCCGCCACTTCGTCGACATCGATCAGATAGGGGTCGACCAGCAACGTCGTCTGTCCCTTGGCATGGGCCTCGGCCGCCTCGGCGGCGGCGTCATTGTCATAGCGCCCGGCGTCGACGAAACGCTCCGACCAGGCTTCACCGGTCCAGAACACGACCTCGCCGTCGGTCAGCCGGTTGGCGGTCAGGACTTTCATGAGTGGGCTCCTATGGATCTGGGTTGGCGGAGGCCAGCCATAGGCTCCAGCTGTGACGGGACGGCCATCGTCATGGCCTCCCCCACGATAAGCAATGCGGGTCCCTTCAGTTCCGCGGCAACCCGGCCGATCTCAGCCAGCGTGGTCGCGAACCGGCGTTCATGCGGCAAGCTGGCATTTTCAACGATCAGCGCCGGCGTGGCGCCGGCTCTGCCGGCGGCCATGAGCCGCGTGGCGATCGCGCCGGACTGGGCCAACCCCATATAGATCACCACGGTTTGATTGGGTCGGGCCAGAGCCGGCCAGTCCAGATCCGGCGACTCGCCGGCCTTGGCGTGGCCGGTCACGAAGGTCACCGCCTGCGCCATCCCGCGATGGGTCAGAGGCGCGCCGGCTGCCGCGGCGGCCGACAGCGCCGACGTAACCCCTGGCACAACCTCGCAGGAAATCCCGGCGCTTCGGCAAGCCTCGAGTTCTTCGCCGCCCCGCCCGAAGATGAACGGATCGCCGCCTTTCAACCGGACAACCGTCAGCCCTTCCAGCGCAAACGCCGTCAGCATCCGGTTGATTTCATCCTGAGGATAGGTGTGTCGCGACCGACGCTTGGCGACGTCGATCCGCCGCGCCGTCGGCGGCGCGAGGTCTAGGATCGCCGCAGAGACGAGTCCGTCATGGACGATCACGTCGGCGCGACCGAGCACCTTGAGCGCCTTGACCGTCAGCAGTTCCGGATCGCCGGGCCCCGCGCCGACAAGCCACACGGTTCCCGGTTCGGGTCGGCGCGCGCGGTCGCTTCCGGCGCCGAGAAGCACCAGGCGGGTCTTGGTCGATCGAGCCGAGGGTGTGGGCATAGGGGCGGATTCGCTTTAGGAACTCTAACAGTCGCCCGTCGCGGATAGACGGCGGGGATGTTGCCAATTGGGCGCCGCGGCCCCATTTCGCAATCAAGGACTTCTCGTCGGGGTATCAGGATTTCTATGGAGACACGTCGACGCCTACCCCCCCTCAACGCGCTCCGGGCTTTCGAGTCCGCGGCGAGGCATCTGAATTTCAGCCGCGCCGCGGATGAGCTTTCGGTAACCCCGGGCGCCGTATCCCAGCAGATCCAGAACCTGGAAGACTATGTGGGCGCATCGCTGTTCAAGCGTACGCCCCGCGGTCTGCTGCTGACGGATTCGGCCCAGACCGCCCTTCCGGCCCTGCGCGAAGCCTTCGACAGACTGGCGGAGGCGGCCTCACTGCTCACAGCCGCGGTGGACGGGCGTCGCCTGACCCTGACCGCGCCGCCATCCTTTGCCGCCAAATGGCTCATGCCCCGTCTGGCCGGCTTCGAGGCCGCGCATCCTCAAGTGGACGTCTGGCTGTCCGCCGACATGACGCTGGTGGACTTCGCTTCGACCGACGTTGATCTCGCCATCCGCTATGGCGCCGGTCCCTACCCCGGTCTCGAAGTCATCCGCCTGATGGGCGAATCGGTGGTGCCCGTGATGAGTCCGGAATTGATGGCCGCCTCGCCCGTGGAGACCGCCGCTGACCTCTCCCGCCACGTCCTGCTGCACGACGGCTCTCCCGTTGCTGACGAGAGTTGCCCCGATTGGGTCATGTGGCTGGCAGCGCGGGGCGTGCGCGGCTTCGACGCGAGTCGCGGGCCGCGGTTCAACCAGTCCAGCCTTGTGATCGAGGCGGCAATCGCCGGACGCGGCGTGGCCCTGGCCAAGCGAGCCTTGGCCCAGGACGATCTCGATTCGGGGCGTCTCGTTGTGGCGATGCAGATCAACACCTCGGTGGATTTCGCCTATTACGCGGTCCACCCAAAGGCCAAGGGCCGCCTGCCTCAGGTGAAGTCCTTCGTCACCTGGCTGAAGGTGGAATCTGCGGCGCACGAGGCGGCCCTCGAGGCCATCGACCATGGCGCAGGGATCTGATTTCAGCTTCGTGCGATCGTCGCTTGCCTTCCCTGGGGTTTTGACTATGTTCCGCCGCCTCGCGCTTGGGCGTCCTTCATGGATCGCCCGTGCGAGCGGGTGCATAGCTCAGTTGGTAGAGCAGCTGACTCTTAATCAGCGGGTCGTAGGTTCGAATCCTACTGCACCCACCATTCTCTCGGTGGACCAGACCCTTTCCCTTCGACCTCACGATGCCGCGCGAGGCCCGCCGGCTTTGGCGGATTTAGCCAAGCCACCCCTCGCCTGGCTGGGAGCCGTATGTGTCCAGTGACGATGATCACCCGGTCGCGGATGAGGAAGGCGGAGGCTACGACGTCGACGACTGGACACGCCTCAAGGCCTTCAACGGCGCCCTGGCCACCTTGGACGACGTCCAAGCCGGCTTGGCGGTCTTTGCCATGGCCGACACCATCAATCCACGCTTGCTGGACATGGACCTACCGCAGCCTTTGATCTGGTGGGAGGAGGACGGCGAGCAGGCCGCGGTCGCCGTTCAGGCCGAGGTTCATGAGAGCCAGGATGGCGAGATGATGGAGGTGCTCGGGCTGATCCTCCCCGACGGAGATTCGGCGGTCGCGTTGCTCGACGACGTCGATCTCGTGGATGACACCGACCCCACTTGGCGCGCATTGGTCGAGGCGGCGATCGACCCGATCGCAAACTGAATCTGCAGGCGCACCAGCCCTAGGCGGCCGCGAAAGCCCCGAACCGGTTCAGCACGTTGAGCGTGATCCTGTTGATGATGGGGTCCCCTGCGTTAAGCGCGTGGGCCCATTCCGTCGTGCCGACGTTGAAAACCTCGCCCTGCCCGCGCCTGAATGAGGCCATCACCGCGTGACCTCGCAGCAGGCGGCCGATCGCCTTGGGGCTGTTCTCGCCGAAGGCCACCTGCGCCGCGATGCCGAGATCCTCCGGCGGCAGGAATGCCCTATAGCCGCGGTTGAGATCCTCCCAATAGGTGCAGGGCGCGACGGCGATGATCTCAAGGTTTTCGGGGACGCCAAGTTCGGGGATGGCCTTCAGGCGGCGGTCGTCGTCGAAGGTGAAATGGCAGCCATCGTTCTCATAGCCGAGCAGCGGAATGTCGGCGCCTAGCAGGTCGCCGTAGAACAGATCCGCCCCGTCCAGCGCCCAATGGGCCTCGTTGTAGATCGTGTAGGCTCCCGCCCCGCGGGCCACGCACATCCCTGTGCGATGATAGCCCCCGAACAGGAACGTCAGGCCCGTGAGTTCTGCTTCAGGTCGTCCGAAGGCCGGGTGCGACCAGAGGTGGGTCCCGTCGCCCCCCGCCTGAGGTTCAGCCGCCGTACCCTTCCACTTGTGGTTGACCATGGTCCGGCCGCCGTCTTCCCAGCGGACCTTCCAGTAGCAGGTGTTACCGGAGAACACGGCCAGACGGCCGCCGCTGTCGACGAAACGCTCCACCGTATCCCTTTGACGGCCGGACCAATACTCGCTGTGCCCCGCCACGATCACGCAGGCGTAACCATCCAAGGCTTGCGGATCGGCGTCCAGATCGAAGTCAGTGAAATAGTCCAGAGCCAGATCCTGGGTTTCGGCCCAACTGGCGAACGCCTGCTCCCACTTGTGCAGGAAGCCTGCTGAGCCGTCGAAGGTCGAGTACCGATTGTCCCGCCAGAAGTCGGTCTTCAAGCCCCGCGGGCGTTCCTCGAAACCCCGGACCCCGTCGTTCATGAGCCGAGGGGCGCCCTCGCCCATATCGATTAGACCTTTGGTGAAGGGACGCTGCGTCGAGAGCACCCCTAGAGCCCGCTCCATTCCCTTCAGCAGGCTGACCTCGCCGGCCATGTAGGCGGTGACGTCGCAATAGGCGTTGGCGCCGCCCCACCAGTTGTAGGCGTGGTAGGTGTTCGTCGAAAGGACGAAGGCGACGCGCGCCTTGGGCGCCAGGTTGCCCTTACGCACGCAGATGAAGTGCCGCGTACGCTCACCGTCAGGCGTCGTGAGCAGAATGTCGTAGTAGCCCGTTGGCCAGTCCAGCCCGACGTGGATATCAAGGGCGGAAGGCCAGCCGCAGCCGTTCCGGTCAGCCCCGTCAGGCGTAGGGTGATCCCCCACCGTCACGTCGGGCAACCGCGCCACCAAAACGCGGTCTCGTCCCACACGGGCTATCTCAATGGACACCGGTCCGTGTGAACTGGAGGCGAACAGCGTGACGGTTTCGCCTGGCTCGGCCGACAAACGATCTGTGTAGCAACCGAGCAAGATGACCTCCGTCAACAATGCCGCGCCAGCGGACCGCGCGGCCGGCTTGAAGTCTTAGCTTGACTGATAGGTTGATATCAACGTTTCATGGGCCATGGACACCGCATTCGATCACCGCACCCTGGCTACTCAATGCCTATGCCTCGCCGTCCGTCGCGCGGCGAGAACACTTAGTCGCCGCTACGACGACGCCCTCGCGGGCCTGGGGATCAACAACGGACAGTTCACCATCCTCGCCGCCGTTTCCGGCCCCGAACCGCTGTCAGTCAGCGCGCTCTCCGCCGATCTGGGCATGGACCGCACGACCTTGACGGCGGCCCTGAAACCGCTGGAACGCGATGGTCTCATCGACCTTTGCGCCGATCCGTTGGACAAACGGGCGCGTTTGACCGCCATAACGGCGAAGGGCCGCAGTCTGCTGGCGCAGGCGGCCCCAAGATGGCGCAAAGCCCAGGCCGAAACGCTTAAGGCGGCGCGCCTGGGTGACGGCCAGGCGATCCGCGCCGCGCTGATGGCGCTGGTCTGACACGCCGGGTTCTCTGGCGCACAAGCTGACAAGCGTGGGCGCGGCCTTCGTCGCTGAAATCGACAAAACAAGTGGCTGCTTCCTCAGTGGAGGCTCGCGGAGAGACGCGAGAGACGATATAGGCGGGCTATCCTTCAGGGGGATCCGCGATGGATTTGGTAGTTGAAGAAATGGCGTCAGGCGTCACGCACGCAGCGCTTACCGGACGCCTGGATATCGAGGGCGCTCAAAAGATCGACATCCCGCTCAACGCCCTTGTCGGCGTCAGGCGCCGCATGGTCATGGACCTCGGCGGCGTGACGTTCATGGCCTCCATGGGCCTCAGAACCTTGATGGTGGCCGCGCGAGCGCTGAGCGCGAACGGAGGCAAGCTCGTCCTGGCCAACCCTCAGCCCAACGTCGCCAAGGTGCTCGCCGAAAGCGGAATCGGTGACCTGATCGGAACCTACCCGTCGCTCGACGACGCGGTCGCCGCCGCCCTGTCCGCCTGACGTCCGGACGGGTGGGGCCCCGAAGCCTGTGACCGACTCCGCCCGCCGGGCCGTGGCGGATGACCTCGCGGACCTGCGCGGCGCGATCGCCTGGGCGGAGGATCTGGCGGTCGGGGCCGGCATTTCCGAAGACATCCGCTACAATATGCAGATCTGCCTTGAGGAAGCCCTGGCAAACCTGGTGCTTCACGGCCGCAAAACAGCCGAGGCCAAGGACATCGTTCTTGAGCTGACCTTCGCGCCTCCCAGGGCAACCGTGACTATCAGCGACCGCTGCGAAGCCTACGACATTCTCAAGGCGGCCACGCCGCCACCGCCGAGCCTGGATGACATGCATGAAGGTGGTCAGGGCTTGAGACTGATCCGCGCCTTCACGGTGTTGCTCGCCTATGACAGCGACGACAGCCACAACACCCTGACGATGGGCTTCGGTCCGCCGTCCGTGTCCGGCGGGGGCGTCGCCTGAAGGACCGTACATGAGCCGCAGAAGCCCGCCCGAACTGGCCCAGGTCCGCGGCATCCCCGCCTTCGAGAAGACTTCGACGGCGGTGTTGTCCTCCTTGATCCGCCTCAGCCCCCGGGTCGCCTTCGCGCCCGGAGAGGTGCTTGTCCACCAGGGCGAAACGACTGACTTCGCGATGATCGTGCTTGCGGGCGTGGTCTCGGTCATCAATGAAAGCCAGCACGGTCAAGCGATCCTGGCCGAAGTGCCTGCCCCCGCGTTGGTGGGCGAGATCGGCGCTCTGGCGCGTTTGAAACGCACCGCCGGCGTTGTCGCCAAGACCCCCGTGGAAGCCTTGCGGGTCGAGCGCGAAATACTGCTCGACGCCTGCCGCGGCAGCACCGACATCATGACCTCGGTCGTTCGCCAGATGGGCGGCTATGTGGAGAGCGTCAACCATGCGCTCGGCCTCTACGCCAATGGCTTCGCCGCCCTGGAACGTGACGACTTCGACCCGGCCCTGCTCGAGGATCTCAACAATCCGACGCAGGAGGTGCGCAACTTCGCCGATGCTTTCCAGCGCCTGGCCGGCCGCATCACGCTTGAGCGCCGCAAGCGCGGCGAGATGGCCAGCGCCGCGCTGATCCAGCGGGCCATGCTCCCTCAAGGCCTGGACAAGCTGCCGCTTGGCGGACGTTGCCAGGTGTTCGGGGCCATGACGCCGGCGCGCGACGTCGGTGGCGACTTCTACGACGTGTTCAAGATCGACGATGATCGCCTGGCCCTGACCATCGGCGATGTGTGCGGCAAGGGCGTGCCGGCCAGCCTTTTCATGTCGCAGACCATGACGACCCTGCGGATGGCGGCGCAGCAGGGCGCTTCGGTCTCGGCGATGCTGGAAAACGCAAACAACGTTCTTTGCGCCCAGAACCCCTCGATGATGTTCTCCACGGCGCTCTATGGTGTCCTCGACCTGAGTGACGGCCGGTTTGAGTACGCCAACTGTGGGCACAGCGCGCCGCTTCTGCTGAGGGCCGGCGGTGGCTGCGAGACCCTCCCCGGCGGCGGCTCCCCGCTCGGGATTGTGCCGGGGAAGACCATCCCGTCACACACGACCACCCTGAGACGGGGCGACGGTCTCTTCCTGTTCACCGACGGTGTGACCGAGAGCATCGATCCGGCCGGAGAGGAATATGGCGTGGAGCGGCTTGAGGCCCTGCTCGGGCGCCGTCACGGTCGCGACGCCTCGGCGATGATCAGCGCCGTCATGGCCGACGTCGCCAGGTTCGTCGCCGGCGCCGAACCTTTCGATGACATCACCTGCCTCGCGGCTTTCCTGGCCTGACATGGTCGCGCCCCGCGTCGTCATCGCGGCCGGCGCATCGGCGAGTCTTGGCGCGGCCCTGGCAAGACGGCCAACGCCGGCCGTCTAGGTCCGGCGGGGAATGATCACCGGCAGGGTCTCATAGCCCTTCACGAAGATCGAGTGAGTCCGCTGCGGCTCGCGCACCAGATCCACGCTCGGAAAGCGCTTGAGGATTTCTTCCCAGATGATGGTCAGCTGAAGTTCGGCGAGGCGGTTTCCCACGCAGCGGTGCACGCCAAAGCCGAAGGACAGATGATTTCGCGGCCGGGCGCGATCGACGATATAGTCGTTGGGCGTCTCGATGACGCTGTCATCGCGGTTGCCCGAGACGTACCACATCATCACCTTGTCCCCCTCCCGCATTAATTTCCCGCCGAACTCGTAGTCCTGCGTGACGGTGCGGCTCATGTGGGCGAGCGGCGTCTGCCAGCGGATGGTCTCAGACACCATCGAGGGAATGAGCGAGGGATCTGCACGAAGCTTGTCGTACTGCGCCGGATTCTTGTTCAGAGCATAGATCGAACCGGAGATCGTGTTCCGGGTGGTGTCATTGCCGCCGATGATCAGCAGACCTACGTTCCCATAGTACTCCAGCCGGTCCATCTCGCGGGTGGCGGGATTGTGGGCGAGCATGGAGATCAGGTCGAAGGCGGGCTCGGCGGCGTTGACCCGGTCATTCCACAGGCCCGTGAACACACCGAAGCACTCATCGATCTCGGCGCGCTTCTGCTCCCAGCTGGTCACGGGGCCATGTCCGGGACCATTGGTCATGACGTCGGACCAGTGGGTCAGCTTGCGGCGCTGCTCGAACGGAAAATCGAACAACGTGGCCAGGGTCATGGCCGTGAGTTCCTTGGAGACCAGGTCCACCCAATCGAATTCCTCGCCGATTGGCAGGGCATCGAGGATGGCGCCCGCCCGTTCCCGGATGATCGGGCCCATCCGCTGCAGGTTGGCTGGCGCGACGACGGGGCTGACCGCCTTGCGCTGCACGTCGTGCCGTGGCGGGTCCATGCTGATGAAGCTCGGGCGCTGCGGACGCTTGGCGGCTTCGGCCTTGCCCTCCAGGGTCGGCAGGGCGATGCCGTCCGCCGAAGAGAATATCTGGTGGTTGGTGTCCACCGCCATGATGTCGTTGTAACGGGTCACCGACCAGAACGGACCGTAGTTGCTCTCCGGGGTAAAATGCACCGGAGCTTCCGCCCGCAGGCGTTCGAAGATCGGCCACATGGCGTCCGCGGCGAACAGCTCTGGCTGAGCCGGGTTCAAGGTTTCCACGGGCTCGGCGTAGACCCTGGCCCGCGCCTCGTGCCGCAGATCGATCGATCCATCGCTCATGTCGGTGTCCTCGTCCCTGCCTGCGCCGCCCGTCCGCCAGGTCACCCTGACGACGATAGGTGATCGCGGTTATTATAGCGGGCATTCGAACCGCGATCCGGCGCCGCGTCAACCTCGGCCGTTCGCGGACCGGATCAGATCTCCACCATGTCAAAGTCGGCCTTGGCCGTGCCGCAGAGTGGACAGAGCCAGTCGGCGGGCACCTCGCTCCAGCGAGTTCCGGCGGGAAGTCCTTCGGCCGGTTCCCCGGCCGTCTCGTCGTAGAGATAGCCGCAGGTGCGGCATTGCCAGACCTTGAAGGGTTCGGCGGTCATCGGGTGTCTCCCTTGGACGGGGCTCGGGCTTCGAAACTGAGACGCAGGGTGGCGAGGCTGGTCTCGCGGATGGGGTCGATGTCCGTGGCCGGATCGACCAGGCGTTGCATGGACAGACCCAGCAACAGACTTCCGACCATCAGCGCCGCGGCCGCGGGGTCCAGATCTGGCCGGATATCGCCGTCGGTCTGACCCCGGCGCACGAGGTCCTCAATCCGGCGCTCAATCCGATCGTGCTCGGCCGCGAAGGCCGCACGCAGGCTGGTGGCGTCGGCGACCGCGGACGAGAGCAGCATGAAATAGGCCCGGGACTGGGCATCCTGCGCAAGGGCACGCAGATACAAATCCACGTAGCCCAGGACCGCCTCGAACCCGGGGCGACCATCGATTCCGGCCTCGGCGAGCGCAGCCTCCTGCTGTTCATGCAGATAGGCGATCACCGCCTCGATCAGGGCCTGCTTCGAGCCGAAGCGCTGGGTGGCCAATCCCCGGCTGTAGCCGCTGCGTCGACCGATCGCCTCGAACGTGGCCGCGCCGACCCCCTCCTCCGCCACCACGGCGATGGCCGCGCGCACCAGTCCGCGGCCGGATTCGTCGCGCCGCTCGGCCTGGGTGCGCCGCCCCAGAGTTTCCGACGATCGGTCCATGATCTGTATCATATCCTCAGCGTAACTTAATTGTTGGTGGACAAACAAGCGACTGTTAGATAGCCTCGAAACCGCAGGGAACGTCCTTCATGACCATCGCTCAGGATATCGCCAACACCATTGTCGACCCCAAAGCCTATGCCGACGGCGCACGCATTGACGCGGCCTTCACCCTGCTGCGGCGTGAGTCGCCCCTCGATGTCGCTCAGCCCACCGGTTTCGATCCATTCTGGGTCGTGACGCGGCACGCCGATATTCAGGCGGTCGAGCGCCAGAACGACCTGTTTCACAATGGTGATCGCGCCGCGACCCTCACCACCATCGAGGCTGACCAGCTGGTGCGGCGGATGACGGGCGGCTCGCCTCATCTGGTTCGCTCCCTTGTGCAGATGGATAACCCCGACCACTTCGCCTACCGCAAGCTGACCCAGGGCTGGTTCCTGCCGCAGAACCTGCGCGCCCTGGAAGGCCGCATCCGCGAAATCGCCAAAACCTTCATCGATCGGATGGCCGCCCATAGCGGACGCTGCGACTTCGCCCGCGACGTGGCGTTCCTCTACCCGCTACACGTGATCATGGAAGTGCTGGGCGTGCCGGAAGTGGATGAGCCCCGCATGCTGAAACTCACGCAGGAGTTGTTCGGAAGCGCCGACCCGGACCTGAACCGCTCCGGGGAGGCGGTCACAGACATCGCCAAGGGCGTTGGCGAAATGCAGAAGACCGTCGCCGACTTCATGGTCTACTTCAATGAGATGACCGAGGATCGCCGGCGCAATCCCCGTCAGGATCTCGCCAGCGTCATCGCCAACGGCCAGATCAACGGACAGCCGCTCGGTCACCTTGAGGCTATGAGCTACTACATCATCGCCGCCACGGCCGGCCACGACACGACCTCCAACACAACGGCCGGCGGCCTGTGGGCGCTCGCAGAAAACCCCGACCAATTCCAGAAACTCAAGGCCGATCCCGCCTTGATCAATGGCCATGTGGAGGAGTCGATCCGCTGGGTCACGCCTGTGAAGCACTTCATGCGCAGTGCTACGGCCGACGCCGAACTGGCCGGCCAGAAGATCGCCAAGGGCGACTGGATGATGCTCTGCTACCCATCCGGCAACCGGGACGAGGCGGTGTTCGACCGCCCGTTCGACTACGACATCACCCGCTCGCCCAACAAGCACGTGGCCTTCGGCTACGGCGCCCACGTTTGCCTGGGTCAGCATCTGGGCCGGATGGAAATGCGCATCCTGTGGGAGGAACTCCTGCCCCGTCTGGAAAGCCTAGAACTGGACGGAACGCCAAGCCGCATGCAGGCCAATTTCGTCTGCGGACCGAAATCGGTCCCGATCCGCTACAAGATGCATTGAGCCGGCGAGGACGACGCGACCAACGCATGCCGTTCCGTTCCGCTGCTGACAACAGGCTCTGCAACCGCTAGCCACGGCGGCGGGAGGCGCATGCCATGGATTTGAAGCTCAGCCCTGAGGACGAGGCGTTTCGCGCGATGGTGCGGAGCTACTTCGACACGGAATATCCGGCCGACATTCTCGCCAAGCTGGCCAACGGCCAGAGCCTGGGCAAGGCGGACCGGCAAGCCTCGGAGCGGGCGCTGAACGCCAAGGGCTGGGTGGCCCCCGGCTGGCCGCGTGAATACGGCGGCCCGGGATGGGGCATCACCGAGCGCTTCATCTTCGACGCCGAACTTGAGCGCGCCGGCGCGCCCAGCGTGGTGCCCATGGGCCTGCTCTACCTCGCCCCGGTGCTCTACACCTTCGGAACCGACGCGCAGAAGGCACGCTGGCTTCCGGACATTCTCGCCTCCCGCACCTATTGGGCGCAGGGTTATTCGGAGCCGGAGTCCGGCTCCGACCTGGCCTCGCTGCGGATGAGCGCCATTCCCGACGGCGGCGACTATGTGGTCAATGGCGAGAAGATCTGGACCAGCGACGGCCACCATGCCGACTGGATCTTCTGCCTGGTGCGGACCTCCAGCGAGGGCCGCAAGCAACAGGGCATAACCTTCCTCTGCATGGACATGCAAAGTCCGGGCATCGCCGTTATTCCGATCATCACCATCGACGGCGGCCATCACCTGAACCGGGTGGTGTTCGACAATGTCCGCGTCCCGATCGAGAACAGGATCGGCGAGGAAGGCCTGGGTTGGACCTACGCCCGGCATCTGCTGAGCTATGAGCGGGTCTCCTACGCCCACGTCGCCGGCAAGCGGAGACAGATCGAGAACCTGAAGCGCCACTCCGCCGAGGCTCCCTGGGGCGATGAACTGGCTGATCGCCGCCAGAGTTTCGGCGCCCGGCTGGCCGAGGTGGAAATCCGCCTGGACGCCCTGGAGATCACTGTGCTGCGCGCCCTCGCCCCCCTGTCGACCGGCGCGGCCCCGGGCGACGAGGCCTCGATCATCAAGATCGCGGCCACCGAAACGGCCCAGGCGATCACTGAACTTCAGGTGGAACTGGCGGGTGTCTACGCCTCACCGTTCTTTCCCGACCGCTATCGCGCCGACTGGCGGGCCGGCCTGGAGATGATCCCGGACTTTGCCGCGCCGGGCGTCGCCGATTATTTCTTCACGCGCGCCCAGACCATCTATGGCGGCGCCACCGAGGTGCAGAAGAACATCATCGCCAAACAGCTCGGCCTGTGACCCCTCATCTGCCGGACGTCCGCAGGACTGCATCAAGCACCGGTTTCAGCACCCGCGCCATGGCGGCATAGCCTTCGGCGTTGGGGTGCACCCCGTCATGTGTCAGCGGCCGCGCGAAAGCGCCCTGCGCGTCGGCCAGCGCGCCATGAAAGTCCGCCACCGCGCACCCTGACTCTTCGGCAAAACCCTCCAGCCACTCATTCACCGCGACAATGGTGCGCGGATCGCGCCGCGCCGCGCTGGGCCGCGCGCCGGGGAAGACGATTACAGGCGGCACGGTCGCGAGGATCGCCTGGACGCCCCGCGCTCGCGCCAAGGTGGTCATGGCCCGAATGTTGCGTGAGACCACGGCGACGGCGGACACCCCGCCGCGGACGTCATTTGTCCCAGCCAGGATGACCACGGCCGCCGGGCTGAGGGCGAGCACATCGGTTTGGAACCGCCGCAGCATCTGAGCGGAGGTCTGACCGGAGACGGAGCGGTTGAGGCAACGCCACCCTTCCGGAACGAGACCCGCTAGGTCAGGCCAGCCGGCCAGGATAGAATCGCCCAGGAACACGACCCGGGGTCGCCTGTCGGGATCTGTCGTCAGGGCCGCGTTCGCCGCACGGTATCGCGACAACCCAGCCGCCTCGCCGAACCGGGCCGCGGCGGTCCGGCCGAGCGCCAGAAACCGCCTGAGCCGACTCACGTCTGCGGGTCGGGCTGGGTCGGCGGCTCGGGCGGCGACGGCGGACCTTCCACCGGGGGCGCGGTTCCCGGCGCGACGACTCCCCCAGGCGGAACAATGGCCGGCCCAGGCGGAATCGCCTGGCTGGGCAAGCGCTTCAGAGCCGTGACCATATAAGAGCGCCAGAGGTCCACCGGCGCGGTCCCGCCGGTGATCTTGACCATCGGCGTCGCATCGTCGCGCCCCATCCACACCACGGTGGTCAGGCCGCCCGTGAAACCGCAGAACCAGGCGTCTTTATAGTCAGACGTCGTCCCCGTCTTGCCGGCGAGATCGTAGCCGGGAATGGCCGCGTGAACCCCGGTGCCCGAGACGATCACCTGGCGCAACATCCGGTTCAGATCGCTCAGCGGCGGGTTGGCGATGACCGGCGTAACCGTGGGCTGAGGATGCTGGTAGAGCACCTGGCCCGTGGCCAGCCGGATGCGGTCGATGCCGTAGGGCGACACCCGGTAGCCGCCGTTGGCGAAGGCGTCATAGGCCTGGGCCATCTCCATGGGGGTCACCAGGGTCGTTCCCAGCGCCATGGCCGGATCGGTGTTGATGGTCGAAACGATCCCGACCCTGTGGGCCGCGGCGGCGACAACAGGACGGCCCACCTCGTCGGCGAGGCGCGCGGCGACGGTGTTGATCGAATGCGCCAGCGCGGTTTCAAGGGTTATCGGCCCCAGGAATTCCGGCTCGAAGTTGGACGGGCTCCAGCCATCGATCGTGACAGCCTCGTCCACCACGGGGGTGTCCGGCGTGCGCCCGGATTCGAGGGCGGCGAGATAGACGAAGGGCTTCCACGACGACCCCGCCTGGCGATGGGCGTCGACCGCGCGGTTAAACGGCCCAAGCTGATAGTCCGCCCCGCCGATGAAGGCCCGGATCCTCCCGAAGCCGTCCATCGAGACCAAGGCCGCCTGGGCGACGCCGCGACCGTGATATCGCGCCAGGGTGGAGGTCGTCGCCTCGCCCGCCGCCAATTCCGCGCCGCCATCGAGCGTCGTCTCGACCACCATGTCGCGGCTAAGCGCAGCGGCGTTGACCATCCGCCGCGTCTGGCCGTCCAGCCAGTCGATGAAATACTGCGCCGGCTCGGTCGCGGCGTGCTTCCAGACATGTGGCGTCTGGGCCATGGCCTTGGCGCGCTGTGCGTCGGTAATCGCGCCGGTGTCGACCATGGCGTCGAGCACCAGTTTGCTGCGCTCCGCCGATCTGTCGGGATGCTCGGCCGGATTGTACTCCGTGGGCGACTTCATGATCGCCGCCAGGCTGGCGGCCTCGCGCAGGGTCAGTCGCGTGGCGGGCTTGTTGTAGTACCGGCGGGACGCCGCCTCGAGCCCATAGGCCCCCGAACCGAAATAGACCCGGCTGAGGTAGAGCCCCAGGATGTCCTTCTTCGAATAGGTCTGCTCAAGTTCGATGGCGTAGACCAGTTCGGTGGCCTTGCGCTCCACCGTGCGGTCAGCGTTCAGGAACAGGTTGCGGGCCAGCTGTTGGGTCAAGGTCGATGCCCCCTGCGCGGCCTTGCCTTTGCCCAGGTCGCTGACAATGGCCCGGGCCATGCCCATGGGGTCGAAGCCGTCGTGCGAATAGAACCGGCGATCCTCGATCGAGACGAAGGCGGCGGGCACATAGGCCGGCAGGCGGGCGATATCCACCGGAGGACTGAACCGCCCGCCTCTCACCCCCAGCACCTGTCCCTGCCGGTCCACATAGGTAATCTGAGGATCACGCTTGATCGGCGGCAGCGGCGGGAGTTGGGGCCCCTGGGAAAGCAGGGATCCGACAGCGAGCAGGGTGATCAAGGACATGTCTCCGGGGCCGCTGCGCACCCCCCGCGCAACGCATCACAGCCAAGCGTCTCTGCCGCGTATCCGGGCTCAGGCAAACATAATTCTCGGTAATGCAGCCATCGCATGGCCGCGCGCGCACCCCAGGTCTGGAAGCCGCCGCGGCGCTGGGCTATGGCCGTTCGGACACCGGGCCTCAAGACCCGGAAAACATGACGGATCGCGCCCTCCCCGGGCCCGCGTCCGCCGCGCAGGGCAAGGAAACGGATACGCATGTACGGCTGGAATTTTGGAGACATTCTGGACGGTGTGGCCTCGGTCACCCCCGACGACGCGCCGGCCTTCATTCATGGCCACAGGTTGATCCGATGGGGCGACGCCACAGCGCGCTCGAACCGCCTGGCGCGGGCCCTGATCGCCGGCGGCGCGGCTCCCGGCGACAAGGTCGCCTTCTATATGCACAACCGCCCGGAGTACGTTGAAACCCTGGCCGCGTGCCTGAAGGCGCGGCTCACCCACGTCAATGTGAACTACCGCTACACCCCCGACGAAGTGTTCTACATTTTCGATAATTCTGACGCTCAGGCGGTGGTTTACGGAGAAGAGTTCAGGCGCAGCATCGAGGCGATCCGGCCGCGCCTGACCAAGGTGAAGACCTTCATCGAAGTCGGCGCGGGCTGCGACTTCGCCGACGCATTCGAGGATGTTGTCGGCTCGGGCGACGCGTCGCCGCTGGACATCACCCGCGATCCGCAGGACCAGTTCTTCATCTACACCGGCGGCACCACCGGCATGCCCAAGGGCGTGATGTGGACCCACGACGACATGCGCCAGATCACCCTGCGTGCGCTGCGCGCCCTGGGGCCTGTGCCTGAGACGCTCGAAGAGCTGGTCGCCTTCCACAAGGCTACGGGCCCCGGGCCGGCGGCGGTGATCGGACCGCCTCTGATGCATGGCACGGGCCTGCTGACCGCCATGGGCGCGCACCTGGGCGGCGGCGCGGTGATCACCCTGCCCTCGCTTCATTTCAGCGCCGAGGAGATGCTGGACAATATCGACCAGTGGAAACCTGCCAGCGTTTGCATCGTCGGCGACCCCTTCGCCCGGCCACTGGCCGAGGCCTTGGAACGCGATCCCGGCCGCTGGGATGTCTCCAGTGTCCAGCGGATCACCTCCTCCGGCGTCATGTGGAGCCTCGAGGTCAAGCGCACCCTGCTCAAGCATATGCCGCAGGCCGCCCTGGCTGACGCCTTCTCGAGCTCCGAAGCCCTTGGGCTGGGCACCTCGATCATGACCGCCGCGGGCGAGATTCAGACGGCCAAGTTCATGCTCGGCGACCGCGCGCGGGTGTTCGACGAGAACGATCAGCCCGTGACACCGGGCAGCGGCGTGCGCGGCATGGTGGCCGTCGGCCCGCCCAATCCGATCGGCTACTACAAGGACCCAGAGAAGACCGAGCGGACCTTCCGCGTGATCGACGGCGTCCGCTACTCGATCCCGGGCGACTGGTGCATCGTTGAGGCCGACGGCAGCCTGACCCTGCTGGGCCGGGGCAACGCCTGCATCAACACCGCCGGCGAGAAGGTTTTCCCGGAAGAGGTTGAAGAAGCGCTGAAAACCCATCCGGATGTGGAGGACGCCCTGGTGGTCGGCCTTCCCGATCCCAAATGGGGACAGTCGGTGACCGGCGTGGTGCGACTTTACCCCGGCAAGACCCTCGACGAGGGCGCCCTGGTGGCTCACGTCCGCCAGAGCCTCGCGGCCTACAAATCGCCCAAGCGCATCGTCACCGGCGAGGTCAACCTGCGCGCGCCCAACGGCAAGGCCGACTACAAGAGCGCCACAACGTTCGCGGCGGAGAAGCTGGCGCCGGCCGCGGAGTAGTCCCCTGGCGGCGCATCCGTCCGCGGCGGCCGTCGTCGACCTCTATCGCCGGCTCGGGACCCGATGGGAGGCTCTTCGACGGACGGGCGGTCAAGTCGTCGAGGGGGGATGGCTTGAGCGGTTTCTGGCTCTCGCGCCGGCGGGCGGTCCGATCCTCGATATCGGCTGCGGCGGCGGCGATCCGATCGCCCTGTTCGTCGTTGCCGCGGGGCGGAGGGTCACGGGGGTGGATTCCGCGGCGGCGCTGATCGATCTCTGCCGGGAGCGACTTCCCCTGGAACGCTGGATCGTGGACGACATGCGTCGCCTCGACCTAAAGGAACACTTTGCCGGGCTCATTGCCTGGGACAGCTTCTTCCACCTGTCGAAAGGCGATCAGCCGGCGATGTTCGCGGTCTTCGCCGCCCATGCCGCGCCCGGCGCGGCCCTGATGTTCACGTCCGGCCCAGCCGACGGCGAAGCGATCGGCGAGCTGTTCGGCGAGCCCTTGCACCACGCCAGCCTCTCCCCCGAGACCTACCGTGCGCTGCTGACACGTCACGGGTTCGAGGTCGTGGCGTTCACGCCGGAGGATCGGACCTGTGGCGGCCGTTCTGTCTGGCTGGCGCGGAACGCCACGGTCACTGAGGCGGACGCGGGCGCGTCCAGAACGCCCAGCGATGGCGATGAGGCGACGGAATAAACCGCGGCTGCCCGAGGCGGCCTTCCAGGTAGTAGACGCGCACCGCGGTGACGATGACCAGCACCAGCGGGCTGGCCAGGAGGACGCCTGAGGGACCGAAAACCACGGTGAACGCCAAGGTGGAGATGATGGTCAGGACGGGGGGCAGATCCACGCTCTCGTCCTGAACCAGAGGCGTGATGAATGTGCCTTCGATGAAGTGGGCGCCCCAGAACATGAACCCGGTCAGCACCGCGGTCTGCGGGCTCACCGTGAGCGCCACAAGGACGGCGGGAACGGCGGCCATGAGCGCGCCGATGAACGGAATAAACGTCAGCAGGCCGCCGGTCAGGCCGAGGGTGATGGCGCCGGCGATGCCGAGCATCGTGAGGCCGATGCTGACCAGCACACCGAGCGCGACCATGACGATCAGGCGGCTCAAGAGCCACTGTCGCAGGATGACACCGCTGCGGCTCAGGAAGTCGGAACAAAGAGCCCGAGGCGCCGGCGGCAGAAGGGTCAAAACGCCGTCGCGGCACCGGCCTGGATCAAGCGCCAGGAAGATGCTGCAGGCGACGACGATGACGACGTAGGTGGCGTAGCGGGCCGTTCCCGTCAGCAACGATCCCAGCAACGGCGCGAGCGTGTCGGTGGCGTCGGACACCTTCGCCCCGTTGGCTCTCAGGATCAGCGCCTGTCCCCACCCCTGAGAGCGCGTGAAGACCATCAGGATGTGGACGCTTTCGCGGATCTTGCCGGTGATCTCTTCGTACTGCGCCACGATACGCCAACCGAACATCACGACCACGGCCCCCAGGACCGCGACGATCAGCGCCGCCGCGGCGAGCACTGCGACTTTCCTGGGTATTGGGACGACCCGGCGCAGGCCGTCGGCCATCGCCGAGAGGGCGATTGCGAACACGATCGCGGAGAAAAACAGCAAGAGGACGCCGGCGAGCTTCCACAGCAGCAGGGCGCCCACCGCAACAACCGCCGACAGGATCACAAGATCGGCCGAACGCCACGCCTTGGAGACCCGGAGAGTCACTCGCCCGCTCCGCGCCCAGGGGTGACCAACCCGCCGTCAGAGCAAGCCGCCGGGTTCACAACGTCTTCGACGGGTTGCGGAGGACGCGAACTGCGGCGAACCATCCACCGCCTCCGACAGCGACGAGGAGCGCCAAGGCCAACAGAGTTGGGTGGGGCGCGGCAACCTTGAAGACGCCGGCCAGGAGCGGGACGTTTAGAACCAGAGCCAGCACGCCTGCCGCCAGAGCCGAAATCATCCAGTAGATTTTGCGATGCGGGGCGAAGAGCGGCCCGCCGGCCGAGGCGGCGTCAGTCAAGGCAAGGACCAGGTTGCCGACGACCAGGGCCAGAAACGCCGCGCCCCGTGCTTCGGCCTGGGTGACGTGACCGAGCGACCAGACATAGATCCCGAGGACGCCCGCGAGCAGGACCAGGCCCTGCAGCAGGGCCAAGCCAAGCTGCCTGGGGCCGAACAGGGACTCGTCGCGCCGCCTGGGCGGCAATCTCATGGCGTTATCCGCGCCCGGCTCGGCTTCGAAGACCATGGCGCAGACAGGATCGATGACCAGTTCGAGAAACACCACATGCATGGGGAACAGCAGCTGGGGCAAACCCATGACGATCGGGATCAGGGCCAGGCCGGCGATCGGGACGTGGATCGCGGTGACGTAGATCAGCGCCTTGCGCAGATTGACGAAGATCCGGCGACCCAAACGAACGCCACCGACAATCGACGCGAAGCTGTCGTCCATCAGCACCAGGTCGGCAGCCTCGCGCGCCACGTCGGTGCCCTTGCGTCCCATGGCGATGCCGATGTGGGCGCTCTGGAGCGCGGGGGCGTCATTGACGCCGTCACCGGTCATGGCGACCACCTCGCCTGCCGCCTTTAACCCTTGGACGATCAGCAATTTTTGGTCAGGAACGATGCGGGCAAACACCCGGACAGCGCGGAGACGCAGCGTGAGCTCTTCGGCCGACAGCGCGGCGAACTCCGCGCCGACCAGGGCGCCACCCGTGGTGTCGATGCCGGCCGACTTGGCGATGGCCAGCGCCGTGGCGGGATGGTCGCCGGTGATCATCACGACCGAAATTCCAGCCGCGCGCGCCTCGCCAATGGCGGCGGGGACGTCCTTGCGGACAGGGTCAAGGAATCCAACCAGGCCCGCGAAGCCAAAGGGGACATCCTCCGGCCGATCGGGGAACACGCCGGTGACCTGGCTGGACGCGACTCCGAGCACCCGCAGGCCCTGTTCGGCGAACGCGCCGACAACGCCGGTGAAACGGGCAACATCGGAGTCCGATAGCCGGCAAAGCCTGAAGACAGCTTCGGGCGACCCCTTCGCCGCCGCGATGCGCGCCTCACCGCCGCAGCGCCACACCTGAATGACCGCCATCAGGTCCGGCCGCAACGGCCAGGTGCGTTCCGGCTCGTCCGCCGTCGCGCCACGTTTGATCTCCGATCGGCTAAGGCAGCCGACCACGGCCCTATCCATCGGATCCACCGGCCGGACGGCCGAGGCGAGACCGGCCGTTTGAAGCAGGTCGGCGGCGGGGCCGGGCTTCACGGCTGCATCGCCCACGCTCACGTCTGCGTCGGGCGTCCACAACCGGGCGACCCGCATCTGGTTTTCCGTCAGGGTTCCCGTCTTGTCGACACACAGCACGGTGGCCCCACCCAGCGCCTCGATCACAGCGCCGCGCCGGACAAGCACCTGATGGGTCGCCAGCCGCCAGGCGCCCAATGCGAGGAAGACCGCCAGCACCATCGGAAACTCTTCAGGGATCAGGGCGATCGCCACCGTGATTCCGGCCAGGGCAGCCGCCACCCATTCGCCCCGCAAAAGGCCATAGAGCCCGGTAACCAAGAAGCAGAACGCGATGGCGAACACACCGAGCCACGTGACCAGCTTACCGGCGGTCGTCTGGAGCGGCGTCGGTTCAGGTTTGATGGCGGCCAGCGACAGGCCGATGCGACCGAGCGCTGTGGCCGGGCCCGTTCGGCTGACCTGCGCGACGGCCTGTCCGCGCACGATGAGCGTTCCGGAGAACAGAGAAGGGCCGGATTCGGCGCCCGGAGGCGAGTCGGGGTTGAACGTCTCGTCGGGGCGAAGCGGACGCTTGGCGACCGGTGCGGATTCCCCGGTCAGGGCGGATTCATCGACACTCAGCACCTCGCCGGAAACCAGGGCGCCGTCGGCCGGTAATCGCTCCCCCTCCCCCACCAGAACAATGTCGCCCTGGACAAGCTCGCGGGCGAAGATCGATCGCTCCTGGTTGTCACGGATAACCCGGGCATGCGGCTGGGAAAGATCCCGCAGCGCCGCCAGGGCGTTTTCGCTCCGGGCTTCCTGCAGCACCACAAGACCGATGGTGGCGAAAGCGCCGCACATCAGGAACAGCCCTTCCCCGAGGCTGCCCAAAACAAGATAGAGCGCCGCCGCGGCGATCAGCAGCAGAAACATCGGCTCGCGCATTGTCTCGAACGTGATGCGCCAGATGCTCCGGCCGGCCGTGACCGGCAGTTCGTTCGGGCCGTCCCGCGCCAGCGCGCGTGCCGCCTCGGCCTGGCTCAGCCCCTGTAAGAGGCCGGTTTCGATGGTGGGGCGCGCGGGCAGGCCCGCGCGCCCGGAAACCTCGACGTCACTTCCTCATCCATTTGATCCCATAGTAGATATGGAATTGCTCGTCGAAAGCGACATCCACAGTATCCCCGGGCCAATAGGGCGGGCTGCCGCGGACCTTTTCGCGATCAACGATGAGATCGATGCTGCCGCGAATGTCGTCCACACTGGTGACCGTCGCCGGCAGGATCAGGACCTTCTTGTCGGCCCACCAGCCCCCCGTGTGAACCATGAGGTATTTCACCACCCACGTACGGTCATCGAGGATCAGACTCTCCACATGGCCGATTTCGCCGTCCACGGCCTCCACAGTCGCGTTCATGAGCGCTTTGAGGCTGAACAAGCGGGTTGAGGCCTCAAGATTGAGGAGAGGATGCCGCGCCAGAGTGGCGACGCCTCCCGCCTCGGCATCGATCTTCGCGCGACTCGCCTCGGCGTAGTAACCTGCGACGATGGCTTGGTCTGCCGGGGAGAGCCTGTCGTCCTCGCCAACCTCGGGCGACCCTTCGATCTGCCGGCGGGTCAGGTCAACGGTCATATGATGCGCCTCCGGATCAGGAGGGGTCAACGACCAGGCCGGCAGGCAGACCGACCGTTGATCCAGCCAACTTCCGGTATGCACGATCAGCCAACGGACCGTCCAACTGGCTTCGTCGATGAGGATATCGTCGACATGGCCAACGTCGCCGTCCGAGGCGGCGATCTGGTATCCCTTGATGGCGGATGCATTCCACAACATGGCGTTGTCCTATGTGTTTTGCGGATTCGGGATCGAACGGGACGACGGTGGCGCCGCGGCGCGAGGCGGTCTGCCAGTGACCGGGCCCCTTCCGGGTCCGACCGTATGGCAACCCCGATGAGGATTGCCGCCTGGAATGGCCGTTGAGATTGGAAAACGCGCCGACGTGGCGATCGTTCCTCTCCTGGCCGGCGGACGAAAGCGATGGGCTGGGCTGATTTCAATCAAGGCGGGCGGCGGCAAAGGCCGTCACCGCATGGGCAAACCGGGGAGACGTTTAAACATGACCGCATTGACGCCTGACTACGACGCCATCGTCATTGGGGCGGGGGTCTGCGGCCTCTATCAAATGCACCGCCTGGCGCAGATGGGCGTGCGGGCGACTGTGCTCGAAGCGGCGGACGACCTCGGCGGAACCTGGCGGCAGAATCGATATCCCGGCGCGCGGTTCGATTCCGAAAGCGTCAGCTACGGCTATTCCTTCTCCAAAGAGTTGCTGGCGGAGTGGAACTGGTCCGAGCGGTTCGCGGGCCGGGCGGAGACCGAGCGCTACCTCCATCACGTGGCGGTGAAATTCGACCTGGAGAAGCATATCCAGTTCAACAACCGGGTGGACGCGGCGACATGGGACGAGACGAACCGCATGTGGCGGGTGTCGCTGGCGGACGGCCGCAGCCTGACAACGCGGTTCCTGATGACCGCCATCGGCATGCTGTCGACCCCCACCTTGCCCCGGTACAAGGGCGTGGACAGTTTCAAGGGCCTGTCGTTCCACACCTATCACGCACCCAGGCAGCCGGTGGACTACGCCGGCAAACGCGTCGCTGTGATCGGCGCCGGCGCGACGGGCGTTCAGGTGATCAGCGAACTGGCCGACAAGGTGGGCGACCTGACCGTGTTTCAGCGGCGGCCCAACTGGTGCGCGCCGTTGCACAACGCGCCGATCACGCCCGAGGAGATGGAGGCCTTCAAGGCGTCCTACGACTCCATTTTCGCCGCCTGCCGGGCCTCGGGTGGCGGCTTCATTCACGAGGCCGATCACCGGCGAACGATGGAAGTGCCAGAGCCTGAGCGTCTGGCCTTCTGGGAGCAACTCTACGCCACGCCTGGTTTCGCGAAATGGGTGGGAAACTTCGGCGACGTGTCGTTCGATCCTGTGGCCAACGCAGAATATTCCAAGTTCATCGCCGGCAAGATCCGTCAGAGGGTCAAGGACCCGGCCATCGCGGAGAAGCTGATCCCGACGGACCACGGCTTCGGAACCCGGCGGGTTCCGCTCGAGACCCGCTACTACGAGGCTTACAACCGCAACAACGTCCATCTGATCGACCTGAACAAAACGCCCATCGTGGAGATCACCCCGGCCGGCTTGCGCACCAGCGACCACGACTACGCTTTCGACATCATCATCTACGCCACCGGCTTCGACGCCATCACGGGCGCATTCGACAAAATCGCCTTCACGGGCGTGGACGGCCTGACGCTGAGGGAGAAGTGGGCCGACGTCCCGGCGACGGCCTACGGCGTGATGACCCACGGATTTCCCAACCTGATCACCCTGGCCGGACCGCAGAGCGCCTCGGTGGCCAGCAACTTCCCGCGCGCCATCGAGGACATCGTCGACTGGTGGAGCGACTTCCTGGCCCACATGCAGGCCAAGGGCCTCACCCGGGTCGAAGCGCGGGCCGAGACGGAGGCGGCCTGGCTGGCCCACCTGAAGGGCATCACCGACAGCCTGCTGCTCAGCACGGCCAAGTCGTGGTTCACCGGTTACAACGGCAACCTCGATCGCGAATACAAGAACCGCTACCTGATCTATGTCGGCGGCGGCCCGCGCTACCGCGAACATCTCGGCCGGGAGGTGGAGACCGGCTATTCCGGGTTCGAACTGGGCTGAACGATCAGAGCGGAACCCGGCCCTCGCGGATGAACTCACGGTCGGCCCAGACCGCGTGTGTGCCGTTGCAGATCTTGTGCGGCAAAGCGATGCGGACGACGGGGCCGTCCTCGAACCGCTTACAGTCGATCAGCACGCATTCGGACGTGCCCGCGTTCTCGTCGATGATGAAGCTGACCAGGTAGCCATCGTCCTCGTCTACGGCCCCGATGCGCGGCACGAAGGGGGCCTCGCTGCCATAGCGGCCGTCCGGGAGATCGGCCCGCCAGGACTCCCCCGTCTCCAGGTCGTGCTTCACGAAGCCGGTGAACAGAAACCAGCCCGGCTTAGCCACGGTGGAATAGGCGTAGCGATAGGGCCGGCCGGCGTAGCGCTGGTTGAACATGCCGAACTCAAGCACCCGATCGTCGAGGTGACCCTCGGTGGTCTGGCCCGTCTTCAGATTGAAACGCCAGCGATGCAGCTTGGGCTGGAAGCTGTACTCGTCGAGGAAGGCCATCAGCATGCCGTAGCCGTCAGGCGCGCCCTTGGCCGGTCGTGGCGTGGGGTTCTCCTGGAAATAGGCGTCCATCACCAGCTCATCGCCGTCCTCATAGGCGTTGAGGAAGTGGAGGATGTAGCAGGGCTCCGCGTCGAACCACCGGATGTCCTCGGTGCGGCCGTGGCGCGGGATCACCCCGAAGCGCGACGGCAGTCCCTGGTGCAGGCGAACCGCATGAATGCCCTTGGCCAGCAGATCGGCGTCCCAGAACACCGGCAGGTCGTTCACGATCGAGTAGCGCTCGGAGAAGGTCATGTCGTGCGGCAGGCGCGGTCCCGGCACGGGAACGGGAATGTAGGTCTCCAGCCGACCGGCCGCGTCGACGACGCCGTAGTGCATGTACGGTGCGTGCACGGAGTAGTTGAAGAACATCAGTTCGCCGGTGCGCTCGTCGATCTTTGTATGGGCCGAAACGCCATCCAGCGGCGCCCAGGGCGCGACGCCGATCTGTTCCAGGGTTTCCGGATCGAGAAGGTAGGCCTCGCCGCACTGGTAGAAGGTGGCGACCACCTTGCCGCCGTGGACGACGACGTCTGTGGACGCCGTGTCCTTCAGACCGCCGTGGGCGCCGAACCCGGGACGCTTCGAAACGCCTGGACCATCCATGAGTCCGCCCCAGATCGACCCACCCGCCTCCTGCTCCGCGCGAAGCCCCCGCGTGCGAATCCACCGGTTACGGTAGTTGGCCCGGCCGTCCTTGAAGTCGATCTGGTGCAGCATCCCGTCGCCATCAAAGGGATGAAACCGGCCCAGCGGCTGGTGGATCTGGTTCTCGGTGTTGCGAATATAGACGCCGTCGATGTCCGTTGGGATAGCCCCCTCGATGACCTCGAGATCCCAGGCGTCCGCCTCCTCGTGCAGCGGCGTCCAGGCCCCGTTGAGATAGGGGTGGTTGCTCGGCTCAAGCGTGGTGTGGATCGTCGGTAGGCGTTCGAACTTCATGGCGGCTTTCCTGGCGTAGGCCGGAACCATACCGCCGGTGAGCAGGCCTGCCCAGCGTGCGTCTAGTCGACCGCGTCGATGGCCGCGCCGAGCTTGTCGACCACCTCCTCGATCTGAGCCTGGTCGATAATCAGCGGCGGCGAGAGAGCAATGATGTCCCCTGTGTAGCGGACGAGCAGGCCAGTATCGAAGCACCGGCCGAACACTTCGCCGGCGCGGGCGCCGGGCGCGCCCGGACGCGGTTCGAGCTCCACGGCGCCCACGAGTCCGAGATTGCGAATGTCGATCACATTGCGTCGGCCACGCAGCGAATGAATCGCGTCGGCCCAGGGTCCGCTCATGGCCGCGGCGCGGTCGAACAGATTCTCCCCCTCATAGATATCGAGGGTGGCGAGGCCCGCGGCGGCGGCAAGAGGGTGACCGCTGTAGGTGTAGCCGTGGAAGAGTTCGATGCCGGGCGCGCTCGACTGCACCACAGCGTCATAGATCTCACTCTTCACGACTACCGCGCCCATGGGCACGGCGGCGTTGGTGATCCCCTTGGCGCAGGTGATCATGTCCGGAGTCACACCGAAGAACTCCGCCGCGGTCGCGGCGCCGAGGCGGCCAAAGCCGGTGATGACCTCGTCGAAAATCAGCAGAATGCCGTGCTTCGTGGCGATCTCGCGCAGACGCTGCAGGTAGCCCTTGGGCGGCACGATCACGCCCGTGGAGCCGGCCAATGGCTCCACGATCACCGCGGCGATGGTGTCCGCGCCATGCAGGGCGACGATGCGCTCGAGATCGTCGGCGAGGTCGGCCCCCGTCTCGCGCTGGCCACGAACGAAGGTCCCAGAGGCGGGGTCGTGCGTATGCCGCATGTGGTCGACGCCAGGCAGCATCGTACCCCACTGACGACGGTTCGGCCCGATACCGCCGACCGAAATGCCACCGAAGCCCACGCCGTGGTAGCCGCGTTCACGCCCGATCAGACGGGTCCGCGAACCCTGGCCGATCGCCTTCTGATAGGCCAATGCGATCTTCAGCGCGCTGTCGACAGCCTCCGACCCCGAGTTGCAGAAGAACACCTGGTCCATCCCCTCGGGGAAGATGGCCGCTACGCGGGCCGCCATTTCAAACACGATCGGGTGGCCCAGCTGGAAGGTCGGCGCGAAATCAAGTTCGGCCGCCTGTCTGGCAATGGCCTGGACGATCTTCTCGCGGGTGTGGCCGGCGTTGACACACCAGAGACCAGATGTGCCGTCGAGGATCTGACGGCCGTCGGGCGTGAAATAGTGCATGTCCTTGGCCCGGGCGAGCAGGCGCGGGTTTTCTTTGAAGCCCCTGTTATTGGTGAAGGGCATCCAGAAGGCGTCGAGCGAGTTCGGCCGCGAACCGTGCATGGGGCGTGTCTCCGGAATTGGGCGATCTCACCGAATTGAGCGCCGCATTTAGGCCCCGCTAGAGGGCGGAGCTGACGTTCAGTACCTCACCGTCGCCGACAGGCCGATGGTGCGGGGACGCAGGGTCGTGGCCTCGAAGAGATCCGTGCCGGAGTCCTGGTGCGTGTAGCCTAGTCGGGGGTGGGCGTTGAGCAGGTTGTTGGCATAGACCGCCACGTCCCACGTCCCGAGGTTGAGCCCCGCGCGCAGCGAAACCTGGTGCGTCTCGGGATTGGCGACAAGCGCCGGGTCGTAGAAGGCGGTCGCCACATCCTCGTTGGGAGTCGGCGCCGTGCGGTGGCTGGCGAACTCATAGTCCACTCGTGCGAACCCCTCCTGGCCGAGCAACCTGAAGGCGTACTGAGCCGCGAGCGTCACAGTCCATGGTGCAACGTCCAGCGCATCACCTTGCCGGGCCAATGTGTTAATAGGCGCCGTCAACGGCGAAGACGGATCGAATAGCTTACGAGCGCTACTCGAAAATTTCGCATCTGTGTACCCCAATGAGAGCTCCAGCGCCAAATGGCTAGTGACTTGCCATTGAGATTGCAGATCGAAGCCTTTGCTTTCTGCTTCCCCTGCATTTGTCGTGAATTGGATACCGCAGGTGGGCACATAGAAGGCTTGCTGGATGTTGCTCCAGCGGATGTAGTAGGCGCTTGCCGAGACCTGCAGCTTGCGATCGAAGAAGCGATCCTTGGTGCCGGCCTCATAGCTCCAGACCGAGTCCGAGTTGTAGGAGGTCGGGAACCCTGTGCCGCAGGCTATGGCCGGCAGAGGCGGTGTCGCCCCGCCGATCCGGTAGCCCTTGGAAACCGTCGCATAGACCAGATCGTCATGGGTGATTTGGTACGACAGGCTGAACTTGGGCGTGAAGGGCGTTTCGTCCTTCGATCCGGTCGCCGTCGCCGGGATGCCGCCGTTGTCCAGGAGGTCCTGAGGACCGTCGTTCAGGTTGTTGAAGTCGAAGTGGGTCCACGCATAGCGTAGCCCGACATTGAATTTGAGGCGGTCGGTGATGGCGTAGGTGGCGTCGGCGAAGAGCGCCACCTGCCAGTCATGGGCCTTGGTGTCGTTGATGTAGTCGTCGCCATTCGCCAGCAGATCCTGGCCCCAGGCCTGAAGGGTCGTTTCCCCCCAGAGGTATTGTGAGAGCGCGCCGAGCTGGGGATCTCGGATCTCCTCCGTGCTGCGTTGCGTGTTGTGCGAGTAGAACACGCCGGCCGTCCATTGGAGCCGCGAGTCCGGTTTGTTGGACTGAAGGCGGACTTCCTGCGTAAAATTCTGCTGGCTGTTGGTGATCAGGTTGGTCGAGGAATAGCTGCCAAAACCCGGCAGATTCGGGCCCTTGTCGCTCAGCAGAGGCTGGTTGAAACAGTCGGGGCAATCGTTGCCCTGGGGATCCGTTCCGGTCGTCGTAAAATGCTGGAAATACGAGAGGTTGTAGAGGGTTCCGCTATAGCCGTTCACCCGCTCTAGACGGTCGTAGTAGGAGGTATTGGAGATCACCCTGACCGCGCCGAGATCGTATTCCACCTTCAGAGTCGGCATGTAGAAGCGGTCGGGATCGGCCATACGATCAGGCGTTCCGCTCACGTAGCGTCCGGGGCTTGAAATCGCGGTCCAGTAGCGGTCGACGTTATGCTGGTCGCGTTTCTGATAGAAAATTCCAGGCGTGATCAACAGTTTGTCGTTCGGCGCCCAGGTGACGGCGGCCCGCAGGGCGTAGGTGTCAGCACGGTTGGCGTTCTTCTCCGTCACCGCCAAAGTCTGGTAGTCGACCCGGTCGATCCAGCCCCCATCCCGGCGGCCCCAGGCGCTGAGCCGGAAACCCAGCTTGTTCTCAACAACGGGTCCGCCGATCGCGACACCGCCCTCGTAGCTGGTTCCGCCATTCTCGGTGAAGGCCAGTTCCGCGTGCCCCAGGGCCGTGAAATGCGTCAGGCTGGGCTGATTGGTGATGTAGCGAACGGTGCCGCCTTCCGAGCCGGCCCCGAACAGCGTGCCCTGTGGTCCGCGAAGAACCTCGACACGGGACAGGTCGAACACCGCCGGCAGGGTGTTGTTGGCGTTTAGACCCAGGTTACGGACCTGCACCGGCGTGTCGTCGATATAGATCCCCGTCGTGCCCGAACCCGCGGTCGAACTGATGCCCCGGATGGAGATGTCGTGGCTCGCCTCGGCGAACGTCACCCCAGGGGTGAACTTGGCGACATCGGCGAAGGACTTGATTCCCTGAACCTCCATCTTTTTTGCCGTGAAGGCGCTCACGCTCTCCGGGACTTTGCTGAGGGTCTCCTCCTTGCGCGTGGCGGTGACGACGATCTCGCCCACCTCAGTGCCCGCGGCAGGGGTCGAAGCGGCCACAACATTGCCGGCGCCGGCCCACGCCAAGGGCGTTATCGCCGCCCCGACCAGCCACACGCGCATCTAGTCAACCGACCTGTTCATTGAACGAGCCCCCGAAATTGTTTGTGTTTTCATACCGGACCGTCCTCCTCGGACGCAGACCCGTCAAGACAGTGTGATCACATACCGGGCGCCAATGCGCCCAGGCTGGCTGGCGCCCATTTCGCCCTCAGGCTATGGTAGGACCTTGGGCTAACTCAAAAAGGCGTCCTGGCGGAGCACTCGCGCCCCGCCGCTGCATGACCCCCTGCGGACATCCCGGACCTGGAGCTGCCTGCCGCTTCCCGACTTTGGCGGGAATCGCGCGGGGCGGGCCCGTCGGCGCGCCGGACGACTAGCCGAGACCTCCCCGTCTCCCTCGCCCGCATCCGAACACCACCCGAGTCCCCAATGTCCAAGAAATCCAAACCTACCGCCAAGACCGCCGCCCTCCCGCAGCCGATCCGCGACGCCGCCCAGGCGCGCAAATGGGCCGCCGCCCGTGGCGTAACCGAAATCGAATGTCTCGTGCCGGACCTCGCCGGCGTGGCGCGGGGCAAAATCATGCCCTCGTCGAAGTTCTTCGACGACACGGCCATGGCCCTGCCCTCGTCCATCTTCATGCAGACAATTTCCGGAGAATATCCCGACGAAACTGCGGAATTCCGCTTCGATCCCTCCGACGGCGACATCGAACTCCGGCCGGATTTCTCGACCCTTTGTCTGGCGCCCTGGGCCCGGGACCCCACGGCGCAGGTGATCCACGACGCCTTCTACCATGACGGCCGACCGATGGAGATCGCACCGCGACAGGTGCTCCGGCGGGTGCTGGCGCTCTACCAGGAACAGGGTTGGGTCCCGGTCGTCGCGCCGGAGATCGAGTTCTATCTGGTCAAGCGCAACACCGATCCCGACTATCCCCTTGAACCCCCTATCGGCCGGTCCGGAAGACCCGAGGCCGGCCGCCGGTCCTATTCCATTTCGGCGGTGAATGAGTTCGATCCGATCTTTGAGGACATCTACGCCTACGCCGAGGCGCAGGATCTTGAGGTCGACACCCTCATCCATGAAGAGGGCGCGGCGCAGATGGAGATCAACCTCCGGCATGGCGATCCGCTCTGGCTGGCCGACCAGGTGTTCCTGCTCAAGCGCACGATCCGGGAGGCCGCCCTCGCCCACGACATCTACGCCACCTTCATGGCCAAGCCGATCGCCCATGAGCCCGGCTCGGCCATGCACATTCACCAGTCGATCCTCTCGGCCGCGACCGGACGCAACATCTTCACCGATGCGGACGACCGGCCCACGCCGGAATTCTTCCAGTTCCTGGCCGGTCAGCAGCGCTATTTGCCCACGGTGACCTGCATGCTGGCGCCCTATGTGAATACCGCACCTGCAAAAACAGCAAGCGACACCCCGCAGCGAAGCTGGGTCTTGGACATGCGCACCCTCCCTAGTCCGTCGCC
The DNA here is from genome assembly GCA_903872075.1 of uncultured Caulobacteraceae bacterium. Classification (GTDB taxonomy): domain Bacteria; phylum Pseudomonadota; class Alphaproteobacteria; order Caulobacterales; family Caulobacteraceae; genus Acaudatibacter; species Acaudatibacter aquilonius. The sequence goes on along the minus strand of CAIQJF010000071.1, from coordinate 68,546 downwards.
AGTCGAATTTTCGCCGGTCAACGGTTGTTTTGACACCTGTACATAAACATACAAAGTACGCGGTCGCGCTCGAACGCCGACCCAGCTCCCTAACGCTCTATTCGGCCCGTCACGATGGACTTAACACCATCTAACGCGGGCAGTTGAACGAGCGGACCATGATCTCAGGAAGGTGTCAAGCGTCCGCCATTTCCGCAACAAACCGGACACATAAGTGATCGTTGGCAATACAAATGAAAAACTGTAACGCGTCACACAATATTCAGGCGGTCAGCAACTCCTGGATCGCGCGATGCGCCTGGTCGATCGCGCAGTCGGTGTAGGCCGCGGCGCCGGCGTCGGAATTGGCGATGGCAATGCGCCCGAACCGCGCCCGGCCGATCACATTGGGCTGCTCCTCCAGTGGCAAGGGCTCTTCCCAGAGCGGGTTCCACTCCGGCGCATAGCCGTGCGGCCAGCGATTGACGGTGATGCCTGTGATATCCTGGGCCGGATCGAAGCCGCCGTCCCCGAGAATCAGACCGAGTTGGCTGCGGATCTCGCGCTCAAAGGTTTCGAAAGGCGTGGACAGCAGCTCCGCGCGCCCAGCCCGATTCTGATCGAACTCCGGCAGCCCAGGCTTGCACGGGGTGCGGGTCATCCGGATCAGGATCGGCTTGTCCGGGGATCGCTCTGTGACGTAGCCGCCGATGTCCACCGGTAGATTGAGACCCAGCGAGGTGTGATAGCCTCCTGGGGCCGTGATGTTACGGACGCCCAGGCGCTCGAAGGCGCGCCAGTTGGCCAGCGCCACGGTCGTGTAGACCAGAGGCGTCTTCACGACCTTGTGCAGCGCCGCCTTCTGCGGTTCCGGGAGCTCCGGACACAGATAGGGGATCATCATGTTCCAGGACGCGAGAACGCAGCGCCCGGCCTTGACCCGGAACACCTTGTCGCCGCGCGCATAGGCGATTTCGACGCCCTGCGACGCGGCGGGATCACCGAGGTTGCGAGCGCGCACGCAGAGGCTCGACAACCGGATCCTGACGGCATTTTCGCGCCGGTCCAACCGGCTGTAGTCCACCGCGGCGGTGACCACGTCACGGCAGTCGGAGCCGGGCACAGCTCCGGGAACAAGCGACCGGACCAGCAGCCGGGCAATGGACGCATTGCCGTCAGGGAAATGGAACACATAGGATCCGCCCTCCACATAACCGGCCGGCGTGAAGCTCATGCGCGGCGCGGCGCCGGGGGCCAGGTTGAGCCCTTTGAATCCGGGAAGGCCGAACCCCCACGCGTCCAGCGCCGAGACCGCGTCGATCCCCACTCCCCATTCGCCCTGCGTGTGGGACTGATAGAAAGCGGCCGCCAGCGGATGAACCTTCGCCACCTTCAGCAGGAAGTCGCGATAGCTCATCCGCGACAGCCGGTCCTTCTTCTCGGTGGATGACAGTCCCGGCAGATAGTCCATGGCCCCGGTCTGGATGCGCACGATGTCGGCGCGGGCGGTGTCCGGCAGCGGCGCCTTGGCGACGAATGTCTCCCACGTTCCCCCGCCGCCCCCGCGACCTGCCGGCGCGCCGGCAACCAGCCGATCCTCTCCGAAGGTCTTCTTGTCGAAGAACACACCGCGCCCGAGCCCCGTGTAAACCTCATCCCGATTGCAGGCCGCCGCCAGAGCGACCGGCTCGATCCCCAGGGACCGCAGGAGCCCGTCCGCCACGGCGCTGTAGGGCCGCGGACTGTCGATCTCGAGGGTGCCGCCGTTCATTAGGTGGAGCTTGCCGTCGAGATGAAACTCGTTGCGCTTGGCGTGACCGCCGAAGTCGTCGTGATTGTCGAGGATCAGGATGCGCGCATCCGGCCGGGCCTCCCGATAGAACTTCGCAGCGGACAGGCCGCTGATTCCCCCACCGACAATCACCAGGTCGTACGCCTCCCCAGTGTCGACCAGCCCGGTCCCTGAGGCCCAGAAATCGCCATCCTTCAGATGGTGGGCATTCTCGAATGATCCCGCGTGGCTGCCGCGCAGGCCGTAACGAAGGGGCGGATAGTAGCCGGGCGCATCTTGCGGCCAGGATTCGGCGGCGGCCAGGGCGGGCGGGGCGAGACCGGCGCCAATCGCGCCGATCGCCACGGCGACACCGTTGAGAAAGTCCCTGCGGTCGATCGACGTGTCGAGGCCGAGGGCCTTGTCGCGGGCGGAAAATTTGCGGGCCATGGGAATCTCCGTCAGAGGCGGTCTCGAAGCGCGAACCAGAGCATCCCGAGCACATGCAGCGGTCCGCGCAGGGCCACTCCGCCTGGAAAAGGCGGAGGTTCAAGGCCGGCGAAGCGCTCGAAACGCTCCGAGGACCCGAGGATCTCCTCAACGAGCAGCTTTCCCGCCAGCGTGGACAATATGACGCCGAGCCCGGAATAGCCGTGCGCCCAAAGCACCTCGCCCTGGCGGCCGACGTGGGGAAGCCGGGTACGCGTGACCGACACCAGCCCACCCCAGGCGTGGTCGATGGCGATCCCGCGGATCTGCGGGAACACCGCCTCCATGTGACCGCGGACGAAGGCGGCCATGTCACGCGGCGGATCCGGCGTGTAGCGCTCGCCGCCGCCGAAGATCAGTCGTCCGTCGGCGCTGAGGCGGTAGTAGTTGACCACGAAGCGGCTGTCGGAGACCGCGACATCGTGCGGGATCATGGCCGACGGATCGGTCAGCGGCGCGGTGGCGGCCAGATAGTTGGCCACCGGCATGATCCGCCGATTGACCCGTCCGAACAGGCCTTCAAGCAGGGCGTCGCCGGCCAGAATGACATGTCTCGCGCGTACCCGGCCGCGCGCCGTCGCCACCTGCACGTGATGCCCCCGGGTCAAGGCCAAGGCCGGCGAGACTTCGTGAATCCTCACCCCCGCCGCCCTGGCCGCCGCGGCCAGGCCGAGGGTGTAGTTCAGCGGATGCATGTGCCCGCCCGCCCGATCAAGGATGCCCCCGTGATAAGGTGTTGCGACCTGATCACGGGCCTCGGCGGCGGACAGCAGGGTGACATGAGGATAGCCAATCGTCGTGGAGAGGCACTCAACCTCGGCCGCCATCCAACCCATATCGCGCGACTTCGCCGCGCCCTGCAGGTGGCCCGTCGTCTTCAGGTCGCAGGCAATGTCATGGCGGCCGATCAGGCCTGTGACCAGATCGCGCGCCTCAAAGGCCAGATGCAGCAGGGCTAGTGCGCGCTCTGCACCGAGTTTTGCCACCAGTTCAGCCGCGCCCTTCCGAAGTCCCGGGATCATCTGGCCGCCATTGCGTCCGGAGGCGCCCCACCCCACTCTGCCGCCCTCTAGCAGAATGACCGACAGGCCGGCCTCGGCCGCATGCAGCGCTGCCGAAAGGCCGGTGCAGCCGCCACCCACCACCACCAGGTCGGCGTCGACGTCGCCAACCAGCGGCGGACTTTCCGTCCATGGATTGGCCGTCGCCGCATAGTAGGACGAGGCCATGGCCAGGCTGTCGTTGAAACCCACGATCAGACCTTCAGGAGAAGGTGGTCGCGCTCCCACGAGCTGATCACACCGCGATAGGCCTCGAGTTCAGCCTCCTTGATGGCGGCGAAGCTACGGAAAAACGGCTCGCCCAGAACAGCTCGGACCGGGGCGCAGGCGCTGAATCGCTCCATAGCTTCCTCGAGCGTCTTGGGCAGCGTCCGTGCGTGGTGATACGCGTTGCCGCCCTCCGGCGCCGTGGGTTCGATCGCCTCCGAGACGCCGAGATAGCCGCAGATCAGCGCTGCGGCCATGGCCAGATAGGGATTGGCGTCGGCGCCGGGCAGGCGGTTCTCGATACGCCGGTTCTCGATGTTGGAGAGTGGCACCCTCAGGCCGCAGGATCGATTGTCCCGGCCCCATTGCACATTGATCGGCGCACTGTGGCTCGGCCGCATGCGGCGAAACGAATTGACGTTCGGCGCGAATAGCGGCGCGACCCGCGGCAGATAGGTCTGCAGCCCGCCGATGTATCGCCGGAACATCACCGTGTCCTCGCCTGAGGCTTCGGCGAAGAGATTGACCCCCGTCGTCGCGTCCACGACCGAGATATGCAGATGCATGGCGCTGCCGGGCTGATGCTCCATGGGCTTGGCCATGAACGTTCCGTACACGCCATGGTTGAGGGCAACCTGCCGGACGATGCGCTTGAAGACCAGAACCTGATCGGCCAGCGTGATGGCGTCGCCGTGGATGAAATTGACCTCAAGCTGAGCGGCGCCGGACTCATGGATCATGGTGTCCACGTCCAGTCCCGCGATCTCGGAATATTCGTAGATATCGTCGATCAGATCCTCGTACTCGGTGATCGCCTCCAGGCCGTACGGCTGCGGCGAGGTCTCCGCGCGGCCCGACCGGCCGGTGGGAGAGGTCAGCGGGAGGTCAGGATCCGGATTGAGCGCGGTGAGGTAGAACTCCAGTTCCGGCGCGACGACCGCGCGCCAACCACGATCCCGATAGAGATCGAGCACGGCCCGCAGGACATGTCGCGGAGATGACGCCCAGGGACGGCCGTCCGGGTGATGGGCGTCGGCGAACACGAAGGCTGTGGGGGTCTTCATCCCCGGCGCGATCCGCGCCGTGGCGACGTCCGGCTTCAGCACCATGTCCGGGTCGGAGAAAGCCTCGTCGTCCCCCTCAACATCTGCGTATTCACCCGTGACGGTGACAGCGAACACGCTGCTCGGCAGCCGCAGCGCGCCGTCGCGGGACGACTGAAGCATCTTCGCGGCGGGAAGGACCTTGCCCCGCAGAACCCCGTTCAGGTCGGGGATGAGGCACTCGACCTCGGCGATGGCGTTATCCTTGACCCACTGCGTCAGTTCGTCCATTGCCGCTCCTGCGATCACAGCTTGCCGACGCACGATCACGCGGACCACCTCCTGCGTCAATGGGCGGCGACACGGCAGACGCGCCGCGCACGCCAAGGCCCGATAATGTCTCACGCCGCCGCTTGAACGGCGCATGCCCCTAGAGTGGACAGGATGAGCGACACCATCGAGACGGCAGCCGAAACCGCTGATGCGGCCAGCGATGCCGGACCGCTGCTTCACACCAGCATCTATGAAGAACTGCGGCGGCGCCTGATCACCGGCATCATCGCGCCCGGCGATGGCCTCTCCACCCGCACCCTCGCCGGCGAACTCGGCGTAAGCCAGATGCCTGTGCGCGACGCCCTCAGCCGGCTGTCGGCCGAAGGCGCCCTGCTGATCCGCTCCAAGCGGCGGATCGAGGTTCCGCCGATGACCGCGGCGCGTTTCGACGACCTGTTAAAGTGCCGGCTGACCCTGGAGCCGGAGGCCGCGGTGACGGCTATGCCACACATCAATGCGGCCGGCCTGGAGAGGCTGCGCAGGATCGACAGCGACCTGGACCGTGCCATCGCCGCGGACGACATGCAGGGGTACACCGAGCTCAATGCGGCGTTCCACTTCGCGCTCTACCGCTCCGGCGGGCGGGACATCCTCAATCGCCTGATCGAGACGCTCTGGCTGCAGTTCGGCCCCTACATGCGTTCGGTGTACACTCAACACCCCGAACGCATCTTCGCCGACCAGCACCGCAATGCGCTTGCGGCCATCGCGGCCGGAAATTCGGACGCTCTTCGTCAGGCCATCGCCACCGACATCAACGACGGCATGAGCCTGATCGGCCGTAACGGCCTGGCGTGAGCCTCCGGTTTCCGTCCTAGCCCGGAAAGCGCACCCTCAGCACAGGCGCGGCGGCGTCGAGCGCCTTGCGGATGATCCCCACGAGCTGATCGATCTGATCGCGGCTGATGATTAGCGGCGGGCTCATCACCACCGTGTCGCGCACCGCCCGGACCATCAGGCCGTTTTCGATGCAGAGATCCCGCACGATGGGCCCCGCCTTGCCCGGCGCGCCGGAGAAGCGCTGGTTCGTCCCCTTTTCGGAGACAATTTCCACGGCGCCGATCAGCCCGAGAGAACGAGTCTGACCCACCAGGGGGTGATCTGAAAGCCCGGCCAGGGCCTTGGCCAGATAGGGGCCGGTGTCCTCGCGCACCCGTCCCACAAGATCCTCGCGCTCCATGATTTCGAGGTTCTTCAGAGCTACGGCCGCCGACGTCGGATGTCCGGAGTAGGTGTAGCCGTGCACGAAGTCGCCGCCCTTCTCGCGAAGGGTCTCGACGATGTGGTCGGCGACTCCGACCGCGGAGATCGGCAGATAGCCCGACGACAGGCCCTTGGCCATGCTGACCAGGTCGGGCTTCACGCCGAAATGCTGGAAGCCGAACCACTGGCCAAGACGGCCATAACCGCAGATCACCTCATCGCAGATCAGGAGAATGCCATATTTCCGGCAGACGGCCTCCACTGCCGGCCAATAGCCGTCGGGCGGAATAATCACGCCCCCCGCGCCCTGCACCGGCTCGCCAATGAAGGCGGCGACGTTCTCGGGACCGACCTCAAGGATGCGTTGTTCGATGGCGTCCACGGCGCGGGCGCAGAAGGTCGCGGGATCCTCGCCGAACCCTTCCTGAAAGGCGTAGGGCTGCATCACATGTTCGATGCCCGGCACCCAGGGGCCGCCCTGATCGTGCATGGCCTTCATCCCGCCAAGGCTCGCCCCGGCGATGGTGGAGCCGTGATAGCCATTGACCCGCGAGATGATGATGTTGCGGTTCGGCTCGCCCTTCACCTGCCAGTAGTAGCGGGCCAGGCGCAGGATGGTGTCGATCGCCTCCGAGCCCGAGTTGTTGAAGAACACGTGCTGCAGGTTGCCGCCCAGCAGGGAGGCCACCTTGGCCGCCAGCACGATGGTGGTCGGCGCGGAGGTCTTGAAGAAGGTGTTGTAGTAGGGAAGTTCGAGCATCTGCTCGTAGGCCGCCTCGGCCAATTCCTTGCGGCCGTAGCCCACCTGTACGCACCACAGGCCGGCCATGGCGTCGAGGATGGCGTTCCCGTCGCCATCGAAGATCGTGCAGCCGTCGGCGCGGGTGATGATCCGGTTGCCGCCGCTGTCGCGCTGCAACTGGTAGTCGGCCTGAGCCGGCAGGTGGTGGGCGACGTCCAGGCGGCGAAGTTCGGCGATGTCATAGTTGCGGGGGGGCACGGGCTTGGTTCCTTACAGATCAGACGGGGGTCAGTTCGCCACGAAGGGCCTGACCGAGAAGGCGGAAGAAGGCTTGGGAGTCGGGATTTTCAGCTGTGCGCCATTCCGGATGCCACTGAACGGCCAGAACCGGCGCGCGATTCACGAAGGCAGACACGGCCTCGACCATACCGTCGGGCGCGCGGGCCTCGACGCCAAGGCCGTCTCCCAGACGCCCCACGCCCTGGAAATGCACCGAGTTCACCCGCAGCTCTTCACGGCCAAGGCCCCGGTTCAAAAGGCCGCCTGGCGCCAGACTCACCGGATGCTCATGGGCAAACATGTCGTCGAACGACGCTTCGGCCGGCGCATGGTGGGCGATCAGATCGGGATTGCGGCTGGTGTCACGCCGCAAGGTCCCGCCGAAGGCGACGTTGATCTCCTGGAAGCCCCGGCAGACCCCCAGCACCGGCCGGCCCAGATCGAGCATGGCGGCAATCAGATCGCTGGTCATGCTGTCGCGCGCGGCATCATAGGGCCCCTCGGCGTCCTCCGCGTCCGGCTGGCCATAGCGGGCCGGTTCGATGTTCGAGGGACTCCCGGTCAGCAACAGACCGTCCAGCCGCGGGGCGACCTCGCGGGCGGTCATCAGATCCGGCAGAGCCGGCACCAGCAGCGCCGCCACGTCGCCCCATTCCATGGCCGCGGCCACATAGCGGTTGATCACCGCCTGAGCGAACTCCGTCCCCATCCGCCGGGTGCAGCAGGTCACGCCCAGGACGGGCCTCAAGCCCTTGTCGAACCGGCTCATGACAACAGCACCGCGGGCGAACAGGCGTGCCAGGCAAGCCAGACCGGCTCATCCCAGGTAAAGTCCTCCTGATCCCGGCGGGTCAGGTTCGAACGCAGGGTCTTCACGGTCCGTCCTCCTTCGACGGCGACGTCATAGACCGACTCGCTACCCAGATAGGCAATCTGGCGGATGATTCCGGGCACCACGTTGTGTCCGCCCGGCGTGTCCTCCAGCACCGGGGGCTCCCGCCCCTGCCCGCGCTTATGGAGTTCGATCTTCTCCGGTCGCAGGGCGACCCAGACCGTGCTCTCGTGCGCGCCGGTCACGCCGTGATCGAGATAGATGCGTGTGGGAAGCTCCGGCGAGACCACGACCGCGTGGTCGTGCTCATCTACCTCCAGCCGGCCTTCAAACAGGTTCACGGAGCCGATGAAGTCGGCCACGAAACGCGAGTTGGGGAATTCGTAGAGGTCGCTCGGCGTCGCCACCTGCTGCAGCAATCCGCGGTTCATCACAGCGCAGCGGGAGGCCATGGCCAGGGCCTCGTCCTGATCGTGGGTGACGAAAAGGAAGGTCACCCCGACCTTTTCCTGAAGCTGAGCCAGCTCCGAGCGCATGGCTTCGCGCAGCTTGGCGTCCAGCGCCGACAGCGGCTCGTCGAGCAGCAGCACGCGGGGACGCTTCACGAGGGCGCGGGCCAGGGCGACCCTCTGACGCTGACCGCCGGAAAGCTGGTCGGGCTTACGCGCGCCGTAGCCGTCCAGCTTGACCAGCCCCAGTGCTTCTTCGACCCGTCGGGCGCGCTCGGCCCCGGGCACGCCGTCGACCTTCAGGCCATAGGCGACGTTGTCGGCCACGGTCATGTGCGGGAACACGGCGTAGGATTGGAAGACCATGTTCACCGGCCGCTTGTTCGGCGGCGTGCGACTGATGTCCTCGCCGTCGATGAGGATGCGGCCTTCGCTGGGCGTTTCGAAGCCCGCGAGCATGCGCAGAAGCGTGGTCTTGCCGCATCCCGACGGTCCCAGCAGGGCGAAGAACTCGCCCTCATCGATGGACAGCGAGACATCGTCCACGGCGAGCACCTTGCCGTAGCGCTTGCTGACGTTCTCGAACCGGATGATCGTTTTCGGCGCGGCCATCTAGAGCCCCTCTCCCGCTTCGATGGTGGCGACCGCCCCGCCGGAGACCTTCAGCGCAACGGCCGTGAGCGCCACGGTCAGGACGATCAGGATCGTCGAGGCGGCATTGACCTCCGGCGTCACCGAGAAGCGCACCATGGAATAGACCTTCACCGGAAAAGTCGTCGTGTCCGGTCCGGAGGTGAAGAAGGTGATCACGAAATCATCGAGACTGAGGGTGAAGGCCAGCAGGGCGCCGGCCAGCAGGCCCGGACGCATGTGCGGGACGATGACATCCCAGAAGATCCGCCACTCGCCCGCGCCGAGATCCTTCGCCGCCTCCTCGAGTTCACGATTGAAGCTCGCCAGCCGTCCCCGGATGACGATGGCCACGAAGCTGAACGAGAACGAGATGTGGGAAATGATGATGGCCCCAAGATTGAACGGCCAGATCAGGTCTGTGGGCCATGGCAGAATCTCGGTGAAAAAAACCAGCATGGCGACGCCCATGCAGATCTCGGGGACGACGATCGGCAGCCCCAAGGCCCCCTCCAGCGCCGGCTTGAACGGGAATCTGAACCGCCAGAGCAGCAGGGCCATCAGCGCCCCGAGCGCCACGCTGACCAAGGTGGAGACGGCCGCAATGGTCAGGGAGTTGCCGAATGCGGCGATCAGATCGCTGTCCGCCAACGCCGCCTTGTACCAATCCAGGGTGAAGCCCCGCCAGACGATGTTGCGCCTGGAAGTGTTGAAGCTGAACGCCATCAGCGTGATCAGCGGCGCGTACAGATAGATGACTACCATCGCCAGCCAGGCGCGGATTGGCCATCGGCGGAGGTATTCGAGGGGCCCAGGCTGGGCGCGGGCGCCGCTCATCGCTCCCGTCCCCTGCGGTTGCGCGAAACGATGGCCTGCACCGCGATGGCCAGGAAGGTCATGTACATCAGCAGGAATGACAGGGCGGCGCCAAAGGGCCAGTCGTTGGCCGTCTTGAACTGCCGTTCGATGACATTGGCGATCATCTGGCTGGACGGACCGCCTAACAGGTCTGGAGTGAGATAGGCCCCGACCGACGGGATGAGCGTCACCAGTATGCCCGAAACGATGCCCGGCATGGCCAGGGGCACGACAACGCGCCGGAAGGTTGTGAAGTGCCCTGCACCCAGGTCGAGACTCGCCTCCAGCAATGAGCGGTCGAGACGATCGAGCGCGGCGTAGAGCGGCAGGACCATGAACGGCAACTGCACATAGACCAGACCGAACACCACGGCGAAGTTGTTGTGCAGCAACTCCAGCGGCTGGAATGGTCCCAGGGGATGACCGAAGAGAGCGGTCAGGTGCGAGACGCCATTCCACAGAAAGGCCAGGGTGAAGTTGATGTAGCCCTCGGTCCGCAGCACGGCCATCAGGGCATAGGTGCGGATCAAGAGGTTGGTCCAGAACGGCAGCATGATCAGCAACAGCAGCCAGGACTTGGCCTTGTCGGAGGCGAAGGTGATGGCGATCGCCACCGGGAACCCCACGACCAGACAGAACAGTGTTGTCAGGGCCGCGAACCAAAAAGATTTGAGGATGATGCCGAGGTACAGCGGCCGCACGGCGTGCAGATAGTTGCGGAACGTGCCGTCGACGGCGATCTCGGTCAGGCTCTTGTTCTCACCGAAACTGTAGCCCCAGATGATCGCCAGGGGGACCAGGAAGAAGGCCAGCAGCCAGAGCACCGGCGGTGCGCCCAGCGCGGCGAAAACGCCTTTGGCCTTCTTCCAGCTCTCATCCATGACGGGGCGCCGATGGGGTCATGCGGCGAATATCCGGGTGACGGTTTCGTCGAACAGGTGGGCGCGGTCCAGCCCCTCGAAATCGGCGTATTCGCAGCGCGCCATAATCTCCGCAGGTGGGAATATCACCGGATTGTTGCGATAGTCCTCCGGCATCAGCGCCAGGGCCGCGGCGTTGGGGGTCGGGTATTTGATGGTGTTGTAGACGCCTGCCCCGGTTTTTCCGTCGAGCAGGAAATTGATGAACCTGTGGGCGTTGTCCGGCCGCGGCGCCCCACGCGGGATACATAGAGAGTCGGAGTTCAGGATGCTGCCCTCTCGGGGCACCACGAAATCCAGGTCAGGATCCTCGGTCATCACCTGAGCGATGTCGCCGTTATATTCCATGACGATGTCGACCTCGCCGGAGAGCAGCAGGTCCTGGCCCTCGTCATGGTGGAAGATTTTGATGTGCGGCTTCTGCCGAATCCACATCTCCGCCACCTGATCGATCACGGGCAAGGGAATCCGCCTGACCGAGTGACCGTAATATTTCGCGCCGAGTTCGATCATGTCGTCCGCTTCGGAGAACACCCCGATGCGGCCCCGATAGCGATCGGAATCCATGATCCATTTCCAGCTGTCGGGAACGCCGTCGACCTTGGACTTGCGATAGCCGATGCCGAGCACCAACCAGGTGTAGGGCATGGAATACCGCCGCCCGGGATCGAACGGCGGATCGCGAAAGGCGGGCAGCAGGTTGGCGCGGTTGGGGATCTTGGCCAGATCGAGCGGCATCAGCAGATCGGCGATCCGGAACCGCGTCACGTACTCATTGGACGGCACGATCACGTCGAAACCCGGGTTGCCGGATTTGAGCTTCGCGAAGAGTTCGTCGTTCGTGGCGAAGAGGCTCATGTTCACCGAAATGCCCGTCGCGGCCTTGAAGTCCGCCAGGGTGGTTTTGCCGGTGTAGGTGTCCCAGTTGTAGAGGTTGAGCTTCAGTTCCTCACCGTTGGGACCCACCGGCCCCTTCTGCGCGCATCCCTCCAGACCCGAGAAGCTCAGCCCCGCGACGGCCGCGCCAAGACCCGCCAGCAGGGAGCGGCGGGAAGACCGGAAGGCGTTGCTGGCGGGGAACATGAGCGAGGCTTGGCTCAGGCGTTCTTCAGATACCAGTCGTAGTCGAGGGCGGAGACCACTTCATTGAAACGGTCCTGTTCGGTGCGCTTGACCTTGCCGAACATGGTCACGAACCGGTCACCCAGATAGTCGCGCATGACGCTGGAGGCCTCGAAGTGATCGACGGCCGCGAACCAGTTGGCGGGCAGCCGCAGATTGCTTTTGGCCGCCGCCGCGTAGCCGTCGCCCACCACGGGCGGACCGGGATCGATGGCCCCGGTCAGCCCATGGTGCACGGCCGCAAGCAGGGCGGCGAGCGCCAGATAAGGATTGGCGTCGGCCCCAGCCACCCGGTGTTCGATGTGCCGACCGGCCGGCGGGCCGGCGGGAACACGCAGGGAAACGGTGCGGTTGTTGACCCCCCAGGTCGGCGCCACGGGCGCGTAGGAGTTGGCCCGGAACCTGCGATAGGAATTTGCGTTCGGCGCGAAGATAGCCATGCCATCGGCCAGGGTGGACTTCATGCCCCCGACCGCGTGGCGAAGCGCGGGCGTTCCTTCCGGATCTTCGCTGGCGAAGATGTTCTTGCCCGCCGAATCGTTGACACTGACATGAAGGTGCAGGCCGCTGCCGGCCCGGTCGGCGAAAGGCTTGGCCATGAAGGTCGCTTCCGCGCCATGCCGCACGGCCACACCTTTCGCCAGCCGCTTGTACATCAGGGCCTCGTCGGCGGCGCGCAGGGCGTCCGGTCCGTGCTTAAGGGTCAGTTCGAGTTGGCCCGGCGCATATTCGGCTATGGCACCCTCCAGCGGCACACCCTGGATATCGGCGGCAGCCCACAGATCGCGCAGGAAGCCTGCATAGTCTTCGAGTTCCCGCAGACCGTAAACAGCGTGAAGGGTCGGCCGCTCGCCGGTCGCCGGGGCCGCCGCCAGCTGAATGCCGCCCGAGGGCGTCCGGACCGGATCAACCAGATAGTATTCAAGCTCGCAGGCCACGACCGGCGTGAGACCATCGGCGGCAAACCGCGCCAGCACCCGGCGCAGCACATGGCGCGGGTCGAGGTCATTCGGCCGGCCATCAAGCTCGTACATAGAGGTGATGACCTGGGCGACGTCGTCGCCCAGCCAGGGCGCCTTCACCAGAGTGCCGGGCGCCGGCTTTGCGAGGCGGTCGGCATCCCCGTCTTCCCAGACCAGACCTGTGTCCTCGCAGTCCTGACCGGTGACGTCGCAAACCAGCACCGACCCCGGAAGGAAGCGGCCATACTCATAGATGGCCACCAACTCATGCCGCCGCAGTCTTTTGCCGCGCGGCACACCGGAAAGGGCGGTGAACAGGATCTCGAAGAACTGCACCTCCGGGTGGGCGTCCAGAAACTGGCGCGCCTCGTCGGGATGGGCGATCGGATTGGGTAGGGCTGTCATCTGTGATCACTCTCCCCGCCGAGGGCGGTGTGTCAAGGGTTGGCCCGGGCGAGGATCGCCCTACTCTCGGGTGAAATCTCGCGGCACGCGCGGATTGGCACCGGCGCGGGTCCAGAGCACAATTTCGTTGCCCCAGGGGTCACGAAAGGCGGCGTTATAACCGTTGAACTCCGACCAGTAGTGATCCCGCCACAGGACCTTGGCGCCACGTCGGACCGCCTTGTCCAGAATGTCGGCCTCGGACTGCCCCTCACCCACCAGGATCCAGATCCGCGGACGGCGGCCCTCGGTGCTGGCGAGGCGAGGCGCGACACCGCCCGGTTCCGGATGAGGTCGGGCATTGGCCGGATCGTAGATGCCGATGTGCAGATTGCCCACGTCGCTGGGCGCCCCGTCCTTCTTGGGAAAGAACCCGCCGGGGACCATGCGATGGAACAGACCCACCGACCGTGGATCGTCGTCCCAGCCCAGCACCTCCATGTAGAACGTCGCCGCCGCGGCCGGATCGCTCGACGGCATGTCCACGAAGATCAAGGTGTTCGGCCCGGCCATAAAGTCGGCTCCTGCAGCGGTTGCCCTTTTTCAGATGCTAGTCGCGCTCAGAGATCGTGGCCAGCGCCGTCGCGGGTCAATCCAAGATAGCCTCGGCCATCAGAGTCTGGGTCATCGCCTGAAGCGGCGGAGAGTTCTCGGCCATGCGCTGAATCAGTCCCACAAACAGCAGATCGTTGACGGGATCGACCCAGAACCAGGTGCCGGCCGCGCCATCCCATTGATAGGTCCCCTCGCCCACGGGAATGCCGGCGCGGCGCGGGTCTGTGAACACCGCACCATCGAAGCCGTGACCGTAGCCCGGTCGGATCTGCTGCAGGCCGATGCCGTAGCCGCCAGCCATGATCTCCTCGGAGAGGTGATTGGTCATCTGAAGCCTCAGCGCCTCGGCGCTGACGATGCGGACACCGTCGAACTCGCCGCCGTTCAGGAGCATCTGGGCGAAGCGGGCGTAGTCCCTCGCCGAAGACACCAGACCGCCGCCGCCGGACGCGAGGTGTGGCGGATGATCAAGATCGGGCAGCATCTGCTGCTCCACCGGGACAAGTCCCCTGCCCTTGCTCATCCGATAGATTGTCGCTCTACGGGCGCGCTTTTCCGCGGGGGTGTGGAAGGCGGTATCGATCATGCCCAGCGGCCCGAAGATCCGGGCTTGCATGAACTCGGGCAGACTCTGACCCGACAGGCGTTCGATGATCGCCCCCTGCAGATCCATGGAGAGGCTGTAGAGCCAACGTGAGCCGGGCTGATAGGCCAGTGGGGCGCCGGCCAGACGCGACGAGAAGTCGGCCAGAGACGGCGACTGCCAGACCTGAGCCGCCTGGTAGAGGCCGTCGACGGGATTGGCCGGATCGAAGCCGTAGCTGAAGCCGGCTGTATGGGTCATGAGTTCGGCGATCGTCGGCGGGTGATCCGGCGCGACCAGGACGCGTGCGCCGGCGGCGTCCAGGCCCGCGAAGACCTTCACATCGGCGAATTCCGGCAGATGGCTGGCGATAGGGTCCTCGGGACGCCAGCGGCCCTCATCATGTAGAATCATCATGGCCACGCCGGTCACCGGCTTGGTCATCGAATAGATGCGGAACAGGCTATCCACCGAAAGCGGCTCGCCCGTCGCCAGGTCTTTCTTGCCCATGGCATTGGTGTGAACCAGCCGGCCGCGCCGGGCGACCAGGGTCACCGCGCCGGCCAGCTCCCCCTGATCGATCAGCGCCTGGATCGCCGCGTCGACCCGGGCCAACCCCTCTGCCGACAAGCCGACATCTTCCGCCCGGGCCTCTGTCAGATTGCGTGCCATGTCCTACCCCCTCTTTGTTTGTCGCCTGAATACCGCATCCGACGCATCGGGCGACAGTTGGGTTGATGGCGCTCTTGCCCGATTGCGCCGCCACCGCCACAGAGCGGGTGTGGGCGGTCACCGGACGATCGACGGAAAAAGGACAATTGGCTGCATGAGCGTCTGCGTTCTCGGATCGATCATTATGGACACAGTGAGCCAGGTCCCTCGCCTTCCCCGGCCGGGAGAGACTGTGCTCGGCGAAAGTCTGGCCCGTCATCCGGGCGGCAAGGGGGCCAATCAGGCCGTGGCCGCGCGCGCCTGGGGTGCGGTTGCCCAGCTGATCGGCGCCGTCGCGAAGGACAGCGCCGGAGACGCGTTGCTCGATCACCTGCGCGCGGCCGGCGTAGACACTGCGTCCGTCGCGGTCATAGCCGGCGCCGATACCGGCCAAGCTCAGATCAGCGTCGACCCCGACGGGGTGAACACCATCGTAGTGATCGCCGGCGCCAACGCCCGGGTCTCGGCCGATCAGATCCGGTCTTGCGATCTGGCGGAAGCCCGCGTGTTTCTGGCGCAGATGGAGACTCCGGCGGAGGTGACCCGGACTCTCTTCGAGACCCCGGAGGCGAGACGGGGGACCCGCATTCTCAACGCCGCCCCCGCCCTGCCCGCCGCCGCGGCGTTGTTTCAGCTGACCGACATACTGGTGGTGAACCAGACTGAACTGGCCGAGTTCGCGGCGGCGGACGAACCCGCCGACGCCAAGGCCGCGATCCCGTTGGCCAGACGCCTGCTCGACGGCCGGCCAGGGACGGTGATCGTGACCTTGGGCGCTGACGGGGCAGTAGCGGTCACCACCAGCGAGGTCACGGCGGCCCACGGCGTCCCTGCGACGGTTGTCGACACGACGGGCGCCGGCGACTGCTTTTGCGGCGTGCTGGCGGCCGGTCTTGACGGCGGCCTCGACCTCGCAGAGGCCATGACCTGGGCGAACCGCGCCGCGGCGATGTCGGTGGAACAGGCGGGCGCGTCCGTACTCGCCGATCTACGTCAGAGCGTCGAGACGCGGTTCAAGGTTCAGCCCAGGCGCTGAGCACGTCCGCCGCCTCGACGACCGTTGCGCAGTTCAAAGCGAGGGCCGTCAGGGCGTGATCGTGCAGCGCCTCGCCATAGGCCGCGCAGGCATCGGCGGCGAGGAACACATGGAAGTCCCGTTCGAAGGCGTCTCGCGCCGCGCAGGCCACGCAGCACTCCGTGGTCAGACCGCAAATCACCAGCGTGTCGACGCCCAGATCGCGCAGGCGTTGCTCAAGGTCCGTGCGGAAGAACGGGCTGTAGCGGGTTTTGAAGATCACCGTTTCGCCGGCCTCTGGGACAGGGCCGACGAACGCTGCGCCCGGCGAACCGGCGCGACATAGCGACGAGCTGGCGTCGCCGGCATCGCCCATCCGCGCGCGCCACGCCGACCAGACGAGCGAATCTGTTTCCGGCCGTGACCGCAGGCCGGCGAAGGCTATTGCCACGCCTGCGTTTCGAGCGCCGGCCGCCAGCCCCTCAGCCGCCGCCAAGGCCGCGGGAACCGGCGACAGGTCGACGCCGGCCTGACCCAGTACCCCCTGCGGGCTGGCGAAATCGACCTGCATGTCGACCACCAGCAGCGCCGTCCGGGAGGGTGTGACCCAGGCCGCCAGATCCATCGGTCTCACGCGAGTGCGCCACGCAGGGCGGGCAGCATATCGCGGGCGAACATCGCCACACCTGCGATGTAGTCCGGGAAGATCAGCATCACTCCGTCGAGTTCGCAGTCCGTCATGAAACCCGCGATCTCCGCCACGCAGGTCGCGGGCGCGCCAACAACGGTCTTCGTCATGAAGGGACCCTGGCTGTCGGCCAGGGCCTGCAGCCGCTCCGGCGGCGCGCCCCAACTGCTCAACATCTCGATGACCGCGCCCATGTCGGCGCCGTCGCGATAGTAGGCAACCAGGGCTTCAGCCGCCGCATCGGTGTCGGCGTGGATCACGGTGCACATCATATAGGTCTTGGTCGTGCCGCCCCGCTCGGCGGCGATGGCCTTGGCGCGCAGGCTGGCGTCACGACGTTCCGCCGGATTGCGTCCGCCGATGAAGCAGATATCCGCCGCGCCGACGGCGAAGCGCAGGCCGCGGTCCGACATCCCGGCGCAGATCAGATCCGGCCGCGGCCGGGACAGCGGTTTGGGCTCGGAAACGCAGTCCTTGAGCGTGAAGAAGCGCCCCTCGAAGTTCACTCGCGGTTCGGTCCAGAGCCGCTTGACGACCGTGGCCCACTCCTCGGCCAGCTCATACCGGCCGTCATGGTCCAGGTTTTCGTCCCAGGCGCCCATCTGATCGAACTCGGCGCGATAGGCCCCCGCGACAATATTCAATCCGGCCCGGCCCCCACTGATGTGATCGAGGGTGGTGATCATCTTGGCGGTAACCGCCGGGTTGTGCAGAAGCGTATGCACGGTCGCCCAGATCTTGATCCGGGAGGTGGCCTGGGCGATCGCCGCCATCATGGTCAGGGACTCCATGGAGGTCCCCCAGTGGTCGGTATCGCCGCCGAATCCGCGCCACTTGCTCATGGACATTACGAAATCCAGGCCCGCCGCTTCGGCCGCGAGCGCCGCGTCGAGGTTCTGGCGCCACAGACCGTCAAGCGGCGGCGTATTGCGGGAGATGATCCATCCCCCATTGGCCACGGGCAGGAACACCCCGAAGGCCTTACGGCCCGTCGCCACGGTCTCAGGCATGTGTCTGCGGCGCGCGAGCGGTGTCGTCCCGCGGCGTGTTCACCGCGCGGTTGGCGTCGTCGACGAAGGCGCCCAGTGTTCGAAGCACCGCCACCCGAGCGCCCTCCGGATCGCGCGCGGCGATTCGATCCACCACCTCAAGATGGCGGTGAATTTCAGCGAGGCGGTTCTCGTCCGTGTCATCATCCATGGAATAGACCCAGAACCGGGACGCTTTGTGCTGCAGCGGGATCAAGATTCGCGCGAGCGTCAGATTCCCTCCTGCCTGCGCGATGGCTTCATGGAATGTCTGGTCCATCCGAACCAGCGCCACGGCGTCGCGGGCGCGAATTGCGGCCTCGGCGCCGTCGAAGGCCGCGCGAAGCCGGGCGATGTCCTCTGGCCCGGCATTGGAGGCAGCCAGAGCGGCGCAGTGCGGCTCGATTAGCCGTCGCGCTTCGACGGCCTGCCGCACCTCCAGAAGATCCAAAGGCGCCACGGTCGTGCCTGCCCGGGCCCGGCGCACAACCAGACCCTCAAGCGCCAGGCGCCCCAGGGCCTCGCGCACGCCCGCCAGGCCGGCGCCGTAGCGAGACGCCAGATCCTGCTCGTCCAGACGTGATCCGGGGGCCAGCACGCACAGAACGATATCGAGGAGAATGCTATCGTAGACGCGCGCCTTGAGCAGCTCAGGCGCCCATTCCGCCTGAGGCGTCCAGGACTGGGCCACCTGCCGCTGGGCGGCGGCGCGTCGACGGCTGCTCACATCGCTCTTCATGTCAGGCCTGTCCGGCGCCTCGCGCTGATCGCAACAAGGTTAGGCGGATGCGGGCGATTTCGCCAGTCCGCGATCGCGACCAGCCGCGCCGCCGGCGCGATCATCCAGCAACCCTTGATACAGGTCGAAGAGCGCCGCGAAGTGCGTCTCCGCCGTGCCCGCCGGGTTGCCGAGCGCGACCCGGTTCGGATCCGCGGCCGCCGGCAGCAGATCTAGAATGGCCTTGGCGCAACCTTTCGGATCGCCCGTGGGATACAGGCGGGACAATCCGAGCCGGGCGAGATCCGCCGCCCCGCCGCTGTCCGGCGCGACGACCGCCAGGCCCGAGGCGATGGCCTCGGCCACCACCAGGCCGTAGGTTTCAGCGCCGGAGCCGTGCACCAGGAGATCGCCGCTGGCCATGATCCTCGCCAGATACTCGCGATCGGAAACCGGACCGAGCATGTGAGTCCGGCCGGCCTTGGAAGCGATGGCTTCGACCCCCGCCCGAATGGGTCCGTCTCCAACTACGACCAGGCCCAGGTCGGGCCGCTCTGCGCGGGCCAGCCGGACCCCCTCGATCATCGTGCTATGCCGCTTCTCCGGATGCAGTCGACCCACCGCGAGCAACAACTTGCCGTCCGGGGGGGCGCCGCATGCGGCGAGCAGGTTCTGACGGAGCGCTTCATCGCGTTTCGAGGGTGAGAACCGGCCGGCTTCGATGCCCAAGGGCACCGAGACCGGGTTTTGCAGACCGAACCCGCGCAGACGCTCCGTGAGCCAGTCGCCGCCGGCCACGGTCACGTCGAAGCACTCGCTCAGGCGCTTCACGTACCGCCAATAGGCCCCGAACAAAGCGTCGATCCGCGGCTTGGACATCAATCCGCCAAGCAACGTGTAGGGGTAGCCGGCGATAAAATCCTGATGGAAGAACAGAGACTTCACAGCGCTTCCTGGCCAGTGCCCGGCCATCCAGCCGCCCCGCCATGGCGACGAGCCCTCAACCACATCGGGCGCCTCGCGGTCGAGCACCCGCCAGATCTCATCGCCCGCGAAGAACATGCCGTAGTTGTCGTCGAAGGGCATGCCCGGGCTCTTCACCCAGGCGATGCGGCCTCCCGCCCTCTCCTCGATACGGCTCTCAGGTCCCGGCGCAACGACGACGATCTCATGACCCCATCGCTCCGCCATGAGCAGCTTCTGGCGAACGTAACTGGCCACGCCCCCGCCGGTCTCGGAATAGAACCCGGAAACGTCCGCGATCTTCATGCTCCCGCCAGCGCCTCGTAGCGCGCCAGCAGACCGCTCATCGCCTGGTCCCAGGAGAAGCTCAGGCTCCGCGCCCGCGCCGCCTGCCCCATCCGGCGGCGAAGATCCGCGTCAGTCACCAGCCTGGCGACGGACTCATAGAGCGTGTCGGCATCGCCGACCGCCGCTAGGAACCCGGTGACGCCGGCATCGACCAGCGACCGGCTCCCAGTCGCGTCGGCGCAAACTGTCGGCAGGCCGGACGCCATGGCTTCGAGCGTCACATTGCCGAAGGTCTCGGTGTCGCTGGGAAACAGAAAGACATCGGCGCTGGCGTAGGCGCGGGGCAAGTCGTCACCCGCCAGGTGGCCCTCGAACAAGGCTCCGGGAACTTCCCGCTCCAGGAAGGCCCGCTCGGGCCCATCGCCCACAAACAGCGCCTTGTGCGGAATGCCGGCGCGGCGGAGCCGGGCGAAAACATCTGCCACCTCGGCGACCCGCTTTTCGCGGACCAGACGCGAGACAAAGGTCACGACGATGTCGTCGGGCGCGATGCCGCGCTCGGTGCGCCAGGCCTGGGAGCGCGCCAGGGGGGTGAACCGTTCTGTGTCGATGCCCCTCGGCCAGAGTTGCAAAGGCGCCGTCACGCCCTCGGCCTTCAGGACATCGATCATGGAGCTCGACGGGACATAAATCTCGCGACAGGCGTTGTAGAAGCGACGCACAAGCCCCGTCAGGGCCGGGGTGAGAACGCCCAGTCCATAGTACTTGAGATAGGTCTCGAAGCGGGTGTGGTACGAGGCCACCGTCGTCCACCCCATCCGCCGGCCGAGCCTCTGGGCGGCGTGGCCGAGTATATCCGGCGTGGCGATGTGCAGGATATCGGGTTTGAACGCGATCAATCGCTCCCGCGGCCCGCGCGGCAGTCCGAGCGCGCCACGATACTCGCCTCGGCCGGGAGCCGCGATTGAGGCCACGGGGACGACCTCACCCTTGTGGGCGAATGCCGGCCTGGGTCCCACGGGTGCGAACACCAGAACCTCAACGCCGTGCGACTCCATGTAACCGACCATGCGGTTGAGGGTCAGCGCCACGCCGTCGGCGATATAGTTGTAGGATCCTGTCACCAGGGCGACGCGCAGGGGGGGCTGCCGCGACGGCGGGGCACTTGAGGGCGCGACGATCACGTCATTCATTTTCGCCCCCCTAATCCGGCAGCTGAGAACGTCGGACGCACCACGTCGGCGCGCCGCCGCGCTCGCTATAGGCGATCCGCGAGGCGAATGCCCAGTCTGGAGCGATGGGACGACGCGGCGCCGTCACCGGCGCCGCGCGAACAGATCCTATTTCAGGTGGTTGGCCAGGTGCTTGTTCATCTCGAACATGTCGACCTTGTCCTTGCCGCCGAAAATCGGGCGGAGCTTGGCGTCGGCGATGATCTCACGCTTATTCGCCGGGTTCTGCAGGTTGTTCGACTTGATGTAGGCCCACATTTTCGAAACCACGTCCCCCCGGGAAAGCGGTGCGGAGCCGACGACTCCGGCCAGATCGGCCGACGGTTGCAGGACCTTTTGCAGGCCATTGGGCTTCTTCGCGGCGTCGGTCATTTTATCCAAATCCTCCCTGGATGGGCATCGCGTCATTTGCGCGAAACGATTCGGTGACAATGGCGCTTTCTCCGGCAAAGCCAAGCCTAGTTCGGCGCAAAAAACGTCTCGTCACAGCCTAAACGTTGATCAGGAAGCACCGCCCGGGCCGTGGATCGATTCGATCGCATGTCCCGGCCCCTTCCGCACCACAATCGCCGCCGCATTGCGCACGGGTTCGATGTGCTCGCGCAGGTTCGGTCGATTTATGGACCGCCAGACCATCGACGCCAGTTCGGTGGCGCGCGCCGCATCGAGATCCTTGAATCTGGCATAGAACGAGGTGGGATCGGAGCGCCCCGCATCCCAGAACGTCAGAAACCGGCCCACATACCAAGCTTCTTGGTCTTCCTCGCTGGCGTCCAGGTAAACCAGCGTGTCCACCGGCGCGTCCCCGGTCAGGCCGAGGCCTTCAACAATCAGCACGTCAGGCCGGCTCACGCGCCGGGCCAAGGCGGGATCGACGTCGTAGATCACGTGCGAATATCCCGGAATCACGGCCTCTCCCCGCCGGATCGCGGCCAAGGCCGCGTTCAGGCCGTCCTGATCGTAGGATTCCGGAAAGCCCTTACGGTCAAGAATTCCCCGCTCGACGAGAATCGCGTTCGCGAACAGAAAGCCGTCGGTCGCCACGCGCTCCACCCTTGGCGATTCCGGGAGCGCCCGAAAGGCGGCCTCAAGGCTCTCGGCCAGCGTGCTCTTACCGCAGGCGACGCCACCGGTCAGGCCGACAATGAACACGCCTTGGGCGGGGCGTTGAGACCATAGCCGCGCGGCAAGATCGGCGAGAGTGGGCAAGGTGCGGCAATCCCCCTGGCGAGACGGCGCGGACCCTAGATCAACTCTTCGCCCGGCGGCAAACGAGCTCACGATTTCGTCGCCTTACGCGCCCGTAGCGCCTCCGAGATCTCCGCGTGCCGCCGCGCATCAATTCGGTAGAAGAACAGGATGCAGGTCGCCACAAGCGAAACGCCGGCGGCGGTCGGTCCCGTGGCCCAGACAAGATTGGTCAGGGTTTCGGGTGTCAGATGGGCCGCGGCGCCCTGTGCTGCGGCCATCTTGGGGAAGTGAATGGCGTCGAGAGCCACCCCGGCCAGCAAGGCGCCGATACCCGTCGCGGCCTTGCCGGCAAAGCCGAGGCCCGCAAAATACAGACCCTCGCGCCGTGTCCCGAACAGATAGTCGTGCTCGTCAGCCGCATCGGCCATCATCGAGCCGATGGCGATGCCGGTGAACGTCAGCCCGACCCCCGCGAGGAAGCTGTTGATCGCCAGCGGCAGCACGACCGCGTCACCGCTCAGCATGAACAGGCCCACCGCACGGAGACTTGAAAGACCGCCCTGCGCCACGCAGAACATGGCGAGTCCGAGGATCACGAGCAGCTTTTTCTCCAACCGGCGCGCCAGAATCGGCGCGATCGGGACCCCGACGATCAGTCCCGCGAACACCGCCAGCGTGATGAGGAGAATCTGCTGTGAGCCGATCCGCCAGATGAACATGAACATGTACTGGCTCAGGCTGCTGGCCAGGCCCTGGGCGGCATAGAAAAGCACGGAACAGGAGAACATGACCCGAAAGGACGGGTTTTTGAAAATCTCACGAAGCTCGTCCAACAAGCGCTCATGCAGGGCGGAGTCATCCCGCTCGGCGACCTCCAGCCCGCCCGCGAAACGCCGGACGCCCAACACGGCGATAAGGCCGCCGACCAGGATGATCGCCGCGGCGGACCAACCCAGCGGGGCGTAGCCGGCCACGTTCTTCAGTCCCAGCTTGCCGCCGAGAAACACGCCGTAGCCGAGGATCAGAATGCCCAAAGGTCCAAAGATCGAGAACAGGGTCCGATAGGCGACGACGCTCGATCGCTCGGCATAGTCCTCCGACAGTTCCGCCCCCAGGGCCAGGAATGGAACGTGAAATGTGGACACCGCGAAGCGCATGAGCAGCGACACGGTGACCAGCCAGGCGAACAGACCTACTCCCGTCAGGCCGTTGGGCGGCGAGAACAACAGGCCCAGGCCGAGCGCGACCAGGGGCGCGCCGACCAGCATGAACGGAACGCGCCGGCCCCACTTGGAACGCGCATTGTCGGAGAGCGAGCCCAACAGAGGGTCGGCGATCGCGTCGATGGCCAGGCTGATCGCCGTGGCGGCGCCCACATACGAGCCCGGCAGTCCGAGCAGCGCGGTGTAATAGAAAAATAGAAAGGTCGAGAAGACCGAGGTGCTGACGCTCTCCACCATCTGGCCGGCGCCGGCCGTCGCTTTGATGCGCGCGGTGAGACGCGACGTGGCCGGTGGCGCGGGCTCAACCGTGATCGCGGGAGCGATGGCTTCGGCTGTCATTGTGCGTCCCGCAGTTTGGTCATGAGGTGGGATCCAGCCGCAGAACGGCGCCGCCGTAGGGCGGCAAAACAACCTCGCCGTCGCTGGACAGACTACCTCCGTTGACACTGCCCAACACCGTTGCCGGCGTTCCGGCGATTGCCGTGGTAGCTTCGCCGGCGAGTTCGAACAGGCAGAGCAGTCGCTCGTCAGCCGTTCGGCGTTCGAACGCCAGGACGCCGGGGGCGGTTTGGCGGACGACCGCCTCGCCCAGTTGCAGCGTCGGGGACGACCGACGCAGATGGATGAGCCCTCGCGTCACGTTCAGCGCCGATTGGACCTGCGCTTCCTGGAGGGAGACGGCCATGCGGCGGTGACGGCCATCTACCGGCAGCCAGGTGGCCGCGCTGGCAGAGAAGCCCGCGGAGGGTCCGTCCTCCGTCCAGGGCATGGGCGTGCGCGCACCGTCGCGGCCGGATTCCCCCGTGTAGGCGGCGATGGCGAACGGATCCTGGAGCTTCTCGAACGGGACGTCCGCCTGCGGCAACCCGAGTTCCTCGCCCTGGTAAACGAAGATCGTCCCCCGCAGACACATCAGCACGGCCATGAGGACGTCCGCGTGAGCCCGGCCCCCCGTGGCCAGGCGGCTGGCCACGCGGTCGACGTCATGATTGCCGAGGGACCAGGAGGGCCACCCCGACGCCTCCGACCAGCTGCCGAGAGCCTCGGCGAACAGCCGCGGCGTGGCCTCCGGTGCATACAACAGGAAGAAACTGTAGGCCGTGTGAAGGCGTGAGGGCGTGGCGGTATAGTCCTGTTGCCGCGCGAGCATGGCGTCGTCGAAGACCTCCCCGACCATCATCCGCGCATCGTAGGAATCTGTCAGCGCCCGAATTCGGCCCAGGAAATCCAACGCCTCCGGCTGCGACCTGTCATGTAGATGGCGCTGGAACTGCACGGTCGTGCCCGGCGGCCGGTTGTAGTGGGCGGGCGGATTATCGGTGAGCGCACGGTCGTGGAAGATGTAGTTGATCACATCCAGCCTGAACCCATCCACGCCGCGATCCAGCCAGAAGCGCGCGACATCGAGGATCGCATCCTGAACCGCGGGGTTCCAATAGTTCAGGTCAGGCTGCTCGCTGAGGAAGTTGTGCAGATAGTACTGACGGCGACGCGGGTTCCACGTCCAGGAAGGTCCGCCGAAGGTTGCCTGCCAGTTATTCGGCGGCGATCCGTCCGGCTTGGCGTCGGCCCAGACGTACCAGTCGGCCTTGGGGTTGTCCCGGGATCCGGCGCTCTCAACGAACCAGGGATGCAGGTTGGACGTGTGCGACCAGACCTGATCGATGATGACCTTCAGGCCGAGCGTGTGGGCGCGCTCCAGGATCGCATCGAAGTCCGCCAGCGTTCCAAATAGAGGATCGACATTACAGTAGTCGCTGACGTCGTAACCGAAATCTCTCATCGGCGAGCGGTAAAAAGGCGAGAGCCAGATCCCGTCGACGCCGAGGGACGCCACATAATCGAGCTTCTCAAGCACTCCGCGAAGGTCGCCGACACCGTCACCGTTGGTGTCCCGGAAGCTGCGCGGATAGATCTGATAGATGACCGCGCCGCGCCACCACGCGGCGCGAAGCCCCACCGCCTCCGTCTGAGCCGCCTCAGCGCCCACTCGGCCCTCCCAAGCCCCGGCGCACCTCATCGCCACCGTTTCCGGGAGCCTAACAGCAGTTCCGACCCGGCAGGAAGGCCCAAAGGCCGGCGCCAGCCTCGTGGCGCCCTTCGCTCTTGCCTTTCGGTTCAGAATGGGTTCGACACGATGGCAAAACACGTCAGCCCAAACCGCGAGGAAACCTTTCTCTATGGACAGAGCCCTCCCCCAACCGACGCCCGAGACCCAGCATTTCTGGGACGGCTGCAAGGCCGGCGAGCTTCGCCTGCAGCGCTGCACGGCCTGCAAGGAAAGCTACTTCCCGCCGCGCCCGTTTTGTCCTGGCTGCGGCTGCCGTAGCGTCGAGATCTATACGGCGAGCGGCAAGGCGATCCTCTACAGCTATGTGATCAACCACCGGCCGCGGCCGGATATGGGGACCGAGCCGCACTCCATCGCCGTGGTGGAACTGGCCGAGGGTCCGCGGATGATGACCAACATCGTTGGATGTCCGCAGACGCCCGAAGCGCTGCAACTCGACATGCCGCTGCTGGTCACTTTCGAATCCTTCGGAGCGATCACCCTTCCCTTCTTCACGCCCGCGGGAGCCTGAGACCATGAAACCTGGCTCCATCGCCGTGGTCGGCGCCGCCGAAACAACCCGAATGGGCAAGATCCCGGACGTCTCGGTGATCGGCCTGCACGCCGACGCCGCGCTCAACGCCATGGCCGACTGCGGCCTGACCGCCAAGGACATCGACGGCGTCGCCACGGCCGGTGAAAGCCCGGTCGCCATCGCGCACTATCTTGGCATCACACCAACCTGGGCTGACGGCACCGCCGTGGGCGGCTGCTCTTTCATGTTGCATGTCCGCCACGCGGCCGCGGCAATCAATGAAGGTCTGTGTAAGACTGTTCTGATTACCCACGGCGAAAGCGGTCGCTCGCGCGTCGGCTCCGGCGGCTTTGGCCGCCAGCCGTCGAGCCTGATGGGCCAGTTCGAACTGCCCTTCGGCGTCACCTCGCCGCCGACCATGTTTACGCTTCCCGTCATGCGCTATCTCAAGACGCGCGGTTACACCGAAGAAGACTTGGCAATGGTCGCGGTAATCCAGCGGGAATGGGCCGCCAAGAATCCCCGCGCCAGCTTCAAGGACCCGATCACGGTCGACGACGTTCTCAACTCGCCGATGATCGCCTGGCCGTTCCGCATGCTCATGTGCTGCCTGGTGACGGACGGCGGCGGCGCTCTGATCCTCACCAGCGCCGAGCGCGCCAAAGATTTCCCGCAGAAGCCGGTCTACATCCTCGGCACGGGCGAGAGCGTCGAAACCCCCATGGTCAGCCAGATGGAAGACTTCGCCAGCTCGAAGGCCTTCCGCGTTTCTGGAAAGAAGGCCTTCGACGAGGCCGGCATCACGCATTCTGACGTCGACCACCTGATGATCTACGACGCCTTCGCCCACCTGCCGTTGTACGGCCTGGAGGATCTGGGTTTCTGCAAGCCGGGCGAAGCCGCGGCGTTCATCCGTGAACGGAACACGGCGCCGGGCGGCCGCCTGCCGTTGAACACCAACGGTGGCGGCCTCTCCTACATGCACTCGGGGATGTACGGCATGTACGCCCTGCAGGAGAGCGTGCGTCAGATGCGCGGCATCGCCCCGGCCCAGATCCCGGGCGCAAAGGTCGCTGTCAGCCACGGCGTCGGGGGGATGTTCGCCGCCTCAGGCACGATCATCTTCGGCAACGAACGCTAGAGGAATTCCGGCATGGTCACGGTCTACGAACACCCGCTCTCGCCCTACGCCCAGAAGGTCAAGATCGCGCTGCGGGAGAAGGGCGTGGACTTCGACCTCGCCCTTCCGGGCGGTCTTGGCGCCGGCGGCGCGGCGGGAGATTTCGCTCGCGCCAATCCGCGCGCCGAGGTGCCGGTCCTGATCGATGGCGACGCCGAGATCTTCGATTCGACGATCATCCTTGAGTACATCGAGGATCGCTGGCCCACCCCACCGCTCCTGCCCCCGACCCCGGCCGCCAGGGCGCGGGTACGGATGATCGAAGACGTCATGGACACCCATTTCGAGGCGATCAACTGGGGTCTGGGTGAGATCGATTGGTTCAAGCGCGCCACAGGGCCGCTGGCTGAAACCTTGCGGGCCAACGCCGCGCGCCAGACCCAGGGATATTTCACCTGGCTCACGGGCCGGCTCGGAGACGCCCAATGGTTCAACGGCGAGGCTTTCGGCTGGGGTGACTTGTCCGTGGTTCCCTATGTGGCCGCGTCCATCAGCATGGGGAACCGTCCGGCCGAAGGCTCGACCCTGTCGGCCTGGTTCGATCGGGTCATGGCCCGCCCCGCCGTGGCGCAGACCGTGGGCGAAGCCCTGGCCTTCAACAAGGCCGCCTCGAACGTCGCCGAGGCGGTGGAGCAGGGACTTTTCAAACGTGAGTATCGCGATCACCGCCTGGAATGGATGATCAAGTCCGGTGGGCTTGAGGTGGTGTTGAAGGGCCTTGAAGCGGATAATATTCGTTTCACCGAAACGTTCGCCTAGTCCCCCCGCGCCGAGCCGCAGCACGGGGAAACGTTCACGTAAGGGGACGCCCGTGACGCAACCAGACCGGCCACTCCTGCTAGCGTCGGCCCTCTGGGCCTTGACGGTCGGCGGCCTTCAAGCCGCCACCCTGGCCTCGGCCTCGGCCTGTAAGATGCAGGAATTCGGCGAACTCAACGTCAACGCCGACGGTGGCGACATAACCGTCGAAGCCGCGATCAACGGTCATCCGGTGCGGCTGATTGTCGACACGGGATCCGACATCACCATGTTGTTTCATGGCGCCGCCGAAGATCTCGGATTGAAATGGTCCTCGAACGGGGCCGCCACCCTCTACGGCGTCGGCGGGTCCGCCGGCATCGGATCGACGAAGGCCAGAGAATTCAGCATCGCCGGGGTGACTGTCAAAGACCTGACCATTCCGGTCGCGGGACGGATGACCAGCCCCGCGGCGCAGGGACTTTTGGGAGCCCATTTTCTCCTCGCCGGCGATCTGGAGTTCGACCTGGCGGCGGGAAAGGTCCGATTTCTCAAACCTACGGACTGCCAGGGCGAGCAGGTCGTCTACTGGGGCGGTCGCTACACTGTGACGCCGATCGTGCCCTCACATGTCGATAAGCGCATCGAGCTGAGGGTGCTGCTCAACGGCAAGCCGGTCAGGGCGATGCTCGATTCCGGGGCCGGGGTGACAACCGTCAGCGCGGTTGCCGCCCAACGCCTCGGCGCGGGTCCAGGCTCGGCGGACCTGACGCAGGGGGAAGGTTTGACGGGTCTCGCGGGGGCGAAAGTGGATTCCCACGTGAAGGTGTTTTCCACCTTCACGTTTGGCGACGAGACGATCAAGAACGCCCGAATCGAAATCGCCGACATGTTCACCGCCGACGAAGAGGTGCACCTGGGATCCAATGTTCCCCAGGCAGTTGTCGATTTTCCGGAGATGTTCCTGGGCGCGGACTTCCTGCGATCTCATCGCGTCTATGTCGCGATGAGCCAGAAAAAGATCTATGCCAGCTACGTCGGCGGGCCGGTGTTTGCCCGGCGCACACACCCGCCTGATCCGAAATGAATCGGGCGGGTTGACCGTCAGCAAAGAGAGAATGACGGGCCGGCCCGTAAGGGCCGGCCGCGAAATCCGTTAGTTTTCAACCCGAAGGTTGGTGGCCGAAGTCTTGCCGGTGCGGCGATCCGATTCCAGATCGTAGGACACCGCCTGACCATCGGCGAGGCGCGAAAGACCCGCCTTTTCCACGTCGGAGATGTGCACGAACACGTCGGCGCCACCGTCGCTGGGCTGGATGAATCCGAAGCCCTTGGTGGTGTTGAACCATTTGACCACGCCCGAGCCAGCGCCGGCCGGTTCGCGCACCGCGCCGCCACCACCGCCACCACCAGCGGGACGCCGCTGGAAGCCGCCGTCGCGATCGCCGCCACCGCCGCCGAAGCTGCGCGGTCCGCCGGGGCGAGGCCCACGGGCCGCGGGGCCGGCCGAACCGGTCACCACGAGATCAACCGCCGCGAGCTTGCCGGAACGGCGATCCTGCTCGAGTTCAAAGTTGACCTGATCGCCTTCGTTCAGGCCGCCGAGGCCGGACCGTTCGAGGGCTGAGATATGAACGAAGACGTCGTTGCCGCCGTCGTCTGGGGCTATGAAGCCAAAGCCCTTAGCGCCGTTGAAGAATTTGACTGTGCCACGCGGCATGAGAAGCGTCCGAACCTGTTGCTTAAAGCGAATTTAGCTGGCGTTTTCGTATCTGACTAGCGGTCAAGCCCAAATAAGGCGACGTATGTCGTTCACCCGACGCAGAAACGCCGCTCGCGACGCCGGGAAGCCTGGATTGATGCAATAGGCGGCGTCGCCCTGTCGCCGTTCGAGAACGGCTCGTTAACGCCTCCACCCCATCGACCAAAGCCGCTTCGCACTATACGCCTTTGTCTCATGCTCGACCAGTTCGACATTTCGCTTGATCCAACCTTCCCAGCGGTGGACCGCGGGCGGCTGATCGCCGCCCTGGCCGCAGTCCTTCCAGCCGACGGCCTGATCTCCAAAACCGAGGGATTGCGGGTCTATGAGAGCGACGGCCTGGCCGCCTATCGCGGGCTGCCAGCCGTGGTCGCCCTGCCGCGCGACGCGGCCCAGGTTCGCGCGGCGCTGCAGGTCTGCAAGTCGCTCGGCGTTCCAGTGGTGGCGCGTGGCGCCGGCACCGGCCTGTCGGGCGGCGCTCTGCCCTCCCCCGGCTGCGTGCTTCTCAGCCTGTCGCGCATGGCTCGCATTCTGGAAATAGACCCCGCGGCGCGCACCGCGCGCGTGCAGCCGGGCGTGCGGAATCTCGCGATCTCGGAGGCGGTCGCCCATCTGGGACTCTTCTACGCCCCCGATCCCTCCTCTCAGCTCGCCTGCAGCATTGGCGGTAACGTGGCCGAAAACGCCGGCGGCGTTCACTGCCTGAAGTACGGCCTGACGGTTCACAACATCCAGTCGCTCGAATTCGCCACGCTCGACGGCGAGTCCTTCACCCTGGGCGGCGCGGCGCTCGACGCCCCCGGCTTCGACCTCATGGCCCTGGTCACAGGATCGGAGGGACTTCTCGGCGTGGTCACCGAAATCACCGTGCGTCTTCTACCGTCCCCCACCGAGACCCAGGTCATGCTCGCGGCCTTCTCGGACGTTCGGAGCGCCGGAGAGGCCGTGGCGGCGATCATCGCGGCGGGAATCATCCCGGCCGGTCTGGAGATGATGGACAAGCTCGCGCTCGGCGCCGCCGAAGCCCACACTCACGCTGGCTATCCGCTGGAGGCGGCGGCGATCCTGCTGTGCGAGCTGGATGGCGCGAAGGGCGACGTCGAGGCCGAACTCGCGCGCGTCGCCGCGGTTTGCGAGACGGCTGGCGCGATTCAGGTTCGGCTGGCGCGCGATGAGGCCGAACGAAAGCGGTTCTGGGCCGGCCGCAAGGGGGCCTTTCCGGCCATGGGACGTCTCGCGCCGGACTACTATTGTATCGACGGCACCATTCCGCGCCGGCGACTGCCCGACGTCCTTGAGGCGATCGAACGACTGTCGGCCGAGCACGGTCTCGCGGTGGCCAACGTGTTCCACGCCGGTGACGGCAATCTCCACCCGCTGATCCTCTATGACGCCAACGCCGAGGGCGGGATCGAGCGCGCCGAGGCCCTGGGCGGCGCCATCCTGGAGCTGTGCGTCGAGATGGGCGGGACGATCACCGGTGAACACGGGGTGGGCCGCGAAAAGATCAATCAGATGTGCGCCCAGTTCACGGCCGCCGAGATCGAGACCTTCCACGCCATCAAGGCTGCGTTCGATCCGGCCGGCCTGCTGAACCCTGGGAAGGCTATCCCCACCTTAGCCCGCTGTGTGGACTACGGCGGCATGCACTTCCACGCGGGAAAGACTCCCTTTGCTCACCTCGACCGTTTCTGAAAACCGGGATGACGGCGAGGCGCTGGCGGATGCCGTCCGCGCCACCTCGTCGGCCGGACGGCCGCTTCGCATTGTGGGGGGCGGCACCAAATCCTTCTACGGCCGCACCACGGACGGCGATGTCCTGGATTTGAGCGGCCACCGCGGCGTAGTCGACTATGAACCCAGCGAACTGGTGATCACGGCCCGCGCGGGAACACCGATCCAGGCGATCGAGGCCCTGCTGGCGGAAAACGGCCAGCGCCTGGCCTTCGAACCACCGGTTCTGGGGGCCGCCAGCACCTTCGGCGGGGTCATCGCGGCAGGGTTGGCCGGACCGCGTCGTCCCTTCGCCGGGGCGGTGCGGGACAGCGTGCTGGGTGTTCGCGTGCTCAACGGCGCCGGCCAGTCCCTGCGCCTGGGTGGCACGGTCTTCAAGAATGTCGCGGGCTTCGACGGTTTCCGGCTCATGGCCGGGGCGCTGGGTTGCCTGGGCGTGCTGCTCGAAGTCTCAGTGCGCGTGTCGCCGATCCCGGCGGCGGAACGGACCCTGAGCCTGGACATGGGCTGGGCGGCCGCGCGGTCCCGGCTGACCGACCTTATGCGGCGGCCGACGCCCTTGGACGGAGCCGCGCATGACGGAGAGCGTCTTCACCTGCGTCTGGCTGGACCGGAGGGCGTCGTGTCCGCCACGGCCGCGGAGCTCGGCGGCGACTCGACACCCGCGTCGTTCTGGCCGGGCCTACGTCACCACACCTTGCCGCTGCTGACGTCTCCCCGCCTGTGGCGGCTGGCGGTTCCCAGAACCTGTGACCTGCCCGAGCTCCCGGGCGTCTGGCTGCGCGACTGGGCCGGCGGCGAGATCTGGTTAGTCTCCGAGGCGACATCGAAACAGGTACGCGCTCTGGCCGGCGGCGTCGGAGGGCACGCCACCCTGTACCGCGGCGCACGCACCGGCGAAGAGGTGTTCGCACCCCTCCCCGCCCCTCTGCTGGCGCTACATCAGCGCCTCAAGGCTGTGTTCGACCCCGCCGGGATCTTCAACCCCGGCCGCATGTACGCGGGACTCTGATCATGCGCACCAACATCATGAGCCCGCTCGCCGAGACCGCCGCCGGGGCGATCGCCGACGAAGTGCTGCGGGCCTGCGTCCACTGCGGGATGTGCAACGCCACCTGCCCCACCTATCATCTCACTGGCGACGAGCTCGATGGTCCGCGCGGCCGGATCTATCTGATCAAACAGGCGCTGGAGGGCGAGCCGGTCACCAGCCTGACGCGCGACCATCTCGACCGCTGCCTGTCATGTCGGGCCTGCGAGACCACCTGCCCGTCCGGCGTGCAGTATCATCGCCTGCTGGATGTGGGCCGCGACGTCGTCGCCCATCAGACCGAACGGCCGCCGGCCCAGCGCGCACTGCGGGCGGCGATCCGCTGGCTGTGCATCGAGCCCTGGCGGCTGGAGCGGCTGATGGCGTTGGGGCGCCCGTTCAAGGCTCTGCTGCCCTCGGCGCTTCGCGGCAAACTGCCCGCTCGCACGCCGATGGGCGCTCTGCCGCGCCCGGTGGCCCATGACCGGCGCATGACCCTCCTCACCGGCTGCGTTCAAAGCGCCACGGCCCCCCATTTCAACGCCGCGACCCGCCGGGTGTTCGACGCCGCTGGTGTCAGCCTGACCGAAACGCCCGGGGTCGGCTGTTGCGGCGCGCTCAGCGCCCACCTGGACGCCCCCGAAGAAGCTCGGGCGCTCGCCCGGCGGAATATCGACGCCTGGATCAAGCAGCTGGACGCCGGCGCCGAGGCGGTCATCGTCAACGCCAGTGGCTGCGCGGCCTTCATTCGCGACTACCCCGACCTGCTGGCCGACGACCCATACGACGTCGCCAAGGCCCGCCGGGTCCTGGCGGCCTTGAAAGACCCGGTCGAAGTTCTCGCGAAGGATCCGCCCCGCGCGGTCCGCGCGCCTCGCAACACCCGCATCGCCGTCCATCAGTCCTGCACCTTGCGCAACGGGCCTGGCCTTGCGGAGGCGCCCGAGCGCCTCCTCGCGAGCCTGGGCTACGACCCGCAACCGGTGGCCGGCTCACATCTCTGCTGCGGCTCGGCAGGCGCCTACTCCCTGCTGCAGCCGAAGATGGCCGGCGAGCTGCGCGCCCTGAAGGTGACAGCCCTCACGGCCGGCGATCCAGAGGCGATTTACACGGCCAACATCGGCTGCTGGATGCACCTGGCCGAGAAGAGCCCGGTCCCCGTCCGGCATTGGATAGAGGCCGTGGACGACGTGGTTAGCTAGAACGTCACGCCGACACTCTCGCTGAACCAGCCGTCCTCGCCCCCGCCGATGGGCATGCCCGGCGGCGGGGTGACACCCCGTTTGCGATCGATTGCGACCAGCGCCGCCAGTTCGTCCCGCGAGGGACCAAGGATCATGCGGGCGAAACGCCGGGCCAGAGCCACATCGGCGGGATCGCCCGAGGCGACGGCCGCGGCCTGCCGGCCGATCCGCTCAAGCGCCGCCTCCGCCGCGGCAGCCACGGCCGGCGAGGCTGCGGTGTCACGAGCCAGCGAAGCCAGCCGGATCACCAGACGGACCCGGACTGTCCTGCGGATCTGGCCCTCGCGGCCGTTGCCGGGCGCGCCGCCGAATATATTGTCGGTGGTCTGCATCATGAGTTCGGCAAGGCGCAGGGAGGCCGGATCGCGGGCGCCCTGATCGGCGACTCGCTGCAACCGCGATGGCTCAAGCAGGCTGGAGAGGGTGATGTCCGCCGCGGCCTCGGCGGCGGCGGTGATATCGAATACCGGCGTTCTGGCCGCGCCAAACTGCTCCGTCTCGTATTGCGGGTCGGGCGTGCCGTCGCGGCCGGCCGACAGCTGGTCGATAAGAGGGCTCGGCAGATCGAGCACGGAAGGGTCGAGCGTGCCGAGCAGCGCCGCCACGGCGCGGCGTTGCACCTCCCCCGGAACGACATGCGCGCCAGCCAAGGCATCACCCCGAACGCCATAGGTGAAGTCGACGCCGCCGACCGACTTGGCGACCGCTTCGACCTCGTAGCGGTGGAACAGGTAGATCGGCACGATCACGCGTCGCAGGTCCGACAGCGGCGCGCCCTGCGGAATGTTCCTCGGCCCAAAGCCGTCCAGGGCGATGCGCCGCACCGCCATGACATGGTTCAGAGCTTCGACGGAGTCTGACCCGTCGTCCCAAAGGGCGCCGGCGGGATGGGCGGAGCCCAAGGGCCTCGAGTCCTCGTCCCGCACATAGCGCAGGCCGTGGGCGTAACCGTCCCGAACGATCCCCTCCAGCACCGTCCGGCCGGCCGCGCCGGCGGGCGCCTGGCTGTAGAGCCAATGGATCGCGAACCGGTCCCAGTCGCCAAGGCCGACCTTGTAGGCGTCGGCGAAATCCAGCCGTCCGTCGACGATGCCCACCCTTGGGGGCGGGTAGTCCATCAC
This sequence comes from uncultured Caulobacteraceae bacterium, assembly GCA_903872075.1. GTDB lineage: Bacteria > Pseudomonadota > Alphaproteobacteria > Caulobacterales > Caulobacteraceae > Acaudatibacter > Acaudatibacter aquilonius. The sequence goes on along the minus strand of CAIQJF010000071.1, from coordinate 33,633 downwards.
CGAGGCGCGGTCGCCATAGGTGCTGCCGGCCATGTTGTGGGCGAGGCCGAGCGCGTGCCCCGTCTCATGCACCGCCAGCTGGCGCAGCCGGGCCAGGGAGACCACCACAGGATCGTCCGGCGCGCCGGTCCCGGTCTTGTCCGCGCCGATCAGGCCCTCGAAAATGATCCGGTCCTGACGTGCCCGCTGGGAGCCCAGCTGCACGAAACCCTTGATGATCTCGCCCGTGCGCGGATCGGAAATCGCCGCCCCGCCATAGGACCAGCCGCGGGTCTGACGATGCACCCAGCTGATGACATTGTAGTCCACGTCGAGGGGACTGGCGCCCTCCGGCAGCACCTCCACCCGGAAGGCGTCCACGAACCCCGCGGCGTCGAAGGCCTGCGCCCACCAGCGCGCGCCGTCGATCAGAGCCTGCCGGACAGGTTCGGGCGCGGCGCGATCGACGTAGAAGACGATGGGCTTCTTCACCGGCGAGCGGGCGGCGCCAGGATCGGTCTTCTCCAGGCGGAAGCGGTTGGCCAGCCGTTGGACGAGCGGCGATCCCAGGGGAGCGGCGTAGTTCGTCACCATCGTGTCAAAGGAGCCGGTGCGCGGATCGGCGAGGCGAGGCGTGTAGCCGGGCGGCGGCGGCCGCACGAGCGACTGATGCGCGATCAGGGTGAAGGCGTGAGGTTCAGGCGCGATGGCCTTGACCTGCTCGCCCGGCGCATCGCTCACGAAGGTTTCGTGGGTTTCGAACTCCAGATTGTCCTTGAAAGCCTGGACCTCGGCCACGTCCGGCCAACTGCGGTCGGCGGCGAGCCTGAAAGCCCCCTGGCCAGCGTCCTTCAGGGCGTCCATCACGCCGAAGGCGTCGCGGGCCAGGAAGCCGGAGATGTCCACGAGAATGGCCCCGTCCGGGCGCTCGGCCAGCACCTCGCCGGCCCAGACGACGGACGGCGGGAAGGACTCGCGCACCGCGCCCTTCTCATCCGGGCTCCCCCCATCCGCCGTGAAGCTGGTGTTCTCCAGCTCCGCCATCACCTTGCCACCCACCCTGCGGAAGGCCAGGAGGTTCGTGGGTCCGGGCTTGGCGCGGTCGATGCCCACCGGCGTCGAACCGAGGCCTGCGCGGATAGCCACCTGATAGAGATATTCTCCGCAGTCACCGTCGGCGCCGGGCGAGAGCACCAGCAGCACACGCGCGCCCTTGGCGTCGAGATAGACCGGCAGCAGGCCGTCCAGCCGGCGCAGCCCTTCCACCATCTGGGCGAAGGTCTTTGACGTCGAGGGGCCAGGCCCATTGGCCCGGGCTGCCATCGGCAGCACCCCGAGCAGTCCGACCACCGCCCAAAGCGTCATCGGCCGCCGCCAACGTCCACGTCTCATGGTTACCCCTCGCGCCACCAAATGCCCCTGCCCGCCGGCGCCATCGGGGACGATAGCGCGCCTGGAATCTACAGCCCCAGCGCTTCGGCGACCGCGGGATACACGATCTTGCCGCCCTTGACGTTCAGTCCCTCGGCGAAGCCCGGATCATCCGCCAGGGCCTTGTCGGCGCCCTTGGCGGCCAGAGCCGAGATATAGGGCGCCGTCGCCGCGCTCAGAGCGTAGGTCGAGGTGAGCGGCGCCGCGCCCGGCATGTTGGCGACGCAGTAGTGGATCACGTCGTCCACCACGAAGGTCGGCTCGGCGTGGGTCGTCGGGTGGCTGGTCTCGAAACAGCCGCCCTGGTCGATGGCCACATCCACCAGCACGCTGCCCGGCCGCATCTTCTTCAGGTCCGCGCGGGTGACCAGTTTCGGCGCAGCGGCGCCGGGGATCAGCACGCAGCCGATGATCAGATCCGCCGTGGGCAGGGCTTCGGCCACGAGATCGTGGGTCGAGTAGCAGGTCTTCAACCGGCCTCCGAACTGATCGTCCAGTTGCTCAAGCCGTGCGGCGGAAATGTCGTAGAGAGTCACGTCGGCGCCATGCCCGATCGCCATCTCGGCGGCGTGTTTGCCCGCCACGCCGCCCCCGAGGATCAGCACCCGCGCCGGCAACACGCCGGGCGCGCCGCCAAGCAGCAGGCCGCGGCCGCCCGCGGGCTTCAGCAGATGATAGGCGCCCACATCCACGGCCATCCGCCCGGCCACCTGGCTCATCGGCGCCAGCAGCGGCAGACGCCCGAAGCGATCGGTGATGGTCTCATAGGCGATGGCGGTGCAACCCGACGCCATGAGGCCGTGGGCCTGATCCGGGTCCGCCGCCAGGTGAAGGTAGGTGAACAGGGTGTGGCGGGGCTTCAGGCGGGCGATCTCGACGGCCTGCGGCTCCTTGACCTTCACGATCATATCCGCGGCCTCGAACACCGCGTCGGCGTCCGGCAGAATCTCGGCCCCCACCTCTGCATAGGCCTGATCGCTCAGACCGATGCCCGCGCCGGCGCCGGCTTCGACGAACACCTGATGGCCTTCACGAACCAGGCGTTGAACCACCCCCGGCGTGGCGCCGATCCGGAATTCGAGGGTCTTGATCTCCTTGGGAACGCCGATCCGCATCTTGCTCACCCTATGGTCCAAACTGTGATCATAGAGTCCTAGCACGCCCCCGACGGCTTAGGCGACCCTACGTAAGGGGCGATTGCGCGGTTCCTCGACCAGCAGCAGCAACACGCCGAGCGCCGCCGCCAGCAGTGCGACGGACACCCCGAAGAGGACCTCATAGCCCAGGGTCGCCGCGATCAGGCCGCCGGCCAGGGGGCCGATCGTGTTCATCGCCCCTTGTGATGTCGCCGTGAGCGCAAGCCGCATGGGGATGTCATCGCGTGCGCCAAATTCGAGCACCATGGTCTGGGAACTCATCAGGAAGCCGGACTGCGCCGCGCCCAAGGCGAAGAAGGCCATGAAGATGAAGGCCTGTGCGCCCAGCATCACGCCGCCGTGCGCCCCGCCGCCTGACCCCGGCAGATGCACCGCCACCAGGCTCGGAGCGGCCATCAACAGCAATGTGCCGGCGATCCACACCACGAGCGCCATCGCGAAAGTCGACCGGAAACCGAACTTGTCGCCGGCCAACCCCCAGCCGAGATTGGTAACCGTATCGGCGCCGAGAAAAGCCAGCGACACCAGCCCGAGGTTCTTGCCGTTCAGCTGCATCGAATGGCCGGCGTAGAGGATGTAGAATGGCGCGGCGACCCGGCCGGCGGTGGCCATGGTCTGGGCAATCATGAAGAACATGAAGCCGCGATCCTGTGCGAACATGGCCGGGAACTCGCGGATGCGGTCCATCACCCGGCTCTTGGCGCGGATGGTCGGCGGCTCGGGCTCGCGCATCAGCAGCTGCAGCGCGGTGAGGCCCAGGCTGGTGAGCACAAACGCCAGCAGGAACGTCACACCATAGCCATTGCCGAATACGTTCTGCTGGATCAGGAACCGTCCTGCGCCCCAGGCCAGGGCCGCGGCGATCGCGCCGCCTGTGACGTTGCGCAGCGCCTGTAGGCGACCGCGGCGGGAGATCGGAATCACCTTGGCCAGAAGTAGCTGGAACGCCACCGATTGCGGGCCGGAGAACAGGCCCAGCAGAAAGAGAAAACCGAGGATCGCGATCAGCAGTGGGTAGCCATGGAGGATGAATCCGGCCACGGCCACGCCCAGGATCTGGATGCGCATCAGGGTGCCCATCAGGATCGCCACCGGCAGCACCTTCTTGCGGTGCTCGATCTGGGTCGCCCCGATCACCGGCGACACCACGCCGCCGAGCTGCTGCAACGACTGTCCCAGGCCGACGATGAAATCGGACCCTGAGAGCATGTGCAGATAGGCCGGGAGGAAGGTTGGCGCGTTGAAGAGCCGGAACCCTGTCATGCCAAGCATGCCGTGGATGAAATGGCCGGCGAAGTTGCGCGGAAGGTTCTTCCAGACGAAGGCTTCGTAAGCCGCCTCGGCCTGTTCCAGGGACTCCGGCGTCTTTTCCGCCGTCTCCAGGCTGGCCTCGGACACTCAACTCTCCTCTCGCCGCTGGCTCCTAGCAGGATTCCAGCCCGGAGAAAGCCTTGGGTGAACAAGGCTCAGTGGCGGGACACGCGGCCGCCGGGCAATGACGGCCTGTCCCTTGCCGTCCAACCGGGCCTGAGGCAGCTTGAGCACAGGGCGTCGACCGGGCCCAGGAGAGCCCTGATGTCACGCACCGTATGGATCGTTCTGGCGCTGATCACGGGTCTCGGAGCCGGCATTGTGTTGCGCGCCGCCGGGCCGAGCGGTCTGGGCGTGGCCGAAGCCATCAGGCCGATCGGCCAGCTTTGGCTGAACGCCTTGCAGATGACGCTGACTCCCCTCGTGTTCTGCCTCATGACCGTCGGCGTCGCGGGCGCCGCGCGCGCGGCCGGCACGGGGCGGCGTGTGGCGGTCGCCTTGGCGGCGTTCATCGGGCTGTTGTTTGCAGGGTCAATGCTCGGGGCCGCCGCCGCGGAAGGATTCCTGGCGCTCTGGCCCGTTCACGCGATCAGGAGCGCGCCGGCGCTCAGCGCCCTGACCACCAACGGCTCGCCCAGCCTGGTCAGTGAAATCCTCACCCTCGTCCCGACCAATCCCGTCGCCGCCGCCGCGCAGTCGGCCATGACGCCACTGATCGTGTTCGCCGCCTTTTTCGGCGCGGCGATCTCGCGCCTGTCCGGAGAGGACGGCGACAGGCTGATCGGATTTTTCCGCGCCGCTGGTGATGCGCTGCTGACCATCGTCGGCTGGGTTCTGCGCCTGGCGCCGTTGGGCATCTTTGTGTTGGCCGTGGGCGCCGCCGCGAGCGTCGGCCTCGCCGCGGCAGGTGGCCTTATTCAATACGCCCTGCTGCTATCCGCCGTCCTGGCCCTGGGTGTCGTGGCGGCCCTCGGGCTCGGCCTGGCCAGCGGAGTCGGGCCGGGACGGTTCCTCCGCGCCGTCGCCGCACCCGCCGCACTCGCGGCAAGCACCCAGTCCTCAATGGCCTGTCTGCCCGCATTGGTGAAGGCTGCCCAGGAAGACCTCGGTCTGCCCCCGGCCCTGGTGGGTGTGTTAATGCCCATGGCCGTCACCGTCTTCCGGTTCGGCAATGTGGTGGGCGGTGTGTCCGCGGGCCTTATAGGCGCACGACTTTTCGGAATTGATCCCGGCCTCCCGCAGATCATCCTGGCCATCTGCGTGGGCGTACTGACGAATATCGGCGTCATGGGGCTTCCCGGACCCGCGGTGCTGCTCGCCTCCTACGGGCCGATCTTCATCGCCCTCGGCGCGCCGATCGAGGCCCTCTTCCTGCTCCTCGCCGTCGACACCCTCCCCGACATTCTGGACACCACGGCCAACGTCACGGCGGATCTGGCGGTGACCGCGATCATCGGCCGGGTGGCGAAGCGCGTGACCGAGCCTCAGCCGTCGTAGAAGAAGGCCGGATGCAGACCGATCACGCGCCGTTCCCGATCAGTGGTCGCGCGCGCGATGGCTTCACGCGACAACTGGTTGCTCTCCGAGGTCGTCACGAGCCGCTGCGCGATGTCCCGCCTGCCGTAGTGGACCTGCAGGAAGAATCGGCCGTGATCCCCGTCGCGGGTCGGCATGCGCCGATGCCAGACGTCCGAGACGAACAGGCCCGCATCCCCGGCCTTTGTAAGAAGCGGCACGACACCCTGCCCTTCATAATCCAGACTGTCGTCCAGAGCCCTGCCCGGGGGCGGCGGGCGGCCGGACACGTGACTGCCCGGCAAAACGCCGGTCGGGCCGTCCTCGATCGCGCAATCCTGTAGATACAGATGGACGCCGATGGCGAACACCGGATGCGGAATATCGGCTGGCCACCGCACGCCCTCGGGCAATGGCACGTGGGGTCCCGCGTCGATGTGCCAGTGCTGTCCGCCGTGCGAGCCGGGATGGCCGGCGGGATTGCGCCAGGCGGTGTTGGCGATCACGTGGCAATCCTCGCCCAGCAACGGCTCGATGATCTCGAGCAGGCGGGGATGGCCGACCGCGCGCTGCGCGGCGGCGCTGCGGTTCAGCATGGCGTAGCGGAACATGGCGGCGTCCTCGGGCGCGCGGTTGCCGCGCTCATCCGCAGGCTCCCGCTCGAAGATCGCGCCGATTTCCGCGCGAAGGTCGGAGACTTCCTGCAGCGTCAGGAGGTCGCGAATGACGGTATAGCCTTCACGCTCGAGCTGGACCGTCTCCGGGTCCGCCGGCTCGGTTCGTGCTTGAAGATAGCCCCGGCCGCGTCTGATCATTCCTGGGTCCTCCGGGCGCGTCCGCGCCTCGAGCCAAGTCTAGATGCGGCGGCCGACGCTGGGCAAGGCGTCGCGGTCAGACGCCCGCGGGCTGAAACGTCGCCACATCGCCTTCGCGAACGGCGCCGCTCTCCGCAACCGTCACATAGATCCCGCAGTGCAGATGGCCGTAGTGGTCATGCAGGGCCCGGACGAGATCGATGTCGCGCTCGCCCGTGTGAGGATCCACGTGCGTCGCGATGCAGCGGACGATCGGCGAGAACACCGTCGCCGCCACCTCTCCCAGCCGCACCGCGCCGCCGCCTGGCGCGGTCTCGATCCAGGCCGGCCAGCCGTCCACATAGATGTTGGCCCGGAACCGCAGAGGGTCGACCGGCTGTCCGATCCGCGCCTCCAGGTCTCGCACGCTTGCCAGATTGACGATCGACACCTGTCCAAGGGGATGGTCGGTGAACCGGTGGCCCGTCGCCTGCACAACCTTCAACGGGCCGCTGGCCGCCTCACCAAGAAAACCGGAGAGCCAGCCGGCGAACGCCTCACGGCCGGTCTCACTTGTGAGCGCCCCGGCGAAGGCCTCCTGCCCGTCCGCCGTCGCGGCGAATTCGCCCGACACCTCGTCATAGGCGGTGCGGATGCGGGCCACCTCGGGGATTTTGGCCAGCACCGTGAAGTTCTGTTTGGTGATCCAGCCGGGCGCGGCCGGGTCGAAGCCCGATGGACCGTCCTCCACAGCATAGAGGCGGTCGCAGGGAAAGAAGGCGCCGGCCTCCAGGCGCACGCCGCTCAGCCGTTCCGGCGTGAAGCCCTTCACGGGATGGCGCCAGAGAGAGGCGATTTGGCCGGTCATGGGCAGGTCTTTCGAATCCGGGATGGCGCGCGCACCATGCTAAACGAACGCCGCCCATTTTGGCGCCCGTCATGTCTCTCGATGCCCCCTGGCCTCCGCGCGGCCTGCATGTAGATTGCCTCCCGACGGATGGGCGAAGGCCCGCCACGGACAACAGGGAGGACACCATGGCCTTGGACACCGCCGACACGGGACTGGATTTCGATCCGGACGCCCTGCGCGAACGCTACCGGCTGGAACGCGACCGACGCCTTCGCCCGGAAGCCAACGATCAGTATGTCGAGGTGAAGGGCGACTTCAGCCATTACGTCGATGACCCCTATGTCGAACCGGGATTCACCCGCGCGGCGCTGACCGACACCGTGGACGTGGTCATCATCGGCGGCGGCTTCGGCGGCCTGATGGCCGGAGCGCAACTGCGCAAGGCCGGCGCCGACACCATCCGGATCATCGAGAAGGGCGGCGACTTCGGCGGCACCTGGTACTGGAACCGCTACCCCGGGGCGCAATGCGATGTGGAGGCTTACATCTACCTGCCCCTGCTGGAGGAGACCGGCTTTCTCCCGAAAGAGAAATACAGCTACGCGCCGGAGATACTCGCTCACGCCCGCCGCATCGGCGAGCACTTCGACCTCTACAAGGACGCCTGTTTCCAAACCCAGATCTCCGAACTTCGCTGGCTGGAGGACGAAAAGCTCTGGCTGGTGACCACCAACCGCGACGACCGGATGAAGGCGCGGTTCGTCATCATGTCCAACGGCCCGCTGAACCGCCCGAAACTGCCGGGCATCCCCGGCATCGATCGCTACAAAGGCCACAGCTTCCACACCAGCCGCTGGGATTATGGCTACACGGGCGGCGACACGACCGGAAACCTGGACAAGCTGGCGGACAAGCGCGTGGCGATCATCGGCACCGGCGCGACGGGCATCCAGTGCGTCTCCCACCTGGGGCGGCATGCGAAACAGCTGTACGTCTTCCAGCGCACGCCCTCCTCCGTCGATCTCCGGGGCAACAGGCCCACGGATCCCGCCTGGGCCAAGAGCCTGACGCCAGGCTGGCAAAAGCGCCGGATGGACAACTTCAACCTGCTCGTCAGCGGCCTGCCGCAGGACGAGGATCAGGTTCAGGACGGCTGGACTGACATCATCCGCAACCTCTCCGCCATGGTTCCGGCCCGGCTCGCGGATGGCGCGGCGATGACGATGGAGGAACTGGAACGCCAGGTTGAACTCGCCGACTTCCGAAAGATGAACCAGATTCGCGCCCGCGTGGACGAGGTCGTGAAAGATCCGAAGACCGCCGAGGCGCTGAAGCCCTGGTACCGCCAGTTCTGCAAGCGTCCGACCTTTAATGACGACTACCTGCCCACCTTCAATCGGCCGAACGTGCAGCTCATCGACACGCTTGGTCGCGGCGTCGACAGCGTCACGGAAACCGGTCTGGTGTTCGACGGCGTTGAATATGAGGTGGACTGCATCATTTTCGCCACCGGATTCGAGGTCGGTACGGCCTACACGCGGCGAGCGGGATTTGAGGTCTACGGCGTCGGCGGACAGACCCTCACCGACCACTGGACCTCAGGGATGAAGACTCTGCACGGCTTCTACAGCCACGGCTTCCCCAACTGTTTCCACCTCGGCATCACCCAGAACGCCCTGACGGTGAATTTCCCGCACATGCTCGACGAACAGGTCCAGCATGTGGCGGCGTTGATCCAGGAAGCGTCTGACCGGCAGGCCCGCACGATCGAACCCACCGTCGACGGTGAGTCCGGCTGGGTGAGGACGGTGCGCGAAAGCCCGCAGGCGAACCTCCAGTTCCGGCGGGATTGCACGCCCGGCTACTACAACGGCGAGGGCACGGCGGGTTCAGGCGCGGGCATCTTCGAGCAACTCTACGGCCCTGGGCCTGTGGCGTTCTACGATCTTGTCCGCGATTGGCGGGCCGCAGGAACGTTCGACGGTCTGGCGATCGCCTGAGGCGGTTGAGGGCGCTCCCGCGATGGCGGGGGCGCCGGGCCGGGATCATGACCTCGCCTACCCCGCCTTGCGGAAGCGGATCGGCAGCTCCTTCATCCCATGAAGCAGCAGACTTGGCAGATGCGGCGGATCTGGCAACGGACCGGCCAGCTCAATGTCGGCGAGGCGTTCCAACAGAATGGTGAAACCGGTGAGCATCTCCTGCTTGGCCAACAGCCGCCCGACGCAGAAATGCGTCCCATTGCCAAACGCCAGGTGGGCGCCGGCATTGCGCCGTTCGATATCCAGCTGGTGGGGGCAGTCGAACTTGCTCGCGTCGAGGTTGGCGGCGCCATAGCGGACGATAACCATCGAGTCCTTCGGAATGACCGTTCCCGCAACCTCGACGTCGCGGGTGGCGCACCGCATCAAACCCTGCACGGGACTCTCAAGGCGCAGCGCCTCGTCCACAAAGTTGCGGGTCAGCGACGGATCGGCTCGCAGCTTGGCCATCTGGTCGGGGAAGCGGAGCAGCAGCCACAGGCTATTGGCGAGGCCGCTGATCACGGTGTCGTAGCCGCCCGAGATCAACTGATGCATCAGGTTCTGCAACTCCCGCATTGAGAGCGGCTCCTCGCCCTCGCTGCGCGCGTTCACGAGGGCCGAGATCATATCCTCGCGAGGTTCGCGGCGGCGCGACTCGAAGGTGTCGGCAAGGAAGTGCTGCATCTCCAGTTCGATCTCGGCCACCTCGGTGATCTCCTCCGCCGTCAGAGGGTTCATCGCGGGAGCGAGAATGGCGTCGGCCCACTTTTTGAAGGTCGCGATATTCTCCCGATCGAGACCCAGCTGTTCGGCAATAATGATCCCCGGCAAGGGGAAGGCGAATTCCGAGACGAACTCGCATTCGCCCCGATCGATGAAGGCGTCGATCAGACTGTGCGTGACCTCCTCGATCCGTGGAATCAGGGCGTTCACGCGCTGGATGTTGAACACCTGATCCAGAAGGCGGCGATAGCGGCCGTGCACCGGTGGATCGGTGCGTTGCAGGGTCTGGATATGCGGCCAGCCCCGTTCGGTCAGCATCTGATGGTGAATGCGATAGACGCCGCTGTTCATCCCCACCGCGGCGGTCGTGTCGTTGGAAAACACCTCAGGGTCGCGCAGCACCGCGCGCACATCATCATAGCGCGAGACCACATACATGCCGGTTTCCGGCATGCGGTAGACCGGTTGCTGCGCGTGCAGCAGCGCGTAGAAGGCCGACGGATTGCTCTGGACCGCCGGGTCCAGAAGACTGAAGTCCTCGATTCGCGTGGTCATGGCTGTCCTCCCCAGACCGGGCGTTGGGCGCCCGCCGTGTTCCGTTCAGTCCAGCTTAGTGCGATTTCACGTCGCCATCCATCGTGCGCGCGGTTGACGCGGCAGGGGCAACCCCGTTCAGATGGGAGCGGTCCCAGACAGAAGGCCGCAAGCAAGAGGAACCGCCATGGCTGTGAAGACATTCCCCGTCGAAGCCTCCCACATCCTGATGTTCGCCCGCTCGGTGGGCGACGACAACCCGATCTATGAAGACGCCGACTATGCCAAGACCACGGAGGCCGGCGGCATCGTTGCGCCCCCGACATTCGCCCAGTCCAGCGCCCAGTTCGATCCGGACTATGTGCTGCGCCCGAAGCCCGGCAAGCCGTGGTTCGGCTCCGGCAAGAACGCGACCGGCATCACGCCCGGCCAGGGCGGCGGCGGCGGCGGCAACGGCGGCGGTCTCCACGCCGAACAGCACTTCGAATACCACCGCCATCTGCGGCCTGGCGACGTGCTGACCGCCAAGAGTCTGCCGGGCAAGACCTGGGAGAAGGAAGGCCGGCGGTCCGGCAAGCTGATCTTCTCGGAATCGATCACGGAATATCGCGACCAGAACGGTGAACTGGTCATCACGGCCCGCGGCGTCGGTGTGCGCACCGAACGTCCGGTCGATCAGAAATAGGAGGGCCCGATGGCTTTGAAAGCGAGCAATCTGAAGGTCGGCGACGTCCACACCGCGCGGCTGGTGGAAGATCTGAAACGCACCCAGATCGTCCAGTATGCCGGCTCGTCCGGCGACTATAATCCCCTGCACACCGACGAGATATTCACGACGCAGGTGGCCGGCTATCCGTCGGTCTTCGCGCACGGGATGCTGACCATGGGCATGACGGGCAAGATGCTGACGGACTACGTCGGGGATGCGCGTCTGACCAAATACGGCGTCCGGTTCACGAGTCAGGTCTGGCCCGGCGACACGCTGGACTCCACCGCCACGGTCAAGGCGCTCTCGGAACGCGACGGCGTCAAACTCGTCGAACTAGACGTCAAGACCGTCAACCAGAACGGCGTTGAGGTTCTCAACGGCTATGCGGAGGCCAGGGTCGATCCCTGAGACCAGATGAAACACATCGCCATCTTCTGCGACGGCACCTGGCAAAGCTTCAGTCAGAAGACGCCGACGAATGTCGCCCGTCTGGCTGCGGCCACCTTGCCGGCGTTCACCGCGGAAGATGGCTCCTCCGTCGCCCAGGCCATCTTCTATGACGATGGGGTTGGCGTCGGCGGAGGCATCAGCTTCGCCGACGAGGTCACCCGGCTGGCCGGAGGCGTTTTCGGCGCCGGGCTCGATAAGAAAATCGCTGACGCCTACGAATTCATCTGTCTGAACTACACGCCCGGCGACCGGCTGTTCATCTTCGGTTTCTCGCGCGGAGCCTACACGGCGCGGAGCCTGGCCGGGCTTTTGCGGCGGTGCTGGATCCTCAAACGGGAACATGTCGCGCGCGTCGACGATGCGCTGACGATCTATCGGACATCCGCCGCTGACGCTCCGGAGACGCAGGCGTTCCGGGATGCCTACTGCTTTACGCCGGCTCCTTTGCTCAAGACCCGCGCCGCCGACCCTAAGGTCGCAGCCGGCGCCAACGACACCGCCGACGCGGGCTCCATCCAGTATGTCGGCGTCTGGGACACCGTGGGCGAACTCGGCGTCCCGACGAAGATTCCCTTCGCCAAGGATCTGGACCGGAAATATCAGTTCCACGACCAGAGCCTTTCCCGCTTCGTGTTCAGCGCCCGGCATGCCGTTTCCATCGACGAGCTACGCGAGACGTTTCGTCCGAGCCTTTGGGACAATCTGCCGACCCTGAACGCGAACGCCCAGGCGGATGGGCTCCCACGGGACCAACAGCCCTATCAACAGCAGTGGTTCCCGGGCGATCACGGCTGTGTCGGCGGCGGCAAGGACGATCACGGCGTGTCAGCCTGCCCGCTCGTGTGGATAGCCGAGGGCGCGCGACGGGCCGGACTCGTCTTGGACGAACAGATCATGCAGGGCTTTACGGCGGCCTCAAACCCGACCGGCGATTTCCCACCGCTGGCGCAGGGGATCGCCGCCGTGGTGATGCGGGCGATTGGGGAGAGTCCGCGACCGGGACCCGACGATCCCGATGTGGTTTCAGCAGCCGCTCGCGAACGTCTGACCGTCCGGAAGGACTACAATCCGCCGACGCTCGCAAAGGTGCGAGCCAGACTTTGACGTCAGGCGTCGGACGCCGGCCGTCCTATCCAGATTTGTCGGCTGCGCGCCAGTAACTCACCCTGCGCTGTGTAGAGCGCTGTCCCGGCGACGCTCTTGCGGCCGCTGCGCTCGATCGGCCAGGCCAACACGATACAAGGCTCACCCGTTCGCGGCCGGCGGGTGATCTCGCAGGTCATGGTGCCCAGCAGACCCCCGCTCCCGCCCAGTTCGACCCACGCCACCGAACCCGGGCAATCGAGCGCCGCCCACACCGCGTCGAAGCGCGCGAGACCCTCGGCGTCGGCGAAATTGGCATGAGGGGTCCACGGACCGGCCACAACGCCCTCGGCCGCGCCTTCGACCTGACCAACGAACACACGAAGGCCGTAACCCTCTTCGAGCGAGGTGGCGCAGGTGAAACAGATCGGATGGAAGGTGCGTTGGAGACCGATGAACCGCCCCCCCGCCGCAGTCGCGGCGTCGAGGCTTGGCGCCGGCGGGGCCTCCGGCAGGTCGCCGGCCTCTCCTGCACGCGCCTCTGCGATCAGCCCACCTGCGGCGTCAACCAATCGCGCCGCGCCGTCCAGAAGTTCGATACGGAGCGGGACGTCTAAGGGGATTGGCGCGCGCAGAATTCCGGTGAAGATCGCACCCGGTAGCTGTTCGGCCAACAGGCCACAGACGTAACCGCCGTTGCCCGAGTTCGGCGGCCCGCGAAACTGCGGACTCACCTTCACCTCGCGGGCCGGGGGCCCAGAGTCTCCGGCCAAGTTCAGGCGGCCGCCGCCAGGCGCGAAACCAGAGCTTCGTACTGACCCCAAAGTTCCTTCGGCAGACGTTCGCCAAATTTCTCATAGGCCGCCGGGATCAGGGCCGCTTCCTCGCGCCAGACGTCGGAATCGACGGTCAGCAGCAGCTTAAGTTGATCGTCGGTCAGCGACAGGCCCGCGACGTCGAGATCTTCCACCTTGGGCAGACGGCCGATGGGCGTGTCATTGGCGCCAACCGCGTTTTCCAGGCGTTCGAAAATCCACTTCAGCACCCGGCTGTTGTCGCCGAAGCCCGGCCAAACGAACTTGCCCTTGGCGTCCTTGAGGAACCAATTGACGAAGAACAGGCGCGGAAGCTTGGACGCGTCGGCGCCGGCGCCGACCTTCAGCCAATGGCTGAAATAGTCACCCATGTTGTAGCCGCAGAACGGCAGCATGGCGAAGGGATCGCGGCGCAGTTCCCCAACCCGATTTTCGGCGGCGGCCGTGCCTTCCGAGGCCACGTTCGAGGCCAGGAAGACACCGTGATTCCAATCGAAAGCTTCGGTCACCAGCGGCACGGCGCTGGCGCGGCGTCCGCCGAAAAGAATAGCCGAGATCGGAACGCCGGCCGGGTCTTCCCACTCGGACGCGATCGACGGGCACTGTTCGGCAGGCGCGGTGAAGCGGGCGTTGGGGTGGGCCGCGGGTTCGCCGCCCGGCGTCCAGGGTCTGCCCTTCCAGTCGGTCAGACCTTCCGGCGGCGTATCGGTGAGACCTTCCCACCAGACATCGCCATCGGCCGTGAGCGCGACGTTGGTGAAGATGGTGTTGCGCGACAGCGCTGCGATGGCGTTGGGGTTGGTCGCGTGACCGGTGCCCGGCGCCACGCCGAAGAACCCGGCCTCGGGATTGATGGCGCGCAGGCGTCCATCGTCGCCGAAACGCATCCAGCAAATGTCGTCGCCGATGGTCTCGGCCTTCCACCCGGCCAAGGTCGGCTGGAGCATGGCGAGATTGGTCTTGCCGCAGGCGCTGGGGAACGCCGCCGCCACGAAATGGGACGCACCTTCCGGCGAGGTCAGCTTGAGGATGAGCATGTGCTCCGCAAGCCATCCCCCGTCACGCGCCATCACCGAGGCGATGCGCAGCGCGTAGCACTTCTTGCCCAACAGGGCGTTGCCGCCGTAGCCGGATCCATACGACCAGATCTCGCGCGTCTCGGGATAGTGGACGATGTATTTGTTCTCGTTGCACGGCCAGGGCACATCGGCCTCGCCGGGCGACAGCGGCTTGCCGACCGTGTGAACCGCCGGCACGAAGAAGCCATCGTCGCCCATGGCGTCGAGCGCGGCCTTCCCCATGCGAGTCATGATCTTCATCGAGATCGCCACATAGGGGCTGTCGCTGATTTCGACCCCCAAGGCGCTGATTTTCGAACCCAGCGGGCCCATGCAGAACGGCACCACGTACATGGTGCGGCCGCGCATGCAGCCATCGAAAAGGCCGTTCAGTTCGGCCCGCATGCCGACCGGATCGCGCCAATTGTTGCTGGGCCCGGCGTCGATTTCCTTTTCCGAACAGATGTAGGTGCGGCTTTCGACGCGGGCCACGTCCTTCGGATCCGACGCGGCGTAGAAGCTATTGGGACGCTTGTCGGGGTTAAGCGCCTTCAGGGAGCCGGCCTTGACCATTTCGGCCGTGAGCGCCGCCCATTCGGCCTCCGAGCCGTCGCACCAATGGACGCGGTCCGGCTTGGTCAAGGCGGCGATCTCAGACACCCAAGCGATCAACCGCTTATGGCGCGTCGGCGCGGGAAGAAGGCCGGCAATGGCGCCGGTGTTCAAAGATACGTCACTGTCGGGCATCAGCCACCTGATTTGGGGTTAGCCGCGCCCCGTGGAAGGCGCGGACCAATAGGGGGGTCAGTTAAGCCGCCCGACCGCTTATCGCAACGACCTGTTGAGCCTTGAGAGCGCCTCCGCGCCCGGAATCAACACGTCATCGGCAAGTTCGTTGAGCGGCGTCTGCACCGTCCCGAGGTTATGATGCAGTTCCTCCGCCTGAGGGTCCACATAGATTAAACCCGTAAGAATCTCGCCACGCGCCTGATGCATCTGGACCCGCATCGTCGCCGCGATCTTGTCGGTGGGGTCGTAGTCATTCTCAAGCTTACTTAGCTTCAAAACGGACCCGTCATGCTGGGTCACCAGTTCGACTGTGCCGGGTTCATAATCGACCTTGATTTCGCGACGGCCGAGAATCACGTCCAGACGGTTCACCGTCGCGTTGTGCTCACGCACATAGTCGAAACTCTTGGTGGACCCCTGGTGGTTATTGAACTGTATGCACGGCGAGATGACATCGATGAAAGCTGAGCCACGGTGGTTGAGCGCCGCCTTGATCAGCGGGGTCAACTGTTCCTTGTCACCGGAGAAACTCCGCGCCACGAAGGTTGCCCCGAGCTGGAGGGCAAGTCCGACCAGATCGATCGGTTCGTCGGTATTGACCACGCCTTTCTTCGACTTGGAGCCCCTGTCCGACGTCGCGGAAAATTGGCCTTTAGTCAGGCCGTAAACGCCGTTGTTCTCGACGATGTAGGTCATGTTCACGCCACGACGAATCGAATGGCAGAACTGGCCAAGGCCGATCGAGGCGCTGTCGCCGTCGCCCGAGACGCCGAGATAGATAAGGTCGCGGTTGGCGAGATAGGCCCCGGTAAGCACCGACGGCATCCGGCCATGCACGGTGTTGAAGCCATGGGACGCGCCGACGAAATAGTCCGGGGTTTTCGACGAGCAGCCGATGCCCGACATTTTCGCCAGGCGATGGGGCTGCAGGTCCAGGTCGAAACACGCCTGAATGATCGCGGCCGAAATCGAATCATGCCCGCACCCGGCGCAGAGGGTCGACACCTTTCCCTCATAATCGCGGCGGGTGAAGCCGATCCCGTTGGTCTTGAGCTGCGGGTGCCGTAGGCGCGGCTTGGTGATGAAGGTCATTGGGCCGCCTCCTGGACCGAAGCTTGGGACCGGGCGCGGAGCGCCTTTCGGATCTCGCCGGTAATGAAGCGCGCGGTGATCGGCGCGCCGTCGTAGTTGAGCACCGCCACCAGCTTCGCCGGATCCACGTCGCCCTCGGTCATCAGCAGGGTGCGTACCTGCGCATCGCGGTTCTGCTCCACCACGAACACCGTCTCGTGCGCGGCAATGAAGTTGAAAACCTCATCGCTGAACGGGAACGCCCTCAGCCGCATGGCATCCACGTGCGCGCCGGATTCTTCCAGCGCCTGGAGAGCCTCATGCATCGCCGGCGTCGTCGAGCCAAAATAGAGGACGCCGTAGGGCGTGCCCCGCGTCGACGGCCTAACCACGGGCGCCGGCACGATGCTCTTGGCCGTTTCGAACTTGGCGAGCAGTCGTTCCATATTCGCGACGTAGACATGCCCCTCCTCGCTGTATCGGGCGTCGGGGTCACGGGAGGTGCCTCGCGTGAAGTAGCCCCCCTTTTCCGGATGCACGCCGGGTAGTGTGCGGAACGGGATACCGTCTCCGTCCACGTCCCGATAACGACCGAACGGCACGCCGGCGTCGAGCATATCGCGCGTCATGATCTTGCCGCGGTCGAGCCGCTTCGAGTCGTCCCAGACCAGCGGACGGCAAAGCCACTCATTCATGCCGATGTCGAGGTCCAACATGACGAAGATGGTGGTCTGCAACCGGTCGGCGAGGTCGAAAGCCTGCGCCCCCATCTCGAAGCACTCGGCTGGATCTTCCGGGAACAGCAATACGTGCTTTGTATCGCCGTGCGAAGCGTAGGCGGCCGAGAGGATGTCGGATTGCTGGGTGCGGGTCGGCATGCCTGTGGACGGACCGCCACGCTGTACATCGAAGATCACCGCCGGAATTTCGGCGAAATAGGAAAGGCCCACGAACTCCTGCATCAGGGAGATGCCCGGCCCGGAGGTACAGGTAAAGGCCCGGGCGCCGTTCCAGCCCGCGCCGACCACCATGCCAATGGAGGCGATTTCGTCTTCAGCCTGGATGATGGCGTAACGGGTCTCTCCCGTAGCGGGATCGATGCGATAGTCTTCGCAATAGCTGGTGAACGCCTCGGCGACGGAGGTCGACGGCGTGATCGGATACCAGGCGCAAACCGTGGCGCCGCCGTAGACCGCGCCCAAACCCGCCGCCGCATTGCCTTCCATGTAAATCCGGTCGCCCACGGCGTCGGCGCGGCGGACCTTCAGCTGGACAAGCTCAACGAGATCGGCAGTGGCGTCGCGCCCCATGGCCAGGGCCTCAAGGTTCGGCTTGATCAGCCGGTCCTTGCCCTGGAACTGCTCGGCGACCAGCGTCTCGAACACGCCTGGGTCAATGCCCAGAAGCGCGCCCAGCGCACCGACATAGATGATGTTCTTGAACAGCTGGCGTTGGCGCGGATCGGTATAGGCAGCGTTGCAGAGCGCGGTCAGAGGGATGCCCAGGACGTTGATATCGTCCCGTATTCCCTCGTGCGGCAGCGGCTTGGTGGAATCGTAGAGCAGATAGCCACCCGGCTCGATCTCGGCGACATCCCGCGCGAAGGTCTGGGGGTTCATCGCCACCATGAAATCCACCCCGCCGCGTCGGCCGAGGTGGCCGTCTTCGCAGATGCGAACCTCATACCAGGTCGGCAGGCCCTGAATGTTGGATGGGAAAATATTGCGGGCCGCCACCGGCACGCCCATCCGAAGGATGGACTTGGCAAACATGCCGTTGGCGCTTGCCGATCCCGAACCGTTCACATTGGCGAACTTCACCACGAAGTCATTTGTGGCCTGCAGCGCCATGGACGGCTCAAGCGCGCCCGAAGGCTGGACTAGTTGCTGCATGCGCCCTCCGCGTGGGTCATGGTGATCAGGAATTTCTGCATGTCCCAGGCCCCGGTCGGACACCGTTCGGCGCACAGGCCGCAGTGCAGACAGACGTCCTCGTCCTTCACCATGATCTTACCGGTCTTAAGCGACTTGGAGACATAGAGATCCTGGCTGAGGTTCAGGGCGGGAGCCGTGAGACGCTCGCGCAGATCCTCTTCCTCGCCATCCGGCGTGAAGGTGATGCAATCCATCGGGCAGATGTCGACGCAGGCGTCGCACTCGATGCACAGCGGTTCCTTGAACACCGTCTCGATGTCGCAGTTCAGGCAGCGTTCGGCTTCCTGGAAACCCGTTTCTCCGTCGAAGCCAAGTTCGACTTCGATCCGAACGTTCCGCAACGCCTCGGCCTTGTCGCGCATGGGCACGCGATGTCGCGACTCCAGCGAAACGGCGTTGTCATAGCTCCATTCATGAATCCCCATCTTCTGGCTGACCAGGGTTACCCCGGGCGCCGGCCTGATGGTGGGATCCTCACCCTGGCAGAAGCGGTGGATGGAGATCGCCGCGTCGTGCCCGTGCGCCACCGCCCAGATGATGTTCTTGGGGCCGAACGCCGCGTCACCGCCGAAGAAGACCTTCGGATTGGTCGAGGCGAATGACGCCTCATTCACCACCGGCATGTCCCATTCGTTGAAGTCGATCCCGACATCACGCTCGATCCAGGGGAAGGAGTTTTCCTGCCCCACGGCAACGAGAACGTCGTCACATTCCAGATGCACGTCAGGCTCGCCCGTCGACTCCAGACGGCGACGCCCTTTCGCGTCATAGACCGGCTGCACCTTCTCGAACGTCACACCTGTCAGACGGCCGTTCTCATGGGTGAAGGCCTTGGGCACGAGGAAGTTCAGGATCGGAATGTCTTCGTGCTGGGCGTCTTCCTTCTCCCAGGGCGAGGCCTTCATTTCCTCGAAACCGGAACGCACCACGACCTTCACATCCTCGCCGCCCAGGCGGCGCGAGGTGCGGCAGCAATCCATGGCGGTATTGCCGCCCCCCAGAACGATCACGCGCCGGCCGATCTTCTCGATGTGACCGAACGAAACACTGGACAGCCAATCGATGCCCACATGGATGTTGGCGGCGGCTTCCTGGCGACCCGGGACGTCGAGGTCGCGGCCGCGCGGCGCGCCGGAGCCGACGAAAATAGCGTCGAAGTCCTCGGCCATAAGCGCCTTCAGACTGTCGACACGCTGGCCCAACCGCATCGTCAGGCCCAGGTCGGTGATATAGCCGACCTCCTCGTCAATCACCTCTTCCGGCAGGCGGAAGCGTGGAATCTGGCTGCGGACCATGCCGCCCGCCTTGGCGTCACCGTCAAAGATAACAAGTTCATATCCCAGCGGCGCAAGATCACGCGCGACCGTTAGGGACGCCGGACCGGCGCCCACCAGGGCGATACGCTTGCCATTGGGAGAAGCGGCGCGCGGCGGAAGCCGGTCGCGAATGTCTTCCTTGTTGTCAGCAGCAACCCGCTTGAGGCGACAGATCGCCACCGGCTCCTCTTCAACCCGAACCCGGCGGCAAGCCGGCTCACAGGGCCTGTCGCAGGTGCGACCGAGAATCCCGGGGAAGACGTTGGACTTCCAGTTGATCATATAGGCGTCGGCGTAGCGCCCGTCCGCGATGAGCCGGATGTATTCCGGGACCGGTGTGTGGGCCGGGCAGGCCCACTGGCAATCGACGACCTTATGGAAGTAGTCTGGTGAATTAATATCGGTAGGCTGCAACGCGCCTAACCCTCACTTTCGTTTCCACGCCGCTTCGGGCGGACTTGTTATCGACTCGCGCCCAACGGGGCGCTTCGGGCGGTGTTTCTAAGGGGAATGGCGAACGGGCGCCAGTGTCTGATGCTTGTCCGGATCGGGCGCGACGATTCGCCAGTCCGCGGCCGTCGCCCCATAGAGCGCAACGACATTGGCAAGTCGCTGACCCAGGGCCTCCACGCGAGCGAGGCTGGCTCCGCGCCAAACCCGATCGGCGGCGACAACGGTCGCCAGCGGGACCCCGCCAAGCCTGTATCCTTCGCGGGCCTCCTCCAGCGAGGCTCGCGCCGTGGCTTCCGCGCGATCGAGCGTGGCGAGCTTCTCCTCGTCCTCACTCAGCGCCGACAGGACGTCGGAGACCTGGGTGAAGGCCGTGATCACGGTCTGCCGGTACTCGGCGAGGGAGGCGCGGACCTGCGCCTGAGCCGCCCTGCGATCCGCGCGAATGGCGCCGCCATCGAACAGCGGCGCGCTGGCGCTTGGGCCGAAGTTGTAGGCGGTGGCGCCGAAACCGAACAGCGACCCTGGGTTGAGCCCTTCCTGTGTCAGACCGGCGACCAGGCGCACATCGGGGTAGAGCCGCGAGGTCGCGACACCGACCATGGCCGTATCGGCGTGGACTGCGGCCTCGGCGGCCTGGATATCCGGCCGGCGCCGCAGCAGCGCGGACGGAAGTCCGACCGGGATAGTCGCCGGAAGAACGAAGTCCGCGGTCGTGAAGTCGGGCGGGGACCACTCGCTCGGCGCCTCGCCGACCAGCAGGGCAAGGGCATGACGGGCCTGAGCCAACTGCTGGGTCAGGGGCGGAATGAGGGCGAGATCCTGCTGCAGGCGGAGCTGTCCGCCGAGGCCGGCCGATGGGGAATCCCCGCCCGCCGCCTCGGCCTTGCGACGAATGTCGATGGAGCGACGGTCGTCTTCGACGACACCTTGCAGGGCCTCGATCTGGGCGCGGAGAGCGGCGATTCGAACCGCCTGAAGCGCGACGTTGCCGGTAAGGGTGAGGTAGGCCGCGTCGGCCTTGAAGCCTTCAGCGCGCAACCGCGCGCGCGCCGCCTCGACCCGCCGACGCCCCCCGCCCGCGAGATCCAGATCGTAACTCACCGACGGGCCAATATTGTAGAGGCTGATCGTCGGGCTGGGGAAACCAGCGAAGCCGAAGGCCGAGGTGTTGATCCTGTCGCGCTGAAACGTGCCCGCGCCGGTGACTGAGGGACCGAGCGCGGCATGCTCGCGTTCCGCCTGGGCGCGCACCTTCGCCAGAGTCGCGTCCGCGGCTGCCAAAGTATGGTTGTGGGCCAGGGCTCGCGCCATGACGTCGTCCAAGGCCTTTGAGCCAAGCGCCCGCCACCACGGCCCGGCCGGGGCCGCGTCACCGGTGGCCAGAACCCGCTCGGGGACGCGCTCCCCCGCCCCCGCCAGAGCGGTCGCCGTCGGGGCCTGGGGGGCGCTGAAGTTGGGTCCCACCGTGGCGCAACCGGACAGGACAAGGCAGAGGGCGACGATCCGGCCCGTGGTCGACGGTATGTGTGGCTTGACCCTCATGCCCGGTTCAGCGACTCGCAACCGCGCGCCCGGGGCCACGGACGTCGACAGTAACCTTCGTCGACAGACCTGCCCTTGAGACCACATCCGGCGGCGCCTTGTCGAAGGCGATCCGCACGGGCAGCCGCTGGACCACCTTCACCCAGTTGCCGGTGGCGTTCTGTGCCGGCAACGGCGAGAAGCTCGAGCCGGATCCAGGACTGAAACTCGCCACATAACCCTTCAGCTTCTTCCCGCCGAGGGCGTCGATTTCAATCTCGGCCGGCTGGCCGACGCGCATCTTGGCGAGCTGATTTTCCTTGAAGTTGGCGTCGACCCAAGGTTCGCCCGACAGCAGGTAGAAGACGGTCTGGGACGGATTGATGAACGCGCCCTTCTGCAACTGATCGACCCGCGTCACGACGCCATCCGACGGCGCGATGATGACGGTATGGACCAAATCGAGTTGCGTCGCCTCCAGCGCCGCCTTGGCCTGCAGCACCGCCGGGAACACATCCGGGTTGGTCTCAGCGCCGCCGAGATTGGCCTGGGCCGCGGCCACCTGCTGCCGCGCCACGGCCACCTGCGCCGCGGCAAGATCAGACGCGTGCCGGGCGTCCGCCGCCTGCTGGCGAGAGGAGACGCCGGCGGCAACCAGGGCCGTCTGCCGGTCCGCTTCCTGGGTGGCGTAGGTCTGAGTCTGCAGCGCCGACCCCAGGAGCAGTTTCTGCTGATCGAGCGCCGATTTCAGGGCGACAACCTGCAACCGCGCCGCGGCCAGGGCAGCCTCGGCCCGATGCGCCGCGGTCTGCGCGTCAACGGGGTCAAGTTTGAACAGGACCTGGCCCGCCTTCACCTCCTGGTTCTCGGTGACGTCGACCTCGATCACCCGGCCGGCGATCGAGGCGCTGATCGGCGCCTTGGCCGCCTGAACATAGGCGTCGTCGGTCGACTGCGTGCGGCCGCTGGTCAGGACCAGATAGCCGAGGCCGGCAAGGATCAAGACCGGAACGCCGATCATCAGCGGCCAGCGCAGTCCGCTCATTCGGCGGCGGCGTGCGGGCGTCGGATCGGTTGCGTCGAGGCTGCTCACGAGTAGGGACTCTCCAAAACCTAGACGCCGCCGGCGGTCTCGGCCAGCGCGACGCCGCCGTCAACTGCAATGGTTTCGCCCACCACATAATCCCCGGCCCGCGACGCGAGGTAGATCGCGGCGCCGGCCATGTCTTCGTCGGCGCCGATGCGCCGGCTCGGAATACGACGCGACAGTTCCTCGCCGTGGTCGCGGGCGTCGCGGTTCATCTCGGAGGCGAACGCCCCAGGCGCAATCGCGCTGACCACGATGTTATCCTGGATCAATCGGGCGGCCATCCGGCGCGTGAGGTAGATCAGTCCCGACTTTGACGCGTGATAGGAATAGGTGTCCTGGGGATTGAGCCGGATGCCGTCGATCGAGGCGATGTTGATGACCTTCGCGGGACGATCGGCGGTCGCCCCGGCCGCAAGGGCGCCGTGCAGCGCCTGGGTCAGGAAGAACGGCGACTTCAGGTTAAGGTTCATGACCTTGTCCCAGCCGCTCTCCGGAAAATCCTCAAACGGCGCGCCCCATGCGGCCCCGGCGTTGTTGACCAGGATGTCGAGATGCGGCTCACGCGCTGAAAACGCCTTGGCCAGGGCGCGGCATCCGTCGACCGTGGAGACATCCTGCGGCAACGCAAGACAAATACCACCATCGGCTGAAAGCTCCGCCGCGGTCCGCGCGCAGGCCTCGGCCTTGCGCGAAGAGATGTAGACCTTGGCGCCGTGCGCCAGGAAGCCCTCGGCGATCATCCGACCGATGCCGCGAGACCCGCCGGTCACCAGAGCCACACGCCCTTCCAGACTGAACAGATCGCGGCGCATGAGCCTCCCAAGGGTCTAGGGTCGATAACGATCTTGGCCTGACCCATGGATCGCCATGGCGTCAAGCCGCTTTATGAACGGCGTTCAGGAATCATGACGGCAGGTACAGAACGATCTTTCCGATTTGCGCGCGCAGACCCTAGGATCGAAGCGTGACCGCTGACAATCGTGACCAAGGGGCAAGCATGGCGTGGGATCGACGCACCTGGACGGTATTTGCCGCGCTATCAGGCCTTGTCTCCGTGGCGGCCGGAGCCTTCGCCGCCCATGCCGTGTCCGACCCCGCGGCCAAGGACTTGCTACGGACCGGCGCCAGCTATGAGGCCAGCCACGCCCTGGCGGTTCTGGCCTGCGCCGCCCTGCCCCTCCACGCACGCCGCGCGGTCTGGCCCCCCGCCCTGTTCCTGCTCGGCTCGGCGATATTCAGCGGTTCGCTCTATGCGATGGCGCTCGGCGCGCCGCACTGGCTTGGGGCAATCACGCCCGTCGGCGGGCTCTCCCTCATGGCGGGCTGGGCCTGCCTGGCCTACGCCGCAGCCGGAGCGCCGCGCGAGCCGCCGCCCGGCTGACCAGCCCGTCTTGCCGCCAACGGCAATCACCGGCACTGTCGAGACGTACTTTCCCTCGTGATCAACCTGTTCGGAGTTTCGATGTCCGCGCTCGAGTCCCGGATGCCTCCTGTCGCCTTCGTCCAGACGCCCGGGGCCCGCATCGCCTACTATGAGGTCGGACCCCGGCAGGGCGTCCCCGTGATTTTCTGCCACGGCTTCCCCGAACTGGCGTTCTCCTGGCGCCATCAACTCCGCGCCTTTGAAGCCGCGGGGCGGTGGGCGATCGCCCCGGACCAGCGCGGCTATGGCAAGAGCGACTGCCCCAAGGCGGTGGAAGCCTATGACGTCGAAGCCCTCACCGGCGATCTCGTGGCGCTGCTCGACCACCTCGGCATCGCCCAGGCCGTGTTCTGCGGCCACGATTGGGGTGGGATTGTTGTCTGGCAGATGGCCCTTCGACACCCCGAACGAGTGGCGGGCGTCATCGGCGTCAATACGCCCTTCATGCCACGCTCGCCCGCCGATCCGATCGAGCTGATGCGCCGCCGGTTCGGCGAAGACATGTACATCGTCAATTTCCAGAAGCCCGGCGAGGCCGACGCCATTCTGGACGGCGATGTGGCCAAGGCCATGAACTTCTTCATGCGTCGCCCCCTAACCGACACGCCGCCCGCCGCCGGCGGCCTCTCGGGAGACGCCCCCGCGGCCGAGGAGGGTTCACCGCAGACCACCTTCGCCCTGCTGAAAATGCTTCAGATGTGGGATCCGTCGTTCGACCCCCGGCCGGCCCTGCTCGATGACCAGGAAATGGCGGCGTTCGTGGAGAGTTTCGAAGCCACCGGCTTTACCGGCGGGATCAACTGGTACCGGAACTTCACGCGCAACTGGGAACGCTCGGCCCACATTGTCGACAAGGTCGACCATCCCTCCCTGATGATCATGGCCGAGCTTGACGCCGTGCTGCCGCCCTCGGCCGCCGACGGCATGGAGAGCTATGTGCCGAACCTCGATCGCGTCCTCATCAAGGGCAGCGGCCACTGGACGCAACAGGAGAAGCCGGAAGAGGTCAATCACGCCGTCCTTGACTGGATGAACCGACGCTTTCCGACGTAGAAGAGCGCATGGATCGCACCGCCGCCTCTCTCGCCGTCCCCCCGATGTCCGCCAGCGGACGTCGCGGCCTCTATGTGGAGACCGAGCCGTTCGCGACCGGCTGGCTTCCCGCAGACGGCGATCATGAGATCTACTACGAGGAATGCGGCAGCCCGACGGGCAAGCCGGTCGTCGTCCTGCACGGCGGGCCCGGCGGCGCGATCAATCCGACCATGCGGCGGTTCTTCGATCCGGCTCGCTGGCGGTCGGTGCTGTTCGATCAGCGCGGCTGCGGCCGCAGTCGCCCGAACGCCTCGCTCGACAACAACACCACCTGGGATCTGATCGCCGATATCGAGCGACTTCGGGAACGCCTGGGTATCGACAAATGGACGGTGTTTGGCGGCTCGTGGGGATCCACCCTCGCCCTCGCCTACGCCATCAAACACCCCGACCGCGTGGCGGGACTGATCCTTCGCGGCGTGTTCCTGCTCACCGACCGGGAGCTCCGCTGGTTCTACCAGGATGGGGCGTCGATGTTGTTCCCGGACGCCTGGGCCCGCTTCCTCGCGCCGATCCCGGCCGACGAACGACACGATCTCATGGCGGCCTATCACAAGCGGTTGACCCATCCCGACCGGCGCGTCCAGGCGCAAGCCGCCGCCGCCTGGAGCCAGTGGGAGGGCGACACGCTCTCCCTGCGTGGCCCTCAGGCGCGTCCCGCCAAGTTCAGCGAGATCGACTTCGCCATCGCCTTCGCCCGGATCGAGTGCCATTATTTCGTGAACAAGGGCTTCTTCGGCGACGACGGCTGGATCCTCAACAATATCGAAGCCATCCGCGGCATCCCCGGCTGGGTCGTCCAGGGTCGCTTCGATGTCGTGACGCCGCTGGAGAGCGCCTGGAAGCTGAAACAGGCCTGGCCGGAGGCCCATTTCGAGGTGATCTGGGACGCCGGCCACGCCTCGACCGAACCGGGGATCATCGACGCCCTGGTCAGGGCCACGGACCGGGCCCTGTTCTGAGCCGGCTCCCGCCGCGGCAGATCAGACGAAGGCGCCCTTGCCGCTGGTGACCTCGGAATAGCGGTGCACGCGCACGGCCAGCACCAGGGCGAAACCCAGCATCATCGTGATCATCACCGTGCCGCCGAAGGACAACAGCGGCATGGGCACGCCCACCACCGGCGCGAGCCCCATGACCATGGCGCCGTTGATCAGCACGCACAGCGCGAAGGTGACGGTGACGCCGGCGGCGGCCAGGCGGCCGAAATGGCTGTGGGCGATGGCCGCGGTGCGCAGGCTAACCAGGATGACCGCCGCATAGAGCGCCAGCACCGTGATGCAGCCCAGAAACCCCAGCTCCTCGGCCATGGACGAGAAGATGAAGTCGGTGGACTTCTCCGGCAGGAAGTTCAGCTGACTCTGGGTGCCCAGGCCGAGTCCCTTGCCCAGCACCCCCCCCGATCCCAGGGCGATCTCCGACTGGATGATATGGTAGCCGGCCCCGGACCGGTCGGCCTCCGGGTTGAGGAAGGTGAGCAGACGCGCCCGCTGATAGGCCTTGAGCACGAAGGCGAAGGCCAGGGGCACGGCGGCGCCGAGACCCAGCAAACCGATCCCGACGACGCGCAGGCTCAGGCCGGCCAAGATCATCATCCCGCCGCCGGTGGCGGCGATCAGCAGGGCGGTGCCGAGGTCGGGTTGGTGCGCCACGATGGCCGCGGGCAGCCCGATCAGCGCACAGGGGATCAGCAGCCACCACGACCAGCGCGCCCGCGCGGCGGAGAGGCCGTGGTAGAACCGGGCCAGAGCCATGACGAGGCCGAACTTGATGATCTCGGACGGTTGGATGCGGATCGGCCCGATGTCCAGCCATCGCTGCGCGCCCATGGTCGAATGGCCGACAACCGCGACCGCCAGGAGCATCAGAACGCCAAGGCCATAGAGGGGATAGGCCAGGGCGAACCAGACCTGGAGATCCACGGTCGCCAGGACAATCATGCCCACGAAACAAACCCCGTAGAGGATGAGGTGTCGCGCGGCCCATGGCGACCAGGACCCGCCGGCGATCGAATAGAGCATCACCGCGCCCACGCCGGTGATGGCGGTCAACAGCAGGCACAGCGTCCAGTCGATCTGGCTGAGCTTGACGGTCAGGCGATCACGTTCGCCGGGACGGCTGATGGCGCTGACGGTCATATGGCGGGCGCCTGGGTTGTGGGCGACACGGGCGAGGCGTCGGGCGCGGCCTGGACGATGCGGGCCCGCACCTCCGGATCCTTCAGCAACGCCACCTTCATAATCTGAGCGGCCTTGGGCGCGGCGGCCTCGGCCCCGAAACCCCCGTGCTCCACCAGCACGCTCAGGGCGTAGCGGGGATCGTCATGCGGCGCGAAGGCGATGAACCAGGCGTGGTCGCGCAAGGCCCAGGCCCCTTTCGCGCCATGCGCGCCCTGGGTGGCGCCGGTATAGTTGTGAGACTGGGCCGTGCCGGTCTTGCCCGCCATTTTCACGGACCCCAGCCCCAGATCGCCGTAGCGGGCAGCCGTACCCGACTCCACGACCGCGGCCATGGCCGAGCGAATGAAGGCCAGGTGCTCCGGCGCGAAGGGAAGGCCAGGAGCCGTGGCGCCGGAGGGCTGGACCACGTCGCCAATCGCCTCGATCAGCCGCGGTCGTAGGGCCGTCACGCCGTTGGCCAGCCGCGAGGCCATGACGCAGAGCTGCAGGGCGTTGACGCTGACATACCCCTGACCGATCCCCAGGCTGGGGGTTTCTCCGGCGTGCCAGACCGGATCGCGGGGGAAGTTGCGGCGCTTGTAGTCCGTGTCGGGGACAAGGCCCGGCTTCTGCCCCGGAATTCCGATCTCGTGGAGTTCGCCAAGCCCGAACTTGCGGGCCGTGGCGGCGATGGCGTCAGGGCCGATGCCCAGGGCGGTCTGGTAGAAATAGATGTCGCAGGAATGGGCGATGGCGCCCTTGAGATCCAAGGCGCCATGCGCCTTGTCGCAGTGCCAGACCCGCCCGCCCCAGGACCAGGTGCGATTGCAAACATAGACCCGCGAAGGATCGAACCCCCGCTCGAGGGCCGTGAGCGCCACCATCGTCTTGAATGTCGATCCCGGCGGGTAGTTCGCCGTGAGCGCCTTGTTGAAAAGCGGCTTGCGATCGTACTCCGCCAGCGCGCGGTACTCCGGACCGGACAGCCCTTTGACGAACTGGTTGGCGTCGAAGCTCGGCGCCGAAAGCATGCAGAGAACGTCGCCGGACCGGCAATCCATCATGACCGCCGCGCCGCTCTCCTCGCCGAACACCGACAAGGCGCGGTTCTGGATGTCCGCGTCCAGGGTCAGGCGGAGCGTGGAGCCGGGCCCCGGCGGGATATCGCCGCGCGGATCCTGCCGGACCACCCTGCCCTTCACGTCGACCTCGACCTTCTTCGCGCCGGCCTTGCCGCGCAAGGTCAGATCGAAGGCCTTCTCCACCCCCTGTTTGCCGATCCGGAACCCCGGATTGAGCATGATCGGCTCGGCGTTCGGCCCGGTCTTGGTGATGTCCTTGGCGCTGACCTTGGCCACGTAACCGACAACATGGGCGAACGCCCCGGAGAACGGATAGACGCGCACCTCGCCCATGTCGGCGGTGACGCCGGGCAGTTCCGGGGCGCGGACGTTGACCCGGGTGAATTCCTCCCAGCTCATGTCCTCCATGATCGCCACCGGCGCCTTGCGCGGCGCATCGGCGATTTCGTCCTTGAGACGTTCGAGGTGCGCCGCGTCGAGCGGTACGAGCTGCGCCAGCTTCGCCAGCACCGCATCCACGTCGGTGTGCTCGTCACGCGCCAGCAGAAGACAGAAGTCCGGGCGATTGGACGCCAGCACGACGCCGTTGCGGTCGAGGATAAGTCCGCGGGGCGGCGGCGAGAGGACGAACTGAAACTGGTTATGCTCCGACAGCAGCCGGTAGCGCCCGGCCTCGAGCAACTGGAGCTGGGTCAGCCGCCCGCCGAGCGCCACAAGCCCCAGACTGGCCAGCCCGCCGAACAGCAAGGCCCGGCGCTGAAACAGACCCTGACGCTCATTGACGTCATCGAGGAAGATCGAGGACTCCATCAGCGGAACCTCACATCCGCGTCCTCGAAGCGATCGATAAGCAGCCAGGCCAGGGGAAACAGCGGCAGGGTCACCAGGAACTGCAGGGCCACGCCGGTCAGGCTCGGCGCGACGCCGGCCGTCACCGTGACCAGCAGGACGCCAAGCCCGAAGCCCAGGGCGGCCAGACCGCCGTACCAGGCGCCCAGGGCCCAGAACCCCTCCCCCGTCAGCACCCGCCGCACGGAAAAGCCCAGGCCGTACACGGCCAGGAGGCAGAGCGGCCACAGGCCCAGCGCCCCGCCCCAGACCAGATCCTGAAAAAGACCCAGGAAGATCAGGGCGAACGGCGGCAGGATCGAGGGGCGGATCGTCGCCCAGGCGAAGGCCGGCGCCATGGCGAACACCGGCTCAGGCAGCTGCAGTCCGAACACCTTGATCGGCACGGCGAAAACCAGGGTCGCGGCCACACAGGTGACGGCCGGGGTGACCAGCCAGTTGAGCGGATTGGGCGATTGGACAGTGACGGAGGCCATCAGTGTGACGCCGCCGCCGGCTTGGCCGGCGCTTTCACGGGTCCCGTCTTGGCCGCCGGGTTCTTAGCGAAGGGTACTTGGGCGACGGGCGCCTGGGCGACAGGTGTTTGGGCGACGGGCGTCGGCGCCGCCACCGGGGCCCCCGTGGCTGTCGGCGGCAGGACCGAGGGTTCAAGCGCCTTCGGCTGCAGGAGTTGGGTGAAATCCTTGAAGAGCAGGATCTGCACGAAATCGATTGGCGCCGCGTCGGCGTCCAGGGCGACACGCCATCCGCCGTCGAGACCCTTGACCGCCACGCCGACGGGCAGGCCGCGCGGCAGCACGCCGCCATCACCCGACGTCAGAATGCGGTCACCCTCCTTCAGGGGATCGTGGGTGCGAAGGTAGTCCAGTTTGGGATTGCCGCCGCCGTCGCCGGTCAGGATGGCCCGGCCATTGGTGCGCGCGACGAGGACCGGCGTGCGGCTCTCCACATCGGTCAGCAGCATGATGCGCGAGACGTCCTGGCCACGCCGGTCACGCGTCCCACCAGCCCGTGTTCGCTCATCACCGGATTGCCCTCAACCACCCCCCTGTCGGCGCCGGCGTCGGCGATGCGGGTATTGGCGAAGGGGCCGCGCGCGTCGAGCACCGTCCGCGCGGCGACCATCGGCAGAGGCGGGTCGGTCTTCACGCCCAGCAGGGCGCGATAGCGGGCGTTCTCATCCCGCAGGCGCAGGGCCTCATCCTTCCAGGTGCGTGCGATGACGAGGTCGCGCCGGAGCTGTGTGTTCTGCGACCCTGCCAGAATATAGTCGCTGACGCCGGAGCCCAGACCGCCCAGCCATCGCACGGGCGCCGAGAGCACGCCGCCGACTGCGCCGACGGACCCCTCGGCGGACCGTCGGGCGTTGGACGCGCCGGCTCCGTGCCGGTCGCCAACGAACATGACCAGAGCGACGATGATCGCGATGATCAGCGCCGCGACCGCGAGCCAGGTCAGCGGCGGCCGGATATCGCTGAACGGACCGTCCCTCAGGGACATCCGAGGCTCTCCTTCAATCCCCGGCTTGCCGGACGCACGTCTGGCGAGGTCGGCTTAGAACAGGCTGGATTCCAGCAGTCCCTTCATCCACTTGGGATGTTCGAGCACCTTGCCGCACCCGAGCGCCACGCAGGAGAGCGGATCATCGGCGACGGTGACCGGCAGGCCGGTGGCGTCGCGGATCTCCATGTCGAGACCGCGCAGCAGGGCGCCGCCGCCCGTGAGCATGATACCCTTGTCGGCGATGTCGGCGGCGAGCTCCGGCGGGGTCGCCTCGAGCGCGACCTTCACCGCCTCGATGATCTGCGCCACGGGTTCGGAGACCGCGTCGGCCGCCTGCTTCTCGTTGATGCGCACTTCCCGCGGCACGCCCTGCATCAGGTCGCGGCCCTTCACGTCGATGGAAAGGCCGATGCCGTCTTCCGGCGGCCGCGCGGTGCCGATTTCCTTCTTGATCCGCTCGGCGGTGGTCTCGCCGATCAGCAGATTATGGTGACGGCGCATGTAGCTGATGATGGCTTCGTCCATCTTGTCGCCGCCCACCCGCACGCTGCGCGAATAGACGATGCCGGAGAGCGACAGCACCGCGACCTCGGTGGTGCCGCCGCCGATGTCGACCACCATGGAGCCGGTGGGCTCATGGATGGGCAGGCCGGCGCCGATGGCCGCGGCCATGGGCTCGTACATGAGGCCGACACGGCGCGCCGAGGCGTTGAGGCAGGAGTCGTTGATCGCCCGGCGTTCCACGGCGGTGGCGCCCGACGGCACGCAGACGATGACCTTGGGGTTCACGAAGCCCTGGCGGTTGTGAACCTTGCGGATGAAATATTTGATCATCTCCTCGGCGACTTCGAAGTCGGCGATGACCCCGTCGCGCATGGGGCGGATCGCCTCCATGTGCCCGGGGGTGCGGCCCAGCATCTGTTTGGCTTCGATCCCGACCGCATGGACGATCTTGCGCCCGCCGACGTTGCGCAGGGCCACGACCGAAGGCTCGTTCAGGACGATGCCTTTGCCCTTCATGTAGATCAGCGTGTTGGCTGTCCCCAGGTCGATCGCGATGTCGTTGGAGATCATGCCAAAAAGGGATGCGAGCATAGGTTGCCTTGTCGTGGCTTAGGCACTGGAATCTTCGGCAAAGGCGCTGCAGGCCGTCGACCGGGACCCTCGTCCCGCGCTCGAGCCGCTCACCTTTTCCGCTGACCGGATGGGCCGGTGTGCCCTGCGAACGCCCCTAATTCAAGCACCTAATGCTGCCAAGCTGAAGTGCAGGGCTGGACTCAGCGCCGCAGGCGAATTTCATCCTAGGGCGGTTAGCGCCACGCCTACGGCGACCAGGGCTCCGGCCGCCAGTTTTCCTGCCGATAACTTTTCCGCGAACAGACGTCTTCCCGCCGCCGCGGCGATCGGGCTTTCGACCACCCCCCCCGCCCGGACCGAGGCGGCCGGCGCCATGACCAGGGCGAACTGCCAGGCGGCCGAAGCACAGGCTCCGCAGAAGCCCGCCATCAGCGACTCGCGCCAGCTCATCAGCACCGACTCCAGCGCCGCGGGCTTGCGCCACGCCAGCCAGCCGCCCAGCACCACCGATTGGACGGCCTGGGTGAAGGCCACCGTCCCGGTCGCCGCATAGATCAGGTTCTGCGGCGAAAACACCAGGCAGGCATGGCGGAAGGCGTTCAGCGAAAACCCGAACAGCAGGCCCGACAGCAGGCCGTAGACCGCCCCCGACACCGGTCGATCGCCGGACATGTCGCTTCCGCGCGGCCAGCTGAGGGCGGCGACCCCGGCGGTGACGACGGCCACCCCGACCCAGGCGTGGGCGCTGAGCCGGTCCCCGAACACGATCCAGCCGAGGATCCCCGCCAGCGGCAGGGAGCTCTGCTGCAGGGCTGTGCCGACGGCGAAGCCGGCCCGGTTCATCGCCACCAGCAGGGCGGCCGTCGCCATGACCTGGCTGAACGAACCGGCCAGGGCGAAGCCGAGGAAGGCCGGGCTGAAATGCGCCTGCGGGTGACCCGTGAACAGCCACGCTGTCAGGGGGAAGGCGAAGGCGAAGGGAAAGCCGAACAGGAAGCGGACCAGGGTCGCGCCCCACGGCCCTGCCCCGCCGATCAGCCCCCGCTGGGCGGCGTTGCGCGCGACCTGGAACGCCGCCGCGCCGACGGTGACGGGAATCCACAGTAACAAGGTGCGTTCTCCGCTGGAAAGAGCCCCCTCAGCCAGGCTTGCCTGGCGGCTCCCCCGCAAGGGGGAGCAGGACATTCTTCTCCTCCCCCTTTATGGGGCAGGTGGATCGGCGCGTCAGCGCCGAGACGGAGGGGGCGTTTCGCGCGACCTAGAACCCGCTCGCCACCTTGCGGTCGGGGGCGGTGCGGTGGCGGCGCGCGATCAGGTTGTCGAGCGCCTTCACATAGGCCCGGGCCGAGGCGACGAGGGTGTCGGTGTCGGAGGAGTGGCCGGTGGCGATGTAGCCGCCCTCCTCCAGCCGCACCGTCACCTGGGCCTGGGCGTCGGTTCCCTCGGTCACCGCGTGGACCTGGAACAGCGCCAGGCGCGCTTCGTGCGGCACGATCTGGCGGATGGCGAAGAACACCGCGTCGACCGGACCATCGCCGGTCGCCGATGCGCGCTTGACGTCGCCATCCACGATCATCGCGATGTCGGCGGTCTGCGGCCCCTCGGTGCCGGCCACGACCCGCAACTCGACCACCGACAGGGTCTCGGCCTCATGGGCCAGGCTGTCGGAGACAAGGGCGATGATGTCGTCGTCGTAGACGTGCTTCTTCTTGTCGGCCAGGTCCTTGAACCGGCCGAAGGCCTCGTTCAGGGCGTTGTCGCCCAACTCGTAGCCCATGGTCTTCAGCTTGTCCTTGAAGGCGTGTCGGCCCGAGTGCTTGCCCATCACCAGGTTGGTG
>CAIQJF010000070.1 GCA_903872075.1 uncultured Caulobacteraceae bacterium | reverse complement strand
GCGGTGATGCCGTAGCCGGCCATTTCACCCATGGCGTTTTCGAGGAACGGCAGGCTGCCGAGTTTGGGAAATTCGTCGAGCAGTAGCAGCAGACGATGGCGTTTGCGCCGCCGGCGGCTGTCCGCGTGTTCGCTCTCCATCAGGCTGTTGATGGTCTGGCGGGTGAACACCCGCACCAGGAAGGCCAGCCGGTCGGCGTGGGCCTGGGGGGTGATGATGTAGAACGACACCGGCGATTCCGAACACACCAGGTCGCCGATCGAGAAGTCCGACCAGCTCGTCGCATACTCGACCAGAGGATCGGCCCACAGCGACAGCGAGGCGCGACACGTCGCCAGGACGTTGGATTTCACGCGCTCGTCCATGGTCGACAGCGCCGTGGCGCCGAGCAGGACCTCCGGATGGATTTCCGGGATCAGCTCGCCGTATTCGTCCCGGGCCAGCCCATCGGCCGCGTGATAATCGGGCCGGTTGCGATGCTGGGTGTGCATCATCGCGTGCAAGGTCGGCTCGATGTTGATCAAGAGCCGGCGCACCTGGGCGAGGTTCTTTCGCTCGTCCGGCTCGCTGTAGAGGACGTGCAGAATGACGGCCGTAAAGAAGTCCGTGGCGCTCTGATCCCAGAAGTTGAGGTCGCCCGCCTTGCGGCCCAGCGGATCGACCAGGATGCCAACGACATTCTGGATGTCGGCGATCTCCATCACCCCTTTGCGGACCTCGAACAGCGGGTTCCAGCGCACCGTGTTGGGGTCGGTCGGCGCGAAATAGAAGACGTGGCTGAACTGCTTCCGATGGTCGGCGGTGATGTGCCAGAGCTCGCCCTTGCGGTCATAGACGAACACGCTCTGCGGCCAGGCCACCAGCGTCGGAACCACGTGGCCGGCGCCTTTCCCGCTCCGCGAGGCGCCGACGATGATCGCGTGTTCGACGCCCTGGTAGGTGAGATAGCGACCGTCGAATCGGCCGAGGACGCGGCCGCTGATATCCCCCTGCGGATGGATCAGTTTGGCGCGGCGAACGTCATCCAGCCGGGCCCAGGCCTGGGCCCCGAACCCGGGCGGGCTGCGCCGAAAGCGGCGGGCGACCGCGATCGCCACACCCATGGGGACCATGGCGGCCGCCAAGCCCCACAGAGACGCTTCGTCGAACGCCCGCGGATAGGCCTTGGCGTAGGGACCGTACCATCTGAGCACCGCCCACGGCTCATAGATGCGGACCCGCCCGAGATCGAACAGCCCGCGGCCAAATTCGCGCGGGTAATGGAAGCCGGCGGCCACCGCCTGGGTCGCGACGGCGAGCCCCGCCAGGAGCGCCAGAAGCACGAAGGGCAGGATGGCCCGCAGGCGTTTGATGGAGGTCATGAGGGCTCCTAACGGCCGGGAAACAGGGTCTTGATGATCGAGCGGCCCTGGCCTCGATTCAGCCGGTCGATGGCCTGGG
The DNA here is from genome assembly GCA_903872075.1 of uncultured Caulobacteraceae bacterium. Taxonomy (GTDB): domain Bacteria; phylum Pseudomonadota; class Alphaproteobacteria; order Caulobacterales; family Caulobacteraceae; genus Acaudatibacter; species Acaudatibacter aquilonius. The sequence goes on along the minus strand of CAIQJF010000070.1, from coordinate 88 downwards.
TGCGGGCGGGCGCCGGGAAGCGGGCGATGGCGTCGCGGGCTGGCCCGCCGACGTCGCGGATAAACCGGGTGGCGTCCGGCGAATGGGC
>CAIQJF010000069.1 GCA_903872075.1 uncultured Caulobacteraceae bacterium | reverse complement strand
CGACAGCTGAGACGCCGGCCTAGGCTGGCGTCGCCGTGAAGCCAACCCTTGGGAAGTGAACATTGACCGTGCCGATCCGCGGGTCGTCGCGAGCGATGACGATCCGCTCCGCGTTAGCGGAGACCAGCACGCCGGCGATCGGGTCGCGACCGTAGTCGTCGGCCACCACATGCACCGCCGCGCCGGGCGGCAGGCCGATCGGGTCCTTGGCGTCGTGCACGATGTGGTCCGCGGTCGCCGGTTCGGCGGCCCGGGCGGTCGCGATCGCCTCGGCCGTGCTCATGTCCAGCCGGGTCGAAGCCGCGCCCAGCGCCGCAACGCGTTCGCGCCAAGCCGTGATGTGCGGCAGGTCTTCCAGCAGCGTGGCCATGTCCGCCTTGAGAGCGCTGCGGAAGAACCAGAAATTCATGTACCAGGCGATGTCCGTCAGACCCGGCGCATCGCCGGCGATCCAGGCAGGCCCATCAGCCAGCTGACGCTCCAGCCACGACGCCATGCCTCGGAACTGTCCCTTCAGCGGCTCCGCCGCCGCCTTCATCGCCGCTACGTCGAACGGGCGGCCGCCGGACATGGCCTCCCGATCCTTGATAAACTCGGCCGGAACGGTGTGGCCGATGGCCCCGAAGATGATCCCCACCGTCGGCTGAAAGAACAGTCGATCGGCCCACAGGTTCACCGCCCAGTCGGCGCCGTGGATGACGCGCGGCAAGGGATAGCGGCGCTCGATTTCGGCCATGATCACGGCGCTGTCGCAGAACACGTCGGCGCCGATCTGCATCACCGGGATGCGGCGATAGCCACCGGTCAGGGGCGTCAGGTCGGGCTTGGGCATAATCGTCGGCTGGATCACCGAGCGCCAGCTCAGCCCCTTGATGCCCAGAAGGATTCGCACCTTCTCCGAGAACGGCGAGGTGAAATAGTGGTGCAGGATAAGATCGTCGCTCATGAAATTTGCTCCAAGCCCGGCGGGATCAGTTCAAACCTCACCGCAGGGCAGGCAAGCGTAATCGGCGCTTGTCAGCTGTGATCGGCGCGACGGTGGGCAGGACCGCGGGCGCTGACGCCCGCGGTCCTGAATCCGCTAGCTGTCGAGGAAGCTCCGCAGCTTGCGGCAGCGACTGGGGTGTTTGAGCTTTCGCAGGGCCTTCGCCTCGATCTGACGGATGCGTTCGCGGGTGACGCTGAACTGCTGGCCAACCTCTTCCAGAGTGTGGTCGGTGTTCATGCCGATGCCAAAGCGCATGCGCAAAACCCGCTCTTCCCGCGGCGTCAGGCTGGCCAGCACGCGGGTGGTGGTTTCGCGCAGGTTCGACTGGATCGCCGCATCGATGGGCAGGATGGCGTTCTTGTCTTCGATGAAGTCGCCCAGATGGCTGTCTTCCTCGTCGCCGATCGGGGTTTCGAGCGAAATCGGTTCCTTGGCGATCTTGAGAACCTTGCGGACCTTTTCCAGCGGCATGCCGAGCTTTTCGGCAAGCTCTTCCGGCGCGGGTTCGCGGCCGATTTCGTGCAGCATCTGGCGCGAGGTACGCACCAGCTTGTTGATCGTCTCGATCATATGCACGGGAATGCGGATGGT
>CAIQJF010000068.1 GCA_903872075.1 uncultured Caulobacteraceae bacterium | reverse complement strand
CGAAGCCGCCCCGCGATGGCGCCCGGCCCGCGGGTCCGCGCCCCGGCGCGGGGCGTCCCGCGGCGGCGGCCCCGTCGGGCACCCCCGAGGTCCAGCGCGCCACGCGTTCGGCCCCGCGTCCTGGCGCTCTTAATCTCGATCGCCGTCCGGACTTCGACGAAGAGGACGCCGCCCGTAAGGGCAAGGCCGCGGGCGGCAAGGCCGTTTCCCGCACCAAGGGCGAACCCAAGCGCCGCGAAGGCCGTCTCACGATCCAGGCGGTCGCCGGAGATGACGAGGGCGCCGTCGAGCGCATGCGGTCCCTGGCCTCGGTTCGCCGGGCGCGGGAGCGCGAGCGTGAAAAGCGCAAGGGCGGCCCGCAGGATGTGGCGCGCACCGGCCGCGAGGTGATCATCCCCGATGTCATCACCGTCCAGGAACTGGCGGTCCGTATGGCCATCCGTGGGGTGGAGATCATCAAGTTCCTGGTCAGACAGGGCCTGATGCTGAAGATCACCGACGTGATCGACTCTGACATGGCCGAGCTTGTGGCCGCGGAGTTCGGGCACACCACGCGGCGCGTCTCCGAGAGCGATGTGGAGTCGGGCTTCCTGGCTGATGACGATGTGGATGACGAAACCCAGCCCCGGCCTCCGGTCGTGGCGGTCATGGGTCACGTCGACCACGGCAAGACCAGCCTTCTCGACGCCCTGCGGTCCACGGACGTGGCGGCCGGCGAAAAGGGCGGCATCACCCAGCATATCGGCGCCTATCAGGTGCGGCTGGCGAACGGCGAGCGCATCACCTTCCTCGACACGCCCGGTCACGCCGCGTTCAGCGCCATGCGCGCCCGCGGCGCCAATGTCACTGATATCGTGATCCTGGTGGTGGCCGCGGACGATGGCGTGATGCCTCAGACCATCGAGGCCATCCAGCACGCCAAGGCGTCGGGCGCCCCGATCATCGTGGCCATCAACAAGATCGACAAGGCCGGCGCCAACCCCAACCGGGTCGTCAACGAACTGCTGCAGCATGAGATCGTGGCCGAGAGCCTGGGCGGCGAGACCCAGATCGTCGAAGTCTCCGCGCTCGAGAAACTCGGCCTCGACGATCTGATCGAAGCCATCCTGCTTCAGGCTGAAGTCATGGATCTGCGGGCCAATCCGGACCGTACGGCGGAGGGCGTGGTGATCGAATCCAAGCTCGATCGCGGTCGCGGCGCGGTGGCGACCGTCCTGGTCAAGCGCGGCACCTTGAAGCGTGGCGACATCGTCGTGGCCGGCGCCAGCGCCGGTCGCGTGCGCGCGCTGCTCAACGAGCGCGATGAACAGGTCAAGGAAGCCGGCCCGTCCATGGCGGTGGAAATCCTCGGTCTGGACGGCCCCGCCGATCCGGGCGAGCCCTTCGCCGTCGTCGAGAACGAAGCCCGGGCGCGCGAACTGACCGACTACCGCATCCGCCTGAAGCGCGAGCGCAATCTCACGCCTGTGGGCGCGGGCGGCTCTCTGGCCGATATGATGGCCAAGCTGGCCGACAAGAAGGTCTCGGAACTGCCGCTGCTGGTCAAAGCCGATGTGCAAGGTTCGGCCGAAGCGATCGTGGGTTCGCTCGACAAACTCGGCACCGACGAGGTGCGCGCGCGGATCATCCTGTCCGGGGCGGGCGGCATCAACGAGAGCGATGTCATGCTGGCCAAGGGCGCCGGCGCGCCGATCATCGGCTTCAATGTCCGCGCCTCGAAACAGGCGCGGGAACTGGCCGAGCATGAAGGCGTGGAGATTCGCTACTACGCGATCATCTATGACCTGATCGACGACATCAAAGGCGTCATGTCGGGCATGCTCTCGCCGATCCAGCGGGAAACCTTCCTGGGCGCCGCCGAAGTGCTTCAGGCGTTCGACATCACCAAGGTCGGCCGGATTGCCGGCTGCCGGGTTCGCGAAGGCGTGGTTCGCCGCGGCGCGCGGGTCCGGATCATCCGCAAGGACGTGGTGGTGCTGGAACTGGGGACGCTCAAGACCCTCAAGCGCTTCAAGGACGAGGTGGCGGAAGTCACCTCCGGAATGGAGTGCGGCATGGAGTTCGCGGGCTTCCAGGACATCCAGGCGGGCGACTACATCGAGTGCTTCACGGTTGAGGAAGTGAAGCGGTCGCTCTAGCGACCGCCTCGCCCTTCAAGCCTCGTAGGCCATCGCGCCGACGCGATTGCCTTCGGTGTCCTCGATCCAGATCAAGGTCCCGACTCCGTCGATGTGGTACGGCTCCATGGTGACCTTGCCGCCGTTTGCGATCACGGCGGCGCGCGTCGCCGCTATGTCATCGACCCCGACGGTCACCTCGAAAGCCCGCAGGCCCTCGCCGGTGAGAGGTGTCTGGCGCGCATGAAGGGCGCCGGGAAGGCCTGCATTGGTGATCTGGTAGAAGCCAGGCGGCCCCCAGGGCTCGAAGGCCCAGCCGAACACCGCGCCGTAGAAGGCCATGGCGCGGTCGTTGTCGTCCGTATGGATCGAGAAATGCCGTACGGTCCCGGCCATCATCGCGCCCTCCTCAGCTGACGAGGTCGCGCGCCCGCGAGAGCCGCCTCACCCCTTCGTCCAGCGTCTCATCCCGTTTGGCGAAGCACAAGCGCATGACGGTGGTGACCGGATCGGTCTCGTAGAAGGCGGACACCGGGATGCCGGCCACACCGGCCTCCTTCACTGCCCGCAGACAGAAGGCCATATCACCCTCGGTCACGCCGGACGCCGGCAGGTCTATGTTGAGGAAGTAGGTCGCCTGGCTGGGAATGACCACGAACCCCTCGCGGGTCAGGCCTTGCGCCAGCCTGTCGCGGGACGCCGCCAGGTCGGCCGGCATGGCTGTGAACCAGTCGTCGCTGTTCCCCAGCCCCCAGGCGACCGCCGACTGCAGGTTCGGCGGTGTGGTAAAGGTGAGGAACTGGTGGGCCTTGGCGAGGACCTCCGTGATCGCCGGCGAGGCGCAAAGGAAGCCGACCTTCCAGCCGGTGAGGGCGAACATCTTGCCGGCCGACCCGATCTTGACCGTGCGCTCCCGCATGCCGGGAAACGCCATCAGCGGCCGGTGGACCGTGTTCCCGAACACCACCTGCTCCCACACCTCGTCGCAGATGGCGATCGCGTCGTACCGAACGCAAAACTCGGCGAGAAGGGCGAGATCGTCGGCCGCGAAGGCTGTCGCCGTGGGATTGAGCGGATTGTTCAGGACGACCAGACGGGTGCGGTCGCTGAACACGCCTTCCAGCATGGTGCGATCGAAACGCCAGTGTGGCGGCTGCAGACTGGCCAGCCTGGGAACGCCCCCGGCCCGGCGGACCATGGGCAGGTAGGCGTCGTACATCGGCTGGAAGAGGACAACTTCATCCCCTGGGGAGATCAGGGAGAGAAAGGCGCAGGCCAGGGCTTCGGTGGCGCCCGACGTGACCGTCACCTCGGTTCGCCAGTCCAGGTCGAGACGCTGGAACCTCGCATAGTGGCTGGCGACAGCCTCGCGCAGTTCCGGAATTCCGGGCATGGGCGGATATTGATTGTTGCCATTGATGACGGCGTCGGCCGCGGCCTGGCGGATCGCCAGCGGCCCCGGTTCGTCCGGAAAACCCTGACCCAGGTTGATCGCGCCCATCTCGCGGGCGAGGCCCGACATGACGGTGAAAATTGTCGTCGGTAGAGCGGTGTAGATCGCATTGGCCATGGCGATTCCTTATCATGACCGCCATGCAAGTCATCGATTTCGAGCCACGCTTCGCCGACGCTTTTCGCACCCTCAACGAGGCCTGGATCGCACGCTTCTTCGCCATTGAACCCAAGGATGCGGAGATCCTTGGCGATCCGCGGGGCCAGATTCTCGACAAGGGCGGGCACGTCTTTTTCGCCATGGAGGGCGACAAGGCCGTGGGCTGCGTCGCTCTGGTCCCGATGGCGGACGGCGGCTTCGAGGTGGTGAAGATGGCGGTCGACGAGGCCAGTCAAGGCCGCGGTCACGCCAAGCGGCTGATGGCCGCCTGCGTGGCGCGCGCGCGCGAGGTCGGCGCGCCGCGTCTTTACCTGGAATCCAGCCTCAGACTGACGCCGGCGCTGACGCTCTATGAAAGCTTCGGCTTCCGCCACCTGCCGCCGGATCGCCGCCCCAGCTCACCCTACGTCCGGGCGGACGTCTGGATGGAGCTGCCGCTGACCTGAGGGTTACGCGTCTTCCTTGACGCGGCGCTTGCGGAAGGTGGGGTTGAGAACCTGCTTGCGCAGACGGATCGACTTCGGGGTCACCTCAACCAGTTCGTCGCTCTCGATATAGGCGATAGCCTGTTCCAGGGTCAGACGGCGGGGCGGGGTCAGGTTCATCGCCTCGTCCTTGCCCGAGGCGCGGACGTTGGTCAGCTGCTTGCCCTTGAGGGGATTGACGTCCAGGTCATCGGGCTTGGCGTTCTCGCCGATGATCATGCCCTGGTAGCACTTCTCGCCCGAGCCCACGAACATGAAGCCCCGATCCTCGAGGTTCCACAGGGCGTAGGCCACGGTCTCGCCGTCGGAGTTGGAGATCAGCACGCCGTTGCGGCGGCCTTCGATGGCGCCCTTGTAGGGTTCGTAGTGCGAGAAGACCCGGTTGAGCACGCCCGAGCCGCGCGTGTCGGTAAGGAACTGGCCCTGATAGCCGATCAGCGACCGCGACGGCGCCATCAGGGTGATCCGGGTCTTGCCGGCGCCTGACGGCCCCATGTCCTTCAGTTCGGCCTTGCGGGCCGACAGCTTTTCGATGACCACGCCGCTGTATTCGTCGTCGACATCGACGATGACTTCCTCGATCGGCTCCATGCGTTTGCCGGTCTCCGGATCGGTCTTGTAGACCACCCGCGGGCGGCTGATCGAGACTTCGAAGCCCTCGCGGCGCATGGATTCGATCAGCACGCCCAGCTGAAGTTCGCCGCGGCCGGCGACCTCGAAGGCGTCCTTCTCGTCGGTCTCGGCAATCTTCACCGCCACATTGGCTTCCGCCTCGCGCAGCAGGCGCTCGCGGATCACGCGGCTCTGCACCTTGTCGCCTTCGCGGCCGGCCAGGGGGCTGTCATTGACCGACACGGTGATGGAGATGGTCGGCGGATCGATCGGCTGGGCTGGCAGGGCGCCTTCGGCGTCCATGGCGCCCAGGGTATCGGCCACCGTGGCCTTGGTGAGGCCGGCGATGGCGACGATGTCGCCGGCCAGGGCCTCGTCGATCGGCTGACGCTTCAGGCCGCGGAAGGCCAGGATCTTGGTGATTCGCCCACGTTCCACTTCCACGCCCTCGCGCGACAGCGCGCGGATCGGCATGCCGGGAACCAGGCGGCCGGATTCGACGCGCCCCGTGAGCAGGCGGCCCAGGAAGGGGTCGGATTCGATCAGCACGGCGAGCAGCTGCGCGGGCTTGTCGGCATTGGCCTCGGCCTTCGGCGGCGGCACATGTTCGACGATCTTGTCGAACAGCGGGCCCAGGTCCTTCTGCTCGTCGTTCATGTCCACCACGGCCCAGCCCTGCTTGCCGCTGGCGTACATGTGCGGAAAATCGAGCTGCTCGTCCGTCGCGCCGATCGCGGCGAACAGGTCGAAAGCGTCGTTGAGCACGCGCTCGGGATCGGCGTGAGTGCGGTCGACCTTGTTGAGCACCACGATCGGCTTGAGACCGAGCTTCAGCGCCTTGCCGAGCACGAACTTGGTCTGCGGCATGACGCCTTCCTCGGCGTCCACCAGCAGCAGGCAGCCGTCCACCATGCCCAGGATGCGCTCCACCTCGCCGCCGAAGTCGGCGTGGCCGGGGGTGTCGATGATGTTGATGCGGGTTTCACCGGCGGCGCCGTTCCACAGCACCGAGGTGGCCTTGGCCAGGATGGTGATCCCGCGCTCGCGCTCCTGGTCGTTGGAGTCCATGGCCCGTTCGACGTGGGCTTCGTTGGCTCGGAAGATGCCCGACTGCGCCAGCATCTGGTCGACGAGGGTGGTCTTCCCATGGTCGACGTGGGCGATGATGGCGATATTTCGCAAGGACATGAGGCGGGACTTCTGATTGGGGGAGGGCGGGTCATAGTCGAAACGGCCGTGGGAAGCCATCCCTAGCGGCCGCACCCCAGGTGATTCACCTAGAGGTGAGACGATTTGTTAGCTTTCTATCATTGCGGCGCAACATGCGCCAGGGCGACGTCGGCCGGCGTTAATGGTCTGATTTAGAAAAGGAAAACGCGGAGTTAAGGAAAATTATCGACGGGGCCGTCGTTTTCCGCTTGATTCATTGTGCATTGCACCCTAATTTGAACCTACGACGCGTCGCTGACGCATCTGCCCTTCCTGGGCGTTTCCTCCCTAATTAACTGGCCGCGCCGCTTAAATGCTGGCGCGGCCATTTTTTTATATCTCGCGCGGGATGCTTAAATTCCGCCCAGACCGGCGATGCAAGCGCCTAGATTGCGGCCCAGTTCTGGGCGGCCAGGGCCGAGAACACCGTCTCCAGATCCTTTTGAAGCCCTGCAAATCCGGCCGTCGGGGCGAGGGTTCGCTCGTCCATATAGAGCGCCCGGTTGATCTCGACCTGCAGCGCATGAACGCGCCGTGCCGGCCGCCCATAGAATTCGGTCGTGTAGCCGCCCGCATAGGGGGCGTTCCGCGCCACGCGATAGCCCAGGGCCTGGAAAGTTCTTTCCACCAGCCGCGGCAGGCTCGGATCGCAGGCCGCGCCGAATCGGTCGCCCAGCACCAAGTCGCACCCCTGCCGGCCGCCTGAGCCCTTCACCGCCGCCGAGGGCATGGAGTGCCAGTCGATCAGGATGGCGACGCCGTGCGCTTCGCGAGCGCTGACAACCAGGTCGTGCAAGGCCTGATGGTAGGGCTTGTGAACCGCTTCGACGCGCGCCACCGCCTCGGCGAACCTCAGCTTGCGGCGATAGATCTCCTGACCGTCACTGACGATTCGCGCGATCGACCCCAGGCCTGCGGCAACCCGGGTCGAGCGCGCACGGGCATAGGCGGGGAGATCGTCCGCGAACATCGCCGCATCAAGCTCCCAGGGCTCACGGTTCACATCGAACCACGCCCGCGCCAGACTGGCGGCGATCACCGTCGCGCCGTGAGCCGGGGCCGAGGCGATCAGGTCGTCCACATGAGCGTCTTCAGAGCGTCGCAGGGCGTGAGCGTCCAGCCGGCTCGCTTCGATCAGGTCGGCGGGATAGCAGCGCCCGGAATGGGGCGAGGCAAACACCAGGGCCGAGGCCGTCACGTCGGCAGGCGGCCGCGAGATCTGGAAGACCTCGGGTTCGGTCCCGGCCTCTCGCGCCGGCGCCGTGGGCTCCCATGCGTTCATCGGGACATATTGAGGAACAGCGCGATGTGGTCAAACCCATCCCGAGCGCGCTTGCGCCCGGGCCGCCTCGCCGCTATAGGCGTTCGCTTCCCGAGACCCTCGCCGGTCTTCAAGGCGGACGCGTAGCTCAGCGGGAGAGCACTACGTTGACATCGTAGGGGTCGCTGGTTCGATCCCAGCCGCGTCCACCATT
>CAIQJF010000067.1 GCA_903872075.1 uncultured Caulobacteraceae bacterium | reverse complement strand
GTTGATCGCCCCGCCGATGGCGTTACGGCCGTAGAGGGTGCCTTGCGGACCGCGGAGCACTTCCACCCGGTCCAGGAACAGGGTCGAGGCGCCGGCGCCCACCGCGAAGGTCTCGTAGATGCCGTCGCTGTAGTTGGCCACCGAGGCGTCGGCGGAGAGCACGTTGGTCTGGCGGCCCACGCCGCGCAGCGAGATCCGGTCGGTGGAGCTGTTGTACTCAAGACCCGGGGTGAAGTTCGTCATGTCCTGGATGGAGTCGATCCCCATCAGCTGACGCTTGGCCGCGGTGTAGGCCGAGATGGCCACCGGAACGGTCTGCAGATTCTGTTCACGCTTTTCGGCGGTAACCACCAGTTCGCCGATGGTCGTGCCACCCGAGTTGTCCGTCGCCTTGGCGTTGGCTTCAGCCGCGTAGGCATGGGCGCCGCCAAGCGTCAGAACGCTCACTGCACAGGTCGCCAACAGAAAATGCTTGTTCATCGTCCCTCCGAAAGCGGCGGCGCTCGCCGACGTTTGTTACTCACCTCGCCCGTCTGGCTGGGCGGCGTGTATGAGGCGGGGCTCGTGCCCTCTGAGCGTCAGGCGGTCAAGGCGGCAGGTCCGCCACCAATGTCGATCTTTGCTGGGGTGTTGCGCGGATGCCTCAATTGCTCGGTTTTGAGGCGGCCATATTGCGTACGCGAATGAGAACTCAGAGGCCTCAGCCCTCGAATCCACATAGACGGCGCCTAGGTTCATTCCGCGACAGTCGAATATTGATTAAATTCATGTTGCGACTGCGAAATGTACGTTACCCGGTTTAGCCAAGGCGATTCATAACAGCAAAAGGCGGACCGGTGTTGGCCGGTCCGCCGTCGCGAAGACTACCATTTGCTCAGAGGCAGGAACGCCTCCTCGCCGAGTCAGAAAAATTTGTAGTCCAGTTCCACGCCGTAAGTGCGTGGTGGAGTCACAGAGTAGGTTGATGACACCCCATCGAGGTTCGGGATGCGCGAACCGCCGGCGATACCGTCCGTCCGGCCCGGAATAACGTTTACGCCATAGCCGCGCCGGCCATAGGCGCCCGCATCGTAGCCGATCGTGTTGAAAATGTTCTTTCCGTACAGAATGACCTTGTAGCGGCCATTGGCCGAGTTCCAAGTCAAGCGGGCGTCAACCTGATCCCAAGCCGGAGCCTTGTTGTAGGAGCGGGTAAACAGGGCGCCATATTGCGCGTCACGCCAGATGTAGCTGGCCGACGCGTTCAGCGTACCGGCCGTAAAGTGGAACGTGTAGTTGGCGTTGACCGCGATCTTGTTGCGCGGGGCGTTTGGGAGGCGATTGCCAGCCAGCGATTGGAACTTCTGGCAGGGTGCGGCCAGATCAGTCGTCGTAGCGCAGTTCACGTGATTTGGCCCGACTCGGTTCGTGTAGACGTCATCCGTGAAGGGCGTCGCAGCGTTGTTCGGCAGCGCATGCGCGCCTGGGCCAATCGCATCCGGATCGACCGTGTCGGTCACCTGACCAGACGTCGCGTAGGCGTCAAGGTAGGAATAGTCGAACAGGAAGGCCAGGTCCTTGGTCGCCTGCCAGGTGGTTTCCAGTTCCACCCCGCGAGAGATGGCCGAAGGGACGTTGTAGAAGGTTGTATTCGCCTGGGTCAGTCCGCCGCCGTTCAAATTGACGGTAATCGGAATCTGGAGGTTGGCATAGTTGTACCAGAATGCCGCCACATCGGTGGTCAGGTTGTGCATCCAAGTCTTCTTATAGCCAACTTCAAAGGAGTCGACGTGCTCCGAATCGGTGAGAGGCTGGAAGCTTAATACCGTGAAGATGCCGATGTTGTAGCCGCCCGACTTATAGCCACGGCTGTACTTGGCGTAGACCAGGGTCTGGGAGTCCGGCGTCCATTCGATGCCGGCCGTGCCGGTGACCGCCTGCCAGTTGGCGTTGTAGAGGCGAGTGGCGAAGCCCGTCTTTGCGTCGTAGGTCGTCGGCCCCACGACCCCCTTCGGCAGGCCGTCGGACACACCGTTGGACACCACCGAAGCCACCTGGGTCAGATCGATGGCCGGGGTGTAGCCGCCCAGCACATTGGGGTTGGCGCCGCAACCCGCCACGGCGAAGCAGAGGATCCGGACGGTCTCCGAACCGAACTTCTGGTCGTGCGAGTAGCGCAGGCCGCCGGTGAACTTCCAGTTTTCGTTGATCTTATAGTCCACCTGACCGAACACGGCGTAGGACTTGCTCGTCACCGACGGCCGGTTGTCGAAGCGGCGGAAGTCTGTCTGGCCGGCGCAGACGCCGCCGGTCAGATTACACACCGCAGGGAACGGTCCGTTCCACTGGGGCTGGCCCGCATCCTCGGTGTAGACCGGCTGCTGGTAGTGCTGACGGAAGAAGTAGCCGCCGACCACCCATTGGAAGGGTCCGGGGGAGGTCGAAATGATGTTGATCTCATGGCTCCAGAAGGCGTTGAGCTCCTGGTAGCGGAAGTTTTCCTGCGGGTTGATCACCAGCGGTTTGCCGAGCACGCCCGGAATCGTGAATGAGGTGATGGGGGCCTCGACCCCCGGCCCATCGGTGCCGCCGCTCGGGCCGGTGAGGATGTAGTGATAGTTCACGCCGCCAGTGACATATTTGATGTCCGCGAACGGCAGGTGATAGGTCAGGTGCGCCGAGATGGTGTATGCGTACGGAAGATTGACCTCATAGGTCGTGGAGCGCGCCTCGGTCCACGGGCTCTGTTGGGCCGGGTTCACGCAGCCGAGCGGCGAGGGATTGACCACATTGGTCAGACCCGCGGCCGCGCCCTGACAGCCATAGCCGGGATTGAGTTGTGTCGCCCCGTTCTCATATTCCGAGGTTTCGAAAGGGGCCGGCGTCCAGCCCGCCGACGCTGCGCCCGGGCCGCCCGCGCCATTGGCCCACTGATTGAAGCCGACCTTCGCCCAGAAATCGAGCTGGTCGGAGATCTTCCACTGGATTTGGCCCTCGAGATAGAATTCCTTGATGACGTTACCTTCGTCCCTGGCGCCTGGGACGATGTTGTGCACCCAACCTTGCGATTGTTTCTCAACCTGAATCCGCCCTTTCAGCCTAGACTGTCATCATCGCCGATTTCACACGCCTGCCAGCGCATCTGCATATTCAGACGCGATTGTTAGGGTCGGCGAAGACCTGGCCGAGGCCAGTGAGGATCTGGCGATCGGTGGCGCTGCAGCGGACGTGGGCGCAGTAGTCCGCCCGAGCGACGGCGGCGGCTTCCGGCCAGAGCCGGTTCAACTGGCTGTAGGTGGCAAGGTAGATTGCCGTCTGCTTCGCACCAATCGCATCCCAAATCGGCGAAGCGGGCGGAGCGGGCGGAGCCTCGTTCGGGGCCGGCGTTTCGATGTCGCCGAGCGACGGCAAGCTCGGCGGCGCAATGATTCCTGTCTTCAACTCCTCGTCCCACCTTGCGCCTTCCGCGTCGAAGGAGGCCTGCATGTGAGCGGATGCGCGGGCGGAGGCAGCTTCGGCCGCGCGCTGCGCGGGTTGTTCTTCGAAGGCGATCATGGCTCGGAGTTCGTCAACAGTGAGGAGCCGCGCGTAGACAGCGACAAGCGCATCGACCAGTTTGGGGGCGATGTGCTGAGCGCCCCGTTCGAGGCTGGCTTTCAATTGTCCATAGACAATCCTTGATATGGGAGAGCTCGACGGAGGCGCTTTCTTGATGAACAGGTTCGCCTCCTCCATCGTCCGGGGCATCATAAAACCGGCCAACGTGTGGTTGACCTCAAACCTACCGTTCAGCAAATCCGGTTGGGCGAGCTCAAGATACTGACGGGCCAAAGTGGAACGCTCAGCGTCAGCCGTCTGGGAAGGGACTGGGCTCGCGGGTTGGGCATCGGCAGGAAGCGCAAGCAAGCAGAGCCCTGCAATGATGATCAGCGCCCTCATACTCGCCCCTCTGCTGCACGGCTGAACTCTGGCCCAGAGCGGGGCTTCCTGCCGCGCCCGACGCATATCTATACTCTACTTGGCAGCGTGCTGCGTGTAGCCCTTCTTGACCAGGAATTCCCGCAACAGGCGCTCGGTAATCTGCGTGAGCGGGGTTCCGTCCTCTAGCGCCAGGCGCCGCAGATCCTTGTGCATGGTCTCGGGAATGTGGATCAGCACCGGCTTTTTGCCCGGATGGCTATCCTTCTTCGCCGCTGCCGGCGACACGGCCAACGCCGGCGCCGGTTCGGCCTGGGGCTCGGGCGCATCGAACATCGCCCGCAAATTCGGCTTTGGCTTGCTCACGCCGCCCCTCGCTTAGCTCGCTTAGTCGCAAAATCGCTTAGTCGCTTAACTTCATCAAAGGCCGCGTGCAGCTCGGCGGCGGCCTTACCCTTCGGATCATATTCGGTGGCTGCCTGCCCCAGCCCGACCGCGTTGCTGAAATCCTTCCGATCATGAAGGCGGGTCGCCAGCACCACGACGCCCATCCCGGCGAAAGAGGCGGCCGTGTCGTCGGCCTCGCTGCCGGTGTGCTTCACCTGGGAAAGAACGACGGCGAAGGGCGTCCCCTCCTGCTTGATCTGCTTGACCGTCTGCAGGACCGAGGCGATGTCGAAGGCGCGAGGAACGACAGGGATCAACACGAAGTCGGCCGCGCGGGCGGCCTCCGTGGCGATGTCGCGGGAATTGGCGGGCGTGTCGATGATGACCAGGTCCGCTTGGCCCTTCTCGGCCTTGGCCAGGTTCAGCGGCAGCACGGCGATTCCGGTGTTGACCACGGTCACGTCATCCGTGGCGCGGGCATTTTCCCAATAGCTGGCCGTGCCCTGCCGATCGTCGGTGTCGAGGATCACCACGGCCGCGCCGTCGCGGGCCGCCTCAACAGCGAAGCCCGTGGCCAGGGTCGTTTTCCCCTGCCCGCCTTTTTGACTAATGATCGCCCAGGTGTGCATGACTAAGCCCGTAAGCGATTAATGGTTTCAGCGAGCTTAACGGCTTAGTCGCTCAATCTCACAATCGGACATTCGCTTAGCGTATTAATCGCTTAGTGTGCAGCCTGCAGCGCTTGATGGCCCTCGGCCGGTTGATACCGGGCCTCAAGCACCTGCAGGGCCTTCGGATCGTGGTCCAAAAGTGCGAGCGCGCTGCTAATCGCCCGGCTGGGCAACAGGTCGCCGGCCTCGTATTTCTGAAAGGCGCGCGGGCCGCCGCCGATCAGCTCGCCGGCGGTGGCTTGGCTCAGCCCCAGCTTCTTGCGGATCCGGCGGATGCCTTCGGGCTCCATCAACCCCTCGCTGCGGGCCTTGAGCAGGTTCAGCATCCGGTCGGAGACCTTCATATCCTCGCCGGTGTGGGTGCTCTGATCCGAGGCGTCGCAATACCAGCCCGGCATGTCGAAGGTGATCGACTGGCCCTTGTAATTGAGGGTCATCGGCCGCGCGTCGCGGCGCATGGGCGCCCCGGTTTCGGGACAGACTGGAATGTCAGCCATTGTCTTTCTCCTTGAACGACAGCAACAAAAACTCGGTGACCAGGTCGGCCGTGAACTTCACGTACAGCACGCCGGCAGGGGAGGGGACGTGGTACACATCCTGCCAAACTCGGTGATCGGCATAGGCGGTCATCGACTTGTAGAAGTGGCTGCGCTGCATCGTCTGGATCGTCGAAACGATCTCATCCCGGCCGAAACCAAGCCCGGCGGCGTTGCGTAGGGCGACACCGGTGACGTTCAGGCGGTCAACGCTCGCGAACGCGGCCTTGAACCCCTCAAGATCATAGGTGGGCTTCCGCTTTTCCGTCATGCCACCAAATGACACCACTATGGTGTAAAGTCAAGGCGCACCATTATGGTGTAAGCCGACCTTAGGCCGCGACCCGCGCCAAGGCCCGTTGCACGTTCCCCGGATGCCAGGACGCGCCGCCAGGGGAGGGGACGCCATCGGCGTTCAGGGCCTCGGCGATCCGCCGCAGCGTCAGCCCCTCGGCCTTGAAAGCCCGCAGGCGATCGGCGATCGGCGCCAGCCGGTCCACAGCCTCGGCCTTGTTCTGGTCAGCCAGGACGCGCCCATTCGCCCCCAGCACCCGCCCGCGCGCCTTGGCGGCGGCGAGCGCGGCCTTGGTACGCTGCGAGATCATGTCCCGCTCGTGCTCCGCCACAGCGGCGAGAATGTGCAGGGTCAGCCGGGTCGCATGGGGATTGTCCACGGCGATGAAATCGACCTTGGCCTCCATCAGCTCGGAAATGAAAGCGACGTTCCGGGCCAGCCGATCTAGCTTGGCGATGATCAGGGTGGCCTTGTGCTTGCGGGCGAAGGCGAGGGCGGCCTGCAGCTGGGGCCGGCGGTCCAGGGCGTTCGCGCCCTTTCCGGTTTCGACCTCGGTGAACTCGGCCAGCGGCGGCCATCCGCCGCTGCGTAGATGCCCCATGACGGCCTCGCGCTGGGCGTCCAGACCCAAGCCCGAATGGCCCTGTTGCGCCGTGCTCACGCGGTAGTAGGCAACAAACTTTCCGTCGGCCATTTTTGACGCCCCGTCACATGCATACGAACGTTTACCTGTGACACAGCTATCTGGCCAGAAGTTTTTCGGACGGTCGGTGTATGTTCCCAAAAGCGGAATCGGCCTGCCGCTTCAACGCCTTAAGGCTGGAACCGATAGAGAACATTTGGGGCCGGACACATTATGCAGTATAGTCTGCGTCTCCGATGCACCTGATCTAGGGGGACGGCGCACGCGCAGCCGCCCAACGGGCAGGCGGCGGCGGGGGTGTCCTTAGCGCCGGAGGTTCCGACCTGCATGGTTGAGCTGCAAGACCAGTCGCTTCGATCCGCCGTCAGCGGCGTGATGGCCTCGCTGGCGGACCGTATGCGCGTGCGCCGTCCCCCTGAGAAGCGGGCCAGGATCAAGCACAGCCAGATCACTATGCCCCAGGCGGAAAACGCCCGCGACGCGTGGCTTTTCTCCATCCGCAACGACGCGCCCTTGAACACCTTCACCACGGTCCATTGGGGCCACGCCCCGGCCAAGGCGGCGGACCTTCATCCGGTAGACCGCAACGGCCTCCTTCGCGACGGGCTGAAAGCCTGGATCTACCGCAACGCCCCCGGCGTCCCGTTCGCCTGGATCGAGGTTCGCGAAAAGACCCGTGCCCTTGGCGAGCATGTCCACCTGGTGGCCCATGTCCCCGACCATCTTCGCGAGCGGTTCGCCAAGGCCGTTGACCGCCTGGTCGCGCGCCAGTCCGCCAGCGTCAGCCCCACGGCCGTTGATGTTCGCCCGGTTGGCCCCAGGTGGTGGGAACGCCACGCTTATCTGATGAAGGCCGGGACCGAGGAGGTTCGCCAGCGATACGGCGTCCCGGACAGGTGGAGCCGCAGCCAAGGCATGATCGAGGGCGCTCGCATCCGCATAGCCCATTCCATCGGCCCAACGGCCCGCAGAGGCTCAGAGAACGCCGCTGGCGGGGTCTCCGATGTTTCCGCCGTCGCGTAGCGGCCAGGGCAGGCAAAAGCCGCCCACGGCCACCCCTGCAGGCCCGGCAAACCAACCTGATAAAAGAGGCCCTTAGCCAAAGGATTTCGGAAAATATGGGCGGCTACAGCTCGGGCAGATACCGGACGCGAAACCGGGGAACGGTGGACGCGGCGCTTCGCCTGGATCTCCGCGTCATGCGCCGGCAGGGCTTCCTTGTGGCTGGCGCGGTCACGTCGGGCGTGCAGCGGTGGACGCGGGTGGCGACGGGCGAGGAATCCGGCAGCGTGGGCGTCACGGTGAACCTGGCCAACCCTGATGCAGGCTTTGTGGTGGTCCGCTTCAATCTGAACGGCGATCCGCGCGTGCAGGAGATCCAGCTCGAAAGCCGCCCCATGCGCTACGGCGGCCGGCGGTATTATTTCCTCTGCCCCAAGCACGGGCGCCGGTGTGAAGTCCTGCCCATGGTCGGCGGCGTGTTCGCCTCCCGCCAGGCCGGCCGGCTTACCTATCAATCGCAGTCGGCCGACCAAATCGACCGGATGCGGGATCGCGCGCACAAGCTCGAAAAGCGCCTATGGCCCGACAAGGGAAAGCCCCGGCCGCGAGGGAGGAATCGAGAGCGCCTGGTCGAGGCGTGGAGCGAGGCGGACAGCGACTTTGAGAACATGTTCGCCGCGACGATCATGCGCCGCTGGGGCCACCTGTTTTAGGGGCGGGCCGTAGCCCAGCAACGGGCCTTGTCAAGGTCGCAGGATGGAAGGCAGACAGATCGATCTTACTGCTTGGTGGCGACAAGCGTGACAACGAGCGCATGGCCGCCCCACCCGATGATGCACCCAACAAACATTCCAATGAGTAGCGCCAACCAGCCCGCCTGAACCCGGTGCTTGGTGAAACGCAAAATCGCAAGCCCACTTCCGATTAGGGTCAGCAAAGCCGCAGCCGCCCACGAGCTGCTGTTAGGGGCTGCGAAAATTCAAAAATGATCAGGCCAACTGCGAGGCAAAGACAGGTCGCACGCGCAGCAAGGTCTAGATGGCGAAGCATAGCGCGACCTTAGCCGTCAGAACGGGACATTTGGAGCCCTTGTCCTGATTAGTTGAAAGGGCAGATTCCGGACAATGGCGCATATACCGGTCGCGTGGGCTACACCCACCCGACCCGACCCGACCCTACCCGCGCCAGGCGCGCCTGCAGCCCCGTCACGGCCGGAGTTCGTGGGCCAAGGGCGTTGCCCTTAGCGATCTAAAGTAGGGGCTTTTAGCGGCCATATTCTGAATGCGACCTCGGTGGTCGATCCAACGTCGCCCGGGATCATTCCGGGTTCGTGATCAGGGGCGGCTCGCGCCAGGAGCGCCGCCCGGATCGCGCTGACCGACGGCCTAAAGCGGCCCCGCGTTCGCCAGCGTGGCGTCAAGCGCCAGCAGGTAGGTCAGGGCGCAGCACGATGCTCCGGCAAGCGATGCGAACCGTCGCGCGCCCCGCATCGAGACCGATAACCAGGCCGCCAGGGCGATTTCCGCCAACATCTCCGCCGCAAGGAGATCGTTGAACCAGTCGGGCGCTCCCGATCGGTAGTGTACGCCGAACATTGGTCCGCACAGGAAGGCTATCGTCGGCGGAAAGGCGAGGCTTAACACCCAATTCGCGCGCCGACGCGCCGCCGCGTTTCGCCACGGATACACGAAGGCGGCGCCAAGTCCGGCGAGGAAAACTATTCCGAAAGCAAGCGCGGCCGGAACGCCACCAAACAACAGAAGGATAAATAGACGGTTGTTCAATTGGTTCGCGCCGAGCGACCTTGGGGCTAAGGACCTGAGGAATCTGAAATATCACTACCCGAGCTTCAGCCTAGTCTTTTATCTGGCGGGTCCAATTCGAACAAACCGCCGCTCGCCAACCTCAAGGGCGACTGGCAAGGTCCGCTTGTCGATCGCCTCTGAAGAAAGGCCCCGCCAGCCATGGCGCCGCCGTCCGGGTGCGACCCGTTCGCGGGGGCCAGCGGCTGCGACGGCGCGAAGCCTGGCGTGAAACCGTCCAAGAGAGCCAAAACGTAGCCGCTCGACCATTTCGAGATTTGATGAGCGGTCACCGAAACCGGAGGTCGGCCTCGGCCTAGTCGCCGAGGCGCGGCGTTGTATCCCGCGGCAGGTGTTTGAACTGACATTCCCCAGATGGACGGCCCGTCCGGCCTTCTGGATCCGCAGAATGGCGGATATGGCCGCATTGTCGAGTCCCCTTTCGTAGCCTTTGGGCCAATCCCGCCCGACCGGCGTCATCCGAAGCGGCCCGG
>CAIQJF010000066.1 GCA_903872075.1 uncultured Caulobacteraceae bacterium | reverse complement strand
CGCGCCGATCAAGATCCACATAGGAAAACAGGGCTCCCGCCTGCTGATCAGACCCACGCATCGCAATCCCCCGTGGACACTCCCGTCCAGAGGTTGAATCATGCGTCGCAATCACACGCGAGAGGGTTTTTCAGCAGCCTGGTAGGCTTGTTCTAGGCGCTCAAAAGGCTAGGCGGTCCTCCCTTGAGCACTGGCGCGGTCAGGACCTGGTGTCGGCTGACCGCTGATCGAGCGCAGCCACCGTGGCGGCGACTAACGCCCCTACGGGCGCCAGCAGATCTTCGACGCAGGCGCGCTGATCGTCCAGCGCCGCCATTTCAATCTTCGCCAGATGTTCCCGAAGTGGCGTCGCCCCGAACATGGCCGCGGCGCCGGCGTACCGGTGGGCCAAGCGGCCGATGGCCTGCGGATCCTGATCGGCGCGCATCGCGCGGAGGGACGCGTCCATGCCGTAGACTTCCGCGCGGAACGCCGAAAGGCGCTCGTGGAAGAGTTTCGGGGGCAGAAGCGACGCCAGCTCTGCAAGCGTGTCATGGTCGACGGCCGGGTCACTTGCTGGAATTTTGTCCGAGGGCGCGTTGCCGCCGGCGCATTCACTTTGAAAGTCTGTGAAATGGCGCAGCAAACCCTGCAGGTTGCGCGCCCGGACCGGCTTGATCAGGCACTCCTGCATCCCGGATTGGCGCAGGCGCTCCTGTTCCTCCGGAAGGGCGTGCGCCGTCAGTCCGACTATCGGTGTGAGCCGCGACGCCGACTGCATTCCGCCTCGAATGGCCTGCGTCGCCTCCAGGCCGCCCATCTTGGGCATGTTGACGTCCATCAGGATCAGATCGAATCGATGATCCGCCGCGGCCCTTACGGCTTCGAGACCGTCCACGGCCTCGGCGACCTGGCAGCCGAGACGCGACAGCATCTCCCGGGCCACGAGCCGGCTCGTCTGGTCGTCCTCCACTAGCAGGACGTTGAGACCCAGCCGGCCTGTGAGCAGTTCGAACGGCCGCGCGGCCGAAGCCTGAAAGCCTGACGATTTTGCCGCCGCCAAGGCTTCATGGAAGGGAAGCCTGACCCAGAAACGGCTGTACTGGTCTTCCCGGCTGTCGACCCCGATATCCCCACCCATGGCGCGCGCGATCCGGCGGCAGATCGCCAAGCCCAGACCAGAGCCGCGGTGGGTCCGCCGGTCGATCGAATCCAGCGTGACGAAGGAATCGAAGATTCGGTCTCTGTCCGCATCAGCGATGCCGGCGCCGTTGTCGCTGACGATAATTTCCAGCAGATCCTCGCCTTCAGGCCCTTTGACCCTGTCGACCTCGATCTGAATGCGGCCGCCGCGGGTGAATTTCACTGCGTTGCGGATGAGGTTCACGAGAATCTGGCCGAGCCGCCGCCGGTCCTCCAGGATGTAGGTGCCGCTCAGCGGTGAGTCGAAGACGATAAGGTTGCCGTTGGCCGTGGCCGCCGCGGCGTTCATGGTGATGACCTCGTTCACCAGTTCGCCAATGCTGAAGGTCGAGGGGTGGAAGGTTATCGCGCCGTTCTCCAGCTCATTGAGTTGGATCAGGTCGTCGATGTGCCGCTGAAGCAGCTCGCCGGAATTGATCCCCTCCCGGACGAAGTTTTTCTGCTGTTCGTCCAGAGGGCCGGCGGCAAGGAGATCAAGCACTGCGAGCACGCCGTTCAACGGCGTGCGCGTTTCATGGCTCATCACGGCCAGGAACTGAGACCTGGCGCGGGCTGCGGCGAGGGCGTCGTCGCGTGCCTGGGTCAGATCTTCCTGCGCCTTCAGCTGGTCGGTGATGTCGCGGATGTAGCTGGTGAAAATCTGGTCGTCGGCCGGACCCGACAGACCCAAGCTCGCCGCGGCTGGAAAGGCCTCGCCATTCGACCGCAGCCCCTCGATTTTCATCCGGCCGCGACTGTCGAGGACGGTCTGCCCGCTTTCAATCAAGGTTCGCATGAGGGCCTTGTTTATCGGGCGGTAGGCCTCGGGCAGGATCAGAGTGGCCATGTCGGCCCCTATGGCGGCGGCGCGGGTGTGACCGAAGATGCGCTCGGCCCCGGTGTTGAACTCCAGGATCCGGCCGGTGATGTCCGTAACGACGACTGCGTCGAGAGAGGCGTTGATGGCGTTCTGATAGCGGTGGCTGATGTGCTCAAGTTGGCGCTTCTCGCTGCGGAAACGGATCAGATAGGCTGTGGCCACCACAAGAAAGACGATCACCACCGCGCCCACCCCATGAAGGGGGAACAGCCGTTCGTCCTTGAATGGCGAATAGGCCGCGACGGCGCGCCAGAGACCGTTCTGGCCGGCGCCGGTCATGGCGGCGATAAAGCCAGCCAGCATCAGGTCGGGGTCCGACGGATCACCGGCCACAGAGTACCGACGGCTGGGCGTCGCGGTTCGCGAACCTTGACCATACGAACCGCATTGGCAGTGCCGGATATAGCGCGTGGGCGAGGAAGGGCCGGTACGCGACCGGGAAGAACGCGCTCAGTCCCGTGGTCCGAACAGCCAGAATCGCAACAGCCGCCGCCATCAGGTTGACGCGCCAGCCGCTCAATAGGGCGAGGAGCAGGAAGACGGTCGCGGCGATCTGTCATTTCATTTCGATGGCGGGTCGGCCTACGGCGGTCACATGGCGATGCTGGACGGCCGAGCGTGACCTGAGACCCTCGCTCGGCAGCCACTACCAGCTCTCCTCAGTCCAGTAGCCATGCATAGACTAAGAAACAACAACCTCTTTCTGCCACATAGACTCCGCCCCGGGGGCCGTCCACACCAACACCGTTCGCATATGGTCTGTGCGAACTGATCAGGCTCTGGTCAAGCCTGGAGGCTTCAGGAGGCGCCGGCGTCCCTGCCGATCATCGCCGCGTGGGTGCGGTTGCGGGCCTCAAGCTTGCGGCACAGGGTCTTGACGTGCAGTTTGATCGTCACTTCCTGCAGGCCCAGTTCCCGGGCGATCTCCTTGTTGGAACGGCCGTCGATAAGGCCCCGCAGCACCTCGGCCTCGCGTGTGGTCAAGTTGCTCAACATCGGATGGCTGGCCTGTGTCTCGCGCTGGGCGAGGAACGCGAACGGCACATAGGTCTCGCCCGCGGCCATGAAGCGCACCGCATTGAGCAGGGACTTGGCCGGAATCGTCTTCGGCAGGAAGCCTGAGGCTCCGTTCGCCAGTGCCGCTTCGGCAATGTCCGGCAGGGCGGTTCCCGAGATCACCGCGACCGGCTTGCCGGCGTTCCGGGCCAAGGCCTCGGCGAGGCCTTCAAGGCCGTTCATGCCGGGCATCGAATAGTCGAGCAGGACCAAGTCGAAGGGGCCTTCGCGGGTCATCATTTCTGAAGCGGAAGCCAGATCGCTCGCGACCGACACCTTCATATCGTCCTCGCGCTCAAGGAAGGCGCTGATCGTGTCGCGGACAAGTTCGTGGTCGTCGGCGAGCAGGATGTTCATGCGGATACGTCTCGTTGAGCGAACCGCCTGGAAACAGGGATCGCGTCCGGTACAATCATCGGGGCAAAGTAACCGGTTGTGAGGGAAGCGCCATGTCGTAGTTCTACAACGTGAGTGATCACACAAACTCGGGAGCAGGCGCCGCCGCTCAACGCAAACGCCGCCCAGGTGGAAACCGCTAGCAGGCTGAGGAAAAACTCGGAACTGCGGGCGTTTCCGTGCGTGGGATGAGCGGTTCAGGGTGATTTTGCGCCGCTCTCAGCCGCCGATGGCCTCGATCTGGACGGTGTAGAGGGATTCCCGGCGTCGATCCTGGGTCATGTGGGGCCGATGAGCAGGTTCGGCAGCCTGACGAGGTTGTAGGCGGCCATGGTGAAGGTGAACTGCCAGCCGACACGATCCAGGCCTCGGTGTCTGGTCTTGCGCAGGCCGGCGGCGGACTTGGCCCAGCCGAAGGCCTCCTCGATGCGCTTGCGGATCCTCTGGCTGGCCTTGTAGCCGGCGTGGCG
>CAIQJF010000065.1 GCA_903872075.1 uncultured Caulobacteraceae bacterium | reverse complement strand
GACCCGAGATCTACGCCCGGAAACCCTCAACACCGGCCGCATCGAGACCATCGGCGGCTGAAAACAGGGCTAAATCACCCTCAACCGATCATCACACGCAAATAAGCACCCGATGCTCCGGGATTTTCCTCAGCCTGTTAGAGCAAGAGCCAGACGCGGTGCGAATTCCAGCGGAGTCATGGCGCCTAATCACAACCGCCCGCACGATCTTGCAACGGATTTCGTCCGAACGCGGCCAGCGCGCTTTTCCGAATCCGGTTTCGAGCCTAGAAGACCGCTTTAATGA
Source organism: uncultured Caulobacteraceae bacterium (assembly GCA_903872075.1). Lineage (GTDB taxonomy): Bacteria > Pseudomonadota > Alphaproteobacteria > Caulobacterales > Caulobacteraceae > Acaudatibacter > Acaudatibacter aquilonius. The sequence goes on along the minus strand of CAIQJF010000065.1, from coordinate 96,492 downwards.
CCCTCCCGGCCCCCGGCATCGACGAAATCCGCAGCAGGGCCAAGGCGTTTCCAAAACGCCACTTCCTGAGCGTCACCGACATCAACCCTGTCGAGGTGGCGGGGATGCTGGATCTGGCCGACCTCTTTGTCGCCCTGAACCGGCAGACCTCCAAAAAGATCGACCTGCTCAAGGGTCGGACCCTGGTGAACCTGTTCTTCGAGGCGTCGACCCGCACCCAAAGCTCCTTCGAACTCGCCGGCAAGCGTCTCGGCGCGGACGTGGTCAACATGAGCCCGCGTTCGTCATCGATCTCCAAGGGCGAAACCCTGATCGATACCGCGGTCACCCTCAACGCCATGCAACCGGACATTCTGATTGTCCGGCACGCGTCGTCCGGCGCCGCGTCGCTGCTGTCCCAGAAGGTTGACTGCAGCGTCGTGAACGCCGGCGACGGTCAGCACGAACACCCCTCACAGGCCATGCTCGACGCCTTGAGCATGCGCAGGGCCTTCGGCCGTATCGGCGGGCTGACCGTCGCGATTTGCGGCGACGTGCTCCACAGTCGGGTGGCGCGATCGAACATCGCCCTGCTGACCATGCTCGGCGCCAATGTCCGGGTCGTCGGACCGCCGACGCTGATTCCGCGTGACGCCGCCCGTTGGGGCGTGACCGTCTGTCATGACCTGAAGACCGGTATCGCGGGCGCGGATATCGTCATGATGCTGCGGCTGCAGCTCGAGCGCATGCAGGGCGCCTTGGTGCCGTCGATGCGGGAATATTTCCGGCTTTGGGGGCTCGACCGAGAAAAACTCGCTCTGGCGGCGCCTGGCGCAAAGGTCATGCATCCCGGACCGATGAACCGGGGCGTGGAGATCGATTCCGACGTCGCCGACGACCTCTCCATCAGCCTGATCCAGGATCAGGTCGAGATGGGGGTGGCCATGCGCATGGCGATCCTGGCCTCCATCGCTGCCCGGCTCGACAATCGATGACCCCCGCTCCTTTCCAAGGCCCGATCGCGTTCCAGAACGCTCGCCTCGTCGATCCCGCGTCCGCCTACGATGGTCCCGGCGCACTCCTCGTCGTGGACGGTGTGATCGCGCGCGTCAGCCATGATGGCGATCTGGCCGACCTGCCCCCCGCGGCGCAGATCATCGACTGCGCTGGCGGCGTTCTAGCTCCGGGCCTGATCGACCTGCGGGTCATGACCGGCGAACCCGGCAATGAACCCAAGGAAACCCTGAAATCCGCCGCCCGCGCCGCCGCGGCGGGCGGCGTCACCTCGATCGTCGTGCAGCCCAATACCGACCCGGCCGTCGACGATCCGGCCGTTGTGGATTTCATCCTCCGCCGGGCCCGCGACATCGAACTTGTCCACGTGTACCCGGCCGGCGCCGCCACCAAGGGATGCCAGGGCAAGGCCATGGCCGAGATCGGCCTGATGCACGAGGCCGGGTGCGTGTACATCACCGACGCCGACCACCCGATCGTCGACTCGCGCGTCATGCGGCGCCTGCTGGCCTATGCCGGCGGCCTGGGCGTGCTTGTCGCGCACAGGCCCGCCGACCCCTGGCTGACGACGGGCGCCGTGGCCACCGAAAGTGAGTTCTCGGGCCGGATGGGGCTGGCGTCGGAACCCGTGGCCGCCGAGACGATCATGCTGGAGCGCGACATCGCGCTCGTCGCCCTGACCGGCGCCCGGTTCCTGGTGGATCAGATCAGCGCCGAGGCCCCGCTTGAGAGCCTCGCGCGGGCGAAGGCGCGCGGCCTTCCGATGATCGCCACGGCCTCGATCAATCACCTTACGTTCAACGAACTTGATATCGGCGACTATCGCACTTTCTGGAAGCTGACCCCGCCGCTCAGGGCCGAATCTGACCGCCAAGCGCTGATCGAGGCTGTCGCTTCCGGTCTCGTGGACATCGTCGTCTCCGCCCACGCCCCCGCGCCGCCGGAAGAAAAGCGGCTGCCGTTCGACGAAGCCTCACCCGGCGCCGTCGGTCTTGAGACACTGCTCCCCGCCCTGCTCACGCTTTATCACGAGGGGCGAATTCCGCTGCTCCGCCTGATCGAAACCGTCACCCTCGCGCCGGCGAAGGCGTTGGGGCTGGCGGCTGGCCGACTCACCGCGGGGGCCCCTGCAGACCTGATCCTGGTGGACCCCGACGCCCCGCGCCTCATCGACGCCGCCGACCTGATCTCCAAGTCCAAGAACTCCGCCTTCGATGGCCGCAGGCTACAGGGTCGCGTGCTGCTGACGCTTGTGGATGGCCGGGTCGTACACCGCGCGCCGTGAGGCGGCGTTCGAGACCACGCAAGGCCATTCCCGACTGTCACGGCTTGGACTAGCATCCCGCTATGACCGCCACTGAACCGCTATCGCTCGGCCTCCTCGCCTGCCTTGTGGGCGGCTATCTGGCCGGATCCATTCCTTTTGGACTGATCGCCACCAAGTTGGGCGGCGCGGGGGATATCCGTCAGGTCGGGTCGGGCAATATCGGCGCGACGAATGTCCTTCGCACCGGCCGGCGAGATCTGGCTCTGATCACCCTGCTGGGCGACGGCGGCAAGGGGGCCGCGGCAGCGCTGGCCGCCGGCGCGCTCGTCTCTCCACTGGGCGCCGTCGTTGCGGGTGGCGCGGCCTTTCTCGGCCACATCTTCCCAGTCTGGCTCGGTTTCAAGGGCGGCAAAGGCGTGGCCACCTTCTTCGGCATCCTGTTCGGTATCGCCTGGCCGGTCGGGCTGGCGGCCGGCGCGACGTGGATCGCCATGGCCGCCCTGTTCCGCATGTCATCCCTGGCCGCCCTGACCGCAGCGGCCCTGACCCCGGTCTGGATGGTCCTGCTGACACAAGGCAGTCCCGAACATCTCGCGCTCGCCGTCGGCATGATGCTGCTCATCTTCATCCGCCACGACGCCAACATCCGGCGGATTCTGAAGGGCGACGAGCCGCGGATCGGAGCCGGCAAGACACCCGCGGCCGCGTGACGACCGGGGTGTTCAGCCCAGCCGAACGCCTGGACCGGCTAAGGCTGGCTCGTGCGGAATCGGTCGGGTCGGTGACCTTCGCGCATCTGATCGCCGACTACGGCTCGGCAACCGAGGCCTTGAGGGCTCTCCCCGAGCTCGCGCGGCGGGGTGGCCGGGCCCACGCCCCGCGAATCCCCACCGTCGCTGAGGCCGAGGCCGAACTGGCGGCGGGCGTGGCGCTCGGCGCCTCCCTGCTGTTTTGTGGCGAAGCCGCGTTCCCTCTGACCTTGGCCGTGTTGGACGCACCACCGCCGCTGATCTGGACCTGGGGCGACACGGGGCTGCTACGCCGGAACATGGTCGCCCTCGTCGGGGCCCGTATCGCCTCGGCAGCCGGACGACGGTTCGCGCGCGACCTTGCCGAAGCGCTCGGCGCGGCGGGATGGGTCGTCGTGTCTGGCCTGGCGCGCGGGATCGATTCGGCCGCTCATGACGGAGCCATGGCGACAGGGACCGTGGCGGTCCTGGCCGGTGGGGTCGATGACATCTATCCCCCTGAGAATGGCGCCCTGCACGCGGCGATCGTCGCCCGAGGCTGCGTGGTCTCGGAGCGTCCGATCGGCGCCGGGGTCAAGGCGGCCGACTTTCCGCGCCGCAACCGGATCATCTCCGGCCTCTCCCGCGGCGTCGTGGTCGTGGAGGCGGAACTCAGATCCGGTTCGCTGATCACCGCCCGGCTGGCTGGCGAGCAAGGACGGGAGGTGTTCGCCGTGCCCGGCTCGCCGATGGACCCCCGCTCCCGCGGCGCCAACGACCTGCTGCGACAGGGCGCGACCCTCGTTGAGGAGGCGGCCGATGTCCTGCGGGTGCTCGACGACCTCCCCGGCCTGGCGGAGAACGAGCCCGAGGGCGGATATCGCCCCACCTCGGCGGAACAGCGAGAGACAACCACCGACGATCTCCGCGATAAAATCGCGGCTCTGCTCTCTCCGGCACCGACGCCCATAAACGTTCTGGCGCGGGAAACGGGGGCTCCAACGGGCGCAGTGTTGGCCGCGCTGATGGAACTGGCCCTGGCCGGCCGCGTTGAACTGGCGCCTGGAAATCTGGCCATAGGGCTCTGAAAGGCCCTCGGACCGTCGACCGCGAGGGTCGTCTGAAGGGCGCACGTTGACAGAGACGGGGGCTCGCCCCCACTTTCCCCCCGCGCTGCCGACCCTGACGGCGCTTATCTTCAGAGCCTGGCGCCAATTCCCCGCATGAACGTCGTCGTCGTCGAGAGTCCGGCCAAGGCCAAGACCATCAATCGTTATCTGGGGCCGGGCTACACCGTGCTGGCCTCCTACGGCCATGTTCGCGATCTGCCGCCGAAAGACGGATCGGTCAGGCCGGACGAGGATTTCGCCATGAGTTGGGAGGTGGACGCCAAGTCCGCCAAACGGCTTTCCGACATCGCCACAGCCCTCAAGGGCGCCGACCGCCTGATCCTGGCCACCGACCCCGACCGCGAAGGCGAAGCCATCAGCTGGCACGTGCTTGAGGACCTGACCCGCCGCAAGGCGATCAAGGGCGCGGCCGTCGAGCGGGTGGTTTTCAACGCCATCACCAAGTCCGCCGTCACGGAGGCGATGAAGAATCCGCGGGCGATCGACATGGAGTTGGTCGAAGCCTACCTGGCCCGACGGGCTCTCGACTACCTCGTCGGCTTCACCCTTTCGCCCGTGTTGTGGCGCAAACTGCCCGGATCGCGGTCCGCCGGCCGTGTCCAATCTGTCTCCCTGCGTCTGATCGTCGACCGTGAGATCGAGATCGAAGCCTTCCGCACCCAGGAGTACTGGAGCGTCGAGGCCGACATGAGCGCGGGCGGCGACCCGTTCCTTGCCCGTCTCGCCAAGCACCAGGGCAAGCGCCTCGGCCGTTTCGATCTGCCGGATGCAGCGACGGCCGGCGCTGCGCGCGCCGCGGTTCAGGCCGCAAGCTTCACGATCGCCTCGGTGGAGAAGAAGCCGGCGCGGCGTAGCCCGCCGCCGCCGTTCACCACCTCGACATTGCAGCAAGAGGCCTCGCGCAAACTTGGCTTTTCGGCCCAACGCACCATGCAGGCCGCGCAAAAGCTCTACGAGGGCATCGACATCGGCGGCGAGACGGTGGGTCTCATCACCTATATGCGGACCGACGGCGTGCAGTCGGCTCCGGAGGCCCTGACCGAGACCCGGGCTGTGATCTCCGGCCTGTTCGGGAAGGACTACGTTCCCGAGAGCCCCAGACTCTACAAGACCAAGGCCAAGAACGCCCAGGAGGCGCACGAGGCGATCCGCCCGACCAGCATGGAGCGCAATCCGGCCCGTCTCCATCTCGAGTCGGATCTCGGCCGCCTCTACGAACTGATCTGGAAGCGGATGCTCGCCTCCCAGATGGAATCCGCCCGCATCGAGCGCACCGCGATCGACCTGGAAAGCGCCGATGGCCAGACGGGCCTGCGGGCCACCGGCCAGGTGGTGCTCTTCCCCGGCTACCTGGCGGTCTATGAGGAGGGCCGGGACGATGCGGCCGATGAGGACGGCGGACGCCTGCCGCCCGTTGTCGAAGGCGCGTCCGCCAAGGTCATCGAGGCCCGGGCCGATCAACACTTTACCGAACCGCCTCCGCGATATTCGGAAGCCAGCCTGGTAAAAAAGATGGAGGAGCTCGGCATCGGCCGTCCCTCGACCTACGCGTCCATCCTGACGGTGCTGCGCGATCGTGGCTACGTGCGGATGGACAAGAACCGCTTCGTCCCGGAGGACGCCGGCCGACTCGTGACCGCCTTCCTGGAGCAGTTCTTCCGCCGCTACGTGGAATACGACTTCACCGCAGGCCTGGAAGAAAAGCTCGATCTGGTGTCGGCCGGCGACCTCGACTGGAAGGCCCTGCTCAGGGAATTCTGGACCGACTTTCACGCCGCGGTCGGCGAGATCGGGACACTGCGAACCACCCAGGTCCTCGACGCCCTGAACGAGGCGCTCGGCCCGCACATCTTCCCGCCGAAGCCCGACGGGGCCGACCCGCGCGGCTGTCCCAGCTGCAATGCCGGGCGTCTGTCGCTGAAGACCGGCCGCTACGGCGCCTTCATCGGCTGCTCGAACTACCCGGAGTGCCGTTTCACCCGGCCGATCGCGGCCACGGAAGGCGACAGCGCCGAACCGTCGGGCGACCGCGAACTGGGCGTCGACCCCGTCACCGGGGCGGTGATCTGGCTGAAGAACGGCCGGTTCGGCCCCTATGTGGAACAGGCGGGAGACAAGCCCAAGCGCGCCAGCCTGCCCAAGGACTGGCCGCCAGCCGGCATCGACCTGGACAAGGCCCTGCGTCTGCTCAGCCTGCCGCGAGAGGTCGGGCCGCACCCCGAAGAAGGCGGCATGATCCTTGCCGGCATCGGTCGTTACGGCCCCTATGTTCAGCACAACAGCCTCTACGCCAACCTGGCCAATGCGGACGAGGTCTTCGAGGTTGGCCTGAATCGCGCCGTCGTGGTGCTCGCTGAAAAGAAGGCCGGTGGCGGCCGCGGCGCGCGCGGCGGCGCAAGCACCGCGGCGCTGAAGGAGTTGGGTGAGCACCCGGTCACCGGCAAGCCCATCCGTGTGCTGTCTGGCCGCTTCGGACCTTACATCAAGCATGAGGCGACCAACGCCAACGTGCCCAAGGGCGCGGACCCGGCCGCCATGACGCTTGAGGAGGCCGTCGTTCTGCTCGCCGCGCGTGAAGCCGCGGGCGGCGGCAAGAAGAAACCCGCGCGCCGCGCCGCCGCGCCGACCAAGACGACCGCGGCGGCCGCGGCGGCCGCAAAGCCTAAGGCGGCGCCAAAGGCCGTCAAGGCGCCTGCCGGCAAGACGAAACCGAAAGCGAAGGCGAAAGCCAAGCCGTCGGCGGCGCGGAAGAAGGCTTCGTGACCCGACCCCGCGGCGGTGGTCATCGTCGAGCGCCCCCGGCCCGCAAGAGCCGATTCTCGTCCGACGCCCTGCCGCCAGTGGCCGTCGCGGATGTCGTGGAGCGCGACTCGGACGGCGACCTGTTCGTGCGTCTGGTCAAAGCGTCCGCTGCCGCCCCGGCGATCAGGCTGGCTCCGGGCTCAGGCGAAAGCACCGCCGGCGCACCCGGGTTAGGCGATCGCGTTTTGGTGCGGTTCGAGATTCTTGAGACCGGAGAACGCGAAGCGCGCCTGATCAAGCGCCTGGGCCAGAGCGCTCATCGCATTCTCGGGGTTGTCCGCAAGGCCCGCCGGGAGGTTCGGGTCGAACCTGTCGACCGCAAATCCCGCGAGAGCCTGCTGCTGAACCCGGCCGAAAGCGCCGACCTGCGCGATGGCGACCTCGTTCTGGCGCAAGTCGGCGGGTTCGCCGACCGACCGCACGGCCCCCGGCGCGGCAAGGTTCTTGAAGTTGTGGGCCGCGAGGACGATCCGCGCGCCGCCTCGCTGGTGGCCATCCATACCCACGGTCTGCCCACGGGTTTTTCCGACGCCGCGGAGGCCGAATCTCTGGGCGCCGAGGCGCCGGTGCTCAAGGCCCGAACCGATCTTCGCGATTTGCCTCTGATCACCATCGACCCCCAGGACGCCCGAGACCACGATGACGCGGTCTTCGCCGAACCCGACACCGATCCGGCCAACCCCGGGGGCTGGATCGCCTGGGTGGCGATCGCGGATGTCGCCGCCTACGTCCGGGCCGGCACCGCGCTTGACCGCGAGGCCTGGGAGAAGGGCAACAGCGTCTATTTCCCGGATCGTGTGGAGCCCATGCTCCCCGAACGCTTGTCGGGGGGCCTCTGCTCCCTTCGCCAAGGCGAGGCGCGGGCCTGTATGGCCGTGCGGATGGTGTTCGACGCTTCCGGCCGCAAGCGGAGCCACAAGTTCGTGCGCGGCCTGATGCGGTCCGCGGCGAAGCTCTCCTACGAACAGGCCCAGGCGGCGATCGACGGCGAAGCCGATGATCAGACCGGACCGCTTCTCGAAAGCGTCCTGAAGCCGCTGTGGGCCGCCTACGGCGTTCTGAAACTCGGGCGAGACCGCCGATCGCCGCTGGACATCGAATCGGTGGAGCGCCGGATTCAGATGAGCCCCGAGGGTGCTGTGGCCGCGATTACGCCGCGCCAGTCGCTCGCCGCGCACAAGCTCATTGAAGAATTCATGATTCAGGCCAACGTCAGCGCCGCCGAGACTCTGGAACAACGCCGAACACCCCTGATCTACCGGGTTCACGACACCCCGAGCGCGGAAAAGGTCCAGGCCCTGGCCGACTTCCTGGCCACGATCGCCATGCCCTGGAACAAGGGGGAGGCGCCGCGCACCGAACGCTTTAACCGTCTGCTTGAACAGACGCGGGGCGGTGCGCACGGAGAGATCGTCAATGAAGTCGTCCTACGAACCCAGATGCAGGCGATCTATTCATCCGAGAATATCGGGCACTTCGGCCTGAACCTCGACCGCTACGCCCACTTCACGTCGCCCATCCGGCGCTACGCCGACCTGATCGTTCATCGCGCGCTTATTCGCGCCCTTGGGCTCGGTGACGATGGACTCACGGACCTGGATATCTCCCGATTGAAAGAGACGGCCGAGCACATCACCCAGGCTGAACGGCGCGCCATGGCGGCCGAACGCGACGCCATCGATCGCTATGTCGCGTCCTTCCTGCAGGACAAGGTCGGCGCGACCTTCGAGGGGCGCATTACCGGCGTCACACGCTTTGGCCTCTTCGTTCGCCTCACCGACACCGGCGCCGACGGTCTCATTCCGGTCTCGACCCTCGGAGACGAGTATTTCATCCACGACGACCAGCGCCACGCCCTGGTGGGCGAGCGAACCGGCATGCGCTGGCGCCTGGGCCGGATGGTGTCGGTGAAGCTGACGGAGGCCACGCCGATCACCGGCGGCCTGCTTCTGGAAATGCTCAGCGAGCCCGACGCCCCTGAAAAGGGCGAGGCGCGTCCAAGACTCGGCCTCCGGACCAAGGGCCGGCCATCCAAGCGTCCCGGTAAGCCCGCACGACGTCGCTGATACGTCCGGCGCCGCAGTCCGGCGCGCAGATTACCCTACGGCAGACTTTCATCGGGCCGATCAGGCGGACTAGGGTGCGGCCATGACCAAGAATAACGCCTTCGACGACATGGAAACGCCGACCCCGGTCCCCACCGCCTCGGGACGGCCTGTCCGCCCGCGCGATGCGGCCACCCTCATCATTATCAACCGCACTGAGGCCAAGCCGAGCGTCCTGATGGGCCGTCGCCATGGCGGCCATAACTTCATGCCGGGCAAGTGGGTCTTCCCCGGCGGGCGAATCGACCGAGCCGATTTTCATGCGCCCTACGCGACGGACCTTCGGCCTGACGTGCTTGCGCGACTCGGCAAGACAGCCTCTCCGGGGCGCTCGCGCGCGCTTGCGCTCGCAGCCGTGAGAGAAACGTTCGAGGAGGTGGGCCTTCTCATGGCGAAACCCGCGCCGCCCCGACCGGGAAACGGACCGTGGCGAGAGTTCCTGGCCCAGGGCGCCCTGCCCGATCTCGCAGCCCTCGACTTCGTGGCCCGCGCCGTCACGCCGGCTGTGTCTCCCAAGCGTTTTGACGCGCGCTTCTTTATGGCGGAGGCCGAGCATCTGATCAGCCTTGAGCGTCAGCCGGACTGCGGCGAACTGGACGAGATCGCTTGGTTCGAGCTCGAGGAAGCGCTCGGTCTCGACCTGCCGAGCGTGACGCGCTTCGTCCTCAAGGAGATCCCGCTGCGACTGGCCGACCCGACCCGCCCGGCGCCGTCGCTGCGGTTTGTTCGTGGCCGTCAACAGCTGGTTCATCTCTAGGCCTGTCGCGCCGTGCGCTTTCGTGGCCGACATTGACATCCGACCCGCGATCCGTATGTTCCGCCGCTCTCCAATTTCCGCCCGCCCCACGGCGCGCATCCGAGGTTCTTTGTTGTCATGGCCAAACCGGCTTCCATTAAGATTCGCCTGAATTCGACGGCGGACACCGGCTTCTTCTACGTCACCAAGAAGAACGCCCGCACCATGACCGAGAAGATGGTCGTGAAGAAATACGATCCCGTCGCGCGCAAGCACGTGGAATTCCGCGAAGGCAAAATCAAATAGGCTGCCGACGCGCGGCGCGGGACCATCAGCCCAGGAAGCGCCGCATCGTTTCCAGGAAGCGCGACACGGAAATCGGCTTGGCGATATAGGCCGCGCAGCCGCCGTCGCGAATCCGCTCTTCATCCCCTCGCATAGCAAAGGCCGTCACGGCGATCACGGGGATGTGAGCCACGTCTTCATCCTCCTTCAGCCACCGCGTGACCTCCAGGCCCGAAATGGCTGGGAGCTGTATATCCATGAGGATCAGGTCAGGACGACGTTCTCGCGCCATGTTGAACGCAGCGAGGCCTTCACCCGTGCGCAACGTGGCGTGCCCAAGGGATTCGATCAGGTCGCGAAAGAGCTTCATGTTGAGCTCGTTATCCTCGACAATGAGGACGGTCTTGGCCATGCGGGTCCCATGATCGCCGGCTTGGCCGACCGCACCTGCGATTCGCCCTTTCCGACTTCCAGACGTCCAGAGACCGCAATATCCTTAAGTCCGCGTTAGCCTCAGGGAGGCGTTCTTGACCGACACTCCACTCCCGCCAGAACTTTTCGCTCTGACCATTCCGGCCGACCGCCCTCTGGTGGTGGTGGACGTGGATGAGGTGCTTGGCCTGTTCATGGCGGGCTTTGAGGATTTCGTGGGCGATCACGGCCTGGAGATGCGCATCGACCGGTTCGCGTTGTTCCAGAATATCTATCGCCCCGGCGAGGCCACGCACGTGGACATGAGCACCGGCAAGAAGCTGTTCGACGCCTTCTTCGAATGCAACCCGCAACGCATGCAGGTCGTGCCGGGGGCGGCTGACGCCTTAGCCGGTCTCGCCGAGCGAGCGACAGTCGTCATCCTCACCAATGCGCCGGCCGTCGCCCGGCCGGCCCGGGCCAGATGGCTCATCGAAAACGACCTGCCCTACCCGCTGGTGATCGGCGCCGGGCCGAAGGGGAAGCCCGTCGCCGCCCTGGCCAGCCGCACGCCGCATCCAACCGCCTTCGTTGATGATCTGCTGCACAATCTGGATTCGGTGCAGACAGAAGCGCCCGACGTGCATCGGTTCCAGTCCGTAGCGGATGAGCGCTTACGGCCGTTCGCCCCCTCGGCCCCGGATCGTCACGCCAGGTTCGACTCCTGGCCGGACCTGGCCGGCGCAATCGCCCTGGCGCTCGATCTGCGGTTGTCTTGAGCCCGCCATGGGCGCCGGCCTGTCCAGCCTCTGCCGCGACTGCTTCTGGCGAGGGCAGGACGCACGCGGACGCTGCACATCATGTGGTTCGCCACGACTGATCCGGCACCCCGAGCTGTGGACTTTGACGATCGCCCATCTCGACTGCGACGCCTTCTATGCCTCTGTCGAGAAACGCGACCGCCCCGAGCTCCGCGACAAGCCCGTGATCGTCGGCGGCGGCAAACGCGGCGTCGTGACGACCGCCTGCTACATCGCCCGGCTGTCCGGCGCGCGCTCCGCCATGCCGATGTTCAAAGCCCTCAAGCTTTGTCCGGACGCCGTGGTGATCAAGCCGGACTTCGCGAAATACCGCGTCGAGAGTCGCCGCGTCCTGGACCATGTTCGCGCTCTGACCCCCCTGGTTCAGCCCCTGTCGCTGGACGAGGCCTGGCTGGATCTCACCGGCACGGAACGGCTGCATGGCGCTCCGCCGGCGGTGACCCTGGCGCGGCTGCAGTCGGACATCGAAGGCGATGTCGGCATCACGGTCTCGGTGGGCCTCGCGCCCAACAAATTCCTAGCCAAAATTGCCTCCGAACTGGACAAGCCTCGCGGATTCGGCGTGATCGGCGCGGCGGAGGCCGAAGCCTTTCTGGCGCCCCGGCCCGTATCGATTCTGCCCGGCGTCGGACCGGTCATGGCGGAAACCCTGCGGAAGCGCGGGCTCACGACCATCGGAGATCTCGCGCGGGCCGACCCTAAGGAACTGGCTCGGTCCCATGGAGGCGCGGGCCTTCGCCTGGCGCAACTTGCCCGTGGGCGCGACGAGCGTGCCGTGGATCCGAGTCAGGCCCGCAAATCGATCAGCGCCGAGACCACGTTCGAGGATGACCTCAAGGACCTTGAGCCCCTCGAAACCCGCCTGCTGCCCTTGTGCGAGCGCGTGGCCCGTCAAGCCCGCCGGGAGGGCATTTCGGGACGCACCGTCACGCTGAAGCTCCGAACTGCGGATTTTAGGATCATCACCCGCCGGCGCGCCGCCCAGGCGCCGACGCAGACCGCCCGCACGCTGTTCGCCATCGGACGCGACCTGCTGCAGCGCGAGATTCACGGATCCGCCTATCGACTGATCGGTATCGGTCTGGCTGACCTGACAAGCGAAACGGCGGCGAGCGAACTGTTCGAGGCCGATGAAACCCGCGCCCTGGCTGAGGAGACCGCTGTCGACCACCTTCGAGACCGCTTTGGGACCGGCGCGGTGGTCAGAGCCCGGAGCTTGAAGACATGATCTCGCCCATGCAGTCCGGATTCCGTTCCGAAAGGACCGAAAGAGCCGCCCGAAATGCGAACTTTCACGCCTTAGCGCTCCGGCGCCACGAAAGGGGCCTTCCCTTGGGCGTAAGTTTCCATATCTAATCGGATCGCGGGCGCTCGCCCCCGCATTGGAGAAGCTGTCGTGGCGGACAAACAACAGGGTAATTCGACCATCGGCGTGGGGACGGCCGTCGTCACCCAGCCGAAAACGAAAACCCAGAAGCCGTCGATGTATCGCGTGTTGATTCTGAATGATGACTACACGCCAATGGAGTTTGTCACATACGTCCTTGAACGTTTTTTCAACAAATCACGTGAATCGGCGCTGAGAATTATGCTGCATGTACACCAGAACGGTGTCGGTGTGTGTGGTGTGTTCACCTACGAAGTGGCGGAGACCAAGGTCGCTCAAGTTATCGAGACGGCCAGACGTCATCAGCACCCGCTGCAGTGTACCATGGAAAAGGATTGAGAGGCCCTCATTGCCATCGTTCTCCCGGAATCTGGAAGAGTCTCTGCACCGCGCCGTCGCCTTCGCCAACCAGCGAAAGCATGAGTACGCGACCCTTGAACATCTGTTGTTGTCACTGCTCGACGACACGGACGCCTCGGCGGTGATGAAGGCGTGCGACGTCGACCTCGCGGCGCTGAAACAAAGCCTGACGCAATATGTGGACAATGACCTGAAATCCCTCGTGGTCGACGATGGCGAAGACGCCAAGCCGACCGCCGGGTTCCAGCGGGTCATCCAGCGCGCGGTGATTCATGTTCAATCGTCCGGACGCGATGATGTGACCGGCGCCAATGTGCTGGTGGCCATCTTTTCGGAGCGTGAAAGCCACGCGGCCTACTTCCTCCAGCAGCAGGAAATGACCCGCTACGACGCGGTGAATTTCATTGCCCACGGCATCGCCAAGAAGGCCGGCGCCTCAGAGGTTCGCCCCACCAAAGGCGCCGCCGAGGACGAAGAAAAGCCGCCCGTGAAGACCGGCGGCGAAGCCCTTGAGGCCTATTGCATCAACCTCAACGAGAAGGCGCGGCAGGGCAAAGTCGATCCCCTGATCGGCCGGACCAACGAGGTCGAGCGGTGCATTCAGATTCTGTGCCGTCGCACGAAGAACAACCCCTTGCTGGTGGGCGACCCCGGCGTCGGCAAAACGGCGATCGCCGAGGGCCTTGCCCGAAAGATCGTCACCCATCAGGTTCCCGACGTCCTGGCCAAGGCCACCATCTTCAGCCTTGATATGGGCTCGCTTCTGGCGGGCACGCGCTATCGCGGCGACTTCGAAGAGAGGGTCAAACAGGTCATCAAGGAACTTGAGAACCACGACAACGCGATCCTCTTCATCGACGAGATCCACACGGTGATCGGGGCCGGCGCCACCAGTGGCGGCGCCATGGACGCCTCGAACCTGCTCAAGCCGGCTCTGGCGTCTGGCACCCTTCGGTGCATGGGATCGACGACCTACAAGGAGTTCCGCCAGCACTTCGAGAAGGATCGGGCCCTCGTCCGGCGCTTTCAGAAGATCGACGTGAATGAACCCTCGGTTGAGGACACGGTCAAAATCCTCAAAGGTTTGAAGACCTACTACGAGGAATTTCACAAGCTGAAGTACACGGCCGAAGCCATCCGCGCCGCTGTGGAACTGGCCGACAAGTACATCACCGACCGCAAGCTGCCGGACAAGGCGATCGACGTGATCGATGAAGCCGGGGCGTCGCAGATGCTGCTGCCGGAAGGCCGCCGCAAGAAGGTGATCGGCTTGAAAGAGGTGGAGATGGTGGTCTCAAAGATCGCCCGCATCCCCCCGAAATCCGTGTCCAAGTCAGATACGGAATCGCTTCGTCAACTGGAGACGGATCTCAAAGGCGCGGTGTTCGGTCAAGACGACGCCATCCATCAGCTCGCCTCGGCCATGAAAATGGCCCGGGCCGGGCTGCGCGAGCCAAACAAGCCAATCGGAAGCTACCTGTTCTCCGGGCCAACCGGCACAGGCAAGACCGAAACCGTGCGTCAACTTGCGCTCACGCTGGGCATCGAACTCCTGCGCTTCGACATGAGCGAGTACATGGAGCGACATACGGTGAGCAGGCTGATCGGGGCGCCCCCCGGCTACGTCGGCTTCGACCAAGGCGGCCTGCTGACCGACGCTGTGGACCAGCATCCCCATGCGGTCGTGCTGCTCGACGAAATCGAAAAGGCTCACCAGGACGTCTACAACATCCTTCTGCAGGTCATGGATCACGGCACCCTGACTGACGCCAACGGCAAGAAGGTGGATTTCCGGAACGTCGTCCTGATCATGACAACGAACGCCGGGGCCTCCGACTCGCAGCGTAACTCGATTGGTTTCGGGCGCGGCAAGATGGAAAACCAGGACGAGGAGGCGATCAAGAAGCTCTTCACACCTGAATTCCGCAATCGCCTGGACGCCATCGTGGCGTTCAAGCCGCTGACGCCAGATGTGATCCGGTTGGTCGTACAGAAGTTCATCCTGCAACTGGAGGCGCAACTCGCCGACCGTCATGTGACGATCGAGACCTCCGACGAGGCCCTCGATTGGCTGGCAAAGAACGGCTTCGACGAACTGTACGGCGCACGCCCCCTCGGGCGGGTCATCCAGGAACAGATCAAGCGTCCGCTCGCGGACGACATCCTGTTCGGACGCCTTGCAAAGGGCGGTCATGTGAAAGTGATCCTGGTCGACGGCAAGCTCGACTTCGAATTCGACGCCAAGACCGCTCCGCCCGAACGCCCGGACGCGAAGGACTCGTCCGACGCCCAGGAACCGGCTCTGGCTGAATGACCGCGCTCCCTCCCGGCGAAAGTCGGGAGGGTGTCGCCCCGATCAGGCCGGCAGACGCGCCGATATTTGCGCCGCGAGCGCTTTCAGATCCTCAATATCGGCCATGCCCGCGCCGTGACGGCCGAGCGGCTGATCCGCCCACCGCGGAATGATGTGGACGTGAAGATGGAAGACGGTCTGGCCAGCCGGCGCGCCATTGAACTGGCTGATCATGATCCCGTCCGGGTTGAGCGCCAGGCGCACCGCCCGCGCCACGCGCTGGGTCATGGACATGACGCTGGTGAGGGTCTCCGGTTCGGCTTCCAGAAGATTGCGCGCGGTTGAACGGCGATGGATCACCAGGGCATGGCCGCGTGACTGCGGAAACACGTCCATGAAGGCCAAGGTATCGGCATCCTCGCAGAGGCGCACCGCCGGCGCCTCCCCACGGACGATCTTGGCAAAGATATTCTGGGAATCGTAGACGCCGTCGAGGCTCATGCGAGGGACCCTTTCATGGTAGGGTGTCGTCCTAACAAACGCCGCGCGGGGGCGCCATGATCGACGCAGACATGACCGAGCGCCAGCGCAAGTGGTTCGCCTCGGTGCGCGAGGGCCTTGAGCGCGACACCGGCCGCACGATAGCCGAGTGGGTCGCCATCGCCCACACGTGCCCGGAAACCGCCCACCGCAAACGTCTGGCGTGGTTCAAGGAACACCACGGCCTCCTGCAGAACCGCGCCTCACAGGTGCTCGACGCCGCATTCCCCTCCAGCATGGGCTGGAGCAAGCCCGACGATCTGAAGGCCGCACTCTGGGTGGACCCCGCCGCAGGCGCAATCCTGGAGGCGGTTGATGCGGAATTGAGGACTTACGAGGGAGTCATTCAGACCACGCGGCGAGGTTTTGCCGCCTGGTCGAAACGGGTCCAGTTCGCGGCGCTTCGTCCCCTGAAAGACGGGAAGGCCATGCTCGGCGTAGCGGCCCTGCCAGACGCCCTCCCCCGCCTGGCTCCCCGCGGCTCGGAATCCTGGTCCGAGCGACTGGGCAGTCGCACGACACTGCAGTCGGCGGGCGATATTGATGATGAGTTGAAAGCCGTTCTGCGGGCCGCCTGGGAAGGCGCCTGAGGCGGCGTCGTCAGCCGACGGACTGGCGGAACGGCGAATACTCCTCGGCCAGCCAGTCCATCTCGCCCTGCACGGCCGCGCGTTCCTGCTCAAGGAAACGGGCCACCGGCCCGCGAAGGGCGGGATCGGCGATGTGATGCGCGGAATAGACTGCGGTGGGCAGGTAGCCGCGGGCGATCTTGTGTTGCCCCTGCGCACCCGCCTCGACGCGAGCCAATTGACGCTCGATCGCGAAATCAATGGCTTGATAGTAGCACAGCTCGAAGTGCAGAAACGGCACGTCTTCGAGGCAGCCCCAGTTACGACCATAGAGACAATCGTCGCCGATCAGATTCAAAGCGCCGGCGATCCAGCGCCCGCCGCGCCGCGCCATGACAAGCAGCACCCGATCGGCCATCCGTGCGCCAAGCAGTGAGAAGAATTGGCGATTGAGATAGGGTTGCCCCCACTTCCGCGAGCCGGTGTCCATGTAGAACGCGAAGAACGCGTCCCAGTGCTCCTCGGTGAGATCGGCGCCGGTGAGCCGGACGATCTCGAGTCCAGCGGCCGCGTCGCGTCGCTCCCGGCGTATCGTCTTTCGCCGCCCAGAGGACAGCGCGCCCAGAAAGGCGTCGAATCCATCGTAGCCGGCGTTCAGCCAGTGGTATTGCTGGTTCTGACGCAGCAGCAGTCCGCGTCCACCCAGGAACCGCCACTCATCCTCGGTTGGGAAGTTGATCCCAAGCGTTGAGGCGCCGAACCGCTCGCAGACGGTCAGGGCTGCGTCTGTCAACAGCCCCATCGCGGTGGACGACTCCACGCCGTGACGCACAATCAGGCGCGGTCCGGTGACCGGAGAAAACGGCGATGCGCCGACGAGCTTGGGGTAGTAACGCCCCCCCGCCCGCTCATAGGCGTCAGCCCAGGCGTGATCGAAGATATATTCGCCCTGGCTATGGGACTTCAGATACAGCGGCATAACGGCGGCGACGCGTCCATCTCCGTCCGTGACGGAAAGGTGCTGCGGTCCCCATCCCGTACGTTCGATCGCGCAGCCTGACTCCTCCAGTCCATTTAGGAAGTCATACGCGATGAACGGGTTACCGCCGTGAACGGGGTTGGCGGCGCAGGCGTCCCAGGCCTCGCGGCCGATCTCGGCGATCCTGCGATGAACAGTGACAGTGGCCTTCAGGCCTGTCACGCCAGATAGCCCTCGAAGATCAGGTTGTCGCAGTGATCCTTTACCGCGTCCCATTGCTCGGGCGCACGGACCGTCCACGCGATCACCGGCATGCCGGCGTTGCGAAACCCATCCGCCTTGGCGCTCGGCAACATATCGAGGCTGAGGGCCAGGAAATGAGGTTTGGCGATAGCGACGTGGCCGAGCTGGGCGTATCGCTTTCGGACATCCGGAGCGAGGTGCCGCGCGTCGGGTCCGTTGTAGCTGTAGCTGTCCAGTCCCCGCAAAATCTTAGGGTGGTGATCGGCGAACCAGGCGTGGGAATAGGGATTGAAACCGATCACGCAGGTCGGCCCGCTGTGATCAATCAGAACATCGTGCACCCTGCGTTCGAGAGGCCCGACTTCGCCATAGGGAATCTTGATCTCGATATGCACCATCGCCCGGCGACCGACCTCGGTCAGCGCTTCAGCCAGGGTCGGGATCGTTTCGTCCGTCCCCTTAAGGCGCAGTTGGCGAAGATCACTGGCCGTGTGGTCAGAGATCCGCCCTTCCAGGCCCGTCATCCGCTTCAGTTGAGAATCGTGGAACACCATGGCTTCGCCGTCCGCGGACAGCTGCACATCCAGTTCAATATCGTAGCCTGCCGTGCAGGCAGCCTGGAACGCGCCCAACGAGTTTTCCGGCGGGCCGTCGGGAGACCAAAGACCGCGATGCGCGATGGCGGGCCCGAACAACCGCTCCCAGGATTCGCCGAATATGTCCTTCATGCCGCCTCGATGATCGCGTCGACTTCAACGGCAAAATTCAGGGGCAGCCGATAAACCCCGACGGCGGAACGGGCGTGCCGGCCGATGTCGCCGAACACGTCCACCATCAGGTCAGACGCCCCATTAACGACCTTGGGGATATCGAAAAACGTCGGCCCGGCCTGCACGAACCCGCCAAGCTTGACGATGCGTCGAACCCTCCCGAGATCACCTTCACACGCCGCCTTCATCTGCGCGACGAGATTGAGGCCGCAGAGCCGGGCTGCCGCCACCGCTTTCTCCAGATCGACATCTTCGCCAACGACGCCACGTACACCTCCCGAGGCGTCTACCGACACCTGGCCCGAAATATGGACAAGGTCGCCGACCCGAACGAAGGGCGTGTAGTTAGCCACCGGCGCCACCGGCGTCGGTAGAACGATATTCAGGGCCGCAAGGCGGGAGTCAGGGCTCGTCATGCTTCGGGTTTAACGCGTCGACGCGCTCGGCGAAAGCTGCGTCGATGGCTTCCGCCCGATAGGAGCGAAATGAAAAAAGGCCCGGACAGACGATGTCTGGCCGGGCCTTGTATTTCAGTCGACGTCCGGACCTAACGCCCGGCGTTGACGTCCTAGACGGGCGTCGAAATGCGCTCGACCATCGCGGTCACGCGCTCACTGATCGGAGCCATGGCGTCCTTCACCGACGTCGAAGCGATCGAGGACAACTCGGTCATTTCAGCGATATAGGTCTCCATAGCCGCCTTGGCGAAGCCCGTCTGAAGCTCAACAGCTTCCTGGATGCTCTTGGCGGAGGTCAAGGCCTTGGCGGCCGCAACCTGGCTCTCCATCGACTTCTTGGAAAAGGCCATCGCGCGCGTGCCGACCGTTTCCGCACCCTTGGCGGCGGCAGTGGCGGACGCGACGAAAGCCTCAAGGTTCTTCTTGGAGTGCGCGTTCATCTCCGCCATGGCGGTCATGGTCTTTTCCATGCTGTCTTTGAAGGCATGGTTGCCGGCGAAGAAGAAATCGTAGGCGGTTTTCGCGGTCTCGGTCTTTGCGGGCATGGAATCTCCTGGAGGATTGGGACGGGGACTGACGTAACTAGTCACGGGTACGCGTGCGCCCGACGGACCTCCGACCGGCGCGATTGCCTCCTATTTCATGCTGCACTGCAAAAGTCAAAATAGATTGTGCGATGCAGCATGGCAGTGGGCGCGACAAAAACGACACAGGGTGCGACGACCTTCGCACTTGTTTACTTTCGCGAAACAACGCTAGACGCAGAGTGCGCCTCAGCCGACGGCGGCCCTGACGGGTCGCCCGCACCGCCCGTCCTCGGAGCACGCCCATGCAAAGTCCCGCACGTCGCCTCACCCGCAACGCCATCGGGGCCCTCACCTTGGTCGGCCTCGTCCTCTCTCCACTCGCCGCGACGGCCCATGGCCACCGGCATGGTCACGGGCGGGTTCATGCGTCCCGGGGCCATGTCCGCACCCTGATCAGCAACATCACCGGCGGTGAGCCCAAGTCCACGGCGATCGTGATGGATGCCCGTTCAGGTGAGATTCTCTATTCGGAACGGGCAGACAGCCCGCGCTATCCGGCTTCCGTTACCAAGGTGATGACCATGTACCTGGCCTTTGAGGCGCTCGCCTCGGGCCGGCTCCATCTGACGGACTCGATCGTCGTCTCACCGCTTGCCGCCGCGCAACCGGCGACGAAGCTCGGCCTTCGCGCAGGCGAAACGATCACCGTTGAGAACGCTCTCCACGCCATGGCGGTACACTCGGCGAACGACATGGCCATGGCGGTGGCCGAAAAAATCGGCGGGACATCTTCTCATTTCGCGGAGTTGATGACCCTGAAGGCGCAACAGCTCGGTATGACGAACACGCGCTACGTTAACCCGAACGGCCTGCCGGACAATCGTCAGATCTCTAGCGCACATGACCTTGCGGTTCTCGCGCGGGCCGTGCTCAGAGATTACCCGCAGTACTACAATTTCTTCAGCCAGGAGGAATTTACCTATCGCGGCCGGACGATGTACAACACCAACCACCTGCTCGGGAAAATGCCGGGGGTCGATGGGCTGAAGACCGGATTCACCAACGCCGCAGGCTTCAATCTCGCCGCCTCCGCTATGCGGAACGGCCACCGCCTTATCGCCGTCGTGATGGGCAGCTCCTCCGGGTCGGTGCGGAACGCCAATGTCGAGGGATTGCTGCTGACTGGCTTCGACATCGAGGACCGTCGCGACCGTGGAGAACGGATTCTGGCGACCCAGAGCTATTTTGAGAACGGCCGAGGCGCCGTCGCCGGCCGCGCCTTCGCCCGCCGCGACGCCGAAGGCGATCCCATCGATGTCGTTCTGACGCGGACGACGATCCACCCCGGCAGCCTCACGGTTTCGAGCGCGATGCCCAAGACCGCTCAACTCCGCGAATCGCGCGCCTGGTGGGTGCAGGTGGGTCAGTTCCGGAGCCGTCAGGCCGCCCACGCCCAAATCGAATCAGTTTCCAAACGCTTTGCCTCGGTGCTGGAAAACGCCGAAGGACAGGTCGACGGCGGGCGCAAGGCCTACCGCGCACGCTTCCAGGGCCTTACGCAGGCTCAAGCCAAGGAAGCCTGCTCCGCCGTGCGCACTCGCGGAATTCCCTGCCTGGCCGGCGACCGCGCCTGATCCTGGACTTTGACGCGGCTCCGCTCAGCGGGGCGGCGGCTTCAGGAGCCGGTCCCTCGCCGCATTGAGTTGAGCGGCAAGGCCTGTCGATCCGCCATGGTCGGGATGCGCCCGCGTCATCAGGCGGCGATAGGCGGCGGTGATCTCCAACCTCCCTGCATCCTCACCCACACCGAGAATGTCGCGGGCTTCGCGGTCAGTGAGCTTCGGCCTCGACATGTCGACAGACTCCGGCCGGTCCACGGCCGTATTTCGACCCATCCACATCGCCAGCCCCACGCATACAAGGCTGACGATCCATTCGCCACGAAGGGCGATGTAGACAGCCGCGGCCGCAAGCAGGACGGAAGACAGACCCGAAAGCAGGCGGCCGAGACTCCGCCCCTGCGCTGGTCGACGTCCCATCCAGACGAGCAGTCCCAGCAGAGCGATCGCCGCCGCCACGAGCAGCATCATCAGCCTTACTTAGCTCCCCGTTGAATCCTGAACCAGTCCGAGGTCATTCATCAAAACACGGAGTTCCTGGCGCGCGGCGACATGCGCCAGCGCGACCTGGACGGGCCGGACCGTTGAGGACAGGTCACTGACGGTTAAGCCGAACGGAAACAGTTCGCGGTAGATCACCCGATCGCGGAGTCCCACAACAGGCCGAAACCCCGCCCGTCGGGCCAAGGCCAGAAGCCGGTCGTCGACACGTTTCCGATTTCGGGCCTCCACGGACGCTAGGCGATTTCGCAGGACGACCCAGTCGATTGAAGTCCCCCTCTGCGCTGCACGGCGCTTGCGCGCTTCCCAGACCGTTTCCGCATAGAGGCTTGGGCGGATCACGGCCAAGGTTACCGGATCGACGACGCCGAGCATGTCGAAATCGACGAAGCTGTCGTTCATCGGCGTGACGACAAGATCGGCGGCCTGATGCGCCAAACGGGAGAGCTCGGTGTCGGCGCCTGGGGTGTCGATCACCACGAAATCGCACTCCTGGCCCAGCGCCTCCTCAAGGGCGGCGGGCTCGGCGGCCGTCATTATTGCAGGTTCGGGAAGCGGCGTGCCCTGGGCCGCGGTCCAGGCCTTGCGGTTGGCAAAGAAGTGCCCGGTGGACTGCTGCCGGATATCCAGATCCACCACACCGATGTGCGCACCCTCGTGCAAAAGCGCGGTGATCAAATGAACGGCGATCGTCGACTTCCCCGCGCCGCCCTTTTCATTGCCGACGACGATAATGCGCGCCTTTGACAAGCGACCCCCACTTTGAGAATTCCGCTGCTTTGCCGTACCGCTCAACAGCGCCAGCGGCCACGTCCATGCGGCGCCGATGCCCCTCGCGCAACCTACCAGGCCCCGATTTCCCTCAGCCGGCGCGCGAGATCAGCCGGCATTTCACCTTCGGCAAGACCGGCAGACAGATCAGGCGGCGCATCGGAAGGGTCCAGGTAGCGCCAGCCCTGAAACGCGCGACGTGGGGTCGGCGCAACCAGAACGACCCGTTCGTCCAGCTCAACCTCGCAACGGCGCGCCGGCCCCTCGCCAACAGCCTGCACATCGAGAATCCGTTGCCGCGACAGAATGAAACCCTTGTAGACGCGAAACAGCGAGCCACCGTCGCGCAAGTCATCGGAGCGCTTCGGTGTCTGACGGGTCCGCAGTATCCAGGGCGCGTCGGCGACGCGCGTGTCAGCCCGCCAGGCCATGAGCTCCTCGACCGTGTCGCAGCCCACACAGAGCTTGATCATGTGCAACATGTCGCGTGTCGGCTAGTCCAGCGCCTCGAGACGCACGGCCACCAACCCCTCGGTCACCTGATCACCAACCGCGACCCGCACCGCCGCGACCCGACCGGCCGCCGGCGCCGCCAGCGCGTGTTCCATCTTCATCGCTTCCAGCACGACCAGAGTCTGTCCAGACGATACGTGGTCGCCAACGCCAACCTGCACGGAGACGATCTTGCCCGGCATGGGCGTCCTGACGCCGCCGTCCATCAGGGTTCCGCCGCTGGCGGCTGAGGCACGGCGCGTAAGCGTGAGACGAACCGCCCGGCCCCGGTCAAACGCGATGGTGTCACCGTCCGAAAGCGCCAGTCCGCGAGGACTCACCCCGAAATCGAGAGCGGTCTCAAGGGGAACGCCGTCGGCATAGATCCAAGCCCGCGCCGCGGGCGGACCGTTGAGCCGGAAACCCGTCGCGCCTCCCCCGGCGCTCCACGGCGAGAGCGGCCCCGGCTCCTCCGACGGCGCACTGCGTTCGACCAGGCCCCTCGCCTCACCGCCATTTAGAGTCAGCGGGTCCTGCGCGATCAGTTCCTTGATACGCTGCCCGATGAAGCCCGTATCGACCCGGCCGGCGATGAAATCGGCGTCGCCGGCGCACTTCGCCAGAAACGCCGCATTCGTTTTCACCGGCCAACACTCCACCGCGGCAGCCGCGACCGCCAGCCGCGCCGCAGCGGACGCCCGCGTGGGCTCGTGAACGATCAGCTTGGCGATCATCGGATCGTAGTAGGGACCGATCTCGTCGCCTTGCTCCACGCCAGAGTCCACCCGCACGCCTTCGGGCAAGCTCAGGTGGGTTAGCGGTCCTATGGACGGGAGGAACCCATGATCAGGGTCCTCAGCATAGAGCCTGGCCTCCATGGCGTGTCCGGTCATTTGGATAGAAGCCTGGTCCAGCGGCAAGGGCTCCCCGGAGGCCACGCGCAGTTGCCACTCCACAAGATCCTGGCCAGTAATGGCCTCGGTGACAGGATGCTCCACCTGTAGCCGTGTGTTCATTTCCATGAACCAGACCCGGTCCGGCCTGAGGCCTTCGGTGCCGTCAGCGATGAACTCCACGGTGCCCGCGCCGACATAGTCGACCGCCCGCGCGGCGCGCACGGCCGCATCGCACAGCGCGCGGCGCGTCTCATCATCCATGCCGGGAGCCGGCGCTTCCTCGATCACCTTTTGGTGGCGGCGCTGGAGGGAGCAGTCCCGCTCGAACAGGTGCACCACGCCGCCCTGGGAATCGGCGAAAATCTGGACCTCAATATGCCGCGGCGTCTCTATCAGTTTCTCCAACAGCACGCGGTCATCACCAAAGGCCGACGCCGCCTCCCGCCGGCAACCGGCCAGGGCGTCGGCGAATTCCTCCGCCGCATGAACCGACCGCATTCCCTTGCCGCCGCCGCCGGCAACGGCCTTGATCAGCACCGGCCACCCAATTTCAGCGGCCTCGCTGGCGAGGACCGCCTCGGACTGGTCATCGCCGAGATATCCGGGCGTCACCGGAACGCCGGCCTCGGCCATGAGGCGCTTCGCGGCGTCCTTCAGACCCATCGCGCGGATGGCGCCCGGCGGCGGCCCAACCCAGACTCGGCCGGCCGCAAGTACGGCCTCGGCGAAGCCTGCATTTTCAGACAGAAATCCATAACCGGGGTGAATCGCCTCGGCGCCTGTGGCCTCCGCCGCGGCGAGAATCGCCGGAATAGAGAGATAGCTTTCACGGGCCGGCGCGGGCCCGATGGCGACGGCTTGGTCTGCTTCGCGCACATGAGCCGAGTCGCTGTCGGCGTCAGAGTAGACGGCTATTGTCCGCACGCCGAGCCGTCGCGCCGTCCGGATAATGCGACGGGCAATCTCACCCCGGTTAGCGATGAGCACCGATCCGATCATGGGCGCCTCGACGCGGCCCTGCCAGCGAGCACGATCAGTCCATCCAGCTCGGGCGTCGCCGCGCGAGAAATGCGCGCACGCCCTCCTGCCCCTCCGGACTCACCCGGATTCGAGCTATCCAGTGGGCGGTGTCGGTCAGGAGACCATGATCGATCGCCCGTCCGGCCACGTGCGCCACAAGCCGCTTCGATTCGCCCACCGCGCCAGGCGCACAGGCGTGCGCCTCGGATGCGATGGCGTCGCGCGCGGCCAGGAGAGCCGCCTCATCGGCGACGACGCTGTCCACCAGACCATAGCGTTCAGCCTCGTCGGCCCCGAACACATTGCCCAGTGCGAACAGACCCCGCGCGCGACGCGAACCGATGGCGGCGACGACATAGGGACTGATCGTGGCCGCGACCAAGCCAAGTTTGACTTCAGAGAAGCAGAACCGCGCGTCGGCCGTGGCTATGGCCATGTCGCACGCCGCCGCCAGGCCTGCGCCGCCGCCGAACGCGGATCCTTCGACCAGCGCCACGGTGAGCATCGGCAGGTCGTGCAGATGCTTGAGCATCCGCGCCATATCCATGGCGTCTTCACGATTGTCGGCCTCACTGTGGTCGGCCGCATCCCGCATCCATTCGAGGTCTGCGCCGGCGGAGAACGTTCCGCCCGCGCCTCGCAGAAAGATCGCTCTGACGCCGTCGGCCCCTTCCAGGGTCTCGAACGCCTCCTTCAAGGCCGCGATGACCTCGGCGTTGAAAGCATTGCGTCGATTGGCGCGATTGATCGTGACCGTGGCGACACCGTCGGCCGTGGCCTCGATCAGCACCAGGCGGGACCGGCTGTCAGTGTCGACGCCTACAACCAGAGGATCGGCGATGGGGTTTGGCATGTCAGGGTTCCAGGTTCTGGCTGACTACATTCGGAAGATGCCGAAGCGGGTCGGCGGTATGGGCGCGTTAAGGGCCGCGCCGAGTGAGAGACCCAACACGTCGCGGGTTTGACAGGGATCGATGATTCCATCGTCCCAAAGGCGGGACGTCGCGAAGTAAGGGCTGCCCTCGTCCTCATAGCGGGCGCGGATTGGCGCCTTGAACGCCTCTTCAGCCTCAGCAGGCCAGCTCTCTCCGCGGGCGTCCAAGCCGTCCCGCCGGATCGTCGCCAGCACGCTTGCCGCCTGCTCTCCACCCATCACGCTGATGCGGCTGTTGGGCCAGGTGAACAGGAACCGGGGGCTGTAGGCGCGACCGCACATCCCATAGTTCCCGGCCCCGAACGAACCACCGATGATCACCGTGAGTTTGGGGACCTCGGCGCAGGCCACGGCGGTCACCAGCTTCGCCCCGTCCTTGGCGATGCCGCCGGCTTCGTATCGCCCGCCGACCATGAAGCCGGAGATGTTCTGCAGAAAAATGAGCGGAATGTTGCGCTTGCAGGCCAGTTCAATGAAGTGGGCGCCCTTCAGCGCGCTCTCCGAGAACAGCACGCCATTGTTGGCCAGGATGGCCACCGGATAGCCCCAGATGCGCGCGAAACCTGTGACCAGGGTTGTCCCGTAGAGCGCTTTGAACTCGTCGAACCGCGAACCATCGACAATCCGGGCGATGACCTCCCTCACATCGTAGGGCGCGCGAACATCGTCAGGGACGATGCCGTAGAGCTCCGCAGGGTCGTACGCGGGCGCCTCGGGGGCATAGCGAACGACCGTGTTGGGCCGTTCGCTATTCAGTCCCGCGACGATGTTGCGGACGATATCAAGAGCGTGGTCGTCGTCCACGGCCACGTGGTCGACCACGCCACTTCGGCGACCATGCGTGTCTGCGCCACCGAGTTCCTCGGCGCTGATCACTTCGCCGGTGGCGGCCTTCACCAGCGGTGGCCCGCCAAGGAAAATCGTCCCCTGCCCGCGCACGATCACGGTCTCGTCGCTCATGGCGGGCACATAGGCGCCCCCGGCGGTGCAGGAGCCCATCACGCACGCGATCTGGGCGATGCCCTCGGCGCTCATGCGGGCCTGATTGTAGAAGATGCGGCCGAAGTGCTCGCGATCCGGAAAGACCTCGGCCTGATGCGGTAGGTTGGCCCCGCCGCTGTCCACGAGATACACGCAAGGCAGCCGGTTCTGCAGGGCGACTTCCTGCGCCCGCAGGTGCTTCTTGACGGTTACGGGGAAATAGGCGCCGCCCTTCACGGTCGCATCATTGGCGATGATGAGGGTTTCGCGACCGCTGACGCGGCCGACGCCTGTGATCAGGCCCGCGCCCGGCGCTTCGCCATCATAGAGATCGCAGGCGGCCAGCTGACCGATCTCCAGGAAGGGTGTCCCGGGATCCAATAGGCGCTCAACACGCTGTCGCGGGAGCAGCTTGCCACGGGCCGCATGGCGTTGTCGCGCCGCCTCGGGTCCGCCGAGCGCGGCCTGGGCGACCCGCCCTCGCAGATCGTCGACGAGGGCGAGGTTGAGCTCACGGTTTCTCAGGAACCGTTCGGAAGCCGGATCGATGACACTGGCGAGCCTTGGCATGCAGGTTCCATATAGCCCGGTCTGGGCGGAAAATACGGTCTATTCGCACCCGGAAACGGTCACGCCGAGGTCGGTCACGAGCCCGTTGGCGATGGAATAGACCCAGCCGTGCACCTTGATGCTCTGACCACGAGCCCAAGCGTCTGTCACGAACACATCCGACGCCACGTTGCGAACCTGACGGATCACATTGAGCTCACACAGCCGGTCCAGCCTCGCCGCATCGTCGCACAGGCCATCGAGTTCGGCCTTGTGATCGTGGGAGACCTCCCGAATGGGATGAAGCCAGTGATCGACCAGCCCGCGACGCCTACCATCCACGGCTGCGGCAACGCCGCCGCAGCCGTAATGACCCACGACCAGGATGTGCTTCACCTGGAGGACATCCACGGCGAACTGCAGGACCGACAGGTAGTTCGCATCCTGCGGCGGGGCGAGGTTGGCCACGTTGCGGTGTACGAACAATTCGCCCGGGTCGAGCCCGACGATCTCGTTGGCCGGCACGCGGCTGTCCGAACAGCCAATCCACAGATAGTCAGGGCTCTGTTGGCCTTCCAGCCGCTTGAAGAAGCCAGGGTCCGCCGCGATCTTGCGCTCGGCCCACCGGCGGTTATTGGCGATCAAATCCTCGAGCATGCGCGGGCCCTAAGGTCAAAGCGGGACGAGAGCAACCCGTCCCTCCCAAAGACCCCACGCCGGATCAGGCGTAACTTTCGGTGATCGCCGAGTAGACCAGAGTCCGGAGATCCCGCCGCAGTGTGAGCCGCGCATCCGTTCCCATCACCTGGGTCATGAACACCACCGCCAGCTCTTCCTTGGGATCGATCCAGAACGCCGTGGAGGCGGCGCCGCCCCAGAAATATTCCCCCACCGTGCCGGGCAGGCGGGTCCGGGCGACATCGACGTTCACGCCGCAGCCGATGGAAAAGCCGATGCCACTGTAGCCCGACTCGCTGAAGGCTCCCGCTGGCGCCATCTCCGCCAGTTCCCGGCCGCCATCCAAATGGTTGAGGCTGAACAGAGCCACGGTTTTGGGGCTCAGAATGCGAACGCCGTCCAGGGCCCCGCCATGGAGCATCATGCGGCAGAAACGCATGTAGTCATGCGCCGTGGAGACCAGTCCCCCCCCACCCGACTCCAGCTGCGGCGGAACGGCATAGGTGCTCTTCTGAGCGTCGTCCTGCAGTTTCAGTCGCCCATCGGCCCCGGGATAGTAGCAGGATGAGAAACGCTCGATCTTCTCAGGCGGACAGGAGAAGGCCGTATCGTGCATGCCCAGCGGCTCGAACAGGCGGGTCCGGAGAAACTCGCCGAAACTCAACCCCGACAGCTTCTGCACCAGGTAGCCCATGACATCGATGGACACCGAATAGTTCCAGGCCGTCCCGGGAGAGAACTCCAGGGGCATCGTGGAGAGCTGTTCGATCATGGTGTCCAGACCGCCCGGGGTCTGGAAATCGTTGACCTTCAACTTGCGATAGGCCGCATCCACGGTCGTGCGCATCAGGAAACCATACGTAAGACCCGCGGTGTGGGTAACAAGATCGACGACCTTCATCGGACGGTCGGGTGGTGTGGTCAGAAACTGCTGGGGCTGCCCGGGCACCAGGGTAGCGACGCCGCTGGCGTAGACGCCGAGATTTTTCCAGGAGGGGATGTGGGTGTGGACCGCGTCGTCGAGCCCGAGCAGGCCTTCCTCCACCAGCATCATCAGCGCCACCGACGTGATCGGCTTGGTCATGGAATAGATGCGGAAAATCGCGTCTTCGCGCATGGCCTTACCGCGCGCCAAGTCCATGTGACCGGCCATGCCGGTATGGACCAGTTTACCCTTTCGATAGACCTGGGTCAGCAGGCCGGGCAGGTAGCCGCCATCCACGTAGCGCTGGGCCATGACCCGATCCAGGGTCGCCAGGCGCTCGGACGACATGCCGACCGATTCAGGTTTCGTCATTCCATTTCCTCCCAAGGGTTTTGACGATCCTACCCACGCTCCGCAGGCATTGCATCCGTGAAGCGTGCGGCCGATTCCCTCCCGGCGGTTTCGAGGCTAGGTTGGGCTGTGACCGACGATCCCCCCTACTCCGGCCCGGACACCCAGCTTCGGCTCCCTTTGCAGCGGGAGCCGAGTTTCGACCGCGCCAGCTTCGTTGTGTCGGAGCGGAACCGCGAAGCGGTCGACGCCATGGATGACTGGCGCAAATGGCCCGGCGGCTGTCTGGTCCTGGTGGGACCTGAGGGGTGCGGAAAGACTCACCTCGCCCGGGCCTGGGCGGCGGCGACGGAGGCGGCGATCATCTCGCGCGGTATGATGAGCCAATCTGGCGGCGTGCCGCCTGGGCCGGTTCTGCTCGAAGACGCCGACCGGGTCGAAGGCGGCGAGGCTCTGTTCAATCTGATAAATCGGGCCGTCGCGGGCGATGCCTTGCTCCTCACGGCCCGGGCGCCGCCGCGGTCGTGGAAGACGACGCTGCCCGATCTGAAGTCACGCCTCAACGCCCTCTACACGGTGGACATGGCGCCGCCCGACGACGACGTGCTTGAGGGTGTGCTGCGAAATCTGTTTCGCGACCGCCACATCCGGCCGGACCCTGACCTCCTCGCCTATCTGCTGCGACGGATGGAACGATCAGCGCCCGCCGCCGCGGAGCTCGTCGACAGGCTCGATCTGGCCGCGGACGCGGCCCGTCGGAGCATCAATCGCGCCTTGGCGCGCGAAATTCTGGAGTTGGGCGAGCGTACCGGCGATCTTTTCCCGTGAGACTTGCGGCAGGTCATGCCGGGCGCCACAAGGCCCGGTAAGCTGTCCGAACGTGAACCCGCCTATCGCCCACCCTTCGGTCGAGGAAGACGAGATCGCCCATGCCGCCGGACACATCGTCTTCCACGGAAGCCGCGGACCTTCCGACAGCGACGCAAGTGACTCCGACGGTTGACGTGGGCCAAGCCAGCCTGGCGGCCCCGGCCGAGAAGGGCCCGCATGCGCTTGCGGCGTCGCCGAAGCGATTTCTAAATCGGGAGTTGTCGTGGCTGGCCTTCAACGCCCTCGTGCTTGAGGAGGCCACCAACCCGCGACATCCGCTGCTGGAACGCCTTCGCTTCCTGTCAATCTCGGCCAACAATCTCGACGAGTTCTACATGGTCCGGGTCGCGGGCCTTAAGGGCCAGGTTCGGGAAGGCGTTCGCGTGCTCAGCCAGGACGGCCTGTCGCCCTCCGAGCAGCTTGTCGCCGTGGACAGCAAGGCGAACCGGCTGATGGACACGCAGCAGCGTATCTGGGTCGAACTTCGGGCGGAGATGGCCGACGAGGGCCTGCTGCTGCTGGACGCCAAGGACGTGACAGGCGCAGATCGCGCGGCCGCCGAGATCATCTTCCTCAACAGCATCTTCCCGGTGCTGACGCCGCTTGCGATCGATCCGGCCCACCCGTTCCCATTCATTCCGAATCTGGGCTTCTCGCTTGCGCTGAAATTGCACCGGTTGTCGGACAACACCGAGTTCTACGCTCTCGTCCCCGTCCCCACTCAGGTGGCGCGGTTCTGGGAACTACCGCCGGCCAAGCGGGGCCGCCGCCAGGCGCAGCGACGGTTCGTGGCGCTTGAGAGTTTCCTCATCCTGTTCCTGGACAAGCTGTTTCCCGGCTGCGCGGTCCTCGGGCGCGGTCTCTTCCGTCTGATCCGCGACTCGGATGTGGAGATCGAGGAAGAAGCCGAAGACCTGGTTCGGGAGTTCGAAGCGCGTCTGAAGCGCCGGCGTCTCGGGCTGGTGGTGCGCGTCAAGGTCGAGCACTCCATGCCGGAGGATTTGCGCGCCTTCATCCTGGACGGTTTGGCGGCCGACCCCCAGGACGTGGTCGTCGTGGACGGCAAGCTCGGCCTGGCCGAGATGAACCAGTTGATCCCCGCCGATCGTCCGGAACTGAAGTTCAAGACCTTCACGCCCCGCTTTCCCGAACGGATCCGTGACCACGGCGGCGACTGCTTCGCGGCGATCCGCGAGAAGGACATTCTCGTCCATCACCCGTTCGAGAGTTTCGACGCGGTCGTTCAGTTCCTGCTGCAGGCCGCGCGCGACCCGAACGTCCTGGCGATCAAGCAGACTCTCTACAGAACCTCGAAGGAAAGCCCAATCGTCGCGGCCCTGATCGAGGCGGCCGAGAGCGGCAAGAACGTCACGGCCCTTGTGGAGATCAAGGCGCGGTTCGACGAGGAGGCCAATCTCAAATGGGCGCGGGATATGGAACGGGCCGGCGTCTACGTCGTCTTCGGCTTCATGGAATATAAGACCCACGCCAAGCTCTCGCTCGTGGTTCGCCGCGAAGGCGATGGACTGCGCACCTACTGTCACTACGGCACCGGCAACTATCATCCGGTCACGGCCAAGATTTACACAGACCTGTCACTGTTCACGGCCGATCCTGCGATGGGACGCGATTCTGGCCGTCTCTTCAATTACATAACGGGGTATGCTCAACCTGAGGGCCTGGAGAAACTGTCCTACTCTCCGATCACCCTCAAGGATGATCTGCTCCGGCTGATCCATCATGAGGCGGCAAACGCCCGCGCCGGCCTCCCCGCCGCGATCTGGGCGAAAATGAATGCGCTCGTGCATCCGGAGATCATCGACGCGCTCTATGACGCCAGCCAAGCCGGGGTCTCCATTGACCTGATCGTCCGTGGGATCTGCTGCCTGCGACCAGGAATTGCGGGCCTGTCGGACAACATCCGCGTCAAGAGCATCATCGGCCGCTTCCTCGAGCATTCGCGTATTATGGCCTTCGCGAACGGCAAGCCGATGCCGTCGCTGGAGGCCAAACTTTTCATCTCCTCGGCGGACTGGATGCAGCGGAATCTCGACCGGCGGGTTGAGGCGATGGCCCCTGTGGAAAACCCGACGGTCCACCAACAGGTGTTGCAGCAGATCATGGTGGCGAATCTCAACGACGAGGCTCAAAGCTGGCTTCTCGACGCAGACGGGATCTACCACCGCAGCCCGCGGTGGAACGCCAAAGGGGCCTTCTCGGCCCATGAGTATTTCATGAACAACCCTTCCCTTTCGGGGCGGGGCCACAAGGTCAAGGACCTGCCCCGGGCTTTCAAGCATGTCGGTCCCCGAAAATAGACCAAGCCACAGCGATGCGGCTGTCATCGACGTCGGCAGCAACTCGGTACGCCTGGTGCTGTACCGTATCGACGGACGCGCCATCTGGAGCGTGTTCAACGAAAAGATTCTGGCCGGGCTGGGGCGTGACCTCGGCCGGACGGGCCGACTTTCCCCCGAGGGCGTGAACGCCGCCCTGCTCGCGCTGGCCCGGTTCCGCGCGCTGATCGATTCAAGCCGCCCACGCATCGTCTATGCGGCGGCCACCGCGGCGGTGCGAGAGGCCGCCGACGGCGAGGCCTTTCGTCGACGAGTCGAACTGGAGACCGGATTTCAGCTGCAAGTGCTGTCCGGCGAGGACGAGGCTCGCTACGCCGCCCTGGGCGTCATGGCCGGCGCGCCCGGCTCCAAGGGGCTTGTGGGAGACCTCGGCGGCGCGAGCCTCGAACTCGTTCCGCTCCGCCCGGACGGACCCGGTCGCGGGATCACCCTTCCCCTCGGCCCTTTCGCCATGGCCGATGGCGCGGCTGCGAACCACGCCGCTGTGCGAGCGGCCGCCAACCGTCACATCGGCTCCATCGAGCGGACGTTCCGGTCGGACACGCTGCACGCGGTCGGCGGCGCGTGGCGAAACCTGACGATGCTGCACATGCGGATTTCCGGCTATCCGCTCTCCATCGTTCATCAGTACGAGATGAGGCGTCAGGAGGTGCTCGTCGCCTCGCGCCTGATCAGCCAGCAATCGAAGAACTCTCTCGAGCGGATTCCCGGAATTTCACGTCGACGGATGGAGACACTTCCGCACGCGGCGATCATTCTGGAAACCCTGGTGGAGAGGCTGAACATCCAGAAGGTCGTGACCAGCGCTCACGGCCTGCGCGAAGGGCTCCTCTGGCAGGCCATGGGTGCGGACATCCGCAACCAGGATCCCCTGGTCGCTGGGTGCGCCGCCATAGGTAGTCGCAAGCCGGTCGCCGAATCGCTGGGCCAAGCACTTGAAGAGTGGGCCGGGCCGGGCATGGCCAAGCTGACGCCGCTGTTCGGAAACCGCGACAGGACGCTGCTCGCCGCCTCGGCGCGCCTGGCCGAGTTGGGCGCCCAGCTTCACCCTGACCATCGCGCCGACCTGGTTTTTAATCAGGTCCTCCGTGCGCCGTTGGCGGGTCTGGACCACGCCGAGCGCGCCTTCCTGGCTTGTGTCGCGTTCGCGCGGCACACAGCCACTGGCACGCTGCCCGATCCCGTCGTTGTAAGCCGGCTGCTCAGCGACGAGCGACGACAGCGGGCCCGGGCGCTCGGCGCGGCCCTCAGGCTCGGGTGTGATCTGTCGGGTCGCAGCCCGGAACTGCTCCGTCGCACCCGCCTGGACATCAAGCCGGGGGTTGTCCTGCTTCAGGCTGAACCCGCCTGGGTGCCGATTCTGCTGGGGGAACAGACAGCGAAGCGCGCCCAGACCCTTGCAACCCTCCTTGAGCGGGAACTGAAGCTCCGCCCGCTGACACCCAAACCACGCCGGTCATTTGCGGTCGCCGAATAGACTGTCGGGATCGCGCTATTTTCAGACATGGAGACCCTATGACCGGCGCGACTATCGGAACGACCGTGGCTGACTCCCAACCTGCCTGGCCCGCGGCCACCGCCGCGCCCCAAAGCGCCCCGAACATCCTCGTGGTGCTGTTCGACGACGTCGGATTTTCGGATTTCGGCTGCTATGGCTCGCCCATCGAAACCCCCACCATCGACGGTCTTGCGGCGCGCGGTCTGCGCTATTCCGGCTTTCACACCACGGCGATGTGCTCGACCACGCGCGCGGCTCTGCTGACCGGACGTAATCACCACTCTGTGGGAGTCGGCTGTCTCGCCAACTTTGATTCAGGCTACCCCGGCTACAGGGGGAAGATCGCGCCAGAGGCCGGAACGCTGGCGGAGATGCTGCGGCCTGCCGGCTACCGCAACTACATGATCGGCAAGTGGCACGTCACAACTCTGACCGAGACCGGCCCGACCGGCCCCTTCGACGGCTGGCCGCTGGGGCGTGGCTTCGACCGTTTCTATGGTTTCATGGACGCCGAAACCGACCAGTACGCGCCGGAACTGGTGCGCGATAACACGCCGATCACGCCCCCTGGCGGGTATGCGGACGGCTATCACCTCACCGAGGACCTGACCGACCAGACCATCCGTTACATCGCCGATCATATCGCCGACTCGCCCGATACCCCCTGGCTGGCTTGGCTGGCGCTCGGGGCGTGCCATGCGCCTCACCAGGCGCCGCGCGATCTGATCCTCAAATACGATGCGGTCTTCTCCGATGGCTGGGACGCCGAGCGGGACCGGCGACTGGACCGTCAGAAGGCGATGGGGCTCGTCCCCGCTGACACCCGCCTGCCACCGCGCAACGCCATGGTGCAGCCCTGGGCGGATCACACGCCGGATGAGCGGCGGCTGTTCACGCGCCTACAGGGCGCCTATGCGGCGATGCTGGACCACGCCGACCGGAATCTGGCGCGGCTCGTCGCCTTTCTTGAAGCGGCGGGGGTGAGCGAAAACACCTTGATCCTGGTGCTGAGCGACAACGGCGCCAGCCAGGAGGGTGGACCCTTCGGGATGGTCAACGCCATGGGCCCGTTCAACGGCAAATCCGAATCGATCGCTGACAAGATCAACCGCATCGACGACATCGGCGGTCCCGACACCCATTCCAACTTTCCCTGGGGATGGGCGATGGCCTCCAACACACCCCTCCGGCGCTACAAGCAGAACACCCATGGCGGCGGAGTCCGAGACCCACTGGTGAT
Organism: uncultured Caulobacteraceae bacterium; assembly: GCA_903872075.1. Lineage (GTDB taxonomy): Bacteria > Pseudomonadota > Alphaproteobacteria > Caulobacterales > Caulobacteraceae > Acaudatibacter > Acaudatibacter aquilonius. Next base: position 61,406 of record CAIQJF010000065.1, on the reverse strand, counting down.
CTCCTGGCCGGCTCGGATCGGCGCTCCGGGCGCGATCCGCCATCAGTTCCGCCACGCCTCTGACCTCACGCCGACGATTCTGGACTGGCTGGGGATCGCGTCGCCGGAAACGGTGAGAGGTGTGCCGCAGCAACCCCTGGAAGGCGTCTCATTCGCCCGGACCCTGGACGATTCCGATTCCCCCCGCGGCGCGGCGCAGTATTTTGAGATGTTCGGCCATCGAGGCCTCTGGAAGGATGGCTGGAAGGCCGTGTGCTTTCATCCGCCAGGGTCGCCTTACGAGACAGATGTCTGGGAACTCTATCATCTGGATGAGGACTTCTCGGAAACCGATGACCTGGCCGGGACACACCCGGAAAAACTCGCCGAACTGGTAGCCGAGTGGTGGGTCCAGGCCGAACGCTGCAAGGTCCTGCCGCTCGATGACCGGTTCGCCCAACGCTTTGCCGAGAACGCCGAGCGCTATCACGGCGCCCGCAAGGCATTCACCTTCCACCGCGGCATGGGACATCTACCCACGGACGTGGCGCCGGACGTGCGTTCACGGTCCTACCAGATCCAAGCCGCGGTGCGGATTTCCGATGGCGATGACGGCGTGCTGATTGCACACGGCGACGCCACCAGCGGTTACAGTCTGTTCGTACGGGACGGTCGCCTGACGCATGTCATGAACATCGGCGGAGAGTTGGTGACCACCGTCAGCGAGACCGTCCTACCGGCGGGCCATCACACGCTCGGGGTCGCCGTGCGGCGCCGCCAGGAGAAGAGCCTGATCACCCTTCTGGTCGACGGGCAGGCGGTGGGCGCCAGCGAGACCGACCTGCGGTTCCGCAACTTCATCTCCTGGTCAGGTCTCGACATCGGCCTCGACCGCGGAAGCCCGGTGGCGGACTACAGCGCGCCTTTCCGGTTCCGCGGCCTGCTGAAGAAGGTCACCGTGACGATGGACCTGGATCAAAGCCTCGACCGCGATGCCGTGGCCGAGGCCGAGCTGGCCCGGCAATAGGTCGCCGTCGGCTCAATCGGGTTTCGGCGCGCGGCGGACCTCCACAACCCGGACACGCGAGCCGTCCAGCACCAGGGCCAGTTCACCGCGCTTTAGCTTAAGGGCGTCGGCCCCGAACGCGTCGCGTCGCCAGCCTTGCAACGCCGGCGTGTCGGCGTTGTCATCTGCGGCGATCTTCTCAAGATCAGCCACCGTGGCGATGAGCTTGGAGGCAACGTCGGCATCTTCCGCGCGAGCCTTGAGAAGCACCTTCAGAAGTTCAACCACCGCCCCCGCGGCCTGCGGCGCCGATGGCCCTGATTTGGCGGTCTGCGGCGCATAGGTGTCGGCATTCTTCACTGCTTCCCTGATCGCCTCGATCAACTCCGGACCGAACTTCGATCCGGCGAAGCCCTTGGGGACCGACCGAAGCCGGTTGAAGCCGTCGGCGTCGGTCGGCGTCTGCGTCGCCAGTTCATCGATCGCCTCGTCCTTAAGGATTCGGCCGCGCGGCTGGTCACGGGTTTGGGCGGTGCGCTCTCGCCAAGCGGCGACGGCGCGGAACACCGACAGATATTTGGAGGTGTGGCGCCGCGGCCTCAGGCGCTTCCAGGCGTTCTCGGGCTCCACGTCGTAGAGGGCCGGGTCGGTCATCGCCCGCATCTCCTCGGTGACCCAGGCAAGTCGACCCGACTCCTCAAGGCGCCCGCGAAGCATCGGGAAAAGACGGGCAAGATGGGTGACGTCGGCCAAAGCGTAGGTCAGTTGCGCCTCGCTCAGCGGCCGACGGGCCCAATCAGTGAACCGGCTCGACTTGTCGAGATCGATCTTCAACATGTGACGGACCAGAGCGTCGTAGGCGATCTGTTCGCCGAAGCCCGCGGCCATGCCGGCGATCTGCGTGTCGAACAAGGGAATCGGTATCGCCCCCAGATTGGAGAAGATCTCCACGTCCTGCCGCGCGGCATGAAAGACCTTCTCGATCGAAGGGTCGGCCATCACGGCCAGGAAGGGCGAAAGATCCATGTCTGGTGACAGCGGATCGATCACCGCCTCGGCGGTTGGGGTCGCGGCCTGGATCAGACAGAGCTTCGGCCAGTAGGTGGTTTCGCGCATGAACTCCGTGTCGACGGCCACATAGGGCTGTCCCCGGAGTTGTTCGCAGAACGCCGTGAGCTCGGCGGTGGTTGTTATGGGCGTCATCGGTTAGCTATAGCCTCGCCTGTGCCCGAGTCCGCAAGACCATCAGATGACAGGCGTTTCGATTCCGACATTTTTGAGTGAGTTCACCGGAAGATCATGACCGACAGAGCCAATGGGCTGACCTATGCCGAGGCCGGCGTCGACATCGACGCGGGGGCGGAGCTCGTCGAGCGAATCAAGCCTCTCGCCAAATCGACCCGCCGACCAGGGGCCGATGCGCAGCTCGGCGGCTTCGGCGCCCTCTTCGACCTGCGCGCCGCCGGCTACGACGACCCCCTGATCGTCTCGACCACTGACGGTGTCGGCACCAAGCTCAAGATCGCCATCGAAACCGGTCTCCACGATACGGTCGGGATCGATCTCGTGGCCATGTGCGTCAACGATCTGCTGGCGCAGGGTGCAGAACCCCTGGTGTTCCTCGACTATTTCGCCACCGGCAAGCTGGATGTGGAGGCGGCCACCAAGGTCGTCGCGGGCATCGCCGAGGGCTGCCGGCAGGCCGGTGCGGCCCTCGCCGGCGGCGAGACGGCTGAAATGCCGGGCATGTACGCGGGCGGCGACTACGACCTGGCGGGATTTTGCCTGGGCGCGGTCAAGCGCGATGGCGTGCTGCCGCGGTTGGAGGCGCAGAAAGTCGGCGACGTGCTCATCGGCCTCGCCTCCTCCGGTCCCCATTCCAATGGCTATTCGCTGATCCGCCGCATCGTCGAGCGGTCCGGCCTTGGCTGGGATGCGCCGTGCCCGTTCCAGTCCGACGCGACCCTGGCCGAGGCGCTGATGACGCCGACACGCATCTATGTGCAGTCGGTTCTGCCTCTGGCCAAGGCGGGCAAACTGAAGGGCGGCGCGCATATTACGGGCGGCGGCCTGATCGAAAATCCACCCCGCGCCCTCGCCGACGGACTCGTGGCCGTGTTCGACTGGTCCGCCTGGACGCCTCCACCGGTGTTCGCCTGGATGCAGGACGTCGGGGGTGTCTCGGATGAGGAACTTCGCCGCACATTCAATTGCGGCGTCGGCTTCATGCTGGTCGTGGCGGCTGAGGATGCGGCTTATGTGCTCGCCGCTCTGCTGGAGTCGGGCGAGGACGCCTTCATTTGCGGCCAGATCGCCGCAGCCTGAAGATCGGCGCAGCGAACGCCCTCCCGTAACGGGAGGGCGCACCAGATTTTAGCCGACGATGTCGGCTTCGTCGAAGAACTGGGCGATTTCAATCTTGGCGTTGTCGACGCTGTCGGAGCCGTGAACCGAGTTCTCGCCGACCGACAGAGCGAACAGCTTGCGGATGGTGCCGTCGGCGGCCTGGGCGGGGTTGGTCGCGCCCATGACTTCACGATAGCGGGCCACGGCGTTGTCGCCTTGAAGCACCTGAACAACCACCGGTTCGGAGATCATGAACTCAACCAGTTCGCCGTAAAACGGACGCTCGCGGTGAACGTCGTAGAAGTCTTCGGCTTCTTCCTGGGTCATCCGGATCCGGCGCTGAGCGACGATGCGCAGGCCCGATTCCTCGATGACGGCGTTGATCTTGCCCGTGAGGTTACGCTTGGTCGCGTCGGGCTTAATGATCGAGAAGGTGCGTTCGGTCATGCGGATGATACTCTGAGGCGGTTGGAAAGGTTGGGGTGGCGGCTTATAGCCACGCCAGGGGCGTCCGCCAAGGCGGCGGGCGCCGCTTCCCTCCAAAGCCTTCGACTCCTTAACGGCAGACGCTCCCCTCATGCTCCGCATTCATGATCTTGTTTTCGACGCCTGGGGGCGGCGCTTCTTCGACCATGCCACCGTCACCCTTCCCATCGGGGCGAAGGTCGGGCTGGTGGGTCGCAACGGCGCCGGCAAATCCACCCTGTTCAAGCTGATCCTCGGCCAGCTCGGCGCGGGCGGCGGCGACATCGACTATCCGCGCGCCGCCCGCATCGCCGCGGTGGACCAGGAGCACGAGGCGACGCCGATCCCGCTGCTGGAGACCGTGCTGGCCGCCGACCTGGAACGCGCGGCCCTCCTGGCTGAACTCGAGACGGCCGAACCGGAGCGCATGGGCGATATCTACGCCCGCCTGAACGAAATCGACGCCGATAGAGCGCCGTCGCGCGCCGCCGAAATCCTCAGCGGCCTGGGATTCTCGACGGCCGACCTTTATCGGCCGATGGCCGAATTTTCAGGCGGATGGCGGATGCGGGTCGCCATGGCCGCGGCGCTGTTTGCCGAGCCCGACCTGCTGCTGCTCGACGAGCCAACCAACTATCTCGATATGGAAGGGGCGCTTTGGCTTGAGGCGCGGCTGAAGAAATACCCCCACAGCGCCCTGATCATCAGCCACGACCGCGAACTGCTCGACCATTCGGTGGACGCCATCCTGCACCTCACCGAGGGCAAACTGGACTACTACACAGGCGGCTTTTCCAGCTTCGAGAAGCAGCGGGCGGAAAAGCTCCGCCTGCAGACCGCCATGCGCGGCAAGATCGAAGCCAAGCGCGCGCACATGCAGGCGTTCGTGGATCGTTTCCGCGCTTCCGCCACCAAGGCCCGCCAGGCCCAGTCGCGCATGAAGATGATCGCCAAGCTGGAAAGCGTCGCCCCGGCGATCGAGGAACATGTCGCGCCGTTCCTCATCCCCTCGCCCGAACGGCCACTGGCCCCGCCCCTGGTGCGCCTGGAGGGTGTCGCGGTGGGCTACGGCGGGCCGCCGGTGCTCCACCGCCTCAACCTGCGCCTGGACATCGACGACCGCATCGGACTGCTAGGGGTCAATGGGTCGGGCAAGAGCACCTTCGCCAAGATGATCGCAGGCGCGCTGCCGACCACCGGTGGACATGTGCACCGCGACCGCCGAATGAAAGTCGCCTGGTTCCACCAGCATCAGATCGAGGCGATGGACCCCGAGGACACGCCGCTGGCCATCATCCGAAGGGCAATACCCGAGGCGAGCGAAGCCCAACGCCGCTCGCGTCTGGCCCAGTTCGGCATGACCGTTCAGAAGGCCGAGACCAGTGTCGCCAGCCTCTCAGGCGGCGAACGGGCGCGCCTTCTGCTGAACATGGTAGCCATGGAGCGGCCTCACCTGTTGATTCTCGACGAACCCACAAACCACCTGGACATCGATAGCCGCCGCGCCCTGACCGAGGCCCTGAACGACTATTCGGGCGCCGTCATCCTGATCACCCACGATCGATCGCTGATGGAGATGGTGGCCGACCGTCTCTGGCTGGTCACCGACGGCACGGTGAAACCCTTTGACGGCGACATGGACGACTACGCCAAGTTCGTCCTGGACCGCGCCCGCGCGGCCAACCGCAACCCGGCGAAGACCCCGCCGCCCGCGCCAGAGCCCGCCGCGCCGCCTGCCCCGCCAAAAGGGGCCCTCGCCCCGCTCAAGCGCAAGCTGGAGGCGGCCGAGGAGGTGCTGGCGCGGGAGACCAAACTGTTCGCCGAACTCGACGCCCAGCTCGCGGATCCCGCCACCTACAACAATCCAGCGAAGATCGTGGAGGTGAAGAAGCGGCACGCTCGAATGATTGAGCGCCTCGAGGAGGCGGAGGCGAAGTGGATGGCGGCGGCGGAGGTCTATGAAACGGCGCGGGTCGCCGCCGGTTAGGCCTGTTTCTGCCAGCCCTTGCTTTCGCCCTGACGCCAATAGGTCACGGCGTGTCCGGCCCCCTTCAGGCGCTTCCACAGGACGCGGGCGTCAGCGAGGGCGATGTCATCACGGCCGTTGAACACCACTATGCAGCGCTCGAAATCGGCCAGATCACCGGGATCGCCATCGAGGACAAAAAGGGCTTTCGCCCCGTTGGGATTCCCAGGGCCGTCCCCGAGCAGCACGGGCTGCCGCTCGGCCAGGGGCTCACTCGCCAAGCCGTGCGGCAGGAAGCTGTCATCCCGATAGGTCCACAGCCAGCCATCAGCCGCCTCGATGCGATCGGGAAACTCTGATCGCACCCGCGCCCGCCAACCGCGCGCCAGGGTCTTCTCCAGCAGTTCGGGCAGGACCTGCTCCAGCGTGCTGCGCTCAAGGTGATAGAACCACACCTCGCAAGGGGCGCCGGCCACCGGAGCGGTCTCAGTCCTCGTAGCCGTCGGCCACGAGGCGATCGAGCAGACGGACGCCGAAGCCCGTCGCGCCGCTCGGAATTGTCGGGACGGTGGAGTTCGGCTTCCAGGCGGTGGAGGCGATATCCAGATGCGCCCAGGGCGTTTCCTTCACAAAGCGCTGGATGAACAGGGCGGCGGTGATCGATCCGCCGTAACGGGGCCCGACGTTCTTCATGTCGGCCACGGCGCTGTCGATGTTCTTGTCGTACTGGGGCGGCATCGGCATGCGCCACAGAGCGTCGCCGCTCGACTTCGACGCGCCCAGAAGGCGATCGGCAAGCTCGTCGTTGTTGCTGAACATCCCGCCCAGATCCTTGCCCAGGGCAACGATGATCGCCCCGGTCAGAGTCGCCAGGTCGATGAGGAATTTCGGCTTGAACCGCTGCTGGCAGTACCAGATGGCGTCGGCGAGGACGAGGCGTCCCTCGGCGTCGGTGTTGATCACCTCCACGGTCTGGCCGGACATGGTCTTCACAACATCGCCAGGGCGCTGGGCGTTGCCATCCGGCATGTTCTCCACCAGCCCGAGAATGCCGACGGCATTCACCTTCGCCTTGCGCGACGCCAGGGCGTACATCGCCCCTGTCACGGCCGCCGCGCCGCCCATGTCGGTGATCATTTCTTCCATGCCGTCGGCCGGCTTGAGGCTGATACCACCCGTGTCGAAACAGACGCCCTTGCCGACGAAGGCGACCGGTTGGGCGTCCGGATCCTTTGCGCCCTTCCACTGCATGACCACCAGTTGGCTGTCACGGACGCTGCCCTGACCGACGCCGAGCAGCGCGCCCATGCCGAGTTTCTTCATCTCCTTCTCACCGAGGACCTCGATCTCAAGCCCGAGGCTGGTGAGCGCTTTCACCCGGCGGGCAAATTCCTCGGGATAGAGGATGTTGGCCGGCTCGGAGACCAGATCCCGGGCGAAAATCACGGCGTCGGCCAGGCCGGACAGCCGCTTGAAGGCTTTCGCTGCGGCCTTGGGATCGTCAGTCTCGATACGCACCTTCTTGATCGAGGGCTTCTTTTCCGCCTTCTCGGTCGTCCGGTAACGGTCGAAGCGGTAGGCGGCCAGGCGAATGCCGAAAGCCGCGGCGGCGGCGGTGTCGGCTGAAACGCCGGCAAGGCCGAGCACCAGGGTCTCAAGACCGGTCGTCTTCACGGCGTTGTAGGCGGTTGCGCCGGCGGCTTCGGCCGCTTCCGCGCTCAGGGTCGTCCCTGTTCCGGCGCCAACAAGCGTAATCCGCGCCGCGTCCAGGCCGTGCGGCGCAAGCACGTCGAGTGTCTGCCCCTTGGCGCCGGTGAAGCGCGCGCCGTCCATCGCCCGTCGCAGGGCGCCGCTGGTCGTGGCGTTCAAAGCCGCGGCCGCGCCAGAGAGGTCCGCCTTTTCGGCGACCAGAACGGCAATAGCGGTCTTTGCACCAGCCTCGGCGGGAGCGGACTCGAATTCGATCTTCATGCGAAACCTCAGAAGGACAATGACATTTCAGGCCGGGAGTTCGCCCGTCCCGACGCTCATGAACGCCGCGGCGCAGCCCCCGCAGTCACAACGATCGCCATTCGCGGTCGCGGACCGAAGCAACCTAGGCGAATTGCGCCAGCACGTCATCCGCCGCGACGCTATCGCCCGCCTTGGCGCCGAGCGAGCCAATCTTTCCGTCACGCTCTGCACGGATGATATTCTGCATCTTCATCGCCTCGATGACGCAGATGACCTGGCCTTCCTTGACCTCTTCGCCCTCGACGACATCCATCGAGACCACCAGCCCCGGCATAGGCGAGACCACCAGACGCGAGGTGTCGGGCGGCGTCTTCTCGGGCAAGCGCTGGTGCAGGTCGGCGGACATCGGTGTCATGACCAACACGCGCTGACGCACGGCCCGGAAACGGATGGTGAAGCCTTCCGGCGCATTGGCGACCGTGGCGGTGAAGGCGCGGCCGTCCACCTTCCCCGAAAACAGCGCATCGCCCGGCTTCCACACGACGCTGTCGAGGCAAATCGAGCGTCCCTCGCCCGGAATGGCGATAATCGTCACCCCTTCCAGATCGGAGACGGTCACATCCCTCCGCAGGCCGCCCGCCACTACCGCCCACTCCAGGCGATGGTTGAGCGGCGAGAGGCTGCCGCCGATGCTGCGCGCGCGCGCTGCCTGGATGCGATGCATATGGATGCCCGCCGCCATGATCACATCGGCCTGCCAGGGTTGGGGATCGAGACCCGAAAAGCCGTCGGGGAACTCGTCCTTGATATAGTTGGTCGAGAGCTCGCCCGAGGCGAACCGCGTCTGATCCATCACCGCAGACAGGAACGCCGTGTTGTGGCCAGGGCCCTCGATATGCAGATCCTCTAGCGCGCGGGCCATACCGGCGATGGCGCCGGAGCGGTCAGGCGCCCAGGCGCAGAGCTTGGCGATCATCGGGTCATAGAAGGTGGAAATCTCATCCCCTTCCCGCACGCCCGTGTCATTGCGGACGATGTAGCCGCCCTGGTCGCCCTCCGCCGGGGTTTTGTACCGCGACAGACGGCCGATCGACGGCAGGAACTTACGATAAGGGTCCTCGGCGTAGATCCGGCTCTCCATCGCCCAACCCTTGATCGACAGGTCGGACTGGCCGAACGATAGCGGCTCGCCCGCGGCGCTACGAAGCATCTGTTCGACGAGATCCACGCCGGTGATCAGTTCAGTGACCGGATGTTCGACCTGCAGACGGGTGTTCATCTCCAGGAAATAGAACGACTTGTCCTGGCCTGCGACGAACTCGACGGTGCCGGCGGAGTCATAATGCACCGCCTGGGCGAGGGCCACGGCCTGGGCGCCCATGGCGGCCCGGGTCTCGGCGTCCAGCAGCGGCGACGGCGCCTCCTCGATCACCTTCTGGTTGCGGCGCTGGATCGAGCACTCCCGCTCGAATAGGTGGATCACGTGTCCGTGCTTATCGCCGAGCACCTGAATCTCGATGTGGCGAGGATTGACGATGAACTTCTCGATGAAAATCCGGTCGTCGCCGAAGGCGCCCTTTGCCTCGGCCTTCACGGCCGGAAATCCCTCTTCCACGTCGCGCCGGTTCCAGGCCACGCGGATGCCCTTGCCACCGCCGCCGGCGGAGGCCTTGATCATCACCGGATAGCCAATTTCCTCCGAGATACGCACGGCGTGGGCGGTGTCGTCGATTTCGCCGATGTGCCCCGGAACGATGTTGATGTTTGCCCTGGCCGCGAAAAGCTTGGACTGGATCTTGTCGCCCATGGCGTCGATCGCATCCGGATTAGGACCGATGAAGACGATCCCCGCCTCGGCGCATTGTCGTGCAAATTCCGCCTTTTCCGACAGAAAGCCGAAGCCCGGATGCACGGCTTCCGCGCCGGTCGCCTTGCAGGCGGCGATGATCTTTTCGGCCACCAGATAGGACTGGTTGGCGGGCGATGGGCCGATGAATACGGTCTCATCGGCCATGGAGACGGCCAGGGAATCCGCGTCGGCTTCCGAGTAGACCACCACCGTGGCGATACCCATGCGGCGGCAGGTCTTGATGATGCGGACCGCGATCTCTCCGCGGTTGGCGATCAGAATTTTCGAGAACATCCGGTTGGGGCAGCCTTCTTAAACGTTATATCGGGGGTTAGACGCGAAGACGCCGATTTACAACCATGCCCAAGCGTCAGGCCACGCAAGAGGACTCCATGACCGAGACCACCCAGAGCCCCCGCCTCTCCCCCACCGGGTTCGACCTCACCGCGCCGACCGTTGCCGACCTTAAACGCCTGGAAGCCGGCCTGACCCGCGAGGAAAAGGAGGTGCTTCTGCACCACGGCACCGAGGCGCCGTTCTGCGGCGGCCTGCTGGATAACAAGGAGGATGGCGCCTACTGCTGCCGCCTCTGCGGGCTCCCCCTTTTCCAGGCCAGGACCAAGTTCGAGAGCGGCACCGGCTGGCCGAGCTTCTTCGCGCCGATCGAGGAAAGCCACGTGCGGGCCGTGCGCGACACCAGCTACGGCATGGTCCGAATCGAGACCCGCTGCGCCCGCTGCGACTCGCACCAGGGACATGTTTTCCCGGACGGCCCGCCGCCGACCCGGCTCCGGTACTGCATCAACTCGGTGTCCTTGCAGTTCGTAGCGAACGGCGTCCCCCTGCCCGATCCTCTCGGGCGAGGCGACAGCCTGGGCTGACGCGCCAGGCTCAGGGCAACGCCCGGCCGATTACACGCGCTAGCCGGGAGGCGAACGCCCGCGGTTCGGCGGGAGGTTCGCCATCGGCAATACGGGCCTCGTCAAACAACAGATGAGCCGCGTCCTCGCGCAGCCCCTCGTCCGTCTCGCCCAACGCGCCGAGCCGGACGATCAGCTCATGGCGGGGATTGATCTCCAGGATCGGTTTGGCCGCTTCCGGCAGCCTTCCGGAGGCGGCCAGCAGACGCTCCAACTGCCGGTCCATGCCCGAGTCGGAGGCGACGAGACAGACGGCGCTCTCCGTCAGACGCTCAGATGCGCGCACGTCCGCGACTGCGTCCCCGAGGGTTTGCTTCACAAAACCTATGAAGCCCGCCACGTCATCGGATGCGGGCGTGGCAGGCGCCTGCCCCTCCAACAGGGGGATCAGACCAAGATCGGCCAACCCCTGGGTCACTGACTTGAAAGGCTTGCCGTCATGGTCGACGCCGGCCGTGACCCAGAAGCTGTCGATCTGATCGTTCAGCAGCAGTACCTCGATCCCACGGGCACGGAAGCCCTCCAGTTGGGGAGACGCGGCGAGCCGGTCGAGATCGGCGCCGACGGCATAGTAGATGGCCGTCTGGTTTTCCTTCAGAGCGCCGACATAGTCCGTCATCGAACGCCAGCCCGCTCCCGAGGCCGTGCTCTTGAACCGAGCCAGGCCCAACAGCGTTTCGCGACGCGCGTAGTCCTCGTAGAGACCTTCCTTCAGCACCGGCCCGAAGTTCTCCCAGATCTTCTGGTAGCGCTCGGCCTCGCTCTCCTCTTCCGAACCGGCCAGCTTGCCCAACTCCGACAGCAGGCGATTGGTCACCCCCTTCTGGATCGTCGCGAGGATCGGGCTTTCCTGGATCATCTCGCGCGAGACGTTCAACGGCAGGTCGTCAGAGTCCACGAGCCCGCGCACGAAGCGGAGATAACGGGGCAGAATATGCGCCTCGTCGGTGATGAACACCCGGCGGACATAGAGCTTGAGCCGCCCCGCGCGGTCAGGATCGAACAGGTCGAAGGGCTTGGTTTCCGGAACGAAGGCAAGGACTGAATAGTCGTTCAGGCCCTCGGCCCGATAGTGCAGGGTCAGCGCCGGAGTGTCGTATTGACCGGCGACGCTTTGATAGAAGTCGGCATATTCCTGGCCGGTCACCTGGGCCTTGGGCCGCGTCCACAGCGCCGCGCCATCGGCAATCTGGCGCGGTTCGGCATCGGGCTTGTCTTTCAGGGAGATTGGAACCGGCACGTGACCGGACTGCGTTTTGATCGTCCGTTCGACTGTGTAGGCCTCTGCGAAGCTGGCGGCGTCTTCCTTCAGATGCAATGTCACGCGGGTGCCACGCGCGGGAGCCTCCGACGGGTCGAGCGGCTGGATCGTGTAGGCCCCTTGCCCGTCCGACGCCCAAAGCGCCGCGTCGCCGGCGCCGGCGCGACGGGAGGCGACCTCAACCCTGTCGGCCACCATGAACGCCGAATAGAACCCGACGCCGAACTGGCCGATCAACTGGGCGCCTTCAGCCTCCTTGCTCGCGGCGATCCGCTCCACGAAAGCCTTGGTTCCAGACCTAGCGATGGTCCCCAGGGCCTCAGCCAGTTCGACCTCGCCCATACCGATCCCGTTGTCCTCCACCGTCAGCCGACGGTTGTCGGCGTCGAGCGTAACGGTAATCCGGGGCTGTGCGTCATCTCCGGCCAGCAGGCCCGCATCGCTAAGCGCGTCGTACCGCAGCTTTTCACAGGCGTCGGCGGCGTTGGAGATCAACTCCCGCAGGAAGATGTCCTTTTCCGAATAGATGGAGTGCACCATCAGCTGCAGCAGCTTGGCCACATCGGCTTCGAACGGACGGGTTTCGGGCGCGGCTTCTGTCACGGTCGTCATGGTCGTGTTGGTCATTCCAAAGCTGAACTGAGAGCCGGCAGATGGCGACGGCGCGACCGCGTTTCAACTGGCGACCGGATGGCCGAATGAAAACGCCACCAGTCTTTCGGACCGGCGGCGTCTGTCTGCGCTTGCTCCCGGGCAACCAGGGAAGCGATTTGCCCGCGCAGTTGCCGCACCCCCTTAGAGCGGGATGTTGTCGTGCTTCTTCCAGGGATTGGCGACTGACTTGGTCTTCAGGCTCTTGAGGGCCCGGACGATCCGGCGGCGGGTGCCGTGCGGCATGATCACGTCGTCGATGTAGCCGCGCGAGGCCGCCACGAATGGCGTGGCGAAGTGGGCCTTATACTCGGCTTCCCGCTCGGCCAGCTTTTCCGGATCGCCGGCATCGCCGCGGAAGATGATCTCAACCGCCTGTTTGGGACCCATCACGGCGATCTCGGCCGTCGGCCAAGCGTAGTTCATGTCGCCCCGGATATTCTTTGAGCTCATCACGTCGTAGGCGCCGCCGTAGGCTTTGCGGGTGATTACCGTCACCTTGGGCACAGTCGCCTCGGCGAACGCGAACAGAAGCTTCGCGCCGTGTTTGATGGCGCCGCCCTGCTCCTGTTTGGTCCCCGGCATGAAGCCCGGCACGTCCACGAGGGTCACCACCGGAATGTTGAAGGCGTCGCAGAACCGCACGAATCGCGCGGCCTTGCGGGAGGAGTCGATATCGAGCACGCCGGCCAGGACCTGGGGCTGGTTGGCCACGAACCCGACGGTGTCGCCGTCCATGCGCCCGAAGCCGACGATGATGTTCTTGGCCCAGTCCGGCGAAATTTCGAAGAAGTCGCCCTCATCGACCACCTTCAGCACCAGTTCCTTCATGTCGTAAGGTTTGTTGGCGTCCGGGGGGATGAGGGTGTCGAGCGAGGGCTCAGCGCGATCGGGATCATCGTACGTCGCCCGGGTGGGGGCTCTTTCGCGATTCGACAGCGGCAGGAAATCCACCAGACGGCGGACCTGGGTCAAGGCCTCCAGGTCGTTCTCATAGGCGCCGTCGGAGACGCCGGACTTGAGGGCGTGGACCCGCCAACCGCCGAGCTCGTCGTGGGTCACGTCTTCGAACAGGGTCTTCTTCACCACATCCGGACCGGTGAGGTACATGTAGGACGTGTCCTTCACCATGAAGATGAAGTCGGTGATGGCCGGCGAATAGACATCGCCGCCGGCGCAGGGGCCCATGATCACGCTGATCTGAGGAATCACTCCCGACGCCAGCACGTTCTGAAGGAAAATGTCGGCATAGCCCGCGAGGGAATCGACGCCCTCCTGGATGCGCGCGCCGCCTGCATCGAACAGGCCGACGATCGGCGCGCCGTTGCGCAGCGCCATTTCCTGCACCTTGACGATCTTCTCGGCCTGGGCCTTCGACAGCGAACCGCCGATGACCGTGAAGTCCTTGGAGAACACATAGACCACGCGGCCATTGATGGTGCCCCAGCCGGTGACGACGCCGTCGCCCGGGACCCGTTGGTTTTCCATGCCGAAGTCGTGGCTGCGGTGCTCCACGAACATGTCGAACTCTTCGAAGGAGCCTTCATCGAGCAGCACGTCGATCCGCTCGCGCGCCGTCAGCTTGCCCTTGGCATGCTGCGAGGCGGTACGCTTCGGGCCACCGCCGGCCCGGGCCGCCGCGCGGCGCCGTTCGAGTTCCTCAAGGATATGCTGCATCTTCCGCCCTTCCATTTGGCGGGTTCCGCGTAGCCTTAGCGGCGGCGGCTGACAAGTTCACCTTGCGGCGGGTTGCAGCGCCCGGAACCAGCGCTCCACCATGACGGCCTCAACGGCCATGGCGTCGGCCTTGGCTTCGGCCTCCGCGTCCACGCCCCAGCGTTCTTCCTGGAAGATCTCGTCCAGGCGCGACGCGGCCATGGCGTGTTCGGCCTTGATGCGGCCGGCGCGCAGAGCCAGGGCGATGATGACGGAGCCGAACAGCGACGCCGCGAAAGCCAGGCCGGCCAGATCCGCGTCGGCCAGAGGCTCGACCATGGCGGTCAGCCGCGCGAGCATCGCGGGGTCCTGAGTTTTGTGCACGATGCCATGCGTGCGCAGGAACTCCAGGCCCAGTTCATCCTTCGCCCAGTCGAGCAGCGGCCCCCAGACCTTTTCCTGCCGATGGATGAGGCCCTTGGGGTGTTCGGCGAAGTAGCAGAGCAGATCGGATCCCCCGAACTTCACCACCCCTTCGACGCTGGCCGCCCGTGCGCCGGCCACGACATCCAGCGCCGTGTGCGCGAGGCGGGTCGCCGGCATGATGTGGAAATTGAGCGTCTCGCCCTGCGCGTCCCACTCGGAGGCCACCAGTTCGGCCAGGGCCTGGGTCGGCAGGATCAGACGGGCCGCCTTGGGAGACTTCGGCGTTCGGCCATCCAGGCGCACGGAATATCCCTCCCCGTCCGGCTCCACGGACACGGACTTATAGAAACGGTGCTGGCGCTTCAGCGGATCTTTGGCGTCGGTCATGGGCGGGCTTTACTAGTCATTGGTGGCGGCTTCCATCAAACTCGGACCCAAACGGCAAGGGCGGGAGCGAGGGCCATCGGCGCGGATCAACCACTGAGCGGCGTGACGGTGCTCGACCTGACCCTGGCCCGGGCCGGCCCCACCTGCGTGCGCCACCTCTCGGACTGGGGCGCCGACGCCATCACCATCCACGCGCCGGGCGCCAGCGACGAGGCCGCCGCGGCGCGGGACAATTCCGACTATCAGAACCTGCATCGCGGCAAGCGGCTGATCAACCTCGACCTGAAGTCGCCGAAGGGCCGCGAAGTCTTCCTGCGGCTCGCCGCCAACGCCGACGTCGTCGTGGAGAACATGCGCCCCGGGGTAAAGCGGCGCCTGGGGATCGACTACAGCGACCTCAAGGCGGTCAATCCGCGCATCGTCTACGGCTCCATCAGCGGCTTCGGCCAGGATGGCCCCTATGGCGACCGCGCGGGCGTGGACCAGATCGCCCAAGGCATGGGCGGCCTGATGTCGATCACCGGGGCGCCAGGGGGTGGGCCCATGCGCGCGGGGATCGCCATTTCGGACATGACGGCTGGCAATCTGCTGGCCCTGGCGATCATGATAGCGCTGTTCCGGCGCGAACGGACGGGCATGGGCGCCTATGTCCATACCTCCCTTCTCGAAAGTCAGCTGTTCATGCTGGATTTCCAGGCCTCGCGCTGGCTGATGCAGGGCGAGGTGGCGGGCCAGACCGGCAACGACCATCCCACCATCGCGCCCTCAAGCGTTTACGAGACTGCCGACGGCCACATCAACATCGCCGCCTCCTGGCCCGCCCAGTGGAGCACCTTGTGCGAGGTCATGGGCCGGACCGACTGGCTGGCGGATGAACGCTTCCGATCGAGCCGGGGCCGGGTGGCCAATCGCGACGCCCTGAAGGCCGTGATCACCGCGGAGACTCGCACCCGTCCCAGCGCCCACTGGGTCGCCCTGCTTGAGACCGTCGGGATCCCCTGCGGCCCGATCTACGCCATCGATCAGGCCTTCGCCGATCCGCAGGTGCGGCACCTCGGCGTCGCCGCGCCGGTGGACCACCCTCGGCTTGGCCCCACCCACATGGTCGCTTCGCCGCTCAACATCAGCGACGCGGACAAAACCCTCCGCGGCGCTGCGCCAATCCGGCCCGATCACACGGACGAGGTTCTGACGGAAGTGGGCTATGCCCGGGACGAGATCGCGGCGATGCGCGCCGCAGGCGTGGTCTGAGCCCTTGGGCCGATTGGGGGGTCGTGACACCGAATTGACCGCTTCCCGACAGCGCGGCAAATGGCACGTCCGCTGACAGGAGGCGCCGGAATGCCGAACACAACCCTGGATCGCCGCGCCCTGCTGGCGGGCGGGCCGCTGGCGATCGGCGCCTTGACCACTGTGCCGGCTCTCGCCGCGCGGCCCGTGCGAAACCCGGCGAAACCAGCCTTCCTCTGGGGCACGGCGGGCGCGGCCTATCAGATCGAGGGCGGCAACGAGGCCAGCGACGTCTGGTTGCTGGAACACATGAGCCCGACGATGTTCGTGGAGCCATCCGGCGACGCCGACGACGTCTATCACCGCATCGACGAGGACCTGGCCCTGGTCGCCTCGCTCGGCTTCAATTGCCACCGGTTCTCGATCGAGTGGTCACGGATCGAACCGGAGCCCGGCCAGATCTCCTTCGCCGCCCTCGCCTACTACCGCCGCATCCTGGAGACCTGTCATCGCCTCGGCCTGGCGCCTGTTGTGACCTTTGCCCACAACAGCTTCCCGCGCTGGTTCGCGGCGGCTGGCGGTTTCGAGACCCGCGATGGGGTGGCTCCGTTCGTACGCTACTGCCAGACCGTCACCCGCTACATGGGCGACCTGATCTCCGTGGCGGCCACGCTCAACGAGCCCAACGTCAACATGCTGCTCAGCTGGATGGCCCAGACTCAGAACGGCCAGGCCTTCCTGGCCACGATGCGCCGGGCCGCCGTCGCGGCCTCCGGCGCGCCGAAGTGGTCCAGCCCTCTGATCGGCGATCCCCGCACCCAGCAGCCTCTGATGATCGAGGCTCACGCCCGCGCCTACGACGCGATCAAGGCCGCGTCCGGCGGCGCTTTTCCGGTCGGCGTCACCCTGGCGCTCAACAACGACCTGCCGCCACGCCCCGAGAGCGGTCTGGCCAGCGGCGTCGCGGCCAAACAGGCGCAGGTTCTTACTCCCTGGCTGAACGCGCCCGGCGATTTCGTCGGCGTGCAGAACTATAGCGAATGGCGCGTGGGGCCCACCGTGGACCTGCCCTTCGATCCCGGTCTGGAGATGACCCAGATGGACTATCCCTTCGCGCCCCGCGCTCTGGAGGGCGTGATCCGCACGGTGGCGCGGGCGACGAACCGGCCGATATACGTGACCGAAAACGGTGTCGCCACCGAGAACGACACCCGTCGCATCGCCTTCATCGGCGAGGCGGTGAAGGGCGTTCAAGCCTGCATCGCCGACGGGATCGACGTCCGCGGGTACATCCACTGGTCGCTGCTGGATAACTGGGAATGGACCAACGGCTATCGGCCGAAGTTCGGCCTCGTCGCCGTGGATCGCGGGACATTCGCCCGAACACCCAAGCCCAGCGCCACCTACTTCGGCGGGATTGCGCGCACAGGCAGGGTCGCCTGATCGCTCGCACTCACCGGCTCCGCGAGCACGCTCACGCTGCGCCATCGCCTGTCACCGTCTCGTGCGATCAGCCTATCAGCCCCCGCTGGCCCGGCCGTCCCGGAGGCGTAGTTCGGAAACGCCGGGGTCTCGGTGGCCCAGGCGTCCAGCACCGGCTGCACGATGCGCCAGCCGTGCTCGACCATGTCGGCCCGCATGAACAGCGTAGGGTCGCCGATCATCACGTCATACAGAAGCGTTTCGTAGCCGACGCTGGAGCGTTCCCCAAACCAGTTGTCATAGATGAACGTCATCTTCGCCGGGACGAGGTCAACGTCAGGTCCGCGTCCCTTCACGTCGAATTGCACAGAAATGCTCTCATCGGGAGCGATACGGAGAACCAGCCAATTGGCCCCCGCAGCATAGGCCGTTGTCGCCTGAACCGGCGCAGCGCCGCCGGATTTGAAGCGTATGGCGATCTCGGTCACGCGGGCCGACAGACGCTTTCCTGTCCGGATGAAGAACGGCACGCCCTCCCACCGCGCGTTTTCGACACGCAGCTCCAGCGCGGCGTAGGTTTCAACGTTTGACCGCGGCGCGACGCCTGGCTCCTCGCGATAGGGTCTGACGGCCCTTCCGCCCAACTCCCCAGCATCATACTGTCCTCGCACGGCCCGGGCGGGGCTTACGGCGGGAATTGCCGCAAGGACGTCCGCCTTCCGGGTGCGCAGGGAGTCGGCGTCACGTCCGACCGGTGGCTCCATGGCGACCAACGACACCAGACTGAGCAGATGGTTTGGCGCCATGTCGCGCATCGCGCCGGTCCGTTCGTAGAAATCGCCCCGCGCCTCGACGCCCAGGGTTTCCGCCGCCGCGATCTGTACATGATCAATGCGATCACGGTTCCAGATCGACTCGAAGAGGCCGTTGGCGAAACGGAAGGCCGCGATATTCTGAACGGTGTCCTTGCCCAAGAAGTGATCGATCCGGAATATCTGATTTTCGCCGAGCCGCCTGGCGAGGTCGGCGTTCAGGTCGCGGGCCGACTCCAGGCTGTGACCGAACGGCTTTTCCACCACCACGCGCCGCCAGCCCGCCGTGACGCCGCGCCTTTGGTCGGTCAGGCCGGCTTCGGCCAGTTGGTCCACGACGGTGGCGAACAACCGGTCTTCGACTGCGAGGTGAAAAATGACGTTGCCGGCCGTCTGTTGAGCGACACTGACCCCGGCAATCTCTGTGCGTAGCGCGGCGTAAAGTGAGGGATCTGTCAGGTCGCCTTCCACGAAGGACATTCGGCCTGAAAGTCCGCTCCACACGGCTTCATCCAGCGTCGCGGCGCCAAGACTGGGCGTGACGCCCTCTCGCAGCGAGGCCCTCCAGTCCTCAAGGCGGGCCCCGTGGCGGGCCACGCCGATCAGGGCGAAGTGCTCCGGCAGCACGCCGGAGCAAGCCAGGTTGTAGAGCGCCGGCACAACCAGACGCCTGGCGAGATCGCCGGTCGCTCCGAACAGAACCATCGCGCACGGATCGGCGGGGACGATGGCCGGATGCGCAGGCATGCCTATGCCGCCGGCGCGCCGACGGGCTGAGATTCGGGGTCGATGGCCTCCCGTCCCTCCTCATGCCCGCCAAACCCAAAGCGCATGGCGGAGAGCATCTTCTCGGCGAAGGTATGGGCCTCACGCGATCTGAACCGCGCATAGAGCGCTGTCGTCAGGACGTCGGCGGGAACAGCCTCCTCGATGGCCGCCTCCACCGTCCAGCGTCCCTCGCCCGAGTCCTGCACATAGCCGGAGAAGGTCGACAGGGCTGGATCCCGGGCTAGGGCCGCGGCGGCGAGGTCGAGCAGCCACGAGGAGACGACGCTGCCGCGTCGCCAGACCTCAGCGATATCGGCAAGGTTGAGGGACAGTCGCTCCGACTCCGGAAGGTCGACGGAATCCTTGTTGCGCAGGATGTCGAAGCCCTCGCCGAACGCCTGCATCAGTCCGTACTCAATGCCGTTGTGAACCATCTTCACGAAGTGCCCGGAGCCGGACGGTCCCGCGTGCAGATAGCCTTGCTCGACCCGTGGGTCCGAACCCACCCGCCCCGGAGTTCGCGGGATGCCGCCGACGCCCGGCGCCAGGGATGTGAAGATCGGATCGAGATGGTCGACCGCGGCCTTCGCGCCGCCGATCATCATGCAATAGCCGCGATCGATGCCCCAGACACCGCCCGAGGTGCCGCAGTCCAGGTAGCGGACGCCCCTTGCCGCGAGTGTCGCGGACCGGCGGATATCGTCCTTGTAGAAGGAATTGCCGCCATCGACGATGATGTCGTCCTTGGCCATCAGGCCGCCGAGCTCGTCCACGACGGCGTCGGTGACCTTCCCGGCGGGCAGCATCAGCCAGACGGCGCGTGGGTGGCCCTCAAGCCTGTGCAGAAGGTCGGTCACCGAGGTGGCGGCCACGGCGCCGTACCTGACCAGATCGTCGCGCGCGGCGGCCGCCTGGTCGTAGACCACGCAGGTGTGCCCGGCCGCCATCAAACGCCGGGCCATATTGGCGCCCATCTTGCCCAGGCCAATCATACCGATCTGCATCGTCTCACTCCTTGGTTGGCGCGATCAAGGCGCGGGGTGACCACGCAACTGACGTCGCGCCGCCTTCAGCACCGCAGCCGTCGTGAAACCAAACCGGGTCATCAGATCCGTGACCGGGGCGGAGGTCCCGATATTCCGAGATCATCGAGGGCTGCGACACCGTCGGACCCAGTTTGTCCGGGCTCCGGCGCCAGAGCCATCTTCGTGCCGTCGTGTCCGGGCGCCATCATCCCAACCTCCTCGGTCGGCGCCTCGCGCCCGGGACACGGCCACGAGGGTGTTAGCGTCTCTTAGGAATGGATCGCGGCCTGATTGGTTCAGGCGCCGGAAGCCAAAAGTTCTTCAAGATAATGGGAGAGATTGCCCAGGTGACTTCCCGAGGCGCCAACATCGAAGCTCCCGGCGGCCTCCTCCAGACTGCCGCCCAGATCGGTGATCCGGGGAAAGCCATAGGCCCCGCCCGTGCCCCGCATGTTGTGCGCCAGGATCGTCACGGGACCGAAGTCGCCTCGCTCAAGGGCCTCGGACATAACCCGCACATTCTGACGGCAGGTCTCCAGGTAGGCCGGGATCCGGTGGGCGAAGCGGTGGCCCGCCCAGACCGGCACCTTCTCGGCGATCGCAACATCCTCTTTCGCTGCGGCGGGCGCGGGAAGGGAGCGATCCCGGATCGCCCGCAAGAGCACATCCTGTCGGATAGGCTTCGTCAGGAACGCGGTGCAACCCGCGGCGAGACACTTCTCGCGATCACCCTTCAAGGCCGAGGCCGTCAGGGCGATGATCGGTGTCGCGGAACGCGCGTTCTCCTGCTCCCACGCCCGAATGCAGCGCGTCGCCGTCAAACCATCCATCACAGGCATCTGACGGTCCATCAGGACCAGATCGTAGAGACCGGCGGCGAACATGTCACAGGCGATAGCCCCAGTTTCGGCGATGTCGATCAGATAGGGTGTCTCTTCCAAATAGGCGAGTGTAATCATGCAGTTATCTGGAGAGTCTTCCGCCAGGAGAATTCGCAGCGGCGCCAGTGGCGGCTCGGGGTTGGTTCCCTTCGGCGCGACCACCGACTTGTCGGCCTCGGCCCAGATTTCAAACGGCGCCATGAAGGCGAAGACGCTGCCAGCCCCCTCCACGCTCTCCACCCAGATGCGCCCCCCCATGAGCTCCACCAGCCGCCGCGAGATCGTCAGACCAAGCCCCGACCCACCGAACCGCCGGGTTGTGGACGAATCCGCCTGGGTGAACCGCTCGAAAATGCGGTCGAGCTTTTCGGCTGGAATGCCGATGCCGCTATCGGAAACGGTGAACCGGAGCGCCGCGGGCAAACTGGAGTCCTCGTGGCCCGTCACGCGAAGCGACACCTGCCCGGTTTCGGTGAACTTGATGGCGTTGCCGACGAGGTTCAGAAGCACCTGCTGCAGACGGGTCGGATCGCCGATCAGATCGACAGCGACTCCCGGCGCGATATCGCAGATGAGGGTGAGACCCTTCTCCTGAGCTCTGGCGGCGACCATCTCGATCACCTTCTCGAGATGGTCGATCAGGGAGAATCCCGTCCGCTCCAGTTCGAGTTGCGAGGCCTCGACCTTGGAGAGGTCGAGAATGTCGTTGATCAGATTGAGCAGGTTGTCCCCCGCCCGGCGAAAGATCTGAACGTATTTCGCCTGTTCCGGCGTCAGAGGCGTCTTGGCCAGCAGATCGGCGATGCCCATGATCGAGTTCATCGGCGTGCGGATCTCATGGCTCATGCTGGCCAGGAATTCGGACTTGGTGCGGCTGGCGCTCTCGGCGTCCGCCTTAGCCGATTGAAGCTCCGCCTCGACGCGCTTGCGCTCGGTAACGTCCCGGGCCGCGGCGAAGACGCCCTTCAAGGTGCGGCTTCGGTCGTAGAAGGTGGTGGCGTTGTAGGAGACCACGGTCTTGCGCCCGTTCCGCGCGCGGGCGGTGAGTTCGTAGTCGGTGACCGATTTCTCGCGCAGCACCCGCTTGATGCCGGCTTCGGCCCGATCCGGATCGGTGAAATAATCTTTGAACGGCGCGCCGATCAGCTCATCGCGGGTGCAGCCGGTGAGGGCCTCCATCTGCTTGTTGACGTCGGTGATGATGCCCGCCGGGTCGGTGGTCATCAGGGCGTCGATGTTCGATTCGATCAGCGAGCGGGTGTAGAATTGCTGATCGCGGAGGCGTTGATCGGACGCCTTCTGCTCCTCCTCCACCTGTTTGCGCGCGGTATTGTCAGTGCCGATCAGGAGATAGCCGATGATCGTATTCTGGGCGTCCCGGAGAGCCGTGATCGAGACAACGGCCGGGAACCGGCTGCCGTCCTTCCGGATATAGGTCAGCTCATAGATGTCCTCGATCCCGCGCGAGGCCTTGAAGACCAACGCCTCGAAGCCCGGCGTGATCTCCGTCGACAGTTCCTCACTCAGGGCTTCGGCGCGGGCGATAAGCTCCTGGGGATCGGAGATGTCGGCCGGTGTGATCTTGTTCAGCACCTCGGCGGCGGTGTAGCCGAGCATGCGCTCGGCCCCGACGTTGAAGATCTGGATCACGCCACGGGCGTCGGTGGCGATGCTGGAAAAGTTGGCGCTGTTGAAGATGGCGCTCTGCAGAGCGCCAGCCTGCAACAGGATCTCTTCGGTCTGGGCGTGGGCCGCCGTCTCCCGGTTCGGGTCAATGCTCATGCAATGGCGGGCCTAAGCCGCCGCCGAGCCGATCGGTCCGCGGTTGTCAGGCGCCGCCTGCGCAAGCGCGCCCCGGATCGCCTGTTCGAGCTGGGTTTCGTCGAAGGGCTTTCGAAGCACCGGCGCCCCGGGTCTCAGCGCGGCCAAATGGTCGATGTTGCCGCTCATGAACACATGAGCGATGAATCGGGACGGGAGAATCTCGTCCATGACCGCCAGACCGCTGTCCACCCCCAAACCAACATCCACGAGCATCAGGTCCGGGCGATGTCTGGCCGCGGCGGCCACAGCGTCGCGGTGGGTGCACTCAAGCGGAAGGCCCTCGTGACCGAGGTCTTCGAGCATCTCGATGAGCATCATGCCAAGCATGGCGTCATCGTCGACCACGAGGATGCGGAGCGCCTTCAACCTGCGTGTTTCCAATCTGGTGGCGCCCGGATTGCCCCCGTGGCGCGAAAGGCCGGTTCGACTGACCCCTTAAGGAACCTGATCGATACCGTCAGGCCGCGGCGATCGGGAGGTTCGGAAACTACTCACCCATTTTCCGGCCTACGTCAGGGTTTTCCGCGGAAATCCATCTCTGCGGTTGTAGTTATTCCCGCCACACGCCCCGGCGTCCGTTGAAATTTCCAGTAGAGGTTCGTGTGGGCGATGACCTGATCGGGCGTTGGCGCCCCCCATTTCGACAGGTCCTCGGTGGTGTGGGCGTCGGACACCAGCAAGGCGTCATAGCCCCGCGCCAAGGCGCCGTGCAGGGTCGAGCGGATGCAGGCGTCGGTCTGGGCCCCGGTCACGATCAATTTTCCGACGCCGAGGCCGGCCAGCACGCCCTCAAGGGATGTCTCCTCGAACGAGTCTGGGTAGCTCTTCTCGATCAGCGGCTCGCCCGCGACCGGATCGAGTTCCGGCACGATCCGCCAGTTGTCGCTGCCCCGGGCCAGATTGTGATCGAAATGCTGCACCCAGACCACCGGAACCCCGGCCTCCCGCGCCCGGTCGACCAGCGCGCCAATATTGCCCACCACCGCGTCCCGCTGATGCGCCCCGGCCACGACACCCACCTGGACATCAATGACGATCAGCGCGGTGTTCGGGCGATCTGGCAGTGTGGGCATGACCCATCCTCACATCGATGCTCAGGCGGCCAGGGGCGCCATGGGGGACTGCTTGTGCCGACGCAGGCCTAGATCGTCACCACCACCTTGCCGACCATCTCGCCCTTGGCGAGCCGGTCGATGGCCTGGGGCGTGTGGGCGAAGTCGAAGACCTTATCCAGCGGCACGCGGATCTTGCCGGCTTCGGCCAGGGCGACGAGTTCGGCGTGGTGGGCGCGGGTTTCCTCGGCCGTCCGGGCCCCTGCGAAGGCGCCGACGACGGAATAGGACTTGAGGACCGCATGCAGGGCGTCGACCTTGGGCCAGTCGCCGCTGCCGTAGCCGATCAGGACGATGCGGCCATGCTGGGCGACGCATTTGGTCCCCGACTCATAGGCGCTGCCGCCCACGGGGTCGTAGATGACGTTGGCGCCGAGGCCCCCGGTGATCTCCCGCACCGCCCGATGGATCGGCTGCTCGCGGTAGTTGATGACATGGTCCGCACCGAGGCTGGCGCAGAAGGCCGCCTTCTCCGGGTTGCTGGCGGTGGCGATGACCGTGGCGCCCAGAGCCTTGCCCAGCATGATAGCCGCCGAGCCGGACGATCCCGCCCCGCCCAGCACCAGCAGGGTCTCGCCCGCCTGAAGCTGGCCGCGCTGCACCAGGCCGACATAGCCGGTGTGATAGGCGACCCAGAAGCCGGCCCCCTCCGCGTCGCTAAAATTGGATGGCACCGGCAGGGCCGACGAGGCGTGCGAGAGCGTGTATTCCGCAAAGCCGCCCGCGCCCTGAGCGAAGAAGGTGTTGCACATCACCCGCTGGCCGATGATGGCCGGGTCGGCGTCGGGCCCGATGGCCGAGATCACACCCACGACTTCCTGGCCTGGCGTCACGGGTGGAGCCGACACGGCCGGGTAAATCCCCCGCAGCATCAGCACGTCCGGCAGGCCCACGCCTGTCGCCGACACCTTCACCTGAATCTGCGCGCCCCTCGGCTCGGGGATCGGCGCATCCACCAGCTTCAGAACATCGACCGCTTCGCCAAAACTCTCCGCGCGCCAGGCCTTCATGTGTGTCCCTTCCCGATTGTCATGGTCGGCCGGCCCGAACGTGTCGTCCGAGCGAACCGCCGATTGTGTAAACGCTATACAGAACCCCTGGCGGCGGCCAAGTCAGCCGCGTCGCGCGGCCGCCCTGACCAGGGCTGCGGGGGACTGATTGAAATCGATCCAGCCGCCGAGACGTCCGGCCGTCATGCCGCCATCGACCACGATATCGACGCCGTTCAGCCAGCCGCAGTCGCCCACGGCAACGAAGGCGATCACCTTGGCGATGTCATCGGGTTCGGCCGAACGGCCGATCTGGCTGTCCATCCAGGCCACCTGTTCGGCGCCGATCTGGGCGGTGAAGTTCTCGGTCAGCCGGGTCTCGGTGCCGCCCGGGCTGACGGAGTTGACGCGCACGCCAAAGGCGCGCGCGGCGCCTGCTGCCCGGTAGGTCCAGGCCACCACGCACTGTTTGGAGAAGGTGTAAGGGTCCTTTTCCCACAGACCGCCATTGTCGCGGCACCACGCCAACCCGCCGGCGAAATCGGCTGTGTCGAGTAGCTGGTCGATCACCGCAGCCCGGCGCTGCCAGGACTGTCCCGCCGTGGACGCCACGCTGGTGATGCTGCCTCCGGCGCTAAGCCGCGGGAGTACGCGATCGGTCAGGTGGCGCAGCCCAAGGAAGTTCACCGCGATCACCGGTTCGGCCGGCCGGGGCCCCGGAATGCCCGCGACATTGACCAGCGCATCCCACTGCCCGCCGAGCCGCTCCAGTGCAGTATCGATCGCGCCAGGAACGGCGAGATCGCAGTGGACGAACCGGCCGGCCCCATGAGCCGGCTCAGCGACGTCGAGGATGGTGACGTCCGCGCCGCCGGCCATGAGCCTTACGGCAGTAGCGGCCCCTATCCCGGTGGCGCCGCCTGTGAGGATAACGCGGGGCGATTGCGTGCGGCTCATGGGATCGCCCTCATTGGCCCCGGAACACCGGACGGCGCTTTTCCATGAACGCCTTACGGCCCTCGGCGTAGTCGGCACTCTGGAAACAGGCGTCGACGGCGGCGCTGACCTCGGCAACCTTCCGCTTATCGGGGTCCTTCATAGCCTCGCGAACGGCAATCTTGGCGGCACGGACCGTCAGCGGCGCGTTCTGGCCAATCTGATCGGCATAGGCGCGCACCGCCATGTCGAGATCCTCGACCGTGGTCATCCGGCTCACCAGGCCGATGCGCAGGGCCTCGGCCGCGTCGAGGTGGCGCGCGGTGAATAGAATGTCCTTGGCGAAGGATGGGCCGACGAGGTCAGTCAGGGTCTTCACCCCGTCGAAGGCATAGCCAAGACCAAGCCGGGCGGCGGGGATGCCGAACCGGCTGTCGTCTGAGCAGACGCGCAGATCGCAGGTCAGGGCCACCGCCATGCCGCCGCCGATGCAGAAGCCGCGGATCATGGCGATGGACGGCTTGGAGAGGCCGACCATGGCCCGCGTCGCCTCGGCGCTCTGGGCGCTGTAGACGGCGTTGGCGGCCCGATCATCGCGATGCTCGCCGAACTGCGAGATGTCGGCGCCGGAGATGAAGGCCTTGTCCCCCGCACCTTTGAAGACGATCACCCGGATTTCCGGATCCGCCTCGAACACCGCCAGCACCCGGGGGATGCCGGCCCACATGTCCAGCGAAATCGCGTTGCGGCGTTCGGGATGATTGAAGATCATCCAGCCGATCGCGCCGTCCTTCAACCCCAGGAGACGCTCGGTGCCGCTGTCGATCACCGTGTCAGACCTTGGCCTTGGCGTAGTTCGGCGGCCGCTTTTCGAGGAAGGCGCGGACACCTTCCTGGAAGTCCTCGCTCTGCGCGCAGAGGATCTGGTTGCGGTCCTCCATGGCGATGGCCGCCTCCAGCCCGCCGGCGTCGATGGAGTGATTCAGGCACTCCTTAGTCAGGCGCAGACCCAACGGCGTGGTCAGCAGCATTTCGGCGACCAGGGCCTCGCCCTCGGTCTCCAGCTGTTCGGCCGTGACGACCTGGCTGACGAGGCCCAGCGACAGCGCCCGCTCGGCGCGGATGAAGCGTCCGGTGAGCATCAGTTCGGCGGCCACGGAGGAACCGACCATCCGCGGCAGGAAGTAGCTGACGCCGATGTCGCAAGCCGAGAGGCCAATGCGAATGAAGGCCGCATTCATCTTCAAGGTCGGGGTGGCGATGCGAACGTCAGAGGCAAGGGCGAAGGCGAAGCCGCCGCCGGCCGCCGCGCCGTCGATCAGGGAGATGATCGGCTGCGGGCAGCGACGCATGGCCATGACGATCTCGCTGATCTGCCGCTGGCGGATGAGGCCGTTGGACGGTCCGCCGCCGCCGCTGTTGTCGCGCTCCTTCAGGTCGAGCCCGGCGCAGAAGTTATTGCCGGCCCCGCGCAGCACCACGACGCGGATCTCGTGGCGCCAGTAGAGGCCGACGAACAGATCACGCAATTCCTCGACGATTCGCCGGTTGAGGGCGTTGAGGCTGGCGGGGCGGTTCAGGGTGACCCACAGGGCGTCGCCGCGCTGGTCGAGGATCAGATGCTCATAGTCCATGGCGATCAGCCCCGTCCGCTGGTGGGAATCTGGTTGAAGGGCACGTCCTTGTCGACGCGGATGTCGCCCGGCAGGCCCAGCACACGTTCAGCGATGATGTTGCGCAGGATCTCGTCGGTGCCGCCCTCAACGCGGGTGGCGGGCGAGCGCAGCAGCATGGCCTGGAAGCGGCCGTTGGCGGCGGCGATGGCCGGATCGGAGATGATACCGGCCTGGGCCTGGAGATCCTCGGCGAACATGGCGATTTCCTGCATGGCCGGACCCGCCACCAGCTTGCCGATGGAGTTCTCCGGCCCGGGCGTCTCGCCGCGGGACAGTGCGGAAAGCGCACGGAAGCCGGTGTACTTCAGGCCCGTGGTCTTCACCGCCCAGTTGGCCAGCTTGGAACGCACCGCCGGATCGTCCACGGCCAAGCCGTTCTCGGTCTCGATACGGCAGCAGAGTTCGAACAGCTCCGGGAAGCCCGAGGACATCCCCGAGCCAATCGACAGGCGCTCGTTCATCAGGGTCGTGAGCGAGACCTTCCAGCCGTCGCCCACCGCGCCCAGCCGCTGGGCGTCGGGGATGCGCACGTCGGTGAAATAGACCTCGTTGAAGCCCGACTGGCCGTTGGCCTGTTTGATCGGCCGGATCTCGATGCCCGGGGTCTTCATGCTCAGGAAGAACATGGTCAGGCCCTTGTGTTTGGGCACGGTGGGGTCGGTCCGGGTGATCAGGATCGCCATGTCGGAATAGTGGGCGCCGCTGGTCCAGATCTTCTGACCGTTGATGATCCAGTCGCCAGACCCGTCCTTGGCCGGCTCGGCGCGGGTGCGCAGGCCGGCCAGATCGGAACCGCCGGCCGGCTCACTGAACAGCTGGCACCAGACCTCCTCGCCGGCCGCCAACGGCGGCAGGTACCGCCGCTTCTGCTCTTCGCTGGCGAAGGCCATGACCGTCGGGCCGCACATGCCCTGGCCGATGATGAAGATGCCGCCGAGGGCGCCGTAGGGCGCTTCTTCCTGGCCCCAGATAACGCGCTCGATCGGCGTGGCGCCGCGACCGCCGTACTCCTTGGGCCAGTGCAGACAGGCCCAGCCGGCCTCCGCCTTCTTCTTCTGCCAGGCCTTGGCGGCGGCCATCGGGTCGACGCCCTTGAGTTCCATATTGCCGAACCCGGAAGACTCCAGATCGGCCTTCAGCTCCTTCGGCGCGTTGGCGTCGATCCAGGCGCGGACCTCGGCGCGGAATGTTGCTTCGGCAGGGGTGTCATCGAAATTCATCTGTCGTCTCCCGTTGGGGAATTTGAATTGGCAGGCTCGCCGCGGAAGGGCGTGAACTAGGCGGCGTTGCGGGCGCGGAGGCGGGCGATAAGCTTGTCTTCCCAGGTCGACTGGCTACCCAGGTTCAGCGCCAGCAGGTTCGACCGCCGGTAGAAGAGATGACAATCAAAGGCCCAGGTGAAGCCCATGCCGCCGTGCACCTGGATGTTGTTCTTGGCGCAGTGCTGGAAGGCCTGGGTGGCGCTGACCCGCGCCGTCGCCGCAGCCTCAGGCAGTTCGGCCGCGCCGGTGGAGAGCGCCCAGGCGCCGTAGTAGCCGTTGGAGCGGGCCAGGGTGGCGGACACATACATGTCGGCCAGCATGTGCTTGATGGCCTGGAACGAGCCGATCGGGCGGCCAAAGGCCATGCGCTCCAGGGCGTAATCACGGCCCATTTCCAGGGCGCGGTCGGCGCCGCCGATCTGTTCGAAGGCGGTGAGGATGGCGGCGCGATCGAACACCTGCTCCAAGATCGACCAGCCCTCCCCGGCCGCGCCCAGAAGTTCGGCCTGGGCGCCGGCGAAATCCAGGCGGGCATGGCCGCGCGAGGGATCGATGGTCTGCAGGGTGGTGCGGGTGACCGCCGACTGGGTCAGCTCGACGAGATAGAGCGAAATCCCGCGGGAGTCGGAGCCGGGGGCGCTGCGCGCGGCGACGATGGCGAAGTCGGCGATCTCGCCGTCCGGCACGGCGGTCTTGGCGCCGGTCAGGCGGCCCTCGGCTGCAACGAGTTGGATGGTTCGCGGCGTCACCGCCCCGGCGCGTTCGGCATGGGCAAAGGTTCCGATCGCGTCGCCGGCGGCCAGTTTAGGCAGCCAGGCCGCCTTCTGTGCGTCGCTGCCGGCGGCCAACAGAAATTCGGTGGCGAGGAACACCGAGGAGGAGAATGGCACGGGCGCCAGGGCGCGGCCCATTTCCTCGGCGATGACGCAAAGCTCCAGATATCCGAGACCCAGGCCGCCGTATTCCTCGGGGATCACGACGCCCAGAAATCCCATCTCCGCCAGGCCGGCCCAGAGAGCCTGGTCGTAGGGCTGGTCGCTTTCAAGTACGGCGCGCACGGCGGTGGTCGGACATTTGGCGGCCAGGAAGCGGCGCGCCTCGGCGCCCATCTGCTTCTGCTCGTCAGAGAATTCGAAGTTCATGGGTGTTCCTCGTCTACCCGTCGCCGTCGGCGCCCGCTTGTCGCGCGCACCCGCATTCGGGGTCGTCTCGACCTATAGGAGCGGGCCCTGAGGGGCGCAATCGGAACGGTTCAGGTCTGACGCCACGTCATTTGCAATCGCGTCGCAAAAGAGTTCGCAGGAAGCCTTGCGATCACGCCACGGAATGGGTCATAGCCAATTATCACGCCAATCATATGTCGTTGTAACATTTCAGTTGGACTCATCCATGCGACCCGTCTCCACCTGCCTGGTCCTCGCCACCCTGGGCCTGACTGCGTCAGTCCTGCCCGCGCTCGCCGCGCCACCGAAAACCGATCCAACCGCGGTCAGCGAAATCGTGGTGACCTCCGACAAGGCGGGGCTGCTCGAAAAACGGCCGAACAGCACCGTCTTCGGCCTTGAGAAACCGCTCATCGACACCCCCCGTTCGGCCAGTCTGATCAACGACACGACAATCGCGCGCTATGGCGTGCAGACAATCGACCGGCTGGTGGCCATCGCGCCCGGGACCTTCACGGCAAGTTTCTATGGCGTGCCAGGCTCGCTGAACGTCCGCGGCACTTACGCGGAGAACTATTTCCAGGGCTTCAAGCTGATCGAAAACCTGGGGACGTACGCGACGCCGGTCGGGGACGCGGCGCAGATTGAGGTCGTTCGCGGCCCGCCCTCCCCCATCTACGGCCCGGGCCGGGTCGGCGGTCTGGTGAACTTCATTCCCAAGTCGGCGCGGTTAGACGGAACCTACCTGACCAAGCCGACCGGCGAAGTCTCGGCCACCATCGGCGCCGATCAGAAGAAGAATCTCACCGGCCAGTTCGGCGCGCCTGTCAGCCTGGGGGAGATCAAGGGCGGGGTTTACGCCTACGGCGAGCTAGACGATTCCCATAGTTATTACAGGGGTATATACCCGAAACATCAGATGGGCGAGATCTCGATCCGGTTCGACCTGCCCGACCGCTGGTCGATCGCCCTGGACGCGCTCTACTACCATTCGACCGGCGACGTTCAGACGCCGGGCTGGAACCGCCTGACACAGGATCTGATCGACCACCAGACCTACATCACCGGCCGCAACACCGCCCTGACCGCCAGCCCGGGCGCGGCCTATCTGGCCCCCGGTCAGGTGATGATCCCGACCGGCTTCTATCCGTTCCTCTACTCCCCATCTGGCAACGCCGGGCTGACTCAGGCCTATTTCGGCTACCCCCTCGGGCCGGATCCGCGCTTCGCCCTGACCTCCGGTGTCGGAACCACGACCCTGAGCCGCCGGGACGTCTATCTCAGCCCCTTTGATTTCTCTCAGACCTCCACACCGACAGTCTATCTGGGTCTTGAGAAGGCCGGACTGCCCCTGGACGGCACGGCGAAGCTGGAGGTGTTCTACACCGGGCTCGAGAACAAGCGGTTCGTCGGCTACGGCTTCCCCGCCTGGCTGCGGGCCAATGTGCTGGAGGCGCGCGCCTCCTATCACGCCAAGGCGGAGTTCGCCGACGGGCTCATCAAGATCGACAACATCGCCGGCGTGTCGGACCGCCATTCCCAAGCGCGTGACATGCAGAGCTTCAACAGCGGGGTCATCGCCGTCGATCGGCGCGACATCTCCCAAGGCTCGAGTCCGACCGACACCCTGTGCAGCCCCTTCATCGGCGGCGTCACCAGCGACCAGATCCCGTTCACTTGCCTGGGCTGGGAGAATGACATCCACAGCCGGATCAATGACTTCGGGGTGTTCGACACTGCGGACGTGGCCGTGGGCAAGCGCTTCGACCTCGTCCTCGGCGGGCGCTATGACCGCTACGATGTGACGAGCAGCGACTCCGGCATTCTCGCCTATGAGACGCCGGGCCCGGTGTCCGCGTCGAAGGACGAACTCACCTACAGCGCCAGCGTCTCCTATAAGATCGGCTGGGGCCTGATGCCCTACGCCACCTACGCCACATCCTCGGCGCTCGAATACGGTCAGGCCGGCGATCTCTCCACCAGCCTGATCCAGAACGGCGGCTGGATCCGCAACTCCCAACTCTCCGAAGCCGGGGTGAAGTTCCAGTTCTTTCACGGCGCCCTGGTGGGCTCGCTCGACTATTATCGCCAATCGCGCCCGGTCCTGACCGGCAGCCCGCCGCGGGTGGTCAATACGGTGGGCAAGGGTGAGGAACTGGAGATCCGCTGGGTGGCGACACGCAACCTCAGTCTCACCTTCGCCGGCAACCTGCAGCACACCGAGGTCATCGGCCCCGATCAGAGCTTCCAGTATCTCCCCGCCGCAACGGTGTGCGGCGCGAACCTGGCCTGCTATCAGGCCTCGTTCGGGGGGGCTTACGTGACCTACAACTTCAACAGCCTGGCCGGGCGGTCCGGAAATTACGCCTATGCGCCCATCCCTCACAGCGTCGACAGCCTGTACGTGAACTACATCAGCGACGAACACAGCTGGGGCCGCGTCGGGGTTACGGTCGGCTCGACCTACACCTCCAAGACCTCCGGAACCGTGCCGAACGCTGTGGTCTATCCATCTTACTTCCTGGAGAACCTGTCGCTGTTCTACCAGTTCGGGAAGAACGAGATCGACTTCAACGTTGATGACCTCACCGACCAGCTCTATTTCACGCCGGACGCCGACACCTATGTGAACATGGCCGCCCTGCCGGGCGTCGGTCGTCAATGGCGGCTGACGTTCAAGCGGCGGTTCTAGGGCGGGTGGTCGACACCCTCTCCGCTTCGGCCGAGGTCGAGACCGCGCCGAGCTGGCGCGCGCTCGGCCTGCTGATCCTGTTCAGCCTGCTGAACTTCCAGATCAACGCGTCGACCTTCAACGCTCTGGGCGTGGTGCTGCCCGACATGGTCCAGGACCTGAAATGGAACTGGACCGAGGCCGGATTCGGTTTCACCGTCCTCGGCGCGACGGTGGGCCTGTCATCCCTGGCCCCTGCCTATGTGATCCGCCGGTTCGGCGTACGCACCAGCGTGCTGGTGGGCGTGGCGATCATGACGGCCGGCTTCATTTTTCTGAACCGCACTTCGGGAATCTGGACGTTCTTCACCGGCGCGGCGCTTTGCGGGCTCGGTTATCAGATGATCTCCCTGATCACCGGCGTACATGTGATCGCCGCACTCTTCCATCGGCGAGGACTTCCGCTCGGGCTGTACTTCACGTTTGGGGCCCTGGGCGGAGTCGCCGGTCCCTGGACTGTCTGGGCCGTGAATCAACTGGCGCCCCACAACTGGCGGTTCTTCTGGGCCGCCCAGGGGCTCCTCATCGTGATCCTGGGCCTCACCTGCGCAGCTCTGTGCGGGGGGCGAGCCTGGCTCGCCCAGGTCGGCGCGCGCACTGACGCGACCCTCAACGCCGAGGAACCGGTCCCAGCCGAAGGCGGCGGTTGGACCGTGGCCCGGGCGATCCGAACACCGCAATTCCTCATTCTGCTCGCCGCCTATTTCGCCCAACTTCTGGTCGGCACAAGCGTCGCGGCTCTCTCCGTGGCCCACCTGACTCAGCGGGGCGTCGCGTCTACCGCGGCGCTGGGCATGTTGAGCGTGGAGGCGCTCGCCCAGACCCTGGCGCGCAGCGCCGCGGCGGCGCTTGGCGAACGGCTGGACCCGAAGGTGATGCTTCTGGCGGCATTGGGCGCGGCCGCGGTCGGCGTCGGGACCCTGAGCTTCGCGCGGGACTATCCGAGCATGCTGCTCTACGCCGTCGCCAGCGGCATCGGCTTTGGCCTGGCGGGCCTGGCGGTGACCTTGCTGCTGCTGAAATATTTCGGCCGCGCGCACAATCTCGAGATCTTCGCCCGCATCTGTCTGGTCGGCGCGCCGGCGGCGCTGGGCTCGACACTAGGTGGGCGTCTGCGGGACGCCACGGGCGCCTTCGGCTCCGCATTCCAGCTCTATGCCGTCCTGACCGCCCTGGTGCTGATTGCCGCGACTTTCATGCGGCCTCCCGCCCTCAAGGCAGCTTCTCCCGAAAGAACCTCACCACCTCGCGGTTGAAGACGGTGTGGAAAGCGGTCCGGTCGAACCCGGGTTCGCTGCGGCAGATCTCCGGAGCGACGGTGCTCAGGCGGGCGCTGCAGGGAGCCAGGAAGTCGAAGTGATCGGCATGCTCCACCAAATGCATTTCAGGCGGCGTCGGCAGGTTCGCTCTGACCGCTTCGGCGTAGTCAGGGTTGGGCAGGATGTGGTCGTCGAGGTCACGCCACAACTGGATCGGTATCCGGATATCCGCGAGGCCCGCCTTGCTGAAGGTGAAGCCGAGAGCAGGAGCCGCCACCACCGCCGCGCGGATCCGCGCGTCGTGAGTCCAGCCGCCCGACATGTCCGTCGCAGCCTGCTGGCCCGTTGCGGCGGCCTGCTTCAGGACGTTGCAGTCGTAGTAGGTCGGGTGGGCGCGGCAATGGTCGGCCAGCGTCGTCAAATCCGGCGTTGCGCCCGCCGCCACCAGGACGGTGAATCCACCCGAGGAAAAGCCGAACGCACCGATGCGCGCAGGATCGAGACGGCCGCGCCCCATCCAATCCGCAAGCATGTAATCGATTAAGACCTGCAAATGGGCCGGGCGGCCGACCACGTGGGTCGCACGACTCTGATCGTCGTAAGTGTCGCCGGTGTGGCTGACCGCGGCCACCACGCAGCCGGCCCGCGCGAGTTCAAGAGCGGTGTCATAGTGCTCGCCGAACCAGCCGCCGTTGCCGTGAGACATCACGACCAAGGGTAGGCGCGCCCCGGCCCTGACCGGCGCTCCCATGGCCACGGTCTGGGTGAAGGTTCCAAGCAGGCTGTCCGTGGCCGCCGCATCGGTCGGATACCAGACGCCCACCGCTAACGGCCTGTCGCCGCCGTTGGGCACGGTCAGTTGTTGGAAGCCGACGTTTCCAGCCCACGACAGATGTGGGGCCAGGGCAAGCGCCAGAAGAGCGATCAGGGAAAGCAGGGTTTTCATCAGGCGCCTCTATGTTGTCGGCGCTTACATTGCGTGACGATGTTAGCCGTGTCAACATCAACCTATGGACAAGACTCCCTATCATCACGGCGACCTCCGCAACGCCCTGCTCGACACCGCCCGCGGGGTGGTGGAGCGCGATGGCGCGGAGGCCTTGTCTCTGCGGAGTTTGGCCGAGGATCTCGGCGTATCCCGCGCCGCACCCTATCGGCACTTCGCCGATCGGGACGCGTTGCTCGCGGAGATTGCGGCGAGCGGCTTCGAGGACCACGTCGCCGCCTACCAGGCGTTTCTGGACACAGATATGGACGGGCGAGACCGCATCGCCCTGACCACCCGGTTCTATCTCGACTATGCGGCGCGACGACCCGGCCTGCATCGGTTGATGTTCGAGAGCGATCTGCTCGCCCGAACGCCGCCGCCGGCGGTGCTCATCCCGCCCGCCGACCGGTCCTATCGCCTTCTGGTGGAGATCGTCCGGCAAGCCTTCCCGGGAGAATCCGAGGACGCCACCCTGGCGCGCGCTATCACAGCCATCTCCACCACAATCGGCTTCCTGACCCTGCGCGGGGCAGGCCGATTCAAACCTTTCATGCGCGGCGGCCTGAGCGACGCCGACATCGAGGCCGCGATCATCGCCGCGGTGTCGAACCAGTCAGCCGCCGCGCCGCTGGCCGTGGGGTCTATATGCGCCCCATCAACACCAGGATCACAATGATGATCAGGACCAGGCCGAGGCCGCCGCTGGGGAAGTAGCCCCAGGACCGGCTGTGACCCCAGGTCGGCAGGGCGCCGATCAGGGCCAGAATGAGAATGACGATAACGATGGTGCCGATCATGACGATCTCCACGCCGCGCGGGCTCCGGGGTTCGAAGGTCGCCTAGGACCAACTCATGCCGGAGGCCGAAGTTCCCCCGGAGAATTATGATCTTGCTGGAATGCGGCGCGTTCAGCGCCGCAGGCGCTCGGTGAACGGGTCCTTGGGAGCTTCCGAGGCTGCGAAGCCAAACCGGGTAAATCCGGCCTTCATCTCAGGACTGATCGGGGCCTCGATGTCGATGAGGCCGCCAGAAGGATGCGGAATAGTCAGCCGTCGCGCGTGGAGTTGCAGCTTCAGAGAACCCGAAAGTTCCAGCGACGCCGGCGTGTTGTATTTCGGATCGCCCAGGATCGGATGGCCGATGGCCAGCAGGTGGGCGCGAAGCTGGTGCGTGCGGCCGGTCTGTGGGCTGAGGGCGAGCCAGGCCACGCGCGAGCCGGCTCGGGAGACGGTTACATAGTCGGTGACGGCGGGCTTGGCCCGAGGGTCCTTCATATCCGAGGGGACCATCCGTTCGCGGTCATCCACCCCGACCTTGGCAAGGGGCAGTTCGATCGTCCCCTCGCCCGGCCGCGGATGGCCTTCGACCAGGGCCCAATAGGTCTTGTGTGCGCGCCGCCTGGCGAAGCCGCCCGAGAGCCGGGCCGCGGCGTCGGGGCTCTTGCCCAGGATCAGCACACCCGAGGTGTCGCGATCGAGACGATGGGTCAACCGCGGGCGATCCATCCCCTCCCCCCAGGCGCCGAGCAGCCGGTCGATATGGTGACTGGTCTTGGTGCCGCCCTGGACGGCGAGACCGGCCGGCTTGTTGAGGATCAGAACCTCGTCGTCCTCCCACAGCACGAGAGATCGGGCGAACCTGGCGTCGCGGTCGGAAATACCTTCCCGCGCCTGCGGCGGCGGTCCCTCGGGCAAGGGCGGCACGCGGATCATGGCTCCGGCGTCCAGCCGGGTATCGGCCTTGGCCCGGCCGCCGTCGACGCGGATCTGGCCGCTGCGGGCGAGCTTGTGAATCTGGGTCTGACCCAGGTGCGGCCAGCGCCGGCGCAGCCATCGGTCCAGACGGATGCCGTCCTCCGCCGCGCCGACTGTGATCAGCTTGACCTCGGCCATCAAGCCCAGAGCCGCCGCGCAAGGGCTAGCCCCAGGAAGAGAGCCGAAATCGCCAGGACCACCGAGGCGAGCGCGTAGATCAGCGCCGAATCCCAGGCGCGACGCTGGATCATCAGGGCCGTGTCCAGCGAGAAGGAGGAGAAGGTCGTGAAGCCGCCCAAGACGCCCACGGCGATGAGCAGACGCCAGCGGTCCTGGTCCGCCCCACCCCTGTGCGCCAGCAGGCCCACCAGCAGTCCCATCAACAGCCCCCCGACGATATTGACGGTGAAGGTCCCCGCCCACGGCTTGCCCGGACCGAGCAACCGCAGCGCCCAGATACCGGTCAAGTAGCGGGCCACCGATCCAGCCGCCCCGCCGGCGGCCACAAGAAGCAATCTTTCCATGGCGCCCTATGCCATCAAGCTGTGGCCGCCATCCAGCGGTCGGGAGCCGCCAGGCCCAGGCCCGCCAGAACATTGGCCATGTCGGCCGGGATCGGGGCCATGATCTGCCGCTCCCCGCCGGCCGGATGCGGAAAGACCAGAGCCGCGGCGTGGAGCATCAGGCGCGGAACCGGCGCCCCGCCCAGCACCAGAGCGCCGCCGTAGCGGGGATCGCCGGCGATCGGCCGGCCGATCGACGCCATGTGAACCCGGAGTTGATGCATGCGGCCCGTGCGCGGCGCGAGTTCCACCAGCGCCGCCGTCGCATTGGCGGCCAAGGTCCTGTAGCGCGTGGACGCCTCCTGAGCCTCCGGATGGTCGGCCTCGCAGACCTTCACATAGGCCTCACGACCCTGGTTCTCCCGGCGTAGCGGCGCGTCCACGCCGCCTTCGCGCGGGTCAGGCGCCCCTGGCGCCACGATGGCCAGGTAGGTCTTCTTCACGCGACGGCTCATCATCGCCTTGCCGAGGAAGGCCGCGGCGGGCTGGCTGCGCGCCGTGAGAATGACGCCCGAGGTGTCCCGGTCGAGCCTGTGAACCAGCCGGGGGCGAACCCCACTGGACTTGGCGAAGGCGAACAGAAGTTCGTCCAGGGTGTGCACGGCGATGCGGCCGCCCTGGCTGGAAAGGCCGGCCGGCTTGTTCAGCGCAAGCACGTCGGAATCCTGGTAAATTACCATGGCCTTCACGAACGCAATCTCGTCCTCGGTCAGGGTGATGGGTGTCTTCATGGGCAGAGGCCCAATGCGGGCGGGACCGAAACGTTTCTAACCATTCTTCGCGCCCCGCATCGCCGCCCACCGCTCCAACCGCTCCCGGACCCGCGCCTCCGCGCCATCGCCCTTGGGCCGGTAGAACACCGGCCGGTCCATGCCGTCCGGAAAGTAGTTCTGCCCTGAGAAGCCTTCGGGCGTATCGGGGTCGTAGGCGTAGCCCTTGCCGTAGCCCAGATCCTTCATCAGCCGGGTCGGGGCGTTGCGGATATGGGCCGGCGGCATCAGAGAGCCGGTCTCCTTGGCCGCTTTGCGGGCGGCGCCGAAAGCCTTGTCGACAGCGTTCGACTTCGGCGCGCAGGCCATGTGGACACAGGCCTGGGCCAGGGCCAGTTCGCCCTCGGGACTGCCAAGGAAATCGTAGGCGTCCTTGGCGGCCGTGGTGACCAAGAGGGACAGCGGGTCGGCCGCCCCGATATCCTCGCTGGCCATGCGTACGAGGCGCCGGGCGATGAAGAGTGGATCCTCCCCGCCCTCGAGCATCCGCGCCAGCCAGTAGAGCGAGGCGTCGGGATCGGAGCCGCGGACCGACTTATGCAGGGCGGAGATCAGGTTGTAGTGCTCCTCCCTGTCCTTGTCGTAGGCCGGGCTGCGGCGCTGCAGCACCTGGCTCATGGCCGCGGTGTCCAGCGGCTGGCCCGAGCCGATGTTGAACAGGGTCTCGGCCAGGGTCAGCATGTAGCGGCCGTCGCCGTCGGCCATGGCGATCATGGCCTCGCGGGCGCCGGCATCCAGCGGCAGGGACTTCCCCTCCGCCGCCTCCGCCCGAGCCAGCAGAATCTCCAGGGCTTCACTGTCCAGCCGGCGCAGGACATAAACCTGCGAACGCGACAGCAGAGCGCCGTTCAGCTCGAACGACGGGTTCTCAGTGGTGGCGCCCACCAGGGTGACGACGCCGGCTTCCACGAACGGCAGAAATCCGTCCTGCTGCGCGCGGTTGAAGCGATGGATCTCATCCACAAACAGCAGGGTCGCCTTGCCGGCCGCACGGCGCATCTTCGCCGCCTCGAAGGCCTTCTTCAGATCGGCGACGCCGGAGAACACCGCCGAGATCTGCTGGAATTCGTAGCCGGCGGCGTCGGCCAGCAGCCGCGCGATGGTGGTCTTGCCGGTGCCGGGAGGGCCCCAGAGGATCATCGAACCGAGGCGGCGCGCTGCGGCCATGCGGCCGATCGGGCCGCCCTCGCCCAGGAGATGGTCCTGTCCCACAACCTCAGCGAGGCTGCGCGGGCGCAAACGGTCCGCCAGCGGCGGCGGCGGCCCTGGCGGCGACAGGCCCGCGGCTTCGAACAGATCGCTCATGGCGCGGAGGGTAGCAGAGTTCGCGGCGCGCGGCACACCCGGCCGCGCCGTGCCGACGGCGGCTCAGTTTTTCTTCACGAACTCCGCCCGCAGAACGAGGCC
Organism: uncultured Caulobacteraceae bacterium; assembly: GCA_903872075.1. GTDB lineage: Bacteria > Pseudomonadota > Alphaproteobacteria > Caulobacterales > Caulobacteraceae > Acaudatibacter > Acaudatibacter aquilonius. Next base: position 21,969 of record CAIQJF010000065.1, on the reverse strand, counting down.
CTTGATGCCTTCATAGCGGCAGTCGATTTCCTGATCGTCGCCGGTGAGACGGATCGACCGGATCACCGTACCGCGCTTGAGCGTCTGGCCGGCGCCCTTGACCTTCAGATCCTTGATCAGGGTGACGCTGTCGCCATCGGCCAGCAGATTGCCGACGCTGTCGCGGACTTGCAGTCCGGCCGCGGACGCGGCGGCCTCGCGCGTCGTCGCCGCTGTCGACCGTCATGTGTCGGATCTCCAAAGTCGCGAGGTGCGGAGATCCTAGCGGGTGTATGGGGCGCGATGAGGGCCTGGACGTCGCTCCCTGTCGCCGTTAGCGCTCCACGCATGACCGCCTCGCCTCCTCCAACGCCCGTGGTGTTCGCCTCAGGCCAACTCCTGACGCCTGAGCTGTGGGGGCCGACCGCGGCGGCGCTCGCCGACAGGCCGCTCAGTTTCGCCGACAACCAGTCCGACGACACCGTGCAGGCCATGGCCGAGCGGCTGCTGGCGGACGCGCCGCCGCGCTTCGACCTGGTGGCCCACGCCATGGGCGGCTTCGTCGCTTTCGCCGTGATGCGCACGGCTCCGGACCGGGTGCGGCGGCTGGCCCTGCTCAGCACCCTGGCGCCGGCCGACACGCCGGTTCAGACCGTGCGTCGTGAAGGCTATCTGCGGCTTGTGGAGGCCGGCCGGTTCGACGAGGTGGTCGAGGAGCGGTTGCCGATCCTGCTGCACCCCACCCGCCGCGAGGACCCCGCCTTCACCACCCCGGCGCGCCGCATGGCCGCCGAGACCGGACCCGAGACCTTCCTGCGCCAGCAGCGGGCCATCATGACCCGGCCCGACAGCCGCCCGTGCCTTCCCGCCATCGCCTGCCCGACCCTGGTGATCGCGGGTCGCCAGGATGGCATCGTCACCCAGGCCCATCAGGACGAGATCGCCTCCGGCATTCCGGACGCGCGCCTCGAATGGCTTGAGCACTGCGGGCACCTGATCACCGTCGAACAGCCGGCGGCGGTGAACGCCCTGCTCCGCGCCTTCCTCGACGCGCCCTGAGCCCGCCCCTCAGCCTCCGAACCGCGCCGTAATCATCTGGCCGCCGCGCTGGATGACGATGGTCCAGCCGCGGGCGGGTCCGCGCAGCGCCAGATCGAGGTCGGCGGTGGTGGCGATCTTCTCGCCGTTGACCTCGCGGATGAAGTCGCCGGGCTGCACCCCGATGTTCTGGGCAAAGCCGCTGTCGATCTGGATCACCAGAACGCCCTGGGCGGCGAAGGCATCGACGCCATACTGCTCGGCGCTGGCGGGCGAGAGATTGACGACGGTCGCCCCGGCGAGCGGGTTTCGCCCGGCGAGGGTGCGCTTGTCGGGGGCGGGCGTGGACGGCGGCGCTTCAACGGTCAGCCTGACGGTCCGTGTCTGACCGCCATGCCGAACCTGCAGATTGAGGCTGTCCCCGGCTCTGTGCGTGGCGATCCGGTAGGTGAGCCCGGCATCGTCGTTCACCGCCTCGCCGCTCACTGATAGAATGATATCCCCGCGCACGATCCCCGCGCGCGCCGCCGAGCCGCCCGGCCAGACTTCCGTGATCACCACGCCCTGGGGCGAGTCCAGGCCGAAGCTCTTGGCCATTTCGTCGGTCAGGGCCTGGCTGCGCGCGCCGAGCCAGGGGCGTCGCACGGTTTTGTCGCCGCCGAGCGCCGCGTCGACCACCTGCTTGGCCATGACGGCCGGAATGGCGAAACCGACCCCCGCCGAGGAGCCGGAGTTGGAGACGATCGCCGTGTTCACCCCGATCAGGTCGCCGTTCATGTCCACCAACGGCCCGCCGGAATTGCCGGGGTTAATCGCCGCGTCGGTCTGGATGAAGAAGGCGTAGTCGTTGATGCCCACGTCCGACCGGGCCAGAGCCGAGACGATGCCGTTAGTTACGGTCTGACCGACCCCGAACGGATTTCCGATGGCCAGGACCAGATCGCCGACCTGCGGCGCCGTGGCGTCGTCGATGGCGATGGTGGGCAGGCGTTCCCCCTTGGTGTCGATCTTCAGCACCGCCAGATCGGCGCGAGGATCGTCCAGCAGCACGGTCGCCGGCCACTCGCGCCGGTCGGCCGTGGCCACGCGGACCGCCGTGGCGTTGGCGATGTTGTGATGGTTGGTGAGGATCACCCCATCTGGCCGGACGATCGACCCTGAGCCCAGGGACTGCTCCACCCGCTCCCGCGACAGGCCCCCGCCCGAAAACAGGCTCCAGAACGGATCGACCTGCTGGCGCACGACCCGGCGGGAATAGACATTCACCACCGCCGGCGCGGCGCGCTTCACGATCGGGGCGAAGGACATCTTCATTGTCGTCCAGTCGGGCGGCGGAGCCCGAGTCTGTTCGGGCGCGGCTGTCGCCAGCCCCGGCGGCCCGAGGGTCAGGACGAGGAGAGTGGAGACCACGAAGCGGTGAAGAGACATGGGTCGGACGCACCTTGCAGGGAGGGCGGATTTACCCTGCCCCGGCCGGCGCGATCAAGGCGGCGACGGAGGTACGCAGGCTCAGGCGGCCGCGGCGCTCACTGGCGACGGCTTTGCGACGCGGATCGAGAGCGCGAAGGCGCTGAGCAGCAGCGCAGCGGAAATGAAGATCGGCAGGCCCGGCAGATGAAGGGTCGCATTGTTCCGGACGGCCCAGGAGAACGACAGCCCGAACAGCGGCGGACCCAACACCGAGGCGATCCCCTGCATGCTCTGGGCCACGCCCTGAAGCTGACCCTGATTTTGCGGGCCCACGCGGCGGGTCATCAGCCCCATGAGTCCGGGCGTCGTGAAACCGCTCATCGCCCAGAACGGAATGCCGATCAGATAGATCCACCCGCTGGGCGCCAGTCCGTAGATGATCAGGCCGATGGCGCCGACGCCCGTTCCCAGCAGGACCGCGCCACGCTCGCCCACCCGCTGGACCACGGGGCCCACGAGGAACATCTGCACGACGATCTGACCGATACCCGTGGCCATGAAGGTCCAGCCGAGAATGCCCGGCGTCCAGCCGTAGCGGTAGCCGCTGTAGAGCACGAAGATCGCCGGCAGGACCGTGAAGCCCAACTGATAGAGGAAGGCCACGGCCACAAGCGCCGCGAGGCGACCGCGCTCCATCAGGAATGACAGCGAGCCCAGGGGGTTGGCCCTCGCCCAGTTCATCGTCGATGAGCGCCGCTCGACCGGCAGGGATTCAGGCAGCACGAAGAGACCATAGAGCCCGTTGGCCAGGCAGATGGCGGCGGCCACCATGAACGGCAACCGCAGGTTCACCTCCCCCAGGAACCCGCCGATGCTGGGGCCCAGGATGAAGCCGAACCCGAAGGCCGAGCCCATGATCCCGAAATATCGCGCGCGACGGTCGGGTTCCACCACGTCGGCCACATAGGCGTTCGCGGTCGAGAAACTCGCGGCGGTGACGCCGTTCAGCACCCGCCCCACGAACAGCCAGCCCAGATTCGGCGCGAACGCCATGAACAGGAAGTCGATGAACAGGCCGAAAATCGACAGCAACAACACCGGGCGGCGACCGAAGCGATCGGACAGAAGCCCGAGGACAGGCCCGCAGACGAACTGCATCACCCCCCAGACGGTCCCGAACAGAACATTCCACTCGGAGGCCGCGGCCGTATCACCGCCGACCATGTGTTTGATCAGGTTGGGCAGGATCGGGATCATGATCCCGAAAGACACGGCGTTCATCAGCGCCACAGCGAAGATGAATCCGAAGGCGGCGGTCCGGCGTGGACGGGCGGGTGGTGTCTCTGTCACGTCTGCGGCGGCTCCGGCGAAGCTTCTGACATGGACGCGTTCAGCGACGCCAGCAAGGCCTGCCACCACTCGCCATGACGACGCAGGAATACGGTGTCCGGGAAACCGTGACGCGCCACATGAGTCGCCGGCACGCTGTCCCAGCCCCGATGTTCGATCGTAATCCGCGTCTCATCGCCCACAGGGTCGAAGCTGACCTCCACCTCGGTGTCCTGCTCGGGCGCGAAGGTCGCCTGGCGCCAGCCGAACACCAGCCGGTGAGGCGGCTCCCAGGTGCGGATCCGGCCGATCTCAAACACCTTGCCGCCCTCGCGGGTCTCGATCAGTCGGCCGCCCGGACCCGCTTCGAAGCTCAGCACGCCCGGCTCCCGCGGCGTGAAGGTGAACATCCCGTTGGGCCGCCACCATGTTCCGATCTCGCCGGTGAAAGCCGCAAAAGCTCGCTCTGGCGTCGACCGCACCCGCAATGCGACCAGAACGCGCGAACTCACCGCTCCGGCTCCGCAACTTCCAGATGCGCCTTGAAAGCCGCCAACTGGTCGGACCACAGACCCTCGATCTCATCCAGCCAGAGTTTCAGGTCTGTGACCGCGCCGGAGCGCAGCGCGTAGACGCGAACCCGTGCATCGAAATCAGGGTGAGACTCCTCCACCAGACCGCTCACCTTCAAGGTCTTCAGGTGCCGGCTCATGGCCGGCGCGGCAATGCCGAGTTCGCGGGCCAGGTCGCCGGCCGGCCGCGGCCGCACCCGCAGCAGGTCAATGACCGCCCGTCGGTGGGGATCGGCCAGGGCCGCCAGCGTGCGATCAAGCGATCCGACGGTCACACCCATCCGGTGATCTTCAGCCCGGTGGCCGACTCGGCCTCTTCGCGCGTGACGGCGGCGATGGTCTGACCGACGGTCCAGATGTGGCCTTCGGGATCAAGGCACCGGTAGGTGCGATCACCGTAGAACTGGGTTTCCGGCTCGGCGAACACCTTCGCCCCAGCCGCTTTCGCCCGCACGCAGTGGGCGTCGATGTCGCTGTCGATCTGGATGTGGACGGTCTGGGTGTTGCGGCCGCCCACCGACGCCGGACTGACATTGTCCGCCGACCATTCCCCGCCGACCATCACGGCGCCGTTGCCGAAATGAAGTTCGGAATGGGCCACGCTCCCATCGGGGGCCTCGATCAGCATGGCGAGTTCGAAGCCGAACGCCGCCTGCAGGAAGGCGATGGCGGCGCGCGGATCGCGATAGCTGAGACCTGAGATCAGGGCGGCCCGCTGAATAGGCATGGCGATTTCCTTAGTGATTAAGCGAATATTTCTCCATATTCGCAATCAACTCGTCAAGCCCCTCCGCGCGGTTTCCTTCCGATCCAACGTCCGCGATCAGGCGAGATCGATCACGCCCGACACCAAAACCCGCGCCGCGCCGCCGACCCACACCTGACCCTCGGCGTCGCAGCTGATGTCGATGCGGCCATCGCTTCCCACCCGAGCGCCCTGCCCCGCATGGTACGGCGCCCGCGCCCGGTCGCTGGAAACCATCCACTGCGCCACAGACGCATTGAGGCTGCCGCAGACCGGATCCTCGCGGATCGCGCCATAGCCGTCGCTGAAGAAGGCCCGCACCTCATAGGCCGGCCCGGCGCCCGGCGCATGTGGCCCGACGAGCCCGATGGTCACAGGCTTGGAATGGTAGCGCGCCGGCTCGACTTCCAGCACCGCCTCGGCGGAGGCGAGCAGGACCGCGACCCAGCCTGGACCATTGTCGACCCACCGCGCTTCAATCACATCGGTCTGCGCCAACCCGAGGACAGCGAGAACCTCCGCGAGGTCACCCGCCGAGACGGGCCCGCCACGGACCAGCGGCGGCGCCGCAAAGGCGTTGCCACTGTCACCCCGGCGCACGGTGATCAGTCCGACGCCGCATTGCTGGATGACACGGTCGCCAGCAGCCGGTTTGCCGCCCGCGCTGAGCCACGCATGACACGCGCCCAGGGTGGGATGGCCGGCGAAGGGAAGTTCACGGTCGAGCGAAAAGATCCGCGCACGATAGTCCGCCCCGGGCTCGGTCGGCGCGGAGAGAAAGACGGTCTCGGACAGATTGAGCCAGGTGGCGAGACGCTGCATCCGCTCGACCGGCACATCGGGGGCGTCGAAAACGATGGCGACAGGATTCCCGGCCAGGCCGGCCCGGCCGAACACATCGACGATCTGAAAGGGGTAGGTCATGGGAGAGACTCCTGAGGATGTAGAATCGGCTTTGGGACTGGGCGGACCCCGAAATGACGCGCGCCCGCCACACAGGCGACAACGGCGACAAGGATCAAAACCGCGTTCAGCTCGACTGATTCTCCCAGCAGCAAGGCCGCCAGGACAAGGGCGAAGAACGGCTGAATGAGCTGAAGCTGGCCAACGGCGGCGACTCCGCCGTGGGCAAGGCCCCGATACCAGAAGATGAATCCCACCAGCATGCTGAACACCGACACATAGGCGAGGCCCGCCAGCGACGGCCAGCCGACACCCGCCAGCGTGTGCGGACGCAGGAGCCACACCAGGGGGAGCATGACCGGCAGGGCGAGGATCAAGGCCCAGGCGATCACCTCCAGCCCGCCGAGATGCCGCGACAATCGCCCCCCCTCCGCATATCCAAGGCCGCAGACCAGAATGGCGGCTAGCATCAGCATGTCAGAGGTCAGGGCCTCCCCGCCCGCCGTCGCGGACCGCATGAGAGCGTAGCCGGCGGTCAGGCCCGCACCGGCCAGGGCGAACACCCAGAACAGAAGTGGCGGTCGCTCCCCGACGCGAACGACGGCGAAGAGCGCTGTCGACAATGGCAAGAGACCCAGGAACACTGTCGCATGCGAGGACATCGCGTGCCGCAGCGCCAGGGCTGTGAGAAGCGGGAAGCCGAGGACCACACCCCCGGAGACGATCAATAGGCCGACCAGGTCTCGACGCGGCGGCCAAGGCGAGCGCCGCAGACTCAACAGCCCCACGGCCAAGAGCCCGGCGAACGCGGCGCGCGCGACCGTCACGAACACGGGATCGAGATCGCGCACCGCCAGGCGTGTGGCCGGCAGCGAGGCGCTGAAAATCAGCATGCCCAGGATACCGTCCAGCCAGCCGCCCAGGCGATGCGATCGGGCAGCGGCGCTGTCGGGGCCAGGGGTGAGGGAAACAGGCGAGGACGTCATGGGTCATCCTGGCCTGCCCCCGCTGGCTAGGCGAGGTACAAAACCATACAATATCACTGAACTGTATTGATATGGAGACCGGTACGGATGTCGCCACTCGCCTCAACCACGCTGACCGACGTCAGTCGCGTTGGCGCCGTCATGGGCCATGTTCGCGAGCGGATCACCCGGGGCGGACTGGGTTCCGGCGCCCGCCTGCCGTCGATCCGGCGATGCGCGCAATCTCTGGGCGTGTCCAACTCCACCGTCGTTGAGGCCTACGACCGGCTGGCGGCCGCCGGGGAAATCACATCCCGGCGGGGCGCAGGGTTCTTTGTCGCCGGTTCGCGACGGCCGGTGGCCCTGGCCGAGCAGGTCCCTCCCGTCGAACGGGAGATCGACCCGCTGTGGGTGATGCGGCACTCCCTGGAAACGGGCGACGACGTGCTGAAGCCCGGATGCGGCTGGATGCCGGAAAGCTGGATGCCGACGGACGCCATCCGCCGGGCCTTGCGGGCGGAAGCGCGCGGTCCCGGTAAGGCCCTCACGGGCTATGGACAGCCGCTTGGCTACGCTCCCCTGCGGGCGATGCTTGCCCGTCGTCTCGGCGAGCGCGAGATCATGACCGCCCCCAATCAGGTTCTGCTGACGGACTCGGGCACGTCCGCCATCGATCTGTTGTGTCGCCTGTTCGTTCGGCAGGGCGACACGGTCCTGGTGGACGATCCCTGTTATTTCAACTTCATCAATACGCTGCGGGCTCATGGCGCTAGGATCGTGGGGGTTCCCTTCACCCCCACGGGACCCGACCTCGACGCTTTCGCCCGCCTGGCGGCGGAACATCGCCCGCGGCTCTACCTGACGACCGGCGCCCTGCACAATCCGACTGGCGCAAGTCCGAGCCCGACGATCCAACATCGCCTGCTCGGTCTGATCCAGGCCCACGATATGATGGTGATCGAGGACGACATTTTCGCCGACTTCGAATCCGACCCGACAACCCGACTGGCGGCTTTCGATGGGTTGGACCGGGTCGTGTATGTGGGCAGTTTCTCGAAGATGCTGTCCGCGTCGCTGCGCTGCGGCTTCATCGCGGCGCGTCCCGAATGGATCGAGGCCCTCGCGGATCTGAAGCTGGCCACCACCTTCGGGGCCGCCGATCTTGCCGCCCGCGTGGTCCATCGCCTGCTGGCGGACGGCGGGTACCGGCGCCACGGCGAAGCTGTTCGCGCCCGCCTCGCGAAGGCCCGCATCGAAACACGGGATCGCCTGAACGCCACGGGACTGAGCCTTTGGACCGAGCCGCGAGCCGGGCTCTTTCTGTGGGCGCGCCTGCCGGATGGGCAGGACGCAGTGGGCGTCAGCCGGCTTGCCATGCGCGCCGGCGTGGTTCTGGCTCCCGGAGACGTGTTCAGCGTCGGCCGTCGGGCGGGCGACTATCTGAGGTTCAACGTCGCCCAGTCCCCGCCGCGGGTCTTCGAGGTGCTGAGCCAGGCGATGGCCGAAGCCGCCGGTGTCAGGCTGCCGCGGCCGCCTTCGCTTCCCGCTTGATACGCTTGGCCATCGACCAGCGGTGCACCTCGGACGGGCCATCGTAGATCCGGAAGGCGCGGATATCGCGGAAGATCTGATGCACCGGCGTATCGTCCGACACCCCGATGCCGCCCAGGATCTGCACGCAGCGGTCGGCCAGCCGGTAGAGCGCCTCCGACACCGCGACCTTGGCCAGGCTGGATTCCGGTGTGCCGCCGCCGTGTCCGGCGTTGTCCAGCACCCAGGCGCACCAGTCGATGGTCAGCTCCGACTGCTTCAGATCGATCTCGTTGTCCGCCAGCATGAAGCCGACACCCTCGTGATCGATCAGCGGCTTGCCGAAGGCGTGGCGGCGGCAGGCGTACTCGGTGGCGACGTCGTGCGCACGCCGGGCCGCCCCCCACCAGCGCATGCAGTGCGTGAGTCGGGCTGGGGCGAGCCGGACCTGGGCGTATTTGAAACCCTGCCCGACCTCGCCAAGGATCGCATCGGCCGGAACCCGCAGCTCATTGATGGCGATCACCGCATGTCCGCCGGGCATGGTGCGATCGATGGTGTCGAGAACCCGTTCGGTCACAACGGCCGGATCGGGCAGGTCGGCGAGGAACAGGGTCGCGCCCTCCTCCGTCTTGGCCATGATGATGCCGAAGGCCGCGCCATCTGCGCCGGTGATGAAGGCCTTGCGGCCGCTGATCACCCAATGATTGCCGTCCTGGCGGGCGGTTGTCTTCATCATCGACGGATCGGACCCGGCGCCGCCATCGGGCTCGGTCATCAGGAAGGCCGAGCGGGTCTTGCCGGCGGCCAGGGGCCGCAGGAAGCGTTCCTGCTGTTCGCGGTTGGCCACCTTCTCGAGCAGGGCCATGTTGCCCTCGTCCGGCGCCATGATGTTCAGCGCCACGGGTCCCAGCAGTGAGTATCCCGCCGCGCGGAACACGGTGGCGATCTCACGGTGGGACAGGCCAAGCCCACCGAAAGCCTCGCCCACGTGCGGCGACAGCAGTCCGGCGGCCTTGGCCTTCGCCTTAAGTTCATGGGCCAGGTCGTCGCTCGGGCCATGATGGCCGATCCGTGAGTCGCCCTCGTAGGGAATCACCGTCTCGCGAATGAAGACGTCCACCCGCCGGGCGAGATCCGTTTCCCGTTCGCCGCGCGTCAGATCGATCACTGATATTCTCCTGGAATGTATTGCCGGGGCCTTTGGCCCGCGGGTCGGAAGCCTCGTGGACGGATCGGCTTCGACGGTCAATCGCCCACCGCCCCGAAAACGCCTTGCAACCGCTCTGGTGTTATGGTTGACTATAACACCAAGACGTCAGCGCGACCCGCCCGCGCTCGACAGGAAGGTCGACCATGGATCCCGACTGGAACGACAGTCAGCCCATCTATCGCCAGCTCCGCGACAGGGTCGTGGCGATGATCCTCGATGGCGTCTTGCGGGAGGGTGATCCCCTCCCCTCCGTGCGCACAGTCGCCGCCGACTATCTTGTCAATCCCCTCACCGTGCTGAAGAGCTACCAGCAGCTGGTGGATGAGCGCCTCGTGGAGAAGCGCCGCGGCCTTGGCATGTACATCAACGACGGCGCCCGGGCGCTGCTCCTGCGCGGTGAACGTCAGCGTTTCCTGACTGAACAATGGCCCGGCATTCACGCCACGATCCAACGTCTCGGCCTGACCCCCGAAGATCTCCGCGTCGCCGCCGACCCCGGCGCGTCCCAAACCTCCGCGCCAGAGGAGCGCTGACACCATGGCCGTCATCGAAGCCCGCGGGCTCAGAAAATCCTACGGCGCCTCGGTCGCCCTCGCGGGAGTGGACCTGCGCGTTGGAGAAGGCCGTATTCTTGGGCTCATCGGACCCAACGGCGCGGGGAAGAGCACCGCCCTGAACGCCATTCTGGGGCTGACGCCGCACGAAGGCTCGCTGAGCGTCCTCGGCCGCAATCCCTGGACGCAGCGCGACGACCTCATGCGCGATGTTTGCTTCATCGCCGACGTGGCCGTCCTGCCTCGCTGGATCCGCGTGTCACAGGCCGTGGACTATGTGGCCGGCGTGCATCCGCGGTTCGACCGGGCCAAGGCCGAGGCCTTCCTGGCGAAGACCACCATCAAGTCGTCCAGCCGCGTGCGCGAACTCTCCAAGGGTATGGTGACCCAGCTGCACCTCGCCCTCGTCATGGCCATCGACGCGCGACTCCTGGTTCTGGATGAGCCGACCCTCGGGCTCGACCTCCTCTATCGCAAGGCGTTCTACGACACCCTGCTGAACGACTACTTCGACCACAGCCGCACGATCATCGTCACCACGCACCAGGTGGAAGAGATCCAGGACATCCTCACGGACGTGGCCTTCATCGACCGGGGCCGCCTCGTGCTGGACAGCAGCATGGAGGACGTCGCCCGCCGCTATGTGGAAGTCATGGCGCGCCCCGATCAGCTGGAGGCCGCCCGCTCCCGCGGCCCCATCCGCGAACATCAGATCTTCGGCCGCAGCATTCTTCTGTTCGAAGGCGTCGACCGCGCGAAGCTCGCCGACCTGGGTGAGTTGCGCACGCCCAGCCTCGCCGACCTGTTTGTCGCCGTCATTGGCGGCGCCGACACCCGCAGCCAAGGAGTCGCCGCGTGAACGCTTCGACCGTCACCCCCCGCTCCGCCTATCTGTGGTCGGTCCGCAGGGAACTGTGGGACTTCCGCCCTCTGCTGGGCGGGCCCGTGATCGCCGGCGGCGTTGTGCTGGTCGGCTTCGTGTTGAGCGCCCTGCAACTCCCCCAGAACCGGCTGGAGACGCTTACCCTGGAGCCTGCCCGGCAGGCCGTCGCCATCGCCCTACCCTATGATCTGGCGGCCCTGGCGATCATCGCCACCAGCCTGATCATCGGGGCCGTCTACTGCGTCGGCGCTCTCTACAACGAGCGGCGGGATCGCAGCATCCTGTTCTGGAAGTCGCTGCCGGTGTCCGACCTCACCACGGTCCTCGCCAAGGCCATACTGCCCGTGGCGATCCTCCCCGCTGTCGCCGCCATTGTGATCCTCGTGACTCACGCCCTGATGCTCGCGATCACGACCGCCATCTTGATGATGAGCGGCATGGACCCGTCCTCGACCTGGACCCGACTACCGTTCGGCTCGCTTGTGGGGGCGGTCATCTGGGGGGCCTTCGCCATGGCCCTCTGGTACGCGCCGCTGTGGGGCTGGCTGTTGATGGTGTCCGGCTGGGCCCGGCGCGGGCCCTTCCTCTGGGCGTTCCTGACCCCGCTCGCGCTGGCCCTGATCGAGAAGCTTGCCTTCGGCTCCGGCCACGTGATCTCGGAGATCTCCTACCGGCTTGGCGGCCTCGCCCACGCCTTTACGATCCACGCCCACGGCCACACGCCGCTGGACCCGGTTCCCGTGCCCGACCCCGCCGGCTTCCTCACTAACCCGGACGTCTGGATCGGCCTGGTGGTTGCCGCCGCCTGCCTGGGCGTAGGCGTCTGGCAGCGTCGCTATCGCGATCCGGTCTGATCATCAGTCACGAGGCGGCCGCCAAGGCCTCAGGAGCAAGGTCCATGTTCGCACGCATCCTCCCAACCGTCGTCGACAACAGGTTCCGCGGCCACATCGTCGCCCTTTGGATCTTCGGCGCCTTTACCCTCATGAACGGGGTGATCGACATGGCGGCGATCTTCTCGGCCGATGGCGCGGCACAATCGGCCGATGGCATTCCGCTATCGACCTTCCCCCCGGCCGCAGCCGGAGCTGTCATTGGTGTCGTGGCCCTGCTCGGTCTCTCAAGCCTCGTCTACGACCTGATCTGCGCCCTGGCGCTGGTTCGCTACAGGTCCCTGATTCCGCTGCTCTACCTGCTGAACGCGGTGCAATATGTGGCCCACAAGGGCATCCTGAACTTCAAACCGATCGTCCGCGATGGGGTGCATCACGCCGGCTGGATCACGCTATCCTTGTTCGTCCTGGGCCTGATCGGCCTGGTCATCTGGGTGACCGGGCGCGGATGGGATCAGGGCCCGACGTCGGCGGCGCGCGCCTCGTTCAGAAGCGGCTCGCCCGCGAGATAACGGCGCAGGTTTTCGAGGAACAGCGCGTCCCCACGGGCAACCACGCCATCGCCAGCGTTTGAACAATGCGCTGTGACACGAACCTGGGGGTGATCCCAAAGCCACGACTCCGCCGGCGCCGGCTCGGTGTCGAACACATCCAACACGGCGTGGCCGGGCTGATTGCGATCGAGCCCGGCCCGTAGCGCGGACTCATCCACGAGCGCGCCTCGCGCAATGTTGATCAGCAGAGCGCCTGGCTTCATGGCCGCGAAGAAGTCCGGTCCGGCCAGCCCTCGCGTCTCGGCATTGAGCGAACAGGCCAGCACAACCACGTCGGCGCGAGGCAGAACCTCGCCCAGGCCCGACATCGCGATCACGGCGTCGGCCAGCGGCTCCGGCGACAGGTCCCGGCGCGCCACGGTGATCCGCGGCCCGAACGGCCGCAAGCGACGGGCGATTTCGCTTCCGATCGAACCGAACCCCACCAGCAGCCACTGGGTGGAAGCGACTTCGCGGAAAGGGATGTAGCGCCAGGCGCGCGCGTCCTGAGCCGCGCGCTGGTCAGCGATCGGGTGCAGCAGACTGAAGGCGTGGCTGAGGACGTATTCGGCGATCGGCGGCGCCTGGGCGCTGCTCTTCGTCAGGCGCACGCCCTTGGCTGTCATGGCGGCAAACGCCGGGTTGTCGAGCCCCGCCAGAAAGCTCTGCGCCCAACGCGCCCGAGTCCCCTTGAGAATGCCCTGAAAGAACCCGGGGAGTTGGCCGGTGCGAAACAGATCGAGGCTGACCCAGAATACCACGGGGTCGACCTCCGCCGCGTCAATCGGCTCCGCGCCTCTGCGAAACCCGCCGTCAGCCTCGAGGACAATCACATCGAGGTCACCGCCTAGCGCGGTCAGACTGACGGCCACGCGCCCATAGGCGGCGGCGGACATGAGTACTTGCATCGGAAAGGCCTCCCCGGCAGCCGGTGTGGAGCTGAACGACCGTTAGGTCAGCAGCGGCGCCAAATCAGGATCGCCTTTTTTCGAAGCGCGTTGGAAGGCGGGCCTTTCGCCGACACGGGCAAGGTAGGCGCGGATGTTGGGATAGGGTCCAAGATCCCGCGGGGCGAAGACCCGCATCGTCGTCAGCGGGAACAGCATCATGATGTCCGCGGCCGTGAAGGTGTCGCCGGCGAACCAGGTCGCCACGCCCAGCCGCTTCTCGGCCAGCGCGTAGCCGCGGTCGGCGCGCGCGCGAAGGGGCTGCACCGCCTCCTGGTCGGCCATGCCAAGAACACCTAGCACCAGTTCGATCATGCCCGCGGGCATGAAGGAGCCGTTGGCGTAGTGCAGCCAATAGACATAGTCGGAATAGCCGGGCTGACCGGGCGCGATCGACAGCCGGCCCTCCCCGTATTTCGCCAGGATGTATTCGACGATGGCCCCGGATTCGGCGAGGGTCAGGTCGCCGTCGGTAACGACGGGGGCAGTCTCGCTGGGGTGAAGGGCTTTGTATCCCGCAGGCGCGAGCCGCGTGACCGGGTCACGGTCGTAGATCTTGAGTTCGTAGGGAATGCCCAGTTCCTCGCAGAGCCACACGATGCGGTCCGACTGCGAGACGCCGAGATGATGGACGGTGAGCATTCAATTCCCCCTATGGATCGGGGGCACTCTGCTCGGCGCGCCGGGCAGGTTCAAGGCGGGGCGAACCCCGCCTTTCAGCTTATTCCGCGACGGCGTTCTGGGCCGGGCCGGAATCCTTACCCTTGGCAGAAACGTCGCGATCAACGAACTCGATGACGGCCATGGCGGCGTTGTCGCCGTGGCGGAAGCCCGCCTTGAGGACGCGGATGTAGCCGCCGGCACGGCCCTGGTAGCGGGGGCCGAGGGTCGAGAAGAGCTTGCCGACCTGATCGACGTCACGGACCTTGGAAATGGCCAGACGGCGCGCGTGGAGATCGCCCTTCTTGGCCAGGGTCACCAGCTTCTCGACGAAGGGGCGGAGTTCCTTCGCCTTCGGCAGGGTGGTCACGATCTGCTCATGCTTGATCAGGCTCGCCGACATATTGGCGAACATGGCCGTACGGTGGGCGGCGGTGCGACCCAGTTTCCGCCGGGCGTAGCCGTGGCGCATGTTAATCTCTCCTCACAAATCGGGCCGTCTCGCGACGGGCCGTATATCAGACGTATCAGATCTGGTCTTCGAACTTCTTGGCCAGGTCTTCGATGTTTTCCGGCGGCCAGTTGGGCACGTCCATCCCGAGGTGGAGGCCCATATTGGTGAGCACTTCCTTGATCTCGTTGAGAGACTTGCGACCGAAGTTGGGGGTGCGGAGCATCTCCGCCTCGGTCTTCTGGATCAGGTCGCCGAGGTAGACGATGTTGTCGTTCTTCAGGCAGTTGGCCGAGCGCACCGACAGTTCGAGTTCGTCGACCTTCTTCAGCAGCGCCGGGTTGAACGGCAGGTCCGGCTTCGCTTCGCCGTCCAGCTTCTTCTTCGGCTCGTCGAAGGTGATGAAGACCTGCAGCTGGTCCTGGAGGATGCGGGCGGCATAGGCCACCGCGTCCACCGGCGACACCGCGCCATTGGTTTCAACTTCCATGACCAGCTTATCGTAGTCGAGGCTCTGGCCCTGACGGGTCGGCTCGACGCGATAGGCAACGCGCTTGACGGGGCTGTACAGCGCGTCGACGGCGATCAGGCCGATCGGCGCGTCTTCTGGGCGGTTCTTTTCCGACGGGACGTAGCCCTTACCGTTCTGGACGGTGAATTCGATCCGCACCGAAGCGCCCTCGTCGAGCGTGAGGAGCACATGTTTCGGGTTCAGAATTTCGATGTCGGACGGTGCGTCGATCTGGCCGGCGGTGACCGCGCCGGGCCCTGTGGCCCGCAGGGTCATGCGCTTGGGGCCTTCGGAGTGCATCCGAAGCGCCAGCTGCTTGATATTCAGGACGATGTCGACCACGTCCTCGCGCACGCCTTCCAGCGACGAGAATTCGTGAACTACGCCGTCGATCTGGATCGCGGTTACAGCGGCGCCTTGAAGCGACGACAGCAGAACACGGCGAAGAGAGTTGCCGAGCGTGACGCCGAAACCCCGCTCAAGCGGTTCGGCTATGATGCGGGCCTTGCGGGCGCCGTCGGCTCCGGACTCGATCATCGGCTTTTCAGGGCGGATGAGCTCGTTCCAATTTCTTTCAATCACGGATGAATATCCCTTGGACTCGGACTCGCCCGCCGCAGAAGCCTGGGCCGGCGATGAATGGAGAATCGTTTCGGCGTTAGACCCGACGACGCTTCGGCGGGCGGCAGCCGTTGTGAGGCATGGGGGTGACGTCACGAATGGTCGTGATGGTCATGCCCACGGCCTGCAGGGCCCGCAGCGCCGACTCACGGCCCGAACCGGGGCCGGAGACATTGACTTCCAGGGTGCGCACGCCGTGTTCGGCGGCTTTCTTGCCAGCGTCCTCGGCCGCCATCTGAGCGGCATAGGGGGTGGACTTCCGCGAGCCCTTGAACCCCATCGTGCCGGCGCTGGACCAGGAAATCGCATTTCCCTGGGCGTCGGTGATGGTGATCATGGTGTTGTTGAATGAGGCGTTCACGTGGGCGACGCCGGAGGTAATGTTCTTGCGCTCGCGCTTTTTAACGCGCGCCGGTTCCTTGGCCATGTTGAGCCTTTCTTACTTCTTCTTGCCGGCGATCGGCTTGGCCGGACCCTTGCGGGTGCGGGCATTGGTGTGGGTGCGCTGGCCGCGGACCGGAAGGCCCTTGCGGTGACGCAGACCGCGATAGCAGGCCAGGTCCATGAGCCGCTTGATGTTGACCGAGGTCTCGCGGCGAAGATCGCCCTCAACCTGATAGTCCCGGTCGATCACTTCGCGGATCTGGATAACTTCCTGATCGGTCAGCTGGTTGACCCGCCGATCGTCGGCGATGCCAACACGGTCAACGATCTGACGAGCCTTCGCCTGGCCGATGCCGTGAATGTACTGAAGCGCGATCACCACGCGCTTGTTAGTCGGAATGTTTACGCCTGCGATACGGGCCACGCAGCTTTTCTCCTCGGCAGATCTGTCAGCGCGAAAAGGCGCGACCGGCCCCGCCACCTAGGTTCTAGGGGCCGGCGCACCGATCGCGCTTCTTTCGCGGAACGGCTGGTTATAGGAATATTCGTCTCGGCGTCAATGGTCGCCCTGAACAAAAGGTTCACATTGCCGAGAGACCGACACTAGGAAGAGGCCCCGATCAAGGCGCCATCGATCTCGGTGGACACAGCCTCAACGGCGGCCATCCCATCGACGTTCGCGAGCTTGTTCTGCGCTTCATAATAGGGAAGGAGCGGCGCGGTATCGCGGTTGTAGGCAACCAGACGTTGCTCAAAAGCGGTGGGATTGTCGTCCGCGCGCCCCGATTCGGCGAATCGTCCGGCAACCCGGGCTTTCAGCGCCGCCTCGTCGACCTTCAGGCGAATGACGAGATCGATCTTCCCGCCGCGCCGCGCGAGCATCGAGTCAAGCGCCTGGGCCTGGGCGAGCGTACGCGGGAATCCGTCAAAGATCGCGCCGCCCGCGGCGTCGGCCTCAGGGAGCCGCTCCTCAATAAGACCGATGACGATCTCATCGGTGACGAGCTCGCCCCGGCTCATGATTCCCTCGACTTGCCGGCCGAGGGCGGAGCCCGACGCAATAGCCGCGCGCAGCATGTCACCCGTGGAGAGCTGAATCAGCCCGCGGGTTTCCACCAGACGCTTGGCCTGGGTCCCCTTCCCCGCCGCCGGCGGACCGAAAAGGATCAGGTTCATGGTTCCATCCCCAGACTTGGAGCGGCTTTAGCGGTTTCTCCCGCCGCGCAGCTTCGATTTCTTGATCAGGCCCTCGTACTGATGGGCCAACAGGTGAGATTGAATTTGGGCGACGGTGTCCATTGTCACCGAGACCACAATGAGGATCGAGGTGCCGCCAAAGGCGTAGGAGCCGTTAGGACCGGCCAGAAACTCCGGCACGAGACAGACTGCGGCGATGTAACCGGCGCCGATCAGGGTCAGTCGGGTGAGCACATAGTCGATATATTCCGCCGTCCGCTTCCCGGGCCTGATGCCGGGGAGGTTGCCGCCGTACTTGCGCAGGTTCTCGGCCGTATCCTCCGGGTTGAAGACCACGGAGGTGTAGAAGAAGCAGAAGAACACGATCAGCGTGCCATACATGACCATGAACAGCGGCTTGCCGTGGGTCAGCTGGCCCACCACCAGCGGCAGCCACTGCGCCCAGTCAGGCAGCTTCATGGTCGCAAGAAAGCTCATGGCGGTGGCCGGCAGCAGCAGCAAGGACGAGGCAAAAATCGGCGGAATCACGCCCGAGACGTTGATCTTCAGGGGCAGAAAGGAATTTTCGCCGCCCATGACCCGATTGCCCACCTGGCGTTTCGGATAGACGATCAGAAGCCGGCGTTGGGCCCGCTCCATGAACACGATGAACAGGATCACGCCGACCGCAAGGCCGAGGTAGCCGAAGATCAGGAAGCTCTTGGACGGATCCAGGCGCGCTTCCTGCAGAAGATCCCAGAGTCCGACCGGCAAGCGGGCGACGATGCCCGCGAAGATGATCAGCGAGATGCCGTTGCCAACCCCCCGGCTCGTCATCTGCTCGCCCAGCCACATCAGGAACATCGTGCCCCCGACCAAGGTGACCATGGTGGAGAGGATGAAGAAGGTGCCTGGATGATCGACGATACCCGGGCTGTTCGACAGCCCCACGGCGATGCCGAAGGATTGGAACAACGCCAAGAGCACTGTCAGATATCGGGTGTACTGGTTGAGCTGCTTGCGCCCCGCCTCCCCGCCTTCTTTGCGAAGCTTTTCCCAAGGCGGATAGGTCGTGCCGAGAAGCTGCACGATGATCGACGCGGAGATGTAGGGCATCACGTTCAGGGAGAAGATCGCCATGCGTTGCACGGCGCCGCCCGAGAACATGTTGAACATGCCCAGGATGCCCTTCGACTGCCCTTCGAAGGCATGGGCGAAAGCGGCGGCGTTGATGCCGGGGATCGGGATGTAGGTCCCGAGCCGGTAGATCACCATGGCGATCAGGGTGAACCAGATCCGCTTATGAAGTTCGGTCGCCTTCTGGAAGGAACCGAAGTTCATATTTGCGGCTAGCTGCTCTGCGGCCGAAGCCATGCATTACCTCGGGACTGAAGGGCGCGATGAGCGACAGATAGGACGCCGAAGGGGCCGACGCGAGACCGCAGCGGCGCCTAGGGACGTAATCTTCAGGCTTCCGCGGCCGGCGCGGTCTTCTTGGTGAGGGTCAGGGTTCCGCCCGCCTTCTCAACCGCGGCCTTTGCCGGCCCGGAAGCGTCGTAGGCCACGATGTCGAGCTTGGTGGTCAGCTCACCCTTGGCGAGCAGTTTCACGCCATCCTTGGGGCGACGCAGAACGCCGGCGGCGACCAGGGCCGCAGCGTCGACGGTCTTGGAGGCGTCCAGCTTACCGGCGGCGATCGCCTGCTCAAGACGCCAGAAATTCACTTCGGCCAGGTCCTTGGCGAAGATGTTGTTGAAGCCGCGCTTGGGCATCCGCATGTGCAGCGGCATTTGCCCGCCTTCGAACGCGGCGATGGCGACACCCGAACGGGCCTTCTGGCCCTTGACGCCGCGGCCGGCCGTCTTGCCCTTACCCGAACCGGGACCACGGCCGACGCGCATGCGGGCCTTGGTCGACCCTGCGCTTGGGGAAAGTTCATTGAGTTTAGTCATGGAACGCCTCTCCTTGGAGTTGATGCGCCGGGCGAAGCCCGACTCGGCTGTTGACGAAAAACCGCCCCTCTTTCGAGGGGCGGTGTTGGAAGACTACCCGACGACTTCAACCATGTGCTGCACCTTAGCGATCATGCCGCGGACAGCAGGGGTGTCTTCGAGCACGGCCGTGCGGCCGATGCGGTTGAGACCAAGGCCCACCAGGGTGGCGCGCTGGTCGCTCTTGCGCCGGATCGGGCTGGCGGTCTGACGAACGGTTACCTTAGCCATATCGTGTCGTCCTTAAGCTTCGACGGCGTCGGCGGCTTCCGCCACTTCGCCGCTGACATCGGTGCGACGCTCGATGATGTCGCTCACCTTCTTGCCGCGCTTGGCCGCGACGTTGCGGGGCGAGGCCTGAACCTTGAGCGCTTCGAACGTGGCGCGGATCATGTTGTAGGGATTGGAGGACCCTACCGACTTGGCCACCACGTCCTGGACGCCGAGGGTCTCGAGAACCGCACGCATCGGACCGCCGGCGATAACGCCGGTGCCGGGAGGCGCCGCGCGCATCATGATCTTGCCAGCGCCCCAGCGGCCCTGACCGTCGTGGTGCAAGGTGCGAGAATCGCGCAGCGGCACGCGGATCATGGTCTTCTTGGCTTCTTCCGTCGCCTTGCGGATGGCTTCCGGCACTTCACGGGCTTTGCCGTGACCGAAGCCGACGCGACCCTTCTGATCTCCCACCACCATCAGGGCGGCGAACGAGAAACGCCGGCCACCCTTCACGGTCGCCGCGACGCGATTGATGTGGACCAGCTTTTCCACGATCTCGCTGTCACCGCGTTCTTCGGGCTTGTTCCGGTCGCGCCGGTCGCGCCGGTCACCGCCGCCGCGCTGTTGTTCTCCACGAGCCATGCTGTGTTCCTTAGAAGTTCAGGCCGGCTTCGCGGGCCGCTTCCGCGAGCGCCTTGATGCGCCCATGAAAAATGTAACCGCCGCGGTCGAACACGACGTCCTTCAGGCCCTTTTCCAGAGCGCGTTGCGCGAGCGCAGCGCCAACCTTGGCGGCCGCGTCACGGTCCGAACCCTTTGCCCCGCGGCCGTCCTCGAGGGACGAGGCCGCGACCAGGGTCACGCCGTTCTGATCGTCAATGATCTGGGCGTAGATGTTCTTCGAAGAACGGAACACGGAAAGGCGCGGCCGACCCTTCGACACCGCGCGAAGGCGGCGACGGACGCGCTGAGCGCGCTGCTTGAGGATGTCACGGGATGAGAGGGCCATGGCCTACTTCTTCTTGCCTTCTTTACGGCGAACAGTTTCGCCGGCGTAGCGGACGCCTTTGCCCTTATAGGGCTCGGGGGGACGGATCTTGCGGATCCGGGCCGCCATCTCGCCAACCAGTTGTTTGTCGATGCCAGAAATCTTCACTTCGGTGGGCTTGCCCACCGAGAATACGATGCCGGGCGGGGGCGGAATGTCGACTTCGTGCGAGAAGCCTAGCTGCATGCCAAGATGGTCACCCTTCATGGCGGCGCGATAACCGACACCCACCAATTCGAGGCTTTGCTCATAGCCAGCCGTGACGCCTTGCACCATGTTCGCGACCAAGGTGCGGGAGAGACCCCACATGGCGCGGGCGCGGGTAGACTCGTCCCGCGGCTTGAGAACGAGACCGGTGTCGTCCTGAGAAATCACGATCTCTTCGACGACCGTCCAGGACAATTCGCCCTTCGGGCCCTTCACGCTGATGGTCTGGCCGTCCACCTTGAGGGTGACGCCGGCCGGAACCGCAACGGGCTTCTTTCCGATACGGGACATCTCAGTACACCTGGCAAAGGACTTCGCCGCCAACGTTGGCGTTGCGCGCGGCGGTGTCCGACATAACGCCCTTGGGCGTCGAGAGGATCGAGATACCCAGGCCGTTCTTCACCGGCTTGAGGTCGGCGATCGACGAATAGACCCGACGGCCGGGCTTCGAAACGCGAGAAATCTCCGCGATCACAGGCTCCCCGTCGAAATACTTCAGTTCCACTTCGAACTGCGGGAAAGCGCCGGGCTGTTGCACGACGGAGAAGCCACGGATGTAGCCTTCAGCCTGCAACACATCGAGCACGCGTTCGCGCATCCGCGAGGCGGGGGTGAGAACCGTGGAACGCTTGCGCATCGCCGCGTTCCGGATCCGGGCGATCATATCGCCAATGGGGTCGTTGACCATGACTATCCCCTCCTCACCAGCTCGACTTCACAAGACCGGGAATCTGGCCGGCCGAACCAAGTTCGCGCAGTGCGATCCGGCTCATTTTCATCTTGCGATAGAAGGCGCGCGGACGGCCCGTCACTTCGCAACGATTGCGGATACGTCCCGGCGACGAGTTGCGCGGAAGCTCGGCGAGCTTGAGACGCGCCTCGAAACGTTCTTCGAGGGACAGCGTTTCGTTCTCGGCGGTGTCCTTCAACGCCTTACGCTTGGCGGCAAACTGTTTCACCAGCTTGCGGACCATTTCATTCCTGTTGACGGCGCTCTTCTTGGCCATGTTCGGTTCTCTCTACCCGTCGCCTAGGCGGTGAACGGGAATTGGAATTCTTTGAGGAGCGCGCGCGCTTCCTCGTCGGTCTTCGCGGTGGTGCAGACGATGATGTCCATGCCCCAGATCTGATCGATCTCGTCATAGTTGATCTCAGGGAACACCAGATGCTCCTTCAGGCCCATGGCGTAGTTGCCACGTCCGTCAAAGCT
>CAIQJF010000064.1 GCA_903872075.1 uncultured Caulobacteraceae bacterium | reverse complement strand
GCCGATCAAGATCCACATAGGAAAACAGGGCTCCCGCCTGCTGATCAGACCCACGCATCGCAATCCCCCGTGGACACTCCCGTCCAGAGGTTGAATCATGCGTCGCAATCACACGCGAGAGGGTTTTTCAGCAGCCTGCTAAAGGCGCTCTCCATTAGCCGCGGTCACCTGGCATCTGCACTGGGCGTCGACAAATCGGTGATCAGCCGTTGGCTCAACGGGGCGAACATGCCCAGCGGTTTCAATCTGTCGGGGCTTACGACCATGGTCGCCGCGCGTCGGCCCGGGTTCACCATGCTGGACTGAGAGACCGACCTTGAGGCGCTGTCGGTAAGGCTTGGCGTTGCCGCATCGCCGGACCTCGGCCAAGCTGGTCCGGAGGGCGGTCTTCGACGGGCTTTCGATTGGCTGCCGGAACCTATTGTCAGCGAGGTGATCACCACGACGAACGTGCGTGGAGCCGCCTATGAAGGTTTCTGGCGTTCGACGCGGCCCTCAAACGAATTCCCCGGGCGCTTCGCGCAGGACCGGATGATTATCCGGCGCGATCCAGCCGGGTTTCTTCGCTATCGCATGGGCGTGGTCGATATGCGCTTCGAAGGAGTCTCCTTCCCGCTGCAGACTCAGCTCTACTCGATCGGGATCGGCCCCGGCACCGGCGTCGTCATTTTCACGATTCTCAACGCCGTGCTGCGCAACAGAGCCGACGTGCTCGACGGCTTGAGCCTGACCCTGACCCGAAACGGCGGCGGAGCGCCGGTGGCGGGTGCGGTGCTGCTCGAGCGCACCGGGTTTCTGAGCGACGATCCGGAGGCTGACGACGCCAGGTTCGAGGAGTCGATCCGGCGCGATCCCCTGGCCCCGGAGGGATCGGTGCCGGACGATATCCGCGCCCACCTCATGCGCGACGTCGGGCCGGCGGCCTTGGCCAAAGGCGGGGAGATGCTGCTCACGATGGCCTTCGCCCAGTCGCTCTCGCGGGGGCCGTTGGCCGGCGTCACGTTCCCGGACTGAAGGGCGTCACGCCAGAGACGAGGGGCGAAGTCTGTCCAGGGCGCCCTGCAGAATCCAGGCCGCCGCCAGCTTGTCCACGACCTCAGCTCGCCGGCTCCGCGTGGAATCGGCCTCATCAATCAGCATTCGGTTCACTGCGGCGCTCGACAGCCTCTCATCCCAGAAGGCGATGGGCAGGTCGCGCAGTCGGACCAGGTGGCGGGCGAAGGCGCGCGCTGACTGGCATCGTGGCCCCTCCGTCCCATCCATGTTCACCGGCAGGCCGATCACCAACCCCGCCGCGCCGCGACGATCCATCAGATCGAACAGAACCTCGACGTCCTTGGTGAACTTTGTGCGATCGATCAGCGCCAGGGGGCTGGCGATCATCAGCGACGTATCCGACACCGCCACGCCGATGGTTTTGGAGCCGAGGTCCAGACCCGCGACGCAGGCGCCTCTTGGGAGGGCGTCGGGCAGGGCGGGAAGGTCGAGAACGGGCATATGCGGGCTTTCGGCGCGGTGCGCGCACTTGTCAAAGGGTAAGGGGACGCATAACCGGAGCCGCTCTGCCATCGGAGGCCTCCATGACCATCGACGCCGCGACCGTGCGCAAGGTCGCCAAGCTCGCTCATATCCGGGAAAGCGAGGATCGCCTCGATTCCCTGGCCGCTGAACTGAACGGCATCATGCAGTGGATTGAGCAGCTCAACGAGGTCGATACCGATGGCGTCGAGCCCATGGCCTCCGCCGTGGCCCTGACGTTGCCGCTGCGCGAGGACGTCGTTTCGGCGGGCGGCGACTCCGCAGAGATTCTCGCCAACGCGCCGGGCGCGCGGAACGGCTTTTTCGTGGTTCCGAAGGTGGTCGAATGAGCGATGTGTCAGCCCTTACCGGCCTCACGCTGAAGGACGCCCTGGCCGGCCTGGCCGAGCGTCGCTTCTCGTCGGAAGAGATTACGCGCGCTCACATCGGCGTCGTGGAGGCCGCGCGCCCGCTGAACGCTTTTGTCCTGGAAACGCCTGACCTTGCCTTGGAAATGGCCCGCGCATCTGACGCCCGGCGCGCTTCGGGAGACGCCGGCCCGCTTGAAGGCGCCCCGATCGGGGTGAAGGATCTGTTCTGCACCAAGGGCGTCCGCTCCACCGCTGGCTCCCGGATCCTGGGGAATTTCACGCCGCCCTATGAATCCACGGTCACCGCCAACCTGTGGCGCGACGGGGCGGTGATGCTTGGCAAGCTAAACATGGATGAGTTCGCCATGGGCTCGTCGAACGAGACCAGCGCCTTTGGTCCGGTGGTCAATCCGTGGCGCGCCGAAGGCTCGAACCGGGATCTGACGCCTGGCGGATCGTCCGGCGGCTCGGCGGCCGCGGTGGCCGCCGACCTCGTCCTCGGCGCCACGGCGACCGACACGGGCGGTTCGATCCGCCAGCCCGCTTCTCTGACCGGAACCGTGGGGATCAAGCCAACCTATGGTCGTTGTTCTCGCTGGGGCGTGGTCGCCTTCGCTTCGTCCCTGGACCAGGCCGGCCCCATCGCGCGGACGGTCGAGGACGCGGCCATCCTGCTGCGGTCGATGAGCGGGCACGATCCCAAGGATTCCACCAGCCTTCCCGGAGACGTGCCGGATTTCGCGGCGTTTGTGGGCCGTTCGCCGAAGGGCCTGCGGATCGGCGTGCCGAAGGAATATCGGGCCAACGGCATGCCGCCTGAAATTGAAGCCTTGTGGGCGCAGGGCGTCGCCTGGCTGAAGGACGCCGGCTGCGAGGTTGTCGAGGTCTCGCTGCCGCATACCAAATACGCCCTGCCGGCCTACTATATCATCGCCCCTGCGGAGGCCTCGTCGAACCTCGCCCGCTATGACGGCATGCGCTACGGCCTGCGCGTCGACGGCTCCAGTCTGAATGAGGTGTATGAGGAGACACGCGCGGCGGGCTTCGGCGACGAGGTCAAGCGGCGAATCCTGATCGGCACCTATGTGCTGTCGGCCGGTTACTACGACGCCTATTACCTGAAGGCGCAGAAGGTCCGGCGACGGATCGCCGACGACTTCGACGCGGCTTTCGCAGGCGTTGATGCCCTGCTGACCCCAACGGCGCCGTCGGCGGCGTTCGGCCTGGGCGAGAACAACGCCGATCCGGTGGCCATGTACCTGAACGATATCTTCACGGTGACCGTGAATCTCGCCGGCCTGCCGGCCCTCAGCCTGCCGGGGGGACTTGATTCTCAGGGACTGCCGCTTGGCTTGCAACTGATTGGCCGCGCCCTCGACGAAGGGACCTTGTTCACTATCGCCGGAGCCCTGGAAAAAGCGGCGGATTTCCGGGCCAAGCCGCGGCGTTGGTGGTAGCGCGTTCGGTCCGCCCGCCCGACGAGGGCACGCGGACCGGTGTCGCTCTTATTTCTTCGCCGCGTCCAGATCCTTCTGGATCGAGGCGAGCTTGGTGTCGTCGAGTTGGGCTTCCGGATAGACCGAGATCGCACGCAGGGTCATGCCCTTGATCTGGTCGAGACCAGGATAGGCGATGAGCGCGGGCATGTCCTTTTCCAGCACGGCCTTGGCGGCCGCGTCGGCCAGCAGGTCGCCGATCGAGGTGTTCTCGACGGACAGGGCGCCGGGAGCGGCGGCGATCGGACCCGCGGCGGCGGGGGCGCTTTGCGCATGGGCGGTGACGGTCGCGAACGACAGGGCGAGGCCGGCCAGGCCGACGATGAGGCGTTTCATGAGAACTCCGGGGTGGGGTTGAGCGTGAAGCGGCAGAGACGATGAAAACACCCTATTTGTCCAGGGCCCGGCGCGCGTTGTAAGGAGGCTTCCATGAGCGAGTCCAAATCAAAATTGATCGAAGGCGCCACGGGCTCCTGGGAAATCGTGCTCGGCCTGGAGGTCCACGCCCAGGTGGCCTCGAAGTCCAAGTTGTTCTCCGGCGCCGCGGTCGGGTTCGGCGCCGGCCCGAATGAACAGGTCAGTTTCGTCGACGCGGCCATGCCGGGCATGTTGCCCGTCATCAATCGTCGCTGCGTCGAGCAGGCGGTCATCACTGGCCTGGGTCTGAAGGCGAAGATCAATGAGTGGTCGCGCTTCGACCGGAAAAATTACTTCTATCCTGATCTGCCGCAGGGCTATCAGATCAGCCAATTCAAGGATCCGATCGTCGGCGAAGGCGAGATCGAGGTCGAGCGCGACGACGGGTCGGTTTTCACCGTGCGCATCGAGCGGTTGCACCTGGAGCAGGATGCCGGAAAGTCGATCCACGATCTGGATCCCAACGCCACCATGGTTGATCTGAACCGGGCCGGCACGGCGCTGATGGAGATTGTCTCCTATCCGGACATGCGCTCGTCCGAAGAGGCCGCCGCCTATGTAAAGAAGCTGCGGTCCATCCTGCGCTATCTGGGCACCTGCGACGGCGACATGGAGAAGGGCAACCTCCGGGCTGATGTGAACGTGTCGGTGCGCAAGCCTGGCGACCCGCTGGGGACCCGTTGCGAGATCAAGAACGTCAATTCCTACCGCTACATCCAGCAGGCGATCGAGTATGAGGCGCGCCGGCAGGTCGCGATCATCGAGGACGGCGGGACGATCCGGCAGGAGACTCGCCTGTTCGACCCTGGCAAGGGCGAAACCCGGTCCATGCGTTCAAAGGAAGAGGCGCACGACTATCGCTACTTCCCCGACCCGGACCTGCTGCCTTTGGTGCTGGATCCCGCCTGGATCAAGCAGATCGAGGCCGGGTTGCCCGAACTTCCCGACGCCAAGCGCGCCCGCCTGGTCGCGCAGTATGGCCTTTCGACCTATGACGCAGGCGTGTTGGTGATTGAACAGGCGCGGGCGGACTATTTCGAACGCGCCGCGGCCGGCCGCGACGCGAAGCTGGTGGCCAACTGGGTGACCAATGAGCTGCTGGCGCGCTTGGCCAAGGACAACCTCGACATCGATGAGAGTCCGATTCCGTCGGACGACGTCGCCGGGCTGGTGAAGCTGCTTGAGGACGGAGTCATCTCGTCCAAGATCGCCAAGGAGGTCTTCGAGCACATGTGGGCCGGGGAGGGGACTCCCGCGCAGATCGTCGAAGCCCGCGGCTTGAAACAAGTCAGTGACACCGGCGCTCTCGAGACCCTGATCGGCGACCTCATCGCCGCCAATCCGGGCCAGGCCGAGGCCGTGAAGGCTAAGCCTCAAGCGGTGGGATGGTTCGTTGGGCAGGTCATGAAGGCCACCGGGGGTAAGGCCAATCCCGGCTCGGTCAACGCGATCCTCAAGGCCAAGCTGGGTGTGGAGTAGGTCCCGTCACTATCGGGCGATTTGCGGCCTGGGGGTCGCGCCAAGCGAGAATCGGGCCTAGCATCGTTCTCGGGTGACGAATGGCGGACACACGCTTTTCGGGCGCAAAGGGAAGGAGGGGTGCTCATGGGCGAAGCGATTCTGCGATCGCGCTTGCCGCTTCCTTCCACGGGCGCCGACGCGGATGCGTTGTTTCGCCTTGGTCTGCGTCTTTCCACCGGTCTGGATAGCAGCTCGGCGCTGGATCGTCCCGCGGCCCTGGCCCTGTTCGAGCTTGCCGCACGGCGGGGCTCGATCGAAGCCAAAGTCTACCGGCACGAGCTCAGCGAAGAGATGGATTCCGCGGAGATCGACGAGGCCCTGCAGCTGGCGCGCGAGTGGAACGTCGCGGTGTGAGGATTGTCTCCAAACCTCCGATTGCCCACGGCCCGGCCGTCCGCTAAGAGAAACGCCCCGCGCGGACCGTGGCTCCTTTCTTCGGGAAGGACGAGCGCCGCAGAGGGAGGGAAGCCAACCCCGCAAATGGCATGGTGACGTGGCCGAGTGGCTGAAGGCAACGGTTTGCTAAATCGTCATACCCGAAAGGGTATCCAGGGTTCGAATCCCTGCGTCACCGCCAACTTTCATTGATTTATAAGGGAAATTGCGGCCGAGCTGGCCGCGTTCCCTTTTCCGTTCCCCTTTTAAGTCGTGGCTAGGCCTGGAAACGGGCAGATTGCGTTGGACGGCCGCGACCAGATTCACGCCTTCGTGATCGGGCCGCAGGCGTCGCGGCCAATTCGGTTTCCGGCCGGGCCAACGCCGAGGACCAAGGCCACTCTTCCAGACTCGCCATCGCGCCGCGCTCGGCGCATAGTCTGACGGTCGCTCCCCGGCTTGGTCGCCGCGAGCGATGCGCAGTCGCGCTCACACACAGGGACCCCGCTTTGTCGGGTGGCTCCCGAAATAGAACACCTCTCGTAGGAAATACGGGAGGCGTGTTCCCTGTGTGCACGCGACCAACCGCCCGGCTCCAGCGGCCGGCACAGGAGGGACACGCGATGCAATTTTGGGCTTTCGGCCTCGCCGCCGTGCTGGTCGCCGGGGCGGCAACTGCTCAGGGCGATCACTACGTCAGGGGATACACGAAGTCGGACGGGACCTATGTGGCCCCGCACTACCAGACCAACCCGAACGGCACTTCGGCGGACAACTGGTCCACCCAAGGGAACGTCAACCCCTACACGGGCCAGCCGGGGCGCGAGGCCCCTAGGCCAGAATATGGACGCCAGCCCGCGCCGACTTACTACACGCCGCAGGCATCGCCCTATGGGACACCATCGAACCGTGGCGCCAGCAGCTACAACCAGCCGTCGACGGGTTCGAGCTTTTCGCCTGACTTCCCGGAGCCGCGCTAGAGGCGGGCGCACGTCGCGACGGTTCCCAACTCGTGGCCAAGAGGCTTGCCGCCCACACCTACTGGCCCGCGCCCTGATCTGAGCGGCGGCGGCGCGTGTCCCCGCGTTGCCCGGGAACCGGCCGCGTCTCGACTTTGCCGCTGGTTGTGGCCATCAAGCAACCGACAGAGGGGAAACAGGACATGAAGGTCGCCGCCACTATCGACCTTGCCCATCTCGCCCGAGCGTCGGCGCATATTTCCACGGCAAGCCGTCGAGCGCGCTCCATGAGCCGCATTCCCCACCTGTCTGTTGTGGCCGTTCTAGCGGGCTTTACGCCCGCCTTGGCCGCATCGCCGCAGGGCCCCGCGTTCGATCTGATCTGCACCGGTCAGTCCACGCTATCCGATGTCGTCGGCTTTTCGAGCACCCCCTTCGGCGCACCCACGAAATTTGAAAGGCGATATCGCGTTGACCTTCAATCACTGCGCTGGTGCGATGGTGAGTGTAGCGGCACCAACAAACTCGTCAGCGTCACAGACACACAGATCGTGTTCTCAGAATCAGAGTCACCTGGCACTGATCAAGTCACCGTCGTTAGCCGGGAGAATGGCCACTTCAGAGACAGAACTCGCATCATTGGCCCCAAAGTCATGAGCGTCTTCATGGTGGATGCGACATGCACCCGGGCAGACTTCAGCGGCTTTCCTAACAGGCTGAGGAAAATCCCGGAGCATCGGGTGCTTATTTGCGTGTGATGATCGGTTGAGGGTGATTTAGCCCTGTTTTCAGCCGCCGATGGTCTCGATGCGGCCGGTGTTGAGGGTTTCCGGGCGTAGATCTCGGGTC
>CAIQJF010000063.1 GCA_903872075.1 uncultured Caulobacteraceae bacterium | reverse complement strand
GCGCCGGATAACGCTCAATAAAGCCATGTCGATCACTCCAGTGTCCCCCGACCAGGCAGCCAGGGGGAAGGTCAGAACATGGGTCACTTCTCAGTGGAAATTATGCGCCTCCCGGGTCAGCTCTCAGTGGAAATCAACAGATCATAGTCGAAGAATGCGTATATGATCGTGTTTCGGGCGCGATCGTAGGCCGCCAGAACATCGGTCGGTGCGGTGCCCGCGAGACCGATGTTGGCAAGCGCTTTGTGATGGTCGGCAAGAGTCATTCGGCGGGCCTGGCCGTTTTCAACGACGCAGAGATCTGCGAAACGCGGATCGGGCTCTAAAATGCTTTCGACGGTCTTGAAGGCCATATTGCCCAATCCAGTACTCTGCCTACGACACATGCTCGGCCGAGGCCTCATGCGGCCAGCCGGGTATCTCCGTCAGCGTGGCTGGCCGGCTCCCCAATGGCTTTGGCAAGGAACCGGTTGAGCGCAACTCTTCTTGAATCACGGTCAAGAGCGTATGCTGTTTGCTTGAATTCAACGCCGTCGAGTAGCCCCTGAATGTATCCAGAAATCGTGTCCGCGGCCATGATCAGCGCCGTGTCGAGCGTGTGAATATATTTGCTCGTCATCGTCCCCTTCGAATGGCCTACGAGTGCGGCAATGGTAATTTCGGTGAACCCGAGATCGTTGGCGATGCTCGCGAAGCTGTGCCGCAGGACGTGGGGCGTTACGTCAGAAAGTGGCGACTTCCTGAAGATCTGTTCCCAATGGTTCGGGAAGCTCCCAAACGCGGCGCCATTGCGCTCGCCCGGAAACACGTAACAATCGACTTCCGCTTTCCGGCGCTCCTCAAGACACTCCACGACCGGCAAGCCCGTCGGACGAATAGAATCGCCTTCCTTGCTATCGATAAGGCGAAGGCAACTGGAGTCGAGGTCAACCTCTTCCCACTTCAAACCGATTATCTCGCTACGGCGGCAGCCGGTCAGAGCGATCAGTCGGATGATGTCGACCGTCATGGCGTATTTTTCGGCTTTCGCTGCCTCCCGCAGCATCTCGCCGAGAGTGCGGTATTCGGCCTCAGTCAGGCGACGGGTTCTGACGGCATATTTTGGCTTCTTCAGTCCATGTGTGGGGTTGCTCTCGATGATCCCTGCATCGACGGCATAGGTGAGGATGCCGCCCAGCAGGCCGATCGTGCGGGTCGCCGTACCTGGACCACCCCGAACGATGGCCCTGCCGCGTAATTTCTTCGTTTTAACCGACACTCGCGTCTTGCCTGCTATAATGTCCTTCATAAGCTTGTTCACATCGGCCTTGGTCAGATCCTTGACCCGACGCGAGCCGACTAGCGGGATTATGTGGCGTTCGATCCGTCCCGTATCGGTGACGATCGTCGTCGACTTTTTCGGTCGTCCCCCTTTGCCAAGAATGAGGCCCGCGTTCAGATCCGCGACGTAGAGCGCGCAAAGCTCTTTCATCGTGATGGCTTTATGATCGAGTTGGCGCTCCTCGGCCGCGTTGTCGCCTGCCGCGATGCGGCCGAGCTGAACTTTGGCTTCCTGCCGCGCCGCTTCCGGCGTCCAGATACCGTGCAAGCCGATCGTGTAGCGCCTGGATCGACCTCCGGCGCGGTATTGGACGAGATAGCTGCGCTTGCCAGAAGCGAAGACGCGGAGACCGAAACCCGGCAGATCATCGTCCCAGATAAAATAGTCTTTCGCTTCGACCTTCGCCGCATCCACAGTCCGTTTTGTGAGCTTCACCATCACCCAATCCTTCGCTATCGGACTGCTTCCGCGGAAGCACCACGGAAGCAGTCAAGATGAAATTGCAGCGAAATTGCGGATATGGGTTTCGGCGCAAACTTGAAAAACATCTAGTGGTTTCAGATGCTTATCGTACTGTAGCGTGCCCTATCGCATTTTTCGGATGCGTGGGTTAAATTGCTCCGAAGGCAGAGGTCACAGGTTCGAATCCTGTCGAGTGCGCCATTTTCCGCGGACATTCAGCGTCCGCGACCTTCCGC
Source organism: uncultured Caulobacteraceae bacterium (assembly GCA_903872075.1). GTDB lineage: Bacteria > Pseudomonadota > Alphaproteobacteria > Caulobacterales > Caulobacteraceae > Acaudatibacter > Acaudatibacter aquilonius. Next base: position 46,034 of record CAIQJF010000063.1, on the reverse strand, counting down.
GGCAGTCCCTCGAGTGGGAACAGACGCTGGATCGATATTGGCTGTTTCAAAGTGCTTTTCCCACGCGGGGCGCGACCGCGTTGGCCAGCAGGTCCATCGAATGCTCCCAGGCCTGCGGCGCGTCGAGATAGTCGTAGCTATAGACCAGCAGCGTGCCGAACGGCCCGCCGAGTTCGTCGCACCAGGCGTTCATCTTCGCCACCACCGTGTCCGGCGAGCCGACGATCCAGACGTGCTCGGCCAGATAGGCCGCGTCGACCTTGGCCGGGTCCATCGCGGGGTCGGGCAGGATGCCCTGTAAAATGCCGAAGCGTTCGAACGTCGGCTTCAGATAGACGTCCCACGCGTGGCCGATGCCGCCCTCGATCGCCAGATCCCGCGCCGCCTTGTCTGTGTCGGCGACGATCACGTCGCGAACCACGCGATACACCGAGCGATCGTAGGTGCGCCCGGCGGCTTCCGTCTGCGTCCGATAGGTGTCGAAGTGGCTGCGCAGGAAACCGTTGCCGGCGAACACCGACGCCGGAATGTAGCCTTGCTTGCCGGCGAAGGCGATCGAGGGCGACGGGGAGTAGAGGCCGGTCATCGCCATCGGCATTGTCCCGCCCCAGGGTCGCAGGTCGCGGATTGTCTCGTGCGACAGCTCGGAGGTCGGGAACCCGGCGTCCCAGAACTCTCCCACCTTTGAGAACGGCTCGCCCTTCCAGACCCGCTCCATGATCTCGATCGCCTCGAACATCATGGCGTGGTTCTTCGACATGTCGGTGACGCCGCGTAGCGCCGCATCGCTGGGATAGGCTCCCGTGGCGACGCCCATCTGATAGCGCCCCTCCAGGATCTGGCTCAGCCACGCCGACTGGACCGCCAGTGTGGCCGGGTTGTGATAGGGCAGCAGATGGGCCAGCGGCCCCAGTTTGATCCTCGTGGTCTGCAGCGCCGCCGCGGCGATCACCAGCTCCGGGCTGGGGATCGATTCCCAATCCAAGGTCGCGTGCTCTCCCACCCAGTATTCGCTGAAACCGACCTTGTCGGCATGCACCGCCTGGCGCACGGCCCAGTCGAAGACCTGCCTTGGGCTGCGCTCAGGCCGCATGAACGGCGTCTGAAACATACCAACGTCCATGGTCACATCCTCCCCTGGGGCCGGCGCGTCTGGCCCGCCTCGTGTTTGCATCCTGTTCCGGAGCGGAAACTAGCACGCGCTACGAATTTGGCGCGACACGATTTCCAGGCCGCAAACCATCGGCCTGTGCACGCGCCGGAGCTGTCGAAGCCGGAGCCTCCGCGGCTTGGCGGAGGTCACGCGTCCCTTGGCGCGCCGCCGACCAGCCGCGGCATCATCCAACGGAAGAATCTGTCCTCGTCGCAGTCGACGCACACCTCGGCGTTGGGAGGGCCCTCCGTCAGGCGTGTGTACCCCTCCGCATCCACCTGCAGCCGCAGAGGCTCGGTTTGGCAGACCCCAGGATCGAGGGCGGCGGCGAGGGCGATGGTGTCGAAGAGGATAGGCAGCGCGCGGCCGCTGGCCGCGGTCCACTGCAGGTAGGTCAGGGCCAGGGCGTCGGTGATCGGAGTCGAGCGGGTGAAGATCTGCATCCGCTTGGCCTCGTCCAGGGCGACCATGGTCGCATCCAGCGGCGCGACGAGCAGTGGCAGGCCGGAGTCGAACACCGTCTGCGCCGCCGGAATGTCCTGCACGATATTGTATTCCGCCGAGGGTCCGGAGGCTGGCCGCCAAGGCAGGTCGCGGTAGCCTCGTCGGACCGAGCCGCCCATTAGCACAATGCGCGCCAGGTTACCGAATCCTTCAGGGTCACGGCTCACCGCCGCCGCCACGTTCGACAGTGGTCCGATGGCGAGCAGGGTGATCTCACCCGGATGGGCCCGGGCCTGGTCGAGGATGAACGCGACGGCGTCGGGCTGGGCGCCGGCGAGCGGCGGCGCGGCCTGAGCCCAACGCCGGTGACTGAACTGCGCCCGGACAGGCTGTGGCGCTCCTATGGCGACCGGGATGTCGCTCCGTTCCGCCAGCTCCAGGAACCGTCGCGTGAGCCGGGCCCGAAGCGCCACATCGCCCCCGACTGTGGTCACGCCGACGAGGTCGACCTCGGGGCTGGCCAGCGCCACCGCAAGCGTGAAGATGTCGTCGTAGTCGTCGCCGATGTCGGTATCGATGATGAATTTCATGACGTGGGCCTTCCGGGCGGTATGCCCCGACGGGAGCTCAGTGGTTGATGGCCCATCGAGTGCTTCCCGATTCCAACCCTCGACGCAAGCTGACGGCGCCGCCGGCTGGAACAGATCCGCCCGGGTTGTTGGAATGCGGTCCGCGGCGCCGCCACCCTCCGCTATAAGGCCGCATGGAAACGCGTTCGCCGGCAGACGGCGCCTTCAAGGTCGTGGTTATCGGTGGTGGCCCCGCCGGCCTGATCGCCGCGGAGGCGATCAGCGCGCGGGGCGTCGGGGTAACCGTCTACGACCATATGCCGACCTTGGGCCGCAAGTTGCTCATGGCGGGCCGGGGCGGCCTGAACCTGACGCATTCGGAACCCTTTGACTCCTTCGTTACGCGCTACGGCGCGGCGGCGGAGCGGCTACGACCCCACCTTCAGGCCTTCCCCCCTGCCGCGTTGATCGCCTGGGCCGAGGGGCTTGGCCAGCCAACCTTCGCGGGGTCCAGCGGTCGGGTGTTCCCGACCGCGATGAAAGCCTCTCCGCTGCTACGCGCCTGGCTGGCCCGGTTGGCGGCCCAGGGTGTCGCCCTCCAGGCGCGCGCGGACTGGATCGGGTGGGATGAGGCCGGCGACCTGCTGTTTCGTGGCATGGCGCCGGTGCGAGCGGACGCCGTCATTCTGGCTCTGGGCGGCGCGAGCTGGCCTCGCCTGGGGTCGACTGGCGCGTGGGTTCCACTTCTGGCGGCCCGAGGCGTCGAGGTGGCGGCCTTGCGCCCGGCCAATTGCGGTTTTGTCGCCGCGTGGAGCGCGCTCTTCGCCGACCGGTTCGCCGGTTCGCCGTTGAAGAACGTCGCCCTGTCTTTTGAGGACCGACGACTTCGTGGCGAGGCGGTGGTGACACGTCATGGGCTCGAAGGCGGCGCGGTTTACGGTCTCTCCGCCCCCCTGCGCGACGCCATCGCCCGCGAGGGTGAGGCTCGGCTTGAGCTGGATCTTCGTCCCGACATCTCAGAGGGTCAACTGGCCATCAGGCTGGCCCGCCCTCGCGGCGGCCAGTCGGTTTCGACCTTTCTGCGCAAGGCCGCGGGCCTGTCGCCGGTGGCCGTGAACCTGATTCGTGAAGCGAACGGCGGCGCTCTTCCGGACAACTTGGCCCGCGCCATCAAACACGTGTCGATCGCCCTCACGGCTCCTCAGGGCCTGGACCGCGCGATCTCCACCGCCGGAGGCGTCGCCTGGGCGGCGCTCGATCCGGACCTGATGATCCGCGCCCTGCCAAGCGTCTTTGCCGCCGGAGAAATGCTGGACTGGGAAGCGCCCACGGGCGGCTATCTGTTGCAGGCCTGTTTTGCGACGGGGGTGGCCGCGGCGAACGGGGTGTTGCGTCGACTGGGCCTTGAGCAGCCGACCTCCCTCGATTGAACGTCAATAGACACCGTCGCTCGGCCGCCTAATAGCTCGCCCGGAGCGTGACGCCGACGGTGCGCTGGTCGCCGGGCGTCCCGGAGATCAGGCCCGAGTTACCGGTCTGCACCGTCAGATTCTGCAGGTAGTGGCGGTCGAACAGATTTCGCACGTAGACGAAAGCTTCCCAGTTGCGGCTGGCCTTGTAGCCCACGCGCAGGTTGAACACCTCATAGGCCTTGATCTTCAGATAGTCCGAGGTGGCGGCGTCGGCGTAGTAGGACGAGCGGAAGTTGCCATCGATGCCGGCGTAGACATCGCCGTCGATGGCGCCGAGCTTCGCCGCGTGGCGATATTCGAGGCCGCCTGAGCCCGCCCAGCGCGACACGCCAGGCAGGTCGCGTCCGCTGAGGTCGCAGGCCGCGGTCGAGGCGCCGATCCGCTCAAGCGGGCAGGGACCGTTGGCGAACGAGTCATATTTGCCATCCGTCCAGGCGAAGCTGGCATAGGCGACGAAACCGCCGATCGAGCGCGTGTTGACGTCGAATTCCGCGCCTTGCACGCTCACCTTCTTCACATTGGCCAGGTAGCCGCGCAGTGCTCCGGGGCCTGAATCGACGACATTGGCCTGAAAGTCATCGACGTCGGTGTGATAGAGCGCCGCATTCGCCGTGAGCAGGCGATTGAACAGCTGGGTCTTCAGGCCGAGTTCGTAGGTGGTGTCCTTCTCCGGGCGGACCACGGCGCTGACAAGCGCCGGCTGGCCGCTGGAGGTCGTGGGCAGGCCCGCCATGTTGATGCCGCCCGACTTGTTGCCCCGCGCGAAGGTGAAATAGGCGTGAACGTCCTTCGCCAGATCATAGGACAGGGCGACCTGACCAGAGAGGCTGCCGTCCGATGTCGAGGCCTGGTAGCTCTGCGGCCGGGCGATCCCAAGGCGCCGGGTGATCAGCTTCGAGTCGCTGGTGACCAGACCGCCCTGGGTCGTTGCGTCATAGGCGCCGTTCTTTTCCTCGTCGGTGTAGCGCAGGCCGGGCGACAGCCGCAGGCGATCGGTGATGTTCCAGGTGAACTGACCGAAGGCGGCGTAGCTCTTCGTATTGATGTGGCTGTTGTTGAGGATCTTGTAGCCGTCCAGCAGGGCCGCCGGGGAGTTCGTGGTCGGCAGCAGCCAGTAGGAGGCGTTGGCGCCGTATTCCGTCACGCCGTTGGTGACCACGTCCTGATCGAAATAGTAGAGGCCGACAACCCAGTCGATCCGGTGGTGGCCGTTCGAGGTCAGCCGAGCCTCCTGGCTCCACTGTTTTTCCAGCGAGGGATTGGCCGACTGACGCACGATGTCGAGCGACGTGTAGTCGCGGTCGTTGGCCGGCTGCCACTTCCAGTCGCGGTAGGCGCTGATCGAGGTGACGGTCGCAAAGCCGAGGTCGTATTCGAGGATCCAGGAGACGCCCTTCTGGGTCTGGTGGGCCTGGATCGGCCCGTTCACGTCCGCAAGGCGGTCATAGGGATTGAGGCTCGGTGGCGCGTAGTGGAGGCCCGCGGCCAGGGCGGGATACTGCTGCGCCGTAGGCTTCAGCGTCGCGCCGTAGCCGACAAAGACCTGGGTGCAGCACTGGGGTTCCTGGCGGCTGAAGTCGCCATACAGGCGCGCCGTCAGCTTGCTGGTCGCCTTCCACAGAATCTCGCCATGGACGGAGATGCTGTTTTGATCGTTCTGCCCCTGGCCGGTGGTCACGTTCTGAAGCAGGCCGTCCCGCCGGGTTCCCACCACCGAGACCCTGGCCGCCAACACGTCCTTATAAAGGGGCCCGGACACCGACGCCTTGCCCTGCAGGAAGTTGAAATTGCCGTAGGAAAACTCCGCCTGGGCCTCCGGCGCGAAGCTTGGCGCCCGGGTGGTGATGTTCAGCGCTCCGGCGGTGGTGTTTTTGCCGAACAGGGTGCCCTGAGGGCCGCGCAGCACCTCGATCTGCTCGATGTCGACAAAGTCGAAGGTCGCGGTGGCCGGGCGGGAATTGTAGACCTGATCCACATAGACGCCGACGCCCTGCTCAAGACCGTCGTTGGCCAGGCCGTAGCTGGCGCCCAGGCCGCGGATGGTGATGGCGGTGTTGCGGGGGTTGGTGGAGAGAACCTGCAGGCTCGGCACGAGTTGCGGCAGCAGGCTGACGTTGCCGGTTCCCGTCTGGGCCAGCGAGTCGGCGGTAACGACGGAGAGGGCGATCGGCACCGTCTGAGCCGACTCTTCGCGGTGGCGCGCGGTGACGAGAACCTCATCTACCGACACACCCACGGCGAACGGCGGCTGGCCGGCCGCGGTCTCGGCGGCCACATCTGCGCTCCAGGCTGGCGCGGCGGCCAGCAAGGCGGGCGCGCAAGCCGTTGCGACCAAGTAGGCCTTAAGTTTATCTAACATGAAGGTCAGTTCCCCGGGGCCGCTTGCAGCGTCGCGGCGCAAGGACGGCTACAGGTCGGGCCGGGAGTGCGTCACGACAGAATTTCCAGTGACCGAATTTAGTTTTCCTGAGCCTCGCCTGACCATGTCGGCTGATCGGCCGCCCGGAAATTGCTTCCCCACCACCCCTTCGCAACCCGCGGGGCCGTCATAAATCGGCAACGTCCGCGAGGTTAAGTCGGCCGCCGGCGCCGTCGTCCGGGTAACTTTTTCAGGCGGGCCGTTCTTTGGGCAATCTCTGGCTGTACGCGCTGCCTGACGCCGCGCTTTTCCTTCTGTTCTGCGGCGGAACCGTAGCCCTCCTTCTGACCTTCCGGTTCGTTGTCGGCCGGCTGCGGTCGGCCGCGCCGCTGGCCAGCGACATAGATTTCGGAGTTCGTTCGCACGGCGCCCTGTTCTCGGCCTGCACCTTGGTGCTGGCGTTCTGCCTGGTGCAGACGCTGAACAACCACCGTCACGCCGAGGCGACGGTCGATGCGGAGGCGTCGACCTTGCTCGCCATGGACCGGGTGGTGACCCGCGCCGGCGATGCCGATCTGAAGCCGCTGCGTGAACCGCTGCGCGCCTACGCCCAGTCGATCATCAGCGAAGAATGGCCGGCGCAGGCGGTCGATCAGCCTAGCCCGCGGACCGAAGCGGTGTTCAACGCACTCTACGCGCGGGTCATGGCGGTGGCCCGAGGCGACGACAGCCCGGAAACCTACGCTGAGCTGATCCGCGCCACGGACAATCTCGCCCAACGCCGAGAGGAGCGGCTGGAGGCGGCGGAAATTGCCCTCCCGAGCATGTTCTGGGTCATCGTCGGGTTCACCCTGACGATCTTCGCGGGAATCTCCAGCCTGCTGATGACCTCCGCCTTTCGCGCCGGTGTCGTCAGCGCCCAGGCGGCCATTCTGGGGGCCTTGCTGGCGGCCGTGTTCGTCAACGACGAACCCTTCAAGGGCGAAACATCGATCAGGCCCACGGCCTACGTCCGGTTTGTTGACGTGTTCGATCGCGAGGCGAAGTGATCGGCCCGAGGTGGTCTTTACCGGTCGCGCCATCATGACATAGTCCTGTCGAGCGCCCCTGATGGGCCCGCCAACGCCAGGGGACACGTTAGATGCCCGTCCGCTTCGACTCCGGCTGGACAGTCCTTGAGACCGAACTTGTCGGCGAGCAGGCCTCGGCGCTCGGCCGGATGGGACGGGAAGTCGAGCGGTCGCTGGCCGCGCTGCGCGGCGCCACGGCCGAGAGGGGCTCGGCAGAGCGCGCCGAACTGGTGAAGGCCGCCGCCTCGGCTGTCTGGTGCTATTTCATTCAGCGTGAGGTAAACGGGCTGCGCAACCATCGGGCTCCGATCGCCGACTACGATATCCCGCGCGAGGTGCTGGCCCGTCTCGGGGCATTCTGACATTTGGGTAGGCGAAGTCGACGTCAGCTTGGCTACCTGCAACGCCAACCTAACCTTAGTCTTGGAAAGCCACGGCTTCGATGCGTATCTCCAGATCGGGGCTCCTCCTCGCCGCAAGCGGTATCGGTGCCGCCGCCGTCCTGGCCGTGGGATCCACGCAGGTCATATCCAGGTCCGACGCTATCCTCGCGGCGACCCACCCCGCCCCGCCGTCGGTGGTGACCGCGGCGACCTCACCGGCGGCGATTGCCCAGGGCGCGAGGCTGGTAGCCGTCACCACCTGCACGAGTTGCCATGGCGCCGATCTGACGGGTGGGCGCCTGAATGCCGCCGGCACCGCGATCATCACGCCCAACCTGACCCGCCTCGCCGCGCATCGGACCGACGCCCAGCTCGATCGCGCTCTTCGCCGCGGTCTGAGACCGGACGGGACCAGCGAACTTCTCATGCCGGCGGCCGCCTACGCCAGTTTCACGGACGAAGAGACGGCCGCCGTCTTGGGGTATATGCGGTCCCTTGCGCCCAAGGGCGAAGACGCGCCGAGGGTTCAGCCGGGTCTGATGCTGCGCGCCAACCTGGCGCTCGGCCGGGTGCGGACCTCGGCCGATGAGATCAGCCGGGCGCAGCCCAGCGTCGATCTGGGACCGGGTCTCGCCGCGGGCCGCCACCTGGCGGCCATCGCCTGCGGACGCTGCCACGGGACGGACCTTGGGGGAATCCGGGCGGTGGGACCCGACCTGACCGTCCGCGGCTACTATTCGCGCAAACAGTTCCACGGCCTGTTGAGCAAGGGCGACGCCATTGGCGAGGGCCACATGCAGTTGATGACTCAGACCGCCCTCGTCAGCTTCAGCCATTTCACCGACGCCGAGATCGATGCGATCTATGATTATCTCGATGCGCGCGACGTGCGGCTCGGGGCGCAGGCGCCGCCGAAAAAGGGCTGAGCAGGGCCGGTGGCGCAGTCCGGCGAGGGCTGGACGAAGTTTGAATGTGTTATAAGTATTCGGCGAGGCGCCCGTCAGAGGAGTCGGCCGATGCCAGGGAGATGCGCGATGCCCGATAACGGGGCCGACCTGCCCGGCTTGGAACTGGCGCAGGCCAAGGCGCATCTTCGCACCGCCGGATGGTGTGTCATACCCGACGTCCTGGACGCCGCCCGGACCGTCGAAGTTCTCGGCAGCCTGTGGGCGGCGGCGCGGGAGTTTGAGCGCCGGGGTCAGGAGACCTGGATGCCGGTGCTCGACCCCAATCCGAGCAATGTGCGGGTGTTCTATCTCCTCGAACTGGATGCGATTTTCCGTGATCTCATCCAGCACCCGACCGCCGTCGAGATGGTGCGCGAGGTGCTGGGCGAAGAATTCCTGATCTCGAACTTCACCGCCAATATCGCCCGGCCCGGCTCGAAATCCATGGCCCTGCATTCCGACCAGTCGCTGGTGACGCCCGAGCCCTGGGCCCACCCCTGGGCGGTGAATATCATCTGGTGCCTGACCGACGTTCGCTTCGAGAACGGGGCGACTCTCTTCATTCCCGGCAGTCACAAGTGGCGGACTCGCGAGGACGTGCCGGCCGACGCCGATTCACAACTCATCCCCTTCGAAGCCAAGGCCGGCTCGATCCTCGTGATGGAAGGCCGCATGTGGCACACGTCCGGAGCCAACATCACCGCCGACGAGGATCGCGCCCTGTTGTTCGGCTACTATGCCGCCCCGTTCCTGCGGCCTCAGGTCAACTGGAATGCCGCCCTGTCGGCCGAGACACAGGCCGGCCTAAGTCCGCAGATGCACGACTGGCTTGGCCTCGGCGTGACGGCTAACACCGGCCTGACCGCCGACCTTCGCTACCTTGAGGATCAGTTCGCCCATCGTCGGGAGCCGGCATGACCCTCGCTGTTCCCTCGCCCACGCGGGACCTGGCTCAGGGACTGCGCGACATTGCGACCTACGGGCTGGCCATCGTACCCGACGTGCTGACCGGCGACACGCTCAAGCGCTCCCGAGAAGCGCTCTATCGGGCGGCGGAGTCTGACCGCGCGCGCGGCCGGGAGGCCAAGTTCGGCCTGGACTATGAGCACGACAACACCAATCAGCGGGTGTGGAACGTGCTCAGCCGCGATCCGCTCTTTGAGGATCTGGCCTTCCACAGGATCGCCGTGGACTATGTGAGAGCGGTGTTGGGGTGGCCGGCGCTGCTCGGCAATATCTCGGCCAACATCACCGGACCCGGCGGCGGCGAGATGGTCCTGCACGCCGATCAGATCTTCGTTCCCGAGCCCTGGGCCAGCGAGCCGCAGGGCCTGAATGTCGCCTGGTGCCTCGACGATTTCACCGAGGCGAACGGCGCAACCCGGTTCGCGCCGGGCAGCCACAAACTCAACCGGGCGCCGCGCGCCGACGAGGCCGACATCGCCACCATCCCCATGGAGGCGCCGGCGGGTTCGGTGGTCGTGTTCGAGAGCCGCGTCTGGCACAAGACCGGCCACAACTGCACCGTCAACGAGACCCGCGCGGGCGTGTTCGGCTGGTACACCAAGCCGATCTACCGGGCGCAGGAGAACTGGTTTCTGTCGCTCAAACCCGAGATTCGCCAGTTCGCCTCGGAGGAGGCCCTGGTGCTGTTAGGCTACAGGGCCGAGGGCCTTGGCCTGGTCTATGGCGCCTCACCGGCCTAACCCCATTCATCGTCAGGAGCGTTTCATGTTCGGTCCCAAGCTGCGTTTCGGCGCGTTCATCGCGCCGTTCCACCCGCTCGACGAGAACCCCACCCTCGCGCTGGAGCGAGATCTGGACCTCGTCCAATGGATGGACCAGCTGGGCTATGACGAGGCGTGGATCGGCGAGCACCATTCGGCCGGCTACGAGCTGATCGCCAGCCCCGAGCTGTTCATCGCGACGGTCGCGGAACGCACCCGCCACATCCGTCTGGGCACGGGCGTGTCGTCCCTGCCCTATCACCATCCCCTGATGCTCGCCGACAGGCTGAACCAGCTCGACCACATCACCCGCGGTCGGGTGATGCTCGGTTGCGGACCGGGCGCCCTGCCGTCCGATGCGATCCAGATGGGCATTCCCGTCGCCAAGCAGCGCGACCGCATGGACGAAGCGCTATCCTGCATCGTGCGGCTGATGCGCGGCGAGACCGTCACCCACAAGAGCGACTGGTTCGAGCTGTTCGAATCCCGGCTACAGCTCAGTCCCTATAGCCGGCCGTCGATTGAAATGGCCGTGGCCAGCCAGGTGTCGCCCACCGGCGCGACCGCAGCGGGCCGACATGGAATCGGCATGCTCTCCATCGGCGCGACCTCGGCCGGCGGCTTCAACGCCCTGGCGTCCAACTGGGCCATTGCCGAGCAATCCGCGGCTGAACACGGTAACAGCATGGACCGGTCGAAATGGCGTCTGGTAGGACCGATGCACGTGGCTGAAACCCGCGAACAGGCCCGCGCCGACGTCGCCTTCGGCCTCGAGAAGTGGATCTACTATTTCACTCACGTGGCCGCGCTTCCCCTGGCCCTGGAAGGCGGCGACCCGGTGGACGCCATGATCGCATCCGGCCTGGCCGTGATCGGCACGCCGGATGACGCCATCGCCCAGCTCGAACGGCTCGAAACTCAGTCCGGGGGATACGGCGCCTTCCTTCTGCTGGACACCAACTGGGCCGAATGGGCCCGCAAGAAACGCTCCTACGAAATGATCGCGCGCTATGTGTTCCCGCGCTTCCAGGCGTCGAACGTCAACCGCGAGATTTCACTCGCCTGGGCGCGCGACAACCGCGAGTCCTTCGCCGGCCAGAACTTGGCCGCGGTGGGCGATCGTGTGGCGCGCCACATCCAGGAGAAGGGCGCGGCCAATATCGCGCCGGAGATTCTTGAGGCCATGTCCCTGGCGGCGAAGCCGGCGGAGTAGCGCGGCCTGCGGCTCAGATCGGCAGGTTGGCCGTCCGTGACTTCTTGAGGATCAGCCAGTTGGTGGTTTCGGTCACCGCCTCCGCGGCGAGGCCCCTCAGGATGGCCGCCCGGCGTCCGGCGTGGCCCTCGACCGTCGCCAGATGGCGCTCGGCCCGGCGGAAGATAAGGCCCATGCGCTCGTAACTCTTGGCCTGATCCTCGAAGCTCATCTTTTCCTGATAGCCCTGCAGCAGCAGCGCCATGGCCGGCGCGATAGCCGCCGCGATGCCCAGGCCGTGGTCCAGGAGATGCGGCCACCCCAGGCGTGCGTTTTCCACCACAAAGACGCCTGCAAAGACAACGCCGGCGACGTAGACCGCCCGTGCCAGCCAGCCATAACGTTGCGCGTCGCCGTCCAGCGATCGCCTGCGCTTCTCGAACCATTTCTCCTGATCCGATATCCAGAAGTTAGACACCTCGCGCCGTAGCGCTTCCTCGTGGGGCGGCGCGGTGCGTGGTTGGACGATCATCCCGCGCAGCGCCTCGCGAACCCAGCCCAACTCGTGCAGCTGTTGACCGAGAAAGCTGTCGATCGCCCGGAACGGATAGGCGGAGTGGGCGGAATCGGCCGCGTTCGCCCGCCCCGCGTGGCTAAGGGAGCAGTAGATCTGGACCCGAAGGCTCTCCGCCAGCATGCGGTAGAGAAACTGGTCGAGCACGTGGCTTTTGGACTGAAGGCGGGTCAGGAGGAGCAGGATCGCCGCGAAACAGGCCGCATAGGCGCCGATCATCCAGCCTCGCGCCAGGCCGTCGACCGCGGTCCAAAGGAAGAAGGTTGCGAAGCCCCCGAGAACATAGAGCGAGCGGACCAGTCGCTTGCGCTGCCGTTCGAGCGTGATCGCGCATTGATCCACAGCGCTGAAGGCGTGAACCGATTGGACATCGCCGGTCTCCAGAAGCGCGGGAGCCCGATCGCGCGCCGGGCCGGTCAGATATGCCCAGGCGGTGTCGAGCCGGGTCGCCAACTCCGGTGCATGCCAAGTGTGGATCACCGCATTCAGGACGTCGATATCGGCGAACGCATTGTGGAAGGCGTCGAAACCCAGTTCTGCGTCGTCAGGATTGATCCGGGCAATCTCAAGGGGCCCTTGGCCCGACGGCGCTGGTCCGGAGTTCAGTCGGCCGATCCTGAAGTGCGCCACCGGTCCAACATCGTGATCGTGATAGTCGATCGAGGCGTTGAAGTGACGTTCGGTGGCGCGACCCAGCTTGAGGCCGACGATCTGGGCCGTGGCGCCGATCCGGTCCGTCGGCTCGCCGTCCCAGAGACCGAACAGGACGTGGCTGTGGCGGATTACGAACAGGCTCGCATCCAGATATTGCAGGTCGCGCGCCCGGCCATGGACTCTGCGTTCGGCTTCGGCGTGGCTGGGCCGCTGGGGAACCGTGAACACCAGGCCGGCCGCGTTCCGCAGAGCTTGGTACTCGCCCAGGGTTTCCGGAAAATCCTCGGCGTAGCTGGCCTCGGCGAACGGAAGTGGGACCACCAGATCCCAGGATGATGCAAGAGCCACGCCCGCGGCGGCGCGTGCGTCGCGCATCTCGAGAAAAACGCGGGCCACGAGGCGATCGGCCCCTTCGGCCAATGACGAGATGAGTCGCAGCGGCGTGCCCGGATATCGCTGGGCGAGTGCTTCGATCTCCCCGCGCACGGCCTGTTCGGTTGCGTCGCGTTCCTCCGGCCGCAGGTCGCGGTGGCCGGTCACGCCGATCACCAGGCGGATCAGGCCTTCGGTTTCCGTCGGACCCGCGGAAAGCGGATTGACCTTGGTGGCGTCGCTCATGATGTCGCCATGGAATGTCTGGCCCCCCAGGCCCATGCTAGCTCGGAGTCGTTGCGGCAGAGGGCCGCGCGGGTCAAGTCGATCGGCAGGGAAACAATCCCACATAGGCAGCGACGCCATCTTCCAGATCAGGCGATCGGCGACTGGGCAAACCATCGAGGCGTCACTAAATGGGAGACGGGCTGCGGGATGCGTGGCCAAACGGACCCGGGGAGTTCCAGGAATGACCGACACCTACACGCCGCCGAAGGTTTGGACCTGGGACAAGGAAAGCGGCGGCAGGTTCGCCAACATCAACCGTCCGATCGCCGGCCCGACCCATGACAAGGACCTGCCGGTCGGCCGTCATCCTCTGCAGCTCTATTCGCTGGCCACGCCCAACGGCATCAAGGTCACGATTATGCTCGAAGAGCTCCTGGCGCTTGGCCACACGGCGGCGGAATATGACGCTTGGCTGATCCGCATCAACGAGGGCCAGCAGTTTTCCAGCGGCTTCGTCGACGCCAACCCCAACTCCAAGATTCCCGCTCTGGTCGACCGCAGCGGCGAGAAACCTATCCGCGTATTCGAGTCCGGGGCGATCCTGCTCTATCTGGCCGAGAAGTTCGGGGCGTTCCTGCCCAAGGACGCCGCAACGCGGGCCGAGTGCTATTCCTGGCTGTTCTGGCAAATGGGCAGCGCGCCCTATCTCGGCGGCGGTTTCGGCCATTTCTACGCCTACGCGCCCACCAAAATCGAATACGCCATCGACCGTTTCGCCATGGAGGTGAAGCGCCAGCTGGACGTGCTCGATCGCCGCCTGGCGGAGAGCGCCTTTCTCGCGGGAGACGATTTCACCATCGCCGATATGGCCGTCTATCCCTGGTACGGCGGCCTGGCGAAGGGCGCGCTCTACGGTGCGGGCGAATTCCTGGAGGTCGAGAGCTACAAGAACGTTCAGCGTTGGACCGACCAGATCGCCGAGCGGCCCGCCGTGAAGCGTGGGCGGATGGTCAACGCCGCCTGGGGCGATCCGGCCCAGCAGTTGCATGAGCGCCATGACGCTGGCGACTTCGACACCAAGACCCAGGACAAGTTGGCCGCGCAGGGCTGACCTCATCCCGAGCCGGAAGGCTAAGGCGGGCCCGCCTCTTGCTCCGCGGGAGATCGCGGGCTACGCGGCCTGAAGCGATTTTGAATCGCGGCGTCCGGGAGGTCTCATGATCGGTAAGTCGTTGGCCCGTGTGGCCGGAACCGTGCTGTTCAGCGCCGCCATCGTCGCGACGGCCGTCCCAGCTTTGGCTGACCCCGCGGCGGGCGTCTCGAACGCCGAGGTGGCCCTGCCGCCGCCGCCGACAGCGTGGTTCGCCGCCAAGCCCGTCGGCGCGGGCGCGCCTCCGGTGACCGGAGAGACGCTCGCCAAGGCGTCCAACACGGCGGGCAATTGGCTGCTGTACGGCGGTGACTACCGCAACTTCCGGCATAGCCCGGTCAAGAGCCTCACCCCCGCCTCGGTGAAGGGGCTGCAGGTGGCCTGGTCCGCCCCCACCGGGACAACCGGACAGTTCGAGGCCTCACCCGTGGTCTACGGCGGGGTCATGTACGTCACCACCAGCTACAACCGGCTTCTGGCCCTGGACGCCAAGACCGGTGAATTCCTGTGGCGCTATGACGTGAAGCTTCCCGACGATCTGCGCCTGTGCTGCGGGCCGGGCAACCGCGGCGTCGCCATCAGCGGCGATCTGGTCATCATGGCGACCCTCGACGCCCGTCTGATCGCCTTCGAGCGTATGACCGGCAAGGTCGCGTGGACTGTCGAACTGGCGGATTATCGTGACGGCTATTCCGCAACGTCTGCACCCTTGGTTGTTGGTGACACAGTCTACAGCGGCATCGCCGGCGGCGAATTCGGGGCGCGCGGTTTCCTCGACGCCTATGAGGCCAAGACTGGCAAGCGTCTGTGGCGCATCTTCACCGTTCCCGGCGAGGATCCGGCGGTCGCCAAGACCTGGGCCGGAGACTCCTGGAAGTCGGGCGGCGCGCCGGCCTGGACCACCGGCGCCTATGACGCCGAGACCGACACCCTGTTCTGGACGGTGGGCAATCCGTCGCCGGACTGGAACGGCGACACCCGCGCCGGCGACAACCTCTACTCCGACTCCGTGCTCGCCCTCGATCCCAAGTCGGGCAAGCTGAAGTGGCACTTCCAGTTCACCCAGCATGATGTCTGGGACTTCGACGGCAATACCCAGTTGTTCCTCGTGGACACGATGTTCGGCGGCAAACCGGTCAAGGCCATCGCGCAGCCCGACCGCAACGGCTTCTTCTATCTGTTGGACCGCACCAACGGGAAATTCCTGCGCGCCACGCAATATGTGGAGCAGCTCAACTGGGCCAAGGGTGTGGATGCCGCCGGGCGGCCGGTCGTTGATCCCGCCGCCCTGCCGCAGGACAATCCCGACCGGAAGATCTGTCCGTCCAATCTCGGCGGTATGAACGGTTCCTGGACCGGCGCCTATGATCCCAAGACCGGCCTGGTGTTCGCGCCCTCGATTGAGGCCTGCCAGAAGTACCAGAAGGGTATCGTCGCCTATGTGAAGGGTATCCCCTTCATGGGCGGCATGCCCGACACCACCGACGCCAACGAGGGGAAGGCTTACGGCCTGTTGTCGGCCATCGACGTGAAGACCGGCCAGATCAAGTGGCGCTATCACGATCCCAAGCCGATGATGTCCGGCGTCGTCGCCACCGCCGGCGGCGTGCTGTTCACGGCCAACATGCGCGGCGAAGCCCTCGCCTTCGATCAGGCCACCGGCCAGAAATTGTGGTCGTTCCGCATGGGCGGGGCGGCGCGGGGCCAGCCGATCGCCTATGAGATCGACGGCAAGCCTTATGTGGCCATCCCCTCCGGCGGCTGGTCGAGCCTCGATGGTTTCGCGGGCGGCGGTTCCCTGCTCCCGGAAGGCGGCCAACTCTTCGTCTTCTCTCTGACCAAGTAGAGCGTCCCATGATCCGAGGGTTTGCCATCGCCGCTCTGGCGACGATCTGTTGCGCCGTGTCCGGGGCGCAGGCGCCGGCCAAGGCGCCCGCGTCGGCGCCACCGGCCGTTGCGACTCCGACCTTCGTCGATCCGGTGCCGGCCCTGTTGAAATCCCCGGCCGACGTCGCCCGTGGCAAGGCGATCTTCGTGGGCACCTGCGGCGCCTACTGCCACAAGATGACGTCGATGCACTCCGACGCGCCCTATCTGTTCGACTGCGAGTGGCTGCATGGCGGTTCGTCGGCCGAGATCTTCCACACGATCACCCACGGGGTGGCGGGCACGCGCATGGTGTCCTTCGCCGGCGCGATCGCCGACGAGGACCTCTGGCGGATCGTGGCCTATCTGAAGTCGGCCTCCGAATGTAAATCCTGAGGGCGGGCGGTCAGGCCATGCGAGCGGCCGACCGTTTTCAAAGTCTCGACGCCGTGCGTGGCGTCTGCGCCCTGATGGTGGTGGGTTTCCATCTGAACGCTGGCGGTCATCTGCAGCGCCTGTTCGCCAATGGCTATGTGGGCGTCGATTTCTTCTTCGTCCTCAGTGGCTTCATCATCGCGTCGGCCTACGGACGGAAGGTGTCGACCCTGCGTGCCGTGGCCGCCGCCTGCGTGAAACGGTTCGGACGGCTCTACCCTCTGCATGCCGGCGCGCTGGGCGCCTGGCTGGTGTTCGAGATCGTCGCGACGGTCGTGGGCGCGCCGGGCGGGGGATTTCACGACAAGTTCAGCCTTGAAAGCCTCGGCGAGAATATCCTGCTGGTTCAGGGATTCACCACCCAGCAGGAAAGCTGGAACTACACGGCCTGGAGCATCAGCCTCGAGCTCTGGCTGAACGTCGCCTATTTCCTTTTGGTGATGGCGGTTGGGCGTTTCGCCGCGGCCATGGAGTGCCTCATCGCCGCCGCTCTTACGGCGGTGGGCGTCTGGGGCGCCGCGACTCTGGCCGACAGCGATCCTGGCCCTGAACCGACCGTGCTGATCAGTGTGGCGCACTACGCTCTGGGGTTTTTCGCAGGAACCTTGCTGTTCAGGGCGCATGGCGCGCTGCAGGGGCGCGGCTGGCGTCCGCCGGTCTGGCTCACCTTCGCCGTCCTGGGTGTTGGCCTTGCGCCGTTCCTGCTCGGGGATCGCATTCCGGATCTCGGGATGATCCCGATCTTCAGCGCCGTCGTGCTGGTCTTCGCGTTTGATGTGGGACCGGTCGCGCGGGTGCTGGCGGGACGGGGCTGGCAGTGGATCGGCACGGTGTCCTACTCAATCTACCTGATCCACCCGTTCTTCACGATCATGACCGCCCAAGCGATCGAGGGGCTAGGCAGGGCCCTTGGCCAGCCCGCGGTTCGACATGAGGAGACGGGGGACCTGTTCATCCTCGGCGGTCCCTGGGCCATGGATCTTGCGCTGCTGGCCTGTCTCGCCATGGTTGTCGGGGCCGCCAGCCTCACATTCCGGCTGATCGAGGATCCGGCCCGGCGTTTCTTCAACGGCCTCGCCCGCCGGATCTAGTCGGATCGACCCCGTGCGGCCCGGTTGCTATCAGGATCCTTCAGCGAACTTCAGGAGCAGGGAATGGGTCAACGGACAAGGCGATGGGCCGGTCTGGGTGGGGCTTTCACCACCGTGGGGCTGCTCCTGGCTGGGGTGGCCGACGCGGAGGCGGTGCTGATCCGGCCCGCCGGCGTTTTCACCGCTGACGACCGGCTGACACATGCCGGCTGGGAGGTTCTGGTCGAAGGCAATCGGATCAAGGCGGTTGGCCCGAGGCTCGCAGCGCCCGCCGGCGCCCGCACCATCAGCCTGCCGGGCGCCACCCTTTTGCCGGGCCTGATGGACATCCACTCCCACCTGTTCCTGCACCCCTACAATGAGACCCTTTGGGACGATCAGGTTCTCAAGGAATCTCTGGTGACGCGGACGCTGCGCGCGGCCCGCCAGGCGAAGGCCACCCTGGACAACGGCTTCACCACCCTTCGCGATCTCGGCACGGAGGGGGCGGGCAATAGCGATGTCTATTTGGAGCGTGCAATCAACGACGGCCTGATCCCAGGGCCGCGCCTGCAGGTGGTCACGCGGGCGATCGTCGCCGTCGGCGCCTACGGGCCGGCCCGCCGGGACTATGCCGTGACGGAGTTGCCGCAGGGCGCCGAGGAGGCTTCCGGAGTCGATGGCGTCAATGACCGCGGTCCGGCATCAGGCGGCGGCGGGCGCGGACTGGATCAAGGTCTATGCGGACTATGGAATCGGGCCGCAGGGCGAATACCGCCCCGCCTTCAACCAGGCTGAACTCACCGCCCTGGTGAACACCGCCCATGATCTGGGCCGCAAGGTCGCCGCCCACGCCATGTCCGACGAAGGCATGCGCCGCGCGGTTGTGGCGGGGGTCGACACGATCGAACATGGTCTCGGCGGTTCCGAGGCCACCTTCCGCATGATGGCGTCAAAGGGTGTCGCCTATGTGCCGACCCTCACCCAGGTCGAATATTACGGCATATATTTCGACCACTATGTGCCCGGAAAAACGCCGCCGACGGCGGAGATGATCGACAGCGAGCGGGCCTTCCGGCTCGCCCGGAGCGTCGGCGTGACCATCGCCTCCGGATCGGACGTGGGCGTCTATCCCCATGGCGAGAACGGCCGCGAACTGATCGAGATGGTGCGCTACGGCATGCCCGCGCCGGACGCCCTGATCGCGGCGACCGCCACCGACGCCGCCGTGCTCGGGGAAGGTGAGCGGCTGGGCCGTATTCGTCCCGGCTTTCTGGCCGATCTGGCGGCGGTTACCGGGGACCCCACGGTTGACATCGCCGCGGTCCGCAAGGTGGTGTTCGTCATGAAAGACGGTCAGGTGGCGGTCACGCCCTGACGCTGAGTCAGACGGCGCGGATATCGATCTCCGTGGCCGGGCCGCACGCCGCCAGAACGGCGAGAAGATCCGCGGCGCGCAGGGAAACGCAGCCGCTCGTCGGCCCGAGACCCCCGGCGATGTTCTCCGCCACGTGCATGAAGATGGCGCTGCCGGCCCCCGGTCTCACCGGATCGTCGTTGTAGCCGATCACCGTGACCAGGTCGTAGAGGCCGTCCTCGCGCCACATCGTCTTGGCGTCGGTCTGGTGCGGCATGGCGACCAGCCGGTTGTACGCAGGATCGGCGGGATCATCGCACCAACCGTCGTTGGCCCTGGCGGCGAAACGCGGCAGGCGCGTCGCCGGAGCGGTCATCCTGTCGGGCCGGTAGCGCAGTTCGCGCAGAGGAAACCTCCCCGATGGCGTGCCGCGGTCACCCTCGCGCTTGTCCACCACCACCCCGGCCCGGCCGACAGCGCAGGCGAAGACCTTTCCGCGAAACGTCAGAACGCCCGTGGTCGCGCCGGCCCTGGCGCGCACGGTGATCAGGTCCGGGACGCCGGCGACGCTCAGGCCCGGCGTGACGATCGCCGCCAAGGCCGTAGCGCGCAACACCTCGCGCCGGGTGATGAGGGTCAACTATTGCGCTCCATCGGCCGCATCTGTCGCAAAACCTTAAACGACCTTCACTATGACAGCGAGAATACCCTGGGCGGAAGGGTTGTCGCGTGACCATCAAGACCAGAGTCGATTTGGCTTTGCGGGGCGTCGACCCCCACACAATCGACTATGTCGTCATTCCGCTTGATGAGTGGGACGCCTTTTGCACGGCCATCGGCCGGCGCCATCCAACGGCGGTGACCTACAAGGGTTTGACCTGCAAACTGATGACCATCAGCACCGATGTGCTCATCCGATTGAAAGGCTTGCCGCCTCGCGCCCAACAGTCTCAGGCGTCGACCTGATCCGATGAACGCCGCAGCCCTGCTTTCGGCCCTGCCCCTTCGCCGCGGACGCCGCGACTACGCCGTCGGCGATCGACTGATTCACAGGGCCGCGGGCGCGGCCTATCTCATCGTCGCGGCGCGCCCGATGAACGATATCCCGCACTTTGCCCTGGCCGAGCAGGGCGGCGACAGCGATTCGGCTGCGTCAAGCCGGGTGCGCTGGCTCTCCGGACATGGGCTCGATAGCGGTTTTCGCCGTGCCGACCTGGGGCGTCTGGCCGACTGAGCCGCCGTTTCAGGGGTGGGCCGCGGCCGGCGTGGCGCGGGGCCCGATCGAGGCAATCACACCCTGGGTGTCATAGACGTCAGGTCCCGCAGGTCTCGCGCCCTTTCCGCAGAAGATCTCCAGCGTGCGGGAGACCCGAGGGCCGCCTGACAGAGGGATTGTTCCACCCAGGCCCAGCCCCACGCCGCCGCCGCGCCCGAAACTGCCTGAACCCCCGCCGATCGAGATGGCGCTGCTCGAATGCGGAGGTTCGACCTGGCCGAACCGGTCGACGATCCGGAACCAGTCATAGCCATCGGCCGCCGCGAGGTGGGCCGCCCGGAGGAGCGCGAAGTCCGCCACCTGGGTTGCGGGCGCGCCGTCGCCGCCCTGGAACGTAACCCGATAACGGCCGCCTTCAATCCGAATCTCGGAATAGCCGACGGCCTGCGGCTTCGCGGCGGCTTGATACAGGGTCGGTGTCTCGCAGGCCGCCAGCGACAGGCAAACTAGGGCGGCAAGAACGCTACGTCTCATTTTCGATCCTCGAAGCATGTCCCTCGCCGAGGCATATTGCGAGAAAATGCGCGGCGGGACCAGATGGCGCCTATCGCGCCGTCCAGGGTGGCTGACCCACATCGCTGACGCGCGTCCATCGGCCGTGCAGGGCAACCTCGCGGAACTGATAGAGCCAGGCCGCGGTGGGCGGATTGATCCAGCGACCTCGGACATACATCCGCAGGATCGGATTGCCGCCGTCGGGATGAGGCTCCGGACGCGGCGCCTCCGGGTGGTCGAGCTCGCTCAGCGGATTGAACCACGCCTCGCCCACTTCGATCGGATCCGGTTTCAGGATCACCGGCGTCTCGGAGAACAGCACGACCGGTGTCACGAGATGACCTGTCAGGGTGACGAAGTCGTCAAGCATCCCCAAGGCGGCGTCGCGCGTGAGGCTGACCCCCAGTTCTTCGGCGGTCTCGCGCAGGGCGGTGTCGATAGCGTCCTCGCCGTGGTCCGCGCCGCCGCCGGGTAGCGCGTAGTTGCCGGCGCCCCGCCGGAGTTTCGCGGCGCGGCGGGTCAGCACATACGCGGGAACGCCCTCGTGGGGCGACACCAGGATGGCCACGGCGGCGCGACGGCGTTCGCCCGGGTCCAGGGTCAGCCGGGGGAAGGCGGCCAGATGGCCGGACATGCGGGATTTCAGGGTGTGCACGACGGTACTATGCCGCGATCCGTCAGCGCCGTGGAAAAAACCTTGAGGGGGTTTTTGCGTCCGGTCGTCTTCACTAATGCGCTCACCGCCCCCCGAGCGCCTGATCACGGCAGCTGGCCACCGCCCCTCGGTCGGCTGCCGTGGTCGACTTTCCTAGGGCTGGGCCGGAAACTCCAGTTTCGACGTGTCGTAGCCAAGCGCCTGCGCCTTCGCGATCAGGCTCTTGAGCAGAGCCGGATCGACGTGCGGATCGCGCGTATAGATCCACAGGTTCTTGAATGTGGGGTCCGCGGAGATGAACCACGTGTAGGCGTCGTCGTGGTCCAGCACCCAATACTCCCAGCTGGCGACGGGAATGAAGCCGAACACCCGGTAGGTCACATGCAGCTTGGCGTTGGCGCCCGGATCCTTGATCTCGCCGGGCCCGCCGATCGCCTTGAGTTTGCCGGCCGGCGTGCCGGCGTGGCAGGTGTCGAGCACGTTGACGCGCGTGGCGCCGACGATCTTGTATTCGGTCGCACCCGCCACGCAGCCGTCGGTGAGTTTCATCGGCCGTCGCCCGATTTCGATCCAAACCCCGGAATAGAACCGCTTCAGATCGACGGCGCGGGCCGGTTCCGGCGCCTTCGCCGTGGCGGCATGGGATATTCCGGACACCGCCAGGGCCGCGACCGCCGCGGCGAGACCGATCGATTTCATCGTCATTCCTGGTGCTCCTGTTGAGACTAGAACCCGCGCGGGGCGTCGGCGGTTCCACGTCGAGGCCTTTACGCGCGGCGGGTTTTACCGGTTCAATCGCCTGACGCGGCCGCGTGGGCCGCCAGGAGCGGTTTCGTGAGTCAGACCCGAGCCCGGATGGGCCGTCACCTTCGTCGCGGTCTTTGCCTCGCGACCAGTTTCTTGAGCCTGGCGGCGGCTCCAGCGCGGGGCGCCGAGACGATCCTCTTCGTCGGCAACAGTTTCACCTTCGCCGCGCTCTCGCCGGTCTGGCGCTACCGCGCCGACACGGTGACCGACCTCAATGGCGAGGGAATTGGCGGCGTGCCGGCCCTGTTCAAGCTTTTCACGCGCGAGGCCGGCCTGGACTACGCCGTGAGCCTTGAGACGTCGCCCGGGAAGGACGTGCAATGGCACATCGACAACCGGCTCTCGGTCATCGACCGGGCCTGGGATCATGTGGTCCTGCAGAGCTACTCAACCCTGGACGCAGCCCACCCGGGCGATCCGGCCTCGCTCATCCGGTCGACCGCAATCCTCGCCAGGGCGCTGCACGACAAGAACCCGGCCGTGGACATCCGCCTCACCGCGACGTGGTCGCGCGCCGACCTGACCTACCGCACTCAGAGCCCGTGGCTCGGCAAGCCGATCGGGGCCATGGCCCGTGATCTGCGCGACGGCTACGACAAGGCGGCCGCCGCGACCTCGACGATCAGGTCTGTGATCCCGGTGGGCCAGGCCTGGAACCGGGCCATCGCGGGCGGTTTGGCGGATGCAAATCCCTATGACGGGATCGAGGCCGGGAAGGTCGATCTGTGGGCCTATGACAATTATCACGCCAGCGCCTTCGGCTATTACCTTGAGGCCCTGATGGTGTTCGGGGCGATCACAGGCCGTGATCCGGCGTCTCTGGGGCCGCGAGAGCAGGCGGCGCTGGAACTTGGCTTCTCCCCGGCTCTGGCGACAGCCCTGCAGCAGGTTGCCCGCGATGAACTGACCGAGGCCGGATCGCTCAGTCAGCCCAGCGCACCGGCTCGACCCGCCGGATCAGCAGCCCCCAGCCCAGCGCCCCGGTGAGTCCGACGGCCGCGGCGACGATCAGGGCCCATTTGAACTCACCCGTCGCGTCGATGACCAGGCCGGTGATGATCGGGCCGATCATGCCCGCGGCGTTGCCGGCGGCGTTCTGGAAGCCGATCCATTTTCCCGCGGCGCGCGGGCCGGCCAGGGTCTGACCTATGGCGAAAACGCCCGCGACATTGACGCCCTGACCGATGGCCGCCAGGAACAGTCCGGCGATCGCCAACCCGTGGCCGCCGAAAGCGCAAATCCCCAGGCCTAGCGGTCCGACCAGATGGCAGACGACGGCGGCGGTCTTGCGGACCCGGTTGACCCCAAGTCCCGCGGCGATCGCCTTGTCGGTGATCCAGCCGGACCCTGCGATGCTGGCGGCGTAGACGACATAGATCAGCCCGCCCATGCCGGCCATCTCGCCCATGGAGTAGCCCTCGGACTTGACCAGGTAGAGGGGCATCCAGGCGAGCAGAAAATAGAACAGATAGTTGCCGGCGAAGTGACCAAGGGCGGCGCCCCAGGCCTCCCGATGCCGTAGCACGGCGGCATAGGACGGCGCACGCGTCTGCGCGGTGACCGGCGCCTCCGGCGGGATGTGGCGGGTGCGGGCCAGCCACGGCCAGAGCCAGACCAGCGAGATGAGGCCGAACACCAGGAACACCTCGCGCCAGCCCACCTTCGTGATGAGCAGACCGCCGGCATAGGTGCCGAAGGCTGGGCCCAGGGACAGGCCGAGGCCGATGAGGCCATTTGCGCCGCCCAGCCGCCCGGAAGGAAGGTGACGGGCCAGTAAGGCCGACGAGGCGGGGAACGCGGCGCTTTCGCCGAGGCCCAGCGCCAGTCGCAGGGCAATGAGGCTCCAGAAGCCACCCACCAGGCCGGTGGCGGCTGTCGCGAGTGACCAGACCGCCACGCCAAGCGCCAGGGTCCGGTAGGGATTGATCCGCTCCACCAGCCAGCCGGCCAGGAACATGGCCGGCGTGTAGCTCCAGGAAAAGGCGGCGATCAGCACACCGATCTGAGACGCTGAGAGCTTGAGTTCGTCCTTCATCAGCGGCGCGGCCGTGGCGAGATTGCCGCGGTCGACGTAGTTGATGAACACGGCCACGGCCATCAGCCCCACCACGTCCCAGCCGAATGCGCCTCCGCCACGCCTGGCGCCGTCGCCTGATTGCATCCCGGTGTCCCCCTGTCCGCCCGCAGCTAAGCCGGTTGATGGTCAGTGGGCAACCGCCGGGGTGGCGACGGCTCAGAGGGTGGCGGCGTAGGCTCGGCGCAGCGCCTGCCAGCGAGGCGGATCTTCCGGCCAGGCTTCGCCCGCCAGATCGCCCTCCAGCGCATCGAGATGCCAGTGCCACCCGGAGGCGAAGTCGGCCAGGTCGCCGCCTGCCCGCAGGATGTGCGTCAGGACGAGCCGGCTTCCGCCACTGTCGTCGAAGATCTCGAACCGGACGAGCGAGTCTCCGCCGGCCGTGGTCTCGGGCCAGGTGTATTCCAGCACCCGCGGCGGCTCCCAACGGCGGACGATACCGGCCATGACGCTGCTCCCGCCGCCGAGGGTGAGGTGAAAGCGCCCGCCCGGCCAAGGGTCGATCGCCGCCCTCGCCAACAGCCAGCGCGCGAGCGATTCCGGCTGCGTCAGGGCGTCCCACAGCGCCGTAGGCGGTGCGGTGAAGCGGCGTTCGAAGCGCAGGGCCGGGGCGCCATCCTCGGAGATCTGGCGCCCGTCGCGGTTTGCCGCGGGCGGAAAGGCGATGGCGTAGGCATCGCGCCAGCGACGCCAGGCTTCCATGCCCTGAGCCGGCGCGGCGTCGGATTCACCCAGACTGGCGGCGAGGGTCTCGATCAGCTGCGTCCAGCCGGCCGCTGTGCGCGGGCCGTCCTCGGGAGGGCCGGCCCTGTGGGTCAGGGTCAGGACACAGCCCTCGCCGTCGGGCTCGAGACTCCAGCGGACCACGGCGGCGGGCGGAATATTTTCGAACCAGCTGTGTTCCAGAATCCGGGGCGCATCGAAGACCAGCACCCGGCCTCGACTCTCCAGCTCGGTGTTGGCGAAGCGGTAGTCGAAGGCCGCGCCCTGGCGCAGAGCAGCCTCGTCCCCCAGCCACTCGACCCCCATCCAGGCCGCCAGGCGCGCGGGCGTGGAGATCGCGGCCCAGACGCTCTCGATCGGCGGCCGGAACCGCCGGACGAGACTCAGATGAGGGCCGCCCGGGCCGGGGAGCCAGGCGGCGCGGATCGGCGGGGTCATCGTCAACTCTCCTGGTCGAGGTGGCGTTCGAGGGCGTCGAGCCTGTCGGTCCAGAACGCCCGGTAAGGCGCCAGCCAGGCATCGACCTCGGCGAGACCGTCGGGGGCGAGGCTGTAGAGCCGCCGCTGGGCGTCCGCGCGCATGCGCACCAGGCCCGCCCGCCGGAGCGCCCGGAGATGTTTCGACGTGGCCGGCTGAGGCAGGCCGAGGACGCGTTCGATCTCTCCGGCCGAGCGTTCGCCGTTGCGCAGGCTGTCCAGCATGCGGCGACGGGTGGGATCGGCGAGGGCGGCGAAGGCGGCGTCCATGTGAAAAACATGCCTCAATCAGAATATACCGTCAACTGCATATAAAAGCGGCGGTCGTCTGATCGTGGCGCGGCGCGCGGCGCTCAGCTAGCGTGGCTGAAAACAACCCGGAGGACGCCCATGCCCAAACTCGTCGAAACCAGCTGGCCCCGCGACGGCCTCGCCGTCGTCACGCTTAACGACCCCGCCACCCCTAACCACAACATCACCTGGCAGGCGATCGGCGAACTCGCCGACGCGCTGGAGGCCGCGCGGGCGGCCGGTGCGCGCGTGACCATCGTGGCCAGCGCCGTCGAAGGCGCCTGGCTCAATCACGCGCATCTGGGGAATCTGCGGTCCCTGATGATCGGTGAACCGGTGCCCGGCGACGCCACGGGCTGGTTCCGCGCCCAGCATGAGCTGGAGTCCACCGACGTCGTCACCATTGCCGCCATCACGGGCGACACGTCAGGCGGCGGCTGCGAACTCGGCTGGTCCTGCGATCTGCGCATTGCCGAGACTGGCGTGCTGTTCAGCCAACCCGAGGTGCTCATGGGCCTGGCCACGGGCATCGGCGGCGCCTCGCGCCTGCGGCGGATCATCGGCCGGGCGGCGACCATGGAAATGATCGTCATGGGCCTGCCGATGAGCCCCGAGCGGCTCTACGCCCTGGGCGGTGTCAACCAGGTCACCGCCAAGGGACAGGGCCTGGAGACGGCGATCGCCTGGGGCGCGCGCCTGGCCGCCATGCCGCCGGCGTCCATCGCCGGGATGAAACAGATGCTGGCGCAAGGCGAGGACATGACCCTCCCGGCGGCGCTGGAGAACGATCAGCGTATCGCCCAGGGCGTCTTCCGCAGCGACGACGGTCTGGCGCGGATGAAGACCATCCAGGCGCGCTATGACGCGGGCGAGCCCATGCGTGAGGTGCTCTGGGGCAAGAACCCCCCGTCCTGATCCGCATTCAGGGCAGCAGCTGGTGTGGTTCGGGCGCCGGCTGCCGCTTCGGCGCGAGCGCCGCGAGGGCGGCCGCGACGCTCTCGAAGATGTGGTCCTCGCCGATCAGCAGGGTCAGTCCCAGCCGGGCGAAACCCGCCTGAGCGGCGAGTGACTCCAGACGGGCCAGGGCGAAGGTCTGGCCCGCGGCCCGGCAGGCCTCGATCACCGCACGCAGCGTTTCGGCGCCGGTATAGTCGATCTCCACGAGGCCGGCCGCCTCGAGGATCACCAGGTCGATCTCGCCCTCCGGTGGCTGGGCCATGGACAGAAACGCCGCCCTGAAGGCGTCGGCGTTCAGAAACGTCAGAGGCGCCGCGAAGCCCAGCACCACAACGCCGGCTTCCGTCTCACCCGCCGCCGGCCGGCCCGGCGCCGGCGGCCACCAGACGGTGGTTCCGGGGAGCCGCTTCAGCGCTGTCAGGTGCACCCTGGCGCTCGACCAGGCGCCGTGCGCCAGGGACAGCGCCACGCCGACGGCCACGCCGCTGGCGATCGGCAGGGCGATGATCGCGACCGCCGTGGCGAGGATCAGCACGCCTTCCACCGGGCTGGCGCGGACGATGCGCGCGATGTCCGCAAGCCTGACCAGCCGCGACGCCACGAACATCAGCACGCCCGCCAGGGCCGCCTCGGGGACCGCCGCGAGCCAGCCCGTGGCCCACATGAGCACCCCGGCGAGCATCACCGCGGCCACAAGGCCCGCCAGGGGCGATCGTCCGCCGCTTTCGGCGGTCACGGCGCTGCGCGGCGGGCTGGCGTTGACCGGAAAGGCGCCCATCAGGCCGGCCAGCAGACTGCCGGCCCCCACGCCGATGAAATCGCGGTCGATGCCGGGCGCTTCGCCAGAGTCCGGAAACGCCCGGGCGGTGGCCGCGGTCTGGGCCATGACCACCAAGGCCACCAGCAGCGCCAGGGGGGCTAGCCGCACCAGGTCGTCGAGGTCGAGGCCGGGCCAGCCGAAGTCCGGGGCTCCGCCCGCCACGGCGCCGAGCACCGAAAGGCCGCGGGCGGGAAGATGGAGCGCGCCTGCGATCAGCGTCGCCAAGGCCACGGCCGCCAACGGGCCGGGCAGCCGGGGGCTGAGCCGGTGCGACAGGGCGATGAGTCCGATGACCCCGAGCGCCATCGCCACGGCGGCCGGGTTTGCGTGAGGGATGGCGAGGACGAGCGTCCCCACGCGGTGCGGCAGGGCGCCCGCGGCGGCGGCGACGCCAAGCGCCGCCGGCGCCTGAGACACGACAATGTGCGCCGCGATCCCGGCGAGGAAGCCGGTGGTCACGGGAATGGACAGCAGATTTCCGATCCAGCCGAGGTTCAGCCACCCGGCCATCAGAACGATGGCGCCGACCATCAGGGCCAGACCGGCGGCGAGGGCGCCATACTGCGGCGAACCGCTGGCGGCCATCAGGGCCAGGGACCCCGCGAAGATCGGCGTGATGGTGGAGTCCGCGCCGGACGACAGCCGCCGGGTCGAGCCGAGCAGGGCGAAGGCCAGGGCGCCGGCGATGAAGGCGAAGAAGCCGAGCCGCGGCGGCAGGCCCGCCAGCCGGGCGGTGGCCATCTGCTCAGGGATGGCGATGGCCGCCAGGGTCAGCCCGGCCAGCAGGTCGGGCGCCAGCCAGCCGGGCCGGTAACCTGCGAAGCCGCGCAGCAGCGGCCAGGTTCGCCGTGCGCCCACGGCGTCGTCGCCCACGATCACGGTCATGGCGAAAGCTTTCTCATGGCGTCAGACTAGGCCGCATACGGACGTTTGTCGCGGCCGTCGCGAGGTCAGAACGGCGCGGCCACTCCCCGCCCCTCCGCCAGGGCGCGGCGGTAGACATGCCAGCCGCTGTAGAGATCCTGGGCGATGGCGCCGAGCGACTTATAGACGGTGACCTGATCGTCGGCGGTGCGGCCGGCCAGATCGCCGTTCATCACCTGACCGATCTCGCCCAGGACGTGGTCCGGCCCGATCAGGCCGGCGGCGATGGCCTGGATGACCTCGCCCCCCTGGGCCAGAACGCCCTCGCGATGGTCGGCGAACAGGCGGGCTCGCACCACCAGCGCGTCGTCGGCCTCCCGCGTGGCCGCCGTGCTGGAGCCCACCAGATTCACATGCGCGCCCGCCGCCACCCAGTCGCCGGACAGGATGGGCTGGGGCGAGGCGCTGACGGCGCAGATCAGGTCCGCGCCCGCGACCGCCGCCTGGACGGTGGCCGCCGCCTGCGCCGGCACGCCGAGTTCGGCCTGGAGCGTCGCGGCGACCGCCGCCGCCTTGGCCGGATCGCGGCCCCAGATGGTGATCGCGGAGACGGGCCGGACGATGGCCATGGCCCGGGCGTGAGTCAGGGCCTGCTCGCCATAGCCGAGGATCGCCAGCTGGTGGGCGTCGGCCCGCGCCAGCACCCTGGTCGCCGCGGCGCTGGCCGCCGCCGTGCGGATGGCGGTGATCTCCCCGGCGTGCAGCATGGCGACGGTCTCGCCGCTGGCCGGATCGAACAGGGCCACGAACCCCTGGTGCGACTGCCGACCCTTGGCGAAATTGCCGGGGAAGACGCTGATGATCTTGGCCCCGAAGGCGTGGGCCGCCGCGCCGGGCATGACCCCGAACAGATCGCCGCCGCCGAGCGGCAGGATCTGGCGCAGCAGCTGCCGCGTCTGGCCGGTGGAGAGGGCGATCATCGCCTCGCGCATCAGATCGATGCAGTCGGCCATGGGCAGCAGCTCATGGACGGTCTCGCGGTCGACGATCAGCAGGCTCATGGCCATCTCTTTCCTTACGGCTGCGATTCATGTCCCATGTCGCGCCGATGCGGCCTAGTCCAGGGCGCGAGCGGCCTCGGTGGAAAACAGGAACCGGACACGGTGCGATTCGTCGGTCTTTTGTTGCTGTGGCTCACCCTTGCGGGTCCGCTCGCCGCCCAGGCCGTGGCCGGCGGCGCAGCGCCGCCGCCGTCGCCGGAGGCGGTGATCGCCCAGGCGCGGTCGGATCTGCACGACGCCGCCAGCGGGCTCACCACGCGCGTGCTCTCCGACGCGGAGATCGACGCCCGGCTGGCCCGGGTCGGGCCGATCGAGTCACGGCTCACGGCGCTGATCGGCGTTCTGGGTCCCCGCCTTCAGGATCTTCAGGCCCGCCAGAGCCAGCTCGGCGCGCCGCCCGCGGCCGGACTGCCGGCCGAGGCGCCGGTCGCCGCCCAGGCGCGGCGCGACCTCTCGCAGAAGGTCTCGGCGGTCTCCGGCGACCTGCAGGACGCCAGGCTTCTGGCACTGACCGCCGGACAGCTCGGCACGACCCTCTCGGCGCGGTTGCGGGAGAACTTCGGCGCCCGTCTCTGGGCGCGCAGCCGCTCGAGTCTCGATCCCGGGCTGTGGACCGATTTCGCCTACGCCCTGCCCGACGATCTCGGCCGCCTCATGCGGGAGGTCGGTGAGGAGACCACCCAGACCGCCCCTCTGGCCAGGATCGCCCAGAGCCTCGCCGCCGGTGTCGCGGCGCTGCTGGCGGGTGTTTTCCTGCTTGGGCCTGGACGGGTGATGCTCAATCGCCTCGGTTACCGGCGCGCCGCGCGGGCGGGCGGCGGGGCGCGTCTGCGACGGACCGTCCTGGCCCTGTGGCTGATCGCCGTGGCCATCGCCACGCCGTTGCTGGCGGGGCTGCTGTTGCGATTCGTCCTCGCCCGCCTCGACGCCATGACCCCCGCCGTGGACCAGATCACGGCCCTCGGCCTCCAGGCCGGCGTGTTCGCGGCCTTCCTGGCCGGTCTCGGCCGCGCCCTGCTCTCGCCGCGTCGCCCCGAATGGCGCCTCGCGCCCCTGTCCGAAGAGGTGGTGCGGCGCCTGGCGCCGTTCCCGGGCCTGATCGGCGCGGCCGCCGCCCTGGCGGCCTTCGTCACCGGCCTGAACACGGTGCTGGGCGCGAGCCTGGCCACCCGCATGGCCGCGGAGTGCCTCACCGTCGTTCTGCAGGTGGCCATTCTTGCCGGCGGCCTGGCGGCGATCGGCCAGGCGCGGGTCGCGCGGCGGGCCCGGGCCGCCGAGACGCCCGGCGCGGCCGACGGCGAATCGCAGCTGCCCTGGATCCTGGCGACCCTGGCGGCCTGGGCGGCCATCGCGGCGGCGGTGATCGCCCTCCTGGCCGGCTATCTTTCCCTGGCCGGCTTCCTGATGCGCGAGACGGTGTGGATCGGGGCGATCCTGGGCCTGCTGTTCGTGCTGCTGCGGCTGGCGGACGATCTGTTCCCGGCCCTTCTGTCGCCGCGCGCGCCCCTGGGCGGGGCGCTGGAATCGGCGCTTGGCCTCAGCCCCGCGGTCATGGAGCAGACCGGCGTGCTGCTCTCGGGCCTCGCCCGTCTGCTGCTGATCCTCATCGCCTGGGTGGCCCTGCTCGCGCCGTTCGGGGCGAGCGCCGAGGATATCCTGCACCGGTTCACGGCCACCGACTTCGTCGTCCGCCTGGGCCTGGTGGCCATATCGCCGGGGGCGATCCTCAGCGGCATCGCCCTCTTCCTGGCGGGTCTGGCGATCACGCGCGGCGTGCGCCGCTGGCTTGAGGTGCGCTACCTGCCCAAGACCGATCTGGACGTGGGCCTGCGCACCTCCCTGGCCGCCGGGGTCACCTATCTGGGCGGGCTGATCGCCATCCTGGCGACCTTCGCCTATCTGGGTCTCAGCGTCGCCCAGATCGCCCTCTTCGCCTCGGCCCTGTCGGTGGGCATCGGCTTCGGACTGCAGTCGATCATCGGCAATTTCGTCTCCGGCCTGATCCTGCTGGCCGAGCGCCCCGTGCGCGTCGGCGACTGGATCGCGATCGGCGATCAGGAGGGCGATGTGCGCAAGATCTCCATCCGCGCCACCGAGATCGAGATGGCCGACCATTCGCGCCTGATCGTGCCCAACACCGAGCTGGTGTCGAAGACCGTCCGCAACGTCACCCATCTGGCCGCGCTCGGCCGGGTCAAGATCGTGCTGAAGGTCGACGCCGCCGCCGACGCCGACAAGGTGCGCGATCTGCTGCTGGCCCGTCTGACGGCGCATCCCAAGGTGCTCAAGACTCCCGCCCCCGCAGTCTATCTCACCGATGTGAAGGACGCCGCCCTTGAGTTCACCGCCTTCGCCTTCCTCGCCTCGCCGCGGCTCGCCTATGGGGTGAAGAGCGAACTGCTGTTCCAGATCGTGCCGGACCTGAAAGCCGCCGGGATCGCCCTGGCCAGCGCCGCGACCGTGGTCCACCTGGACCTCCCCGGCGCGGTCGACCCCGCCAAGCCGATCGAGCCCGCGACCTGAGAGCCATTATCAGGCGCAGGCGTTCAGGCGCGCGATAGCCGAGCTGGCGGCGAGACGTGCGCTGGCCGCCGAGGCGTCCGACAACAGGCCCGCCTCTCCCACCCAGTCGCCGGCGAGGTAGAGCGGCGCGGGCGCAGAGGGCGAGACAACCGCGCGGGCCCGTCCGGGCCGCGGGTAGTCGTGGGCCACGGCGATGCCGAGCAGCTGCTGTCGCGCGACTTCCAGGCCTCGCCAGCCGGGCTGCAGCTGGTCGGCGAACCGCTCGGCCGTTCCAGATGAGCCTTCGTCGGTGCCTCCGCGGGGGCCAGATACCAGGCGAGGTGGATCAGGGCGCCGCCGTCCGGCGCCAGCCGCGCCGTCTTGGAATGGACGGAGAGGTAGAGCGGCTCATCCACCCCGAGCGCAAAGCCGTTCCGGGGCGCGGGCAGGGCGGAGAGCGCCAGGTCCAGACACACCGCCCGGACCGGCGCGACGCGGCCGGCCGCGGCGGCGATGTCGGGGACATCCGGCGCCAGGCTCGCGCAGGTCGCCGGATCTGCGGCGAGGATCACCGCCCGGGCGCTCAGCGCGCGGCCGTCCGCCAGGGTCACCCGCCAGCCGGTCTCGTGGGGCGCCAGCGCCGTGACGGCAAGACCGGCGGCTATCTCCGCGCCGCGCCCGCGGGCCGTCCGCGCTAGACCCGCGATCAAGGTCTCCCAGCCGCCGTCCAGGTAGAGGACGTTGGCGAAGGCGAGGCGGATCTGGTCCAGGGCCGCCTGGGCGTCGAGGGTGTCCGGCGCATTCGCGTAGGTCGACAGGCGCGCCAGGGTCTCGATCACCCGGCGCACCCGGGGCCGGAACGCGCGCGTCACCTCCGAGAGGCTCCGGCCCTCGCCCGCGATCTTCCCCTGGCTGAGCTTGCCGAGGGTCGTGGCCAGTTCGAGCCGGTCGCGCAGGCCGAGCGGGGTGGCGGTGAGGAGGCTGGCCGCCCCGCCGGGGAGGGGGTGCAGGGTCTCGCCCCAGAGCAGCTGGCCACCCGCGATGGGGGCCGGCGCGCCCGGGCAGGCGACCCCGAAATCGTCCAGGGCGCGGCGCAGGGCGCCGGCGGCGTAGACCGCATGCGGACCCTGGTTGAAATGGAAGCCGTCCTGGCGGCGGGTCCGGGCGCGGCCGCCCAGTTCGGCGGCGCTCTCGAACAGCACGGTCTTCAGGCCCGCGCCGGCCGTCTCGCAGCCCGCGATCAGCCCAGCGAGCCCGCCGCCGACAATGGCCACATCACAGTCGTCCATCCCGCCGCTCCTCATATCGGACAAGTTGTATCCGCTTTAAATCGGATGCTATGTGTCCGCAATGAAAATCAGCGAAGGAGTCGAGTGGGCGGCCCACGCCTGCGCCCTGCTGGCGGCCGTGCCGGAAGGCGGGGCTCTGAGCGCCGGCGCGATCGCGGCGTTCAACGACCTGCCCAAGGCCTATATGGCCAAGCACCTTCAGGCCCTGGCCAAGGCCGGGGTGGTGGTGTCGGTGCGCGGCGCCCAGGGCGGCTATCGCCTGGCCCGCCCGCCGGCCGAGATCAGCCTGTGGGACGTGCGCCGGGCGATCGAGGGCCCGGGCCCTGACTTCCACTGCGCCAATATCCGCCTGAAGGGCCCTTGCGTCGCGCCCAAGCCGTCAAGCGGTCCGTGCGCGATCGCCCACGCCTTCTGGGAGGCCGAGCGCGCCTATCAGGCCGCGCTCGGGTCGATGACCATCGCCGATGTGGTGGTCCAGGCGGCGCGGGAGCAGGACGCCGAGGGCCTCAGCCGGATCGCCGCCTGGCTGAGGGCGGCGCTCTAACGCCTGCGTCCGCCCTAGGTCGGCGGCTCCCGATCGCGCGGGCCTAACGACGGCTGCCCGCGAAACCGCCACCAGAGGTAGGCGAAAGCGAGTAAGTCGAGCGGGCAGGCGAGCCAGCTCGCCTCCGTGCCCAGGGATCCTCCGGTGAGCCAGGCCGGACCGTTGAAGCTCGAATCGAACAGCCGCCCGAACGGAATCTGGCCACCGTTGGGTGTGCCGATGACGAACAGCTGCATGAAATCGTAAGCGACGTGCAGCCCGACCGCGAACCAGAGATTGCCGGTGCGCCGCACCGCGTAGCAGCATAGCAGGCTGAACGACACCAGCGCGATCAGGTCGGCGGCGTTCTCGCCCGGCTTCAGCAGGTAATGAACGCCAGCGAAAACGGCGGCGATGACGATCGACGCGGGCCAAAACCCGACGGCTTTCCACAGGCTCTGCAGGAGATAGCCGCGGAACAGATACTCCTCCCCGATTCCGATGCAGAGGCAGGCGCCGAGCCACGCGGCCGCTGAGGTCGCGATTCCGGGTCCCGATAGGGCAAGCCCATGGATCCGCATCGCACCGAACGCGTACATCGCCAGCGCGATCAGCCCGGACTGGAGGATGCCGATCAGGAAGCCCTCAAACGTGGGCGAGTTAAGCGCTCGCCCGACCGGCAAGCCGTAGCTGTCGATTCTGCGCCGCTCACGCCAGGCGAACAGCCCGGTGACGAGCACCGCCGCCGCCAGGTTGACGCCTTCGGCCAGCGAGAGATCGAGAGGATCGAACGGCAGCGGCCCAGGCGGCGGCGGGCCGAGCACCGCGTTCATTGCGACAAATAGAGCTTGAATGGCGACAACCACCGCCAGGACGTACAGGATCGCCCGCCAGATCGGCCTGAGCTTTCGGTCGTCGCCGAAAACAACCCCGCTCGTCGTCATCGGAGTCGCCATTGGCTCCAACGCCTCCCACTGAGATGGGCAGGTTCAACCCTCGGCATTGGCGTGGCAAGCCTGTTTTCGGATGTGACTTGCCGAATTGGGCGCGGCGGCTTCCGTGAAGGGGCGTCAACGGAAATAGAGTATTGTCTCCCCGGATATTGCCGGACATTTTCCGGATAGTCGCCATTGCGGTTGCGCGCTCATCGCCACTCGGACGGAGCGACCGCGGGGGAGGACCGCACATGACGCATGCCATCGCCCCGGCGAGCCACGACGGCGTTCTCGCCAGCCTGGAATTGCTGGCCGCGCGCGGCGAAGACCCCACGGCCCTCGTCTACGATCGGCTTTTCGCGCTCCACCCCGACTACCGCACGCGGTTCGGGCGCGACATGGACGACGCCGTAAAGGGCGCGATGCTGTCCCAGACGATTTCCGCGATGTTCGAATTCCTGGGCGATCCACGCGCCGGCGGCTACGGCCTGGCCACGGAGATGGTGGCGCATGAGGGCTACGACATCCCGCGCGAGGTCTTCATCAGCTTCTTCGTGGTGATCCGCGAGGTGGCCCGCGACAGCCTGGGGGATGCCTGGACCGTGGCGTTCGAGGCGGGCTGGGCCGATCTGGTGGATGCGATCGAGGCCTACCTCGGCGACGTGGTCCCATCGGACGTGGACTATACCCACAGCGGCTGAAGCCGATACCGGCGGCCTAGGCCCGCGGCTGCTGCGCCGCCCGGTAGGCTTCGATGTTGCTGATGGTCTCGCGGACATTGTCGTGCGCCTGGACCACGTTCGGGCGGCGGCGCAGCGACGCGTCGGTGATCTCCGGGGCCACATAGCCGTCGTCGTCGTGGCTGATGTTGACGCCGGGCGGGACGATCCGGTCGATGGCGTCGAGGGTCTCCGGCGACAGGGTCACATCGGCCCCGGCCAGCAGGCCCTCCAGTTGCTCGAAGGTGCGCGGCCCGATGATCGCTGAGGTGACCGCCGGATGAGCGGTGACGAAGGCCAGGGCCATGTGCATCAGCGAGATCCCGGCCTCTTTGGCCACCGCGTCCAGTTGGTCGATGAGGTCGAGCTTCCGCTGATTGTCCGCCCGCCGCATGTCGTAGAGGTGCGGCTGCAGGTTCTGGCGGTGGGTGTCGTTGGGCGTCGAGTCGCGGCGCCACTTGCCGGTCAGCCAGCCCTGCGACAGCGGCGACCAGACCACGGCGCTCATGCCGTAGCGCTGCACCGTCGGCAGGATGTCGGCCTCGATCCGCCGCGCGAAGATCGAATAGGGCGGCTGCTCGGTGCGGAACCGCTCGCGGCCGCGCTTCTCGGCCACCCAGTGGGATTCCACGATCTGCTCGGCCGGGAAGGTCGAGCTGCCGATATAACGTACCTTGCCCTGGCGGATCAGGTCCGAGAGGGCGCCCAGGGTCTCGTCGATATCGGTGGCGCTGTCGGGCCGGTGAACCTGATAGAGGTCGATGTAGTCGGTCCCCAGGCGGCGCAGGCTGTCTTCCGCCGCCTTCATGATCCAGCGGCGCGAATTGCCCTTCATGTTCGGATTGGCGCCGCCCATGGGCAGGCTGAACTTGGTGGCCAGGACCACATCGTCGCGCCGCTTGCCCAGGGCCTTGCCCAGGATGGTCTCGGATTCCCCGTGCGAATAGACGTCCGAGGTGTCGAAATAGTTGATCCCAGCGTCCAGCGCCGCGTCGACCATGCGGTCGCACTCCGCCTGATCGCTGTTGCCGAAATAGCCGAACATGCCGGCGCCGAAGCAGAACCTGCTCACATGCATGCCGGTGCGGCCGAGAACCCGCATTTCCATCCTGCGTCCACCCTGTTGTTCAGTCACCCGTGACCGTTGGCAGGATTAGACGCGCTCAGGGGCCGGGCGGCAATGGCCGCGACCCGCGCCCCCCCCCCCCCCCCGCGTCAGGGGGATCCGGGCTCGCCTATCCCGCCCAGCCCCAGGCCCTGACCAGTCCGGCCGCCGCGGTCTTCCAGGCCGGCGTGAAATAGAGGATCGAGGCGATGGTCTCGCCGCTCAGCAGGACCGCCGCGCCCACGGCGACGGAGCGCATCACCCGACGGTGCCTGATCAGGTCCCAGGCCAGCATGGCGAAGATCAGCAGACCCGTTCCCCAGTAATATTGCGCCCAGACGCCCAGCGGCGCAGTCGGCGTTTGCGCGACGATGTTGGTGGCGATCCGGCCGGGCCCCACGTCCATCAGGGCCACGGCCGCCAGGACCATGAATCGGGCGTGCTCGGCGCGGGTCTTGCGGGTCAGCACCCCGCCGATGACGCAGACCGAGAAGGCGAAGACGTCCTGGAACTCCTCGGCCAGAAACTGCGGCGCGTAGTCGGGGTGCGTCACCTGCCGCGCCATGTCGACCATGGCCGCGATGACGCCCAGCGGCGCGAGGGCCGCCGATACGCCGATCGTCGTCCAGCCGAGCTGTCTGTGAAGGCGGATATTGCCGTCCTCGGCCAGCAGAACCTGCCCTGTCACAAGGCCCAGCCACGCCAGCGAGACCAGCCCGTGCACATGCAGGATCAAGGGCGGCGCGGGAGTCTCATGCAGGTAGCGCGTCAGGTCGGCCCCAAAGCCGAACAGCACCAGCGCCCAGATCGTCAGGATCCAGACGGTGTGGACGCCCCGGTCGTTCGGCGCGGGCAGCCACGTCGCAAAACTGATTCCAGACATATCGATCCCCCTCTCCGTACTTTCGGCTCCGTCCGTCTCGGATCAGCCGCCGCGCTCTGCTCCAGGGCTCATCCGTTGAGCTGCTTCCAGTGGCCTTCGGAGATGACCTCGACCGCGCCGTCCACGACCTGAATCGCGGTCTGATCGTCGATGGCGTAGGCCGGGTGGCCGATTCCCGCCGCCCAGCGTTCGGCGGCGGCCATGGTGTTCTCCGGCAGGCTCGGGTGATCGACGTGCGGGAAGATCACGAAGTCCACCAGGCCCAGGGCGCTGTCACCTCCTCCCGGCGGTTTCCAGCCGACGAAGTCTTCGCCGATGCGGGGGGTCATCACCATGCTGCCGGCGCTCAGACCCACCCAGACCATGTCCGGCAGCGACGGCAGGAGGTCCGCCAGGCCGGAGAGCCGCATGTGGTGGGCGAGGTAGAGGGCGTCGCCGCCGGCGACCAGCAGGACGTCGGCCGCCTGGACCTTGGGAACCCAACAGTCTCGATCGAGGCTGGGCAGGGCCGTGAGTTCCAGCACGCCCAGGGATTTCCAGCCCAGCTCGCACATCGGCTCGGCCGACCGACCGGCGATGAACTCCCACGCCCGCCAGCCGGGACCGACCATGGGGTGGCCGTACATGGCGGTGGGAATGCACAGGGCGTCGCACTCCGCAATCGGCTTGCCCAGCAGGCCCAGGAGCGCCGCATGGATGCTCGGATTCTTCACGCCCGCCGACGTGAGAAGAAACTTCATGAGGCCCCTCCGCGCTCACGCGTCATTCGATGAATCATTACCACCCACCGAAGCCGTTGGGAATCTGAGGCCGGCGGCGCCGTTCGCCCGCTAGCGGCTCTCGGCGGAAGGTCTGCTAGTCTTCGATCCGGCATCACCGGAGCAGCTCATGAACGTCCTTGTCGCGCCCCCGGCCGCCGTCCGCGACGACCGGTCCGTCGAGATGCTGCGCGTCTGGATTGCGGAGCAAGGGCTGCATTGTTCCGTTCGCGTGGGCATGCATGCCGGCCAGGGGATCGAACGAGAGACGTTCGCCTGGGGTGTGATGCTGGCCGATGCGGTCCAGCATCTCGCCGATGCCATCGCTTCCAATGGCTTCGGCGACCGCGACGAAATCCTCGCCGCTATCGCCGGCGGTTTCGACGCCGAGATCGCCTCGCCGACGAGCCGGCGCACCGGAGCGTTCGTCGCCAGCGCCGCCTAAAGCAGGGTCATCCGCGCCCTCTCAGAACCAGCCCTTCACCTTGAACCAGATCGCCGGGATCAGGGCGCTGACGATGATCACCGCCCAGCCGAACGGATAGCCGAGGGGCCAGTCGTATTCGGGCATGTGCTTGAAGTTCATGCCATAGATCCCCGCCACCAGGGTCGGCGGGATGCCGACGATGGAGACGATGGTCAGGACCTTGAAGATGTCGTTCTGGGCGATGCCGATCAGCCCGACCAGGGCGTCGAGGACGAACTGAACCTTGTTGGCCAGCTGGTCCTGGTATTCGCTCAAGGATCGCAGGTCCTGGCGCAGGCTGGCCAGGCGCGGCGGCATGCCTGCGGCGGCTCCGTCGCCGCCGAACTGTTCCACATAGGCGACGATGCGGGCGAGACCGAGCAGGCCGTCGCGGACCTCGGAGAGACGATCGCCGATCCGCCCCACCTGACGCAGCTGAATGCGTAACAGGCGGTTGGCGCGCGTGGCGTTGTGGCCCTTGGTGTCGTCGGTGTGGAAGGTGGCGATGGACAGGGCGCCCAGCTGCTCGGCCAGGTGTTCGAGGCCGTCGGCGACGCTGTCGACGATTTCCTCGCAGAGCTCGACGAACACGGCCAGGCCGGTGGCGGGCGGGCCCGCCCCCTCGGCGGCGTCGGTCAACCGCTTGGCGACGGGGTCGAAGGCCGGGAGGGCCATGAAGCGGACGGTGACCAGGCGCTCGCGGGCCAGGACGAAGCCCACCGGCTTGACCACCGCCTCGCCGTGGCGGTGCGGCGCAGCGGACGGGGTGCTGAGGTAGAGCAGCCCATCGCGGTTGCGCAGGCGGCTGGAGGTCTCGATCTCGCTCAGGGCGCCCAGGGTCGGCAGAGGCGCGCCGAGGACGGCCTCGACCGCCGCCGCCTCCTCCGGCGTCGGGTCCAGCAGATCGAGCCAGACGGCGGCGGCGAGGGCGCCCGAGTCGGTCGTCGCGGACGCGGGAAACAGGTTCAGCATGCCGGGCGGCGGTCCTTGTGAAGGCGTGCCGACCCTATGGCCCCCGGGGCGAGATGCAAGCGTTGGCGGGAGAGGCGGCGTCCGAGCCTTGCCCGGCCCCGTCGATTGATCCAGTCTCGGGATCCGGGCTGTCTCTACTTCGCCATGCGAGACCAGGAGAATCGTATCGTGGGGGATTCATCGGGCGGTTTTGCCGAGAACGCGTTGGGGCGCCGAAGCCTGTTGCGCGGTCTGGCGGGCGCCGCCGCCCTGGCGCCGCTCAGCGGCTGCTCCGGCGAACCGGACTCGGATGACCTCGCCGGCCCCCCACGCGCGCCGGGAACCATCGTCTCTCTGCGGCAGGTCGGAAGGTGGCCGGCGGCGGCAAGCCGCGTCGTCCTCGACCTGGCCAAGGTGGCGCCCGCCGTTCCGGTCGACCGCGATTTCACGCCCTATCGGCTGACGTATTGGTCGACGACAAACGGCGCCCCGGTCCTCGTCTCGGCGCTGGTCAGTATCCCCAACGCGCGCCCGCCGCGCGGCCTGGTCCTGTGGATGCACGGCACCAACCCCGATCGCGCGAAGTCGGTGTCAGGCCCAAGTCTGCAGGAAGGCGTCCCCATATCGGCCGCCTTCGCGGGCGGTGGCTATGCTGTCATCGCGCCCG
The DNA here is from genome assembly GCA_903872075.1 of uncultured Caulobacteraceae bacterium. GTDB lineage: Bacteria > Pseudomonadota > Alphaproteobacteria > Caulobacterales > Caulobacteraceae > Acaudatibacter > Acaudatibacter aquilonius. The sequence continues at coordinate 5,715 of CAIQJF010000063.1, read as the reverse complement.
ATCTTGTCGGCCTGGGCGTCTCGCGCGGGCCCCAGGCCTACCTCTACAATCCCAGCACCGTTCCGGTGACCCTCGACCTGCTGCGGATCGCCGCCCGCGGGATGGGAGGGCTGCTCCCGGCCCCGCCGCGTAACGTCTTCGTCACCGGCTTTTCTCAGGGCGGCCATGACGCCGCCGTGATCCACCGCGCCCTGGAGGCCGACCCGCAATCGCCGATGCAGGTCAGGGCGACCGCCGCCATCGCCGGCGCCTATGATCTGGCCGGCGTCTCGATCCCGTTCGCCCTGCAGGGACGTTCTTCGGGAGATTCCCTCTACCTCGGGCTGCTCGCCCTCTCGTGGTCGACCTACCTCGGGCGCCCGCTCGACTCCGTTCTCACGGCCCCCGCCTCGAGGCTGGTCCGCCAGACGCTCGACGGCGCGCATGCCGCCGACCTCGACAAGGCCCTGCCGCGCAACCCGCGAGACCTGTTCCGGCCGGACTTTCTGCAGGCGGCCGACACCGGCGGCCCGCACTGGTTCCTCGACGCCGCCCGGCAAAACGAAGCGCACGACTGGACGCCGAAGGCGCCCTACCGGGCCTATTTCGGCGACAACGATGTGGATGTGACGCCGCAGGACTCCATCCGCTTCATTCAGGCGGTCAAAAGCCGCGGGGCCAAGGCCGAGGCGGTGGCGCTCGGCCCCTACACGCATGGCGAGTCGGCGCTCCACGCGGTTCCCCGTATCCGGGCCTGGTTCGACGAGCTGACGTCCGCCGCCTGAATCGGGCGCCGGCGAGACCTTCTTAGGTCCCCACCCCCGCCGGATCGCGGATCAGGTTCACCAGGTGGACCAGGAAGGCGATCATGCCGGTGAAGGCGATCAGCATCAGGAACCGCCAGGGGACCATGCGCGGCGGAGCGTGCGGGCGCGACGTCCGCGCGCCGCGCCAGCCGCAGAACACGGCGAGGGCCAGGCAGAGCGCCGCCAGGGCGCCGGTGACGGGGATGGTCATGGCCGGGCGATAGCCGTCCGGCGCGCGCCGGGCAACTTAGGTCGCGCGTCAATCGTCGCGCAGCGAGGCCCAGCCGACGGCGTGAACCCTGCCCGCGCCCAGCACCGCGGCCAGGGGGCGGGGGCGGAAGAGGCCGCGGTAGGCCGTGTCGCGGATGTTGAGGCCGCCGGTCAGGGCGCCGAAGGCCGGCAGGATCATCCGCGCCCCGTCGGTGACGAAACAGCGCCGCCTCACGCTCGCCCCCCGGGCGCGGACCCGGGCGCAGGGATGCAGATGGCCGGCGATCTCGCCGGGCGCCGCGCCGGGCAGGGGCTCGTGCACCAGGGTGAGGGGCCCCACGCGAATCGTCTCAGCAGCGTCCCCCGGCAGGCTGGCCGGCGCGTCGGGATCGTGATTGCCGGTGACCCAAACCAGACGCCGGCCGCAGGCGATCCCGCTCAGGGCGGCGCAGTCGTCCGGCCCCAGGCGCGCCTCCGCCCCCCGATCATGGAAGCTGTCGCCCAGGAAGACCACGATCTCCGGCCGCAACGCCGCCACCTCGCCCGCCAGACGGCGCAGAGTCTCGGCGGTGTCGTAGGGCGGCAGCATCTGGCCGCGCACGGCGTAGAACGAGCCCTTCTCCAGATGCAGGTCGGCGACGATCAGGGCCTGCGCGGCCTCCACCCAGAGGGCGCCGGAGGGCCGGCACACCACGGCCTCCCCCGCCAGGGTCAGGGTCAGCCCGCCCAGCGGATGCTGGCTCGCCGTCTCGGCCAGGAGGGCGGCGGCGCTCACGCCACGGCCTCGGCGATGAGATCCTCGGCGGCGTCCATCAGGATCATCTCGCCCGCCCCTTCGCCCGGCGCGCGCTGGCGGCCGATCTCCAGGATCACCGAGACCGAGAACGGCGAGAGATGGTCCAGCTCGGCATGGCGGATGCGCCCGCGGATACGCTCCAGCATCAGCCCCAGCCGTTTCACATCGATCAGCCCCTGGGCCGCGTCGGCCCGGGCGCAGCGCAGCAGCAGGTGGTCGGGCTGATGCCGGCGCAGGACGTCGTAGATCAGGTCGGTGGAGAAGGTGACCTGCCGCCCGCTTTTGCGATCCTTGGGCGAGCGCTGGTCGATCAGGCCCGAGATCAGGGCGCAGGCCTTGAACGCCGCCTTCATCATCGAACTCTCCGCCAGCCACGCTTCCAGATCATCGCCCAGCATGTCCGAGTCGAAGAGATCGGCGAAGTCCAGACCGGCCATGGGCTTCAACGACCACACCGCCAGGGCGTAGTCGTTGCAGACGAAGCCCAGTGGCCCGACCCCCGCCCGCTCCAGCCGCCGGGTGAGCAACATGGCCAGGGTCGTGTGGGCCAGGCGCCCCTCGAACGGATAGCAGACCAGGAAATGCCGCTGGCCGCGCGGGAAGGTCTCCAGCAACATCTCGTCGGGCCCGGGGATGATCGAGCGATCGCGCTGGATCTCCAGCCATTCGCGCACGTCGTCGGGCAGCACCCGCCAGTGATGGGCGTCGGACATCATCGCCCGCACCTTCTGGGCCAGGAAGGTGGAGAGGGCGAATTTCGAGCCGCCCCAGCTGGGCATCTTGGCGTCTTCCCCCGGGGCCGGGGTGACCAGCACGTCGGTCCCCGTGACGGCCACCAGCCGCCACACCGCCCCGGCGAAGACGAAGGTGTCGCCGGTCTCCAGCAGCTCCAGATAGCCCTCCTCCACCTCGCCGATCTTGCGGCCGGGCACAGCCCGCCGGCCGGCGGCGATGCGCACCGACAGCATGGCCGGCGAGACGATGGCCCCGATGTTCAGCCGATGGCGCAGGATCATCTCGGCGTTGCGCGCCCGCCAGAGTCCGTCCTGGCCGCGCACGATCCGCGCGAAGCGGTCATAGACTCGCAGGGCGTAGCCGCCGGTGGCCACGAAATCGACCACCGCCTCATAGTCTTCCCAGGAGAGATCCTTGTACGGCCCGGCGCCGGCGATCTCCGCGTGCAGGGCCACGAGATCAAAGGGCTCGGAGCAGGCGCAGCCCATGATGTGCTGGGCCAGCACGTCCAGGGCCCCGGACCGGCGCGTCTCCTGGTCGAAGGCGTTCTCCGCGATGGCCTCGCGGGCCGCCTGGCATTCCAGCATCTCGAAGCGGTTGGCCGGCACGAACAGGGCGCGGCTGGGCTCATCCAGCCGGTGATTGGCCCGGCCGATCCGCTGGACCATGCGCGAGGCGCCCTTGGGCGAGGCCAGCTGGATCACCAGGTCCACATCGCCCCAGTCGATCCCCAGATCGAGGGTGGAGGTGCAGACCACGGCCCTTAAGGACCCGCGCGCCATGGCCGCCTCCACCTTGCGCCGCTGCTCGGCCGCCAGGGAGCCGTGGTGCAGGGCGATGGCCAGGCTGTCCTCGTTCAGCCGCCACAGTTCCTGAAAGGCGAACTCGGCCTGGAAGCGGGTGTTGACGAACACCAGGGCCGTGCGCGCCGCGCGGATCGCGTCATAGACCTCCGGCATGGCGTGGCGGGCGGTGTGGCCGGCCCAGGGCACCCGGTCCTCCGACAGCAGCACATCCACCACCGGCGCCGCCCCCGGCGCGCCGCGCACCAGATCCACCTCGTCGCGCGCGCCGGGCGAGAGCCAGTCGCGGATCAGGTCCGGATCGTCCACCGTGGCCGACAGCCCCACCCGCCGGCAATGGGGCGCAAAGGTCGCCAGCCGGGCGAGGCCGAGGCTGAGCAGATCGCCGCGCTTCGACGGCCAGATGGCGTGAATCTCATCGATGATCACGCATTTCAGATCCTCGAAATACCGCCGCGCCCCCTCCCAGGCGCAGAACAGGGCCAGCTGTTCGGGGGTGGTGAGCAGGATGTCCGGCGGCTTCACCCGTTGGCGCTGGCGCCGGGCGATCCCCGTGTCGCCGGTGCGCGACTCGGCGATGATGGGCAGCTTCATCTCGGCGATGGGCGCCAGCAGATTGCGCTCCACATCCACCGCCAGGGCCTTCAGCGGCGAGATATAGAGGGTGTGCACCCCGGCCGGGGTGTTGGGACGGGGACGCTCGGTGAGGTCGATCAGGCTGGGCAGAAAGCCGGCCAGGGTCTTGCCCCCGCCGGTGGGCGCGATCAGCAGGGCGCCGCGCCCGGCGCGGCCCTTCTCCACCATCTCCAGCTGATGGGACCTGGGCGCCCACCCCCGGGCGGCGAACCATCCGGCGAACGGTTCGGGCAGGGGGGAAGAGGTGGTGCTTGCGCCGCCCGACATGCCTCGGCGTTAGCATTGGCGGGCGGATTCACCAAGGGATGTTCTGGTTCTGTTTCGGGGGTGATACGAGGTTCTATCGAGGTGACACGCCGAGCCAGAGAGAAACTCCGGCGCAAGGTAACAAATTGGACAAGGCCCGCGAGGGCTGCGAACCCGGCTCCAATGCCTCTCAGAGGAGGCTCCTACATGGGGTGGGGCGTAGCGGCTTTTGTCGCGCTAGGTGGCTTCACATTCTTTGTCGGTGCAGTTCCACTTAGCACAAGGAGAGAGGAAAGGCCGGTAACCCCCGTCGGTGCCCGTCCACATAAAGACCACGACACAGTATTTCGTGACGTGTGGTTCCGACCCTTCAAAAATATCTTTGTATTGGATGGCCCCCTCGATGAACCACGGCTTATCGGTATTGGCTCTGCGCTCGATTTCAGACTGTTTCATGGCGACGCTGCCTATCTGTAAGTTGGCGCCATGCGGTCCGAGAGTAAATCGACTTACATCGGACTTATTATTAAATAGGAGTGCCGGATCAGTTGGATCGGCGGGAGGGACGACCGTTCCGTCTGCATTTTTGTAAAGACTGCAGTGGGACGTTGGGTTTATGAGTGTCCCGGTAACAGTTATGTGGCCGCTTCCGGTGTTTATTGCGGGCGCGCACGGCGAGTCCTGAGAGTAGGCCATCTCCTTTGTCGGAGTATTTCCACTATTACTTATCAAAGTGCTAAAAACCCAGTAAGTATCGACGTCAGCGCCGGGTTTCGAAACCGCCGTGATTGGCAGAACGGTTATAAATGCACGCTGTACTTGGGAAAAGGCATCTCTGTTTATCTGATTGCTACTTCTAGTGAGCCCTTCTTGGATCGCGGCGGCGGCACCGGCACTCCTATTGGCCGCGTCCGCCCTAGCGAGGGTGGCGGCATTGTACGCGTTGGATTGCATCGCCGAGTTGTCTTGTCGAATCAGGGAAGCGAGCGTGTCCGTTCGGGCGTTTCGGGCAGTGCGGTCGGAGTCGATCGCCATGGTTCGGGTGATCAGAGCGAGCCAGATGGCCGCTCCGGCCGCGAGGCCGGTGAGAACAACCGTGAGTACGTTAACACCCAAGCCTGACCAATCGAACTTATCATGTTTTTTGCTCTGACGGGCGCGGTGCTTCTTGTAGAGTCGGTGCCGTTTTATCTGGGCAAGAGTGTCGATCGCCGTTTCGGCGCTATATTTGGTTGGATCGGCCTGTTTCGGATCTTCGTAAGTGTTTGTATTTGCTTCGCCGTCCTGGAGTTTATTCTCAACTTTGGCAGGATTCTTACCTAGTCGATTTCGTGCAGCCTTACCGTGCAAGCCCCGACGGTCACTAGCAGGCTGCTGAAAAACCCACTCGCCTGCGGGCGCGACGCATGATTCAACCTCTGGACGGGAGTGTCCACGGGGGATTGCGATGCGTGGGTCTGATCAGCAGGCGGGAGCCCTGTTTTCCTATGTGGATCTTGATCGG
>CAIQJF010000062.1 GCA_903872075.1 uncultured Caulobacteraceae bacterium | reverse complement strand
GCTCTTGCCGGGAAAGCGAAATTCCTTGGGCAGGCGAACGGCCTGACTGCCGCCGCTGACGAAGAGTCTGGCTTCGGTCATCGAGAAGTCTCGCTTTTGTAGCTATGAAATGTATATATGCCTCACGTCCGCGGGTGTCCATCGACGCAGTCAGTCCCACCCTACGGCCGCCTCTCCGCGCAGAATCGCCTCGATTTCGGGGCGGTGCTTGCCGCCGTCGCGGTCGTGGAGGATCAGGGGGGGCAGGAGGCGCAGGGGCGCCTTGCCAGTCTTGATGGCGCGCACGAGGACACGCTTGGCGGGCGCGTCGGCGAAGGGATGCACGCCGCGAATCTGGAACGAGCCTGCCTTGGGCGCGAGGCCGGCCAGGAGGTCGGCCAGGCGATCGGCGCGGTGGATCACGGTGATCGTCCCGCCCTCGCGCACCGCCTTGGTCAGAAAGCCGGTCCAGGCGGCCAGGCCTTCGAGCGCGATCCAGGCGCCGCGCTTGGCTTCGGCCGGACCACGCAGGGCCGCCTCGTCGTCGAAAAACGGCGGATTGGCGAGAACGGCGTCAAAGGGCGCGACGCCGAGCCGCGAGAACGGCTGGGCCACATCTCCCGCCAGGGCGTCCACGCGCTCGCCGAGGCCGTTGGCGTCGATGTTCTCCGATGCGAGGCCGCGCGCGACGTCATCGCGCTCCAGTCCGGTGAATCGGGTTTCCGGACGGCGGAAGGCCGCGGCCAGCAATACGCCGCCGACTCCACAGCCCACGTCCAGCACCCTGGCGCCGGCCGGAGCGTCGCAGGCGGCCGCGAGCAAGGCGGCGTCCAGCCCGGCGCGGTAGCCGCCGCGGGCCTGGCGCAGGCGAATTCGTCCGTCCAGCACACTATCGTCGGTCAACTCCATGTGTGGTGCGGCCCTGAACCCTCGATTGCCTTGACCCTGCCCTATCGCGTCATCATTGTCCGCCGCGACGGCGCGGGCTAGTGGCGCTTGAGACAAAGGAGCGCTCGCTCTTGAATTCAGCCAATGCCGTGATCGCGCGCCGGGCGGGCTCGGTGGATGGCCTCGTGGAACTCGCCGCGGCGGACATGGCCGGCGTGGACGCGTTGATCCTCGACCGCATGCAGTCTCCGGTGAGCATAATTCCGGCGCTGGCCGATCACATCATCGTCGCCGGCGGCAAGCGGCTGCGGCCGCTGCTCACCGTCGCCGCCGCACGGCTGACCGGATCGCGCGACGACGCCGGGTTGAAACTGGCCGCGGCGGTGGAGTTCATCCACACCGCCACCCTGCTGCACGACGATGTGGTGGACGGATCTGGTCTGCGTCGCGGCAAGGTCGCGGCCCATCTCATCTGGGGCGCGCCCTCCAGTGTGCTGGTCGGCGACTTCCTGTTCGCCCGGGCGTTCGAACTGATGGTCGAGACCGGCTCGATGAAGGCCATGGAGATTCTGGCCCGCGCCGCACGGATCATCGCCGAAGGCGAAGTGCTGCAACTCAGCCGCGCCCACGACGTGAACCTTTCCCAGGAAACCTATCTGGAGATCATCTCGGCTAAGACCGCCGAGCTGTTTGCCGCCGCCGCCGAGGCGGGCGCCGTGTCGGCCGGGGGAAGCGCCGCCCAGTCGGCGGCCCTGCGCGCCTATGGCCTGAACCTGGGTCTCGCCTTCCAGCTCAGCGACGACGCCCTGGACTATGGCGGAACCACCGAGACCTTGGGCAAGAACGCGGGCGATGACTTCCGCGAAGGCAAGGCGACCCTGCCGCTGCTGTTCGCCATCGCCCGCACCGGCGCGCGCGAGCGGGAGTTCTGGGAGCGGGTGATCGGCCGGCAGGAACAGGTGGAGGGCGATTTCCGCCGGGCGCGTGATCTGATCGTCAGTGTCGGCGCGCTCGAGGCGGCGCTCGACATGGCTGCCGGGTATGCCGATGCGGCCAAGCGCGCCCTGGATATCTTCCCCGCCAGCCCGCTCCGCGACGGGCTTGAAGCCCTGGCCGACTTCGCGGTCAGCCGCCGGGCCTGAGGTCCGGGTTAAGCCGGCTCAGCTTGGGCCGAGCATCTGCTCGGGCCGCACCACCTCGTCGAACTCCGCGTCGGTGACATAGCCGCCGCCGACCGCTTCCTCGCGCAGGGTGGTGCCGTTCTTGTGGGCGGTCTTGGCGATCTTGGCGGCGGCGTCGTAGCCGATCTTCGGGGCCAGGGCGGTGACCAGCATCAGCGAGCGGTCAAGCGCGGCCTTGATGTTGTCTTCACGCGGCTCGATGCCCACCACGCAATGCTCGGTGAAGCTCACCGCCGCGTCGGCCAGCAAACGCACGGACTGCAGGAAGTTGTAGGCCATGACGGGATTGAACACGTTCAGTTCGAAATGGCCCGAGGCGCCGGCGAAGGTCATGGTGGCCTGATTGCCGAACACCTGGGCGCAGACCATGGTCAGGGCCTCGCACTGGGTCGGATTGACCTTGCCCGGCATGATCGAGGAGCCCGGCTCGTTCTCCGGCAGGGACAGTTCGCCCAGGCCCGAGCGCGGGCCGCTGCCCAGGAAACGGATGTCGTTGGCGATCTTGAACAGGCTGGCGGCGACGGTGTTCATCGCCCCGTGGGTGAAGACCATGGCGTCGTGGGCGGCCAGGGCCTCGAACTTGTTCGGCGCGGTGGTGAAGGGCAGGCCGGTGATCTGGGCGATCTTGTCGGCGACCATTTCGGCGAAGCCCACGGGCGCATTCAGGCCGGTGCCCACGGCGGTGCCGCCCTGGGCCAGTTGCATCAGCATGGGGAGGGTCATTTCGACGCGATAGAGGCCGTTCTGCACCTGCTGGGCGTAGCCGGAGAACTCCTGGCCCAGGGTCAGGGGCGTGGCGTCCTGGGTGTGGGTGCGGCCGATCTTGATGATACCCTTCCAGGCCTGGGCCTTGTCGTTGAGGGCGTTGCGCAGGGTCTGGAGCGCGGGGATCAGCCGGTGAACGACTTCCTCGGCCGCCGCCACGTGCATGGCGGTGGGATAGGTGTCGTTGGACGACTGGCTCATGTTGACGTGATCGTTGGGGTGAACCGGCGACTTGCTGCCCATCACCCCGCCCAGCATCTCGATGGCCCGGTTTGAGATCACCTCATTGGCGTTCATGTTCGACTGCGTGCCCGACCCGGTCTGCCAGACGGCCAGGGGGAAGTGATCGTTGAGCTTGCCCTCGATGACCTCCTGGGCGGCGGCGATGATCGTGTTGCCGATGGTCGTATCCAGCCGGCCCAGGGCCATGTTGGTCTCGGCGGCGGCGCGCTTGACGATGCCCAGGGCGCGGACGACCGGCGCGGGCTGCTTCTCCCAGCCGATATCGAAGTTCTTCAGGCTGCGCTGCGCCTGGGCGCCCCAGTAGCGGTCGGCGGCGACTTCGATAGGACCGAAGGTGTCGGTCTCGGTGCGGGTCTTGGTCATCTGCGATCTCCCCAGGCCCGGCCGGCTCCGCTTCGGAACCTCAGCGCGGGACGCTCCCAAAAGTCTGGCCGCGCGATCGCGGCTCGGCGATGTCCATAGGCCAAGACCGCCGCGCCTGTCAGCGTCTGTCTGGCGTTTTCCCGTCGGGCTGGGCCGCGGCAGGGCCTGCAAAGGCGGGGGCCACGCTCTTGAACGTCGGGCCGACCCAAAGCTGCGGCTCGGACCGCGGCCGCATGCCTTCCTTGTCCTCGCGGTCGGCGACGCAGCGCCGCGCCCGGTCGCCGAGCTCCACAAAGTCCTGGGCCGTGGGCAGGGCTTGGATGACGCAGGCGTCGAAGAATGGATAGCGATCGGCCTCGCCGCAGCCGAAAGACGAGCGGTCCCGGCGGGCGGCGGTGAGGACGAGCCGTTCGGGCGCCTTGAGGGCGGGCACGAACACGCCGGAGAAGCAGGCGGAGAGGATGACGGCGGTGGGCCGCACGCCGCAGGCGCGCCCGGTCATGCTGGCCAGGACCTTCGGTGGAACGAGGCGGTCGTTCATCACCACGCCTTCGGGTGAGCCATGCGAGGTGATGTAGACGAGGCAGCCGGCGGTGGCCTTGTCGGCCAGCGCCTCCAGTGTAGTGAACACCACCCCCAGCCCCGCCTTCCCGGCGTGGTCGGCGGGATATCGATCAGGGTTGACCGAGAACTGGGCGATATTGGCTGCGTTGAACCCGCGACGGGTGAGGGCGGCGACCACGTCGCGCCGCGCATTGTCGAAGGTCTCGGTGGGGGTGTCATCGTGCGCCGACCGGTCATCCCCGGCCACGACTACGACAGCCCAGTTGGCGAGCCCGGCGTCGTTTGGCGCCGCCTGGGCGTGCGCGACTGCGGCAAAGCCGGCCCAGACCCCCAGCACCGCCAGAAGGGCCGGGAGCGATTTCATCCCGCTATTTGTACGACTTGAACGGAGTCGGCACCGCCGTTCCGGTCGCCTTGGCCAGGAGCCGTCCTTCGGCGTCATAGATTTCGCCTTCTGTGAAGGCGAGGGTGCGGCCCCAACGCACCACACGCCCGACGCCGCGCAGGGTTCCGGGCGCGGCCGACCGGAAGAAACTGGTCTTCATCTCCGCCGTCGGCGCCACGTGGGTCATGCCGGAAGCGACCATGCAGGCGACCGACATGCATTCATCGAGCATGGCGCAGAGATAGCCGCCCTGGATCTGTTTCATGGGATTGAGCAGCAGTTCGGCTCGAGCGTCGAAGGCTACCTCGACGCTTTTCTCGGCCTGGCTGACCGCTGTCAGGCGGAAACCCAGGGTCTGCGAGCCGGTCGGCTGGTTCCGGCTGCGCTGGAAGCGCTGCAGGATGTCGTCGTCCGTCATCGCGGGCGGAGCTGCGGCGGTCTCACTCATCTTTTGCGGAACTGATCGAGCGACACGACCTTCGGCCCTTCGCCTTCGGTCTGCGGCTTCACCGTCCGCACCGGCTCCGGCGGAGCGACCGCGGCCGGCGCGGGAGCGGCGAACTGAAGCATGTACTGCACGCTTGGATCGTAGAACCGAGTGATGGCCGCGTAGGGAATCGACAGGCTCTTGGGCTGGCCGTTGAACTGCAAGGTGACCGAGAAGGCCTCGACCCCCGGGCTCAGGTCCCAGAACTGGTTCTGAAGGACGATGGTCATTTCGTCTGGATAGCGGGCAATCAGCTCCGGCGGCACGGCGACGTCCGGCGCCTGGGTGCGGAAGCTGATGTAGAAATGATGCTCGCCGGGAAGGCCGCCGGGGCTGGCCGCCCGCTCAAGGGCGGCGCGGATTACCCCGCGAAGGGCTTCCTGTTGAAGGGCCTCGTAGCCCATCTGATCGCGCTGTCTGTCGTCGGTCGCCATGCGCCAGACTCTAGCCGTGGGCGCGACCGATGAAAAGCGCCCAGCAGTCCCCGCACAATTTGCACCTCGTCTGTGACGCGCGATCGCGGTAGGCAGATTGACGATGTCGGACGCGGATCTGGAGGTGGAGTTCCGGGAGATCGTCGCGGCCGTGGGCCGCGCGGACCGTCCGCGCGCCATCGTCCTGGCCACCGCGGCGCTTGATCACGGCATTGGTCACCCGCTGGTGCTTTTGCTCGCCGCCGAAGGCTTCGAGGCCGAGGGCCGCTTCGCGGAGGCGCTGGACCTGCTGGACGAAGCCGTCGAGGTCGCCCCGGACGCCGCGGAGGCCTGGCGCCGCTACGGCGCGCTGCTGGCGCGGCAGAACCGTCTACCCGAGGGGCTCGCGGCGCTGGAGAAAGCCTTGGCGCTTGAGCCCGACGTCTACGCGGCGCGTCTGGACGCCGGTGCGACCTGTTTCAAACTGGCGGATCTGGACGGCGCCACGCGCCACTACCGTCGCGCGTCCGAACTGGCCCCCGAGCAGGCTGAGCCTCTGGCCGCGCTGGCGGCCATCGCCGCCCGTCGCGAGGACTATGACTTTGCGCGCGAGGCCGCGAAGGCGGCATTGGACAGGGACGGGGCCGCGCTCAGTGCTCACATGGCTCTGGCGCGGAGCGATCTGAGGGCGGGCGACGCCATGGCCGCCGCGGCGCGCATGGGCGAACTGCTGACGCGCGCCGATCTGCCCGACGACGCGCGTGTCGGCGCCCTGGACTTGCGGGCGGAGGCTTTCGACGCGCTGTCGCGGACGGCCGAGGCGTTCGCGGACTATGAAGCGCGAAACGCCATCCTGACCCGGCTGCACGGCCCGCGGATCGCCGCTGAACTTGACGAGCGCCGGCCCGATCGCGCCCGCCGTTTGGCTGCATTCCTTGCCCGCGCGCCCGAGGGTGGGTGGGCAAGCTCCGCCGGTCCGGATCTCGCCGGCCGGGCGATGGCGGGCGGACATGTCTTCCTTCTGGGTTTCCCCCGCTCCGGCACGACCCTGCTTGAAAAGGCCCTGGCGGGGCATCCGCGCATCGTCACCTTGGAAGAGATCGACCATCTCGAGACGGTGGCCGGGTCGCAGCTGGCGGATGACGCCGCCCTGGCGCGGCTCACCGGGCTGTCACCTGCCGACGCGGCGCCTCTGCGTGAGGCCTATTGGCGGGGTGTCGCGGCGGGGACGGACATCGTCGGCCGGATGGTGGTGGACAAACTTCCCCTTCACACCGCCAACCTGCCGTTGATCGCCAAGCTGTTTCCGGACGCCCGCATCCTGTTCGCCCTGCGCGATCCGCGCGATGTGGTGTTCAGCTGTTTTCGCCGCCGGTTCCAGATGAACGCGGCGATGTTCGAGTTCCTGACCCTGAAAGGCGCGGCCGCCTATTATGACGCGGTCATGGCGCTCGGCGAGGCGTGCCGCTCAAGGATGCCGCTCAAGGTCCGGGAAGTCCGCCATGAGTCCCTGGTGGCGGATTTCGACGGCGAGATGCGGGCCATCCTCGCTTTTCTGGGCCTCGATTGGGACGAGGGCGTGCGCGGCTTCGCCGGTCGCGCCAAGGCGGCGCTGCGCACACCCAGCGATCCGCAGGTGGCCCGGGGCCTCAACAGCGAGGGACTCGGTCAGTGGCGCCGCTACGCCAACGAACTGCGACCTGTTCTGCGCGACCTGGAGCCCTGGGTCCGCCTGTTCGGCTACCCGGCTGATTGATCCCCGGACACGAAAACGCCGCCGGCCTTTCGGCCGACGGCGTTCTCTGATCGTCAGGTCTCTGTCGCGTATCAGATCGCGGCGACGGCCCGGCGGCGCGAGCCGCGCAGGCTAGCGCCGATGCCGGCCACGCCCAGGAGCATCATCGCCCAGGTCGCCGGTTCCGGAACGCCGCCGTTGATCACGGGGGTGCCCGAGCCGAAAGTCACATCGTCGAACACGACATAGTTGGCCACGCCGCCGAACACGATCGACTTGGCAATGCCCGAGAAGGTGACGCCGATCGGGGTGAAGGGGCAATAGCCGGCGCTGTAGCCCGGGCAGCTGCCCGAGGTCAGGCCGAGGTTGATGTTGGCCAGCACATTACCGGTGCCGCCGACGCCGTCATAGACGGTGACGCTGCCGCCGTGGGTGTTGGGTTCGGCATAGTAGAACGAGAAGCCGGTGTCGAAGCCGGCCGCGTAGTCCATGGTGGTCGAACTGCCGCTCAGGAAGAACAGGCCGCCCTTGTCGGATCCGGGGGCCAGACCGCCGCGCGAGGTGTTGGAGCACACCACGCTGGTGGAGTTCAGGCAGATGGCCTGAGCGTTCGAACTGAAGCTGACGCCGTAGTTCGTGCCGGTGGTGCCGTCGCTGCTGGCGCCGCCGTTGTAGAAGTTCTGGATGTAGGCAAAGCCTGACGGATAGGAGGCGTTCACGCCTTCGAAGTTCAGCGAGACGGTGGTCGCCTGGGCGGCGCTGGCCATGGCCAAAGCGGCCAGGGCGCCGCCGATGGCGGTGACGGAGGGGGAACTCATAAGGGGTTTATCCTTGTACTCTTGATGGCTGGCGCCCCTTACGTCGCCTTCTAAGGGCGAGCTCAATTTTGTCAACACCGTGTTGGAAAGTTGCTCGCCAGCAGCATGCGACACAAAGTCACCCTAATTTGAGATTGCGAGCGAATAGCGATCTTAGCGCGGGGAGCCGTCGGATTTCCCTCGCCCGGCGCCGCAGGAGGCGCTCCGCGCCTCCTGTTTCTTGCGTTTTGATGGAGGGCGCCCCCGATCGAGGGGAAAGTGGAGGGCTTCTGTTGCCAGGCGGCCCCCGGAGGCGCTTCGCGCCTCCTGGTCTTACGTCGTGAAGGGGAGCGCCCTCGAGATGGAGGTAAGTGGGGAGCTTCTGTTGCCAGGCGCTCCGCGGAGGCGCTTCGCGCCTCCTGTTTCTTGCGTTTTGATGGAGGGCGCCCCCGGTCGAGGGGAAAGTGGAGGGCTTCTGTTGCCAGGCGCCCTCCGGGCCCCGCCTGACGCTGCTAAGACGCCAGGGCTTTTAGGCTGAGTTCACAGGCGCTGCTTACGCGGCGACGGCATACTCTTGAGCGAAGTTATCGTTCGCATTTAGTTTAAGGCCCGGAACGGTGAGCCACGCCGAGAGAAAGCTTACGTCTTTAGACGTCTGTCGATGCTGATCGGCCCCATGAACGCCCCGCCGATAACGCGAGGAGGGAAGGGTTGGTGGAGCCGCCGGGAATCGCACCCGGGTCCAGTCCGCTTATTGCACGCGCCTTTATCTCCATAGTCCGGTGTTACCCGGACAGGCTGGATATAGGCGCTCCCGCGCCCCAGGGGAAGGAATCCCGTCCGCGAAGCGCGAATGGCGTCCCGTTTTTCGCGAATCGCCGCCGCGACGTCGTGGGTGGCCTCACCGATTTCCGCTCGTCGGGCCTAGGTTCCAGGCCTCGCTCACGGAGATCACCACGGATGAATAACCTGTTTTACGCCGCCCGCCCGATCGTCTCGGACATGCTTTCGACGATCCTGTTCGCGGCGCTGTTTTCGATCACCAACAACATCTACCTCTCGACGGGCGTGGCGGTCGCGCTGGGCGTCGGTCAGGTCGCGGTGGAGAAACTGCGGGGCAAACCCGTCCCGGGGATGCAGTGGGCCAGCCTGGGCCTCGTCACGGTGCTCGGCGGCGCCACGCTGCTGACCGGCGACCCGCGCTTCGTGATGATCAAGCCCACGGTCATCTACCTGACCATCGGCGGAGCGATGATGCAGCGCGACTGGATGGACCGTTACATCCCGCCGGAGGGCAAGGCGTGGCTGCCGGACAGCCTGATCGTCGCCTGGGGCTATATCTGGGCCGGTATGATGTTCCTCACCGCCGTGCTCAATCTGGGGATCGCCCTGACCATGGGCCACCAAGCCTGGGTGGTATTCATCGGCGTGTTTCCGCTGGCCTCAAAGCTCGGCCTGTTCGCGGTTCACTTCGCCACATTCCGTTTCGTGGCGCGGCGGAACCGGCGGCTCGCGGCCGCCGGTGATGCGCCCGTCGCTCAGGCGGCCTGAAGGGCGGTCTGGCGACGTGACCGCAGTGTTGCGCCGAGACCCGCGACGCCGATGAGCATCAGCGACTAGGTGGCCGGCTCGGGCACGGCCCCGCCGGTGCTGACCGCGGAGCTCACGTTGGTGAACACGAAGGTGTCGTCATGATAGTTGAAGTCGCTCCACGACGGCGGCAGATCTTCGAAGGCGAGATAGATGCCGCTGGGAATGCCGTGTCCGAGCGAGCCGTCCGTATAGGCCGTCGAATAGACGTGGTTGGCGCCGGCGCCGTTCATGGAGTCATAGGGCCCGTTCAGGGATGAGTCCGAGTAGGCGAACTTGCCGGGATTGCCGTTGGCGGTGAGTACGAAGACCAGTTTGTCGCCGGCGTTCACATGCCCGAAATTGAAGGCCGCCCCGACCGCCGTGCTGTGGTCATCGAGACCAAAACTGGCGGGGAAGACGCCGTTGACCATCAGGCCCACCTGCTCGTCCCAACCCGCCGAGGAGCCGGCGAAATAGCCGATGATGTCGCCGGTCTTGCTTGCGGTGAAGCTGTAGGTGTCGGGATTCTGCGTTCCGGAGTTGGGGTAGGGGATCGACTCGGCGTGGGCGGCGGGGGCGATGAGAACGGTCGCGGCGAGGGCGGCGAGAATCGTGCGGGTCATGATGAGGCTGGTCCTTCGGAGTTCGGGCGGTCGCGCTGGGCGACGTGGAGAATTCGTCAGGAATTTGCATTCATCGCTGCTATTCTTGTATTCGTAACTTCCGCAATGCGGTTTCTAACTATCTTGTCGCGTCCCAGCCGCAGGCGTCGCAATTATCTAGGTGTTAGAGAAATATTCAGGTCACTTTTTCTTGCCGATATTCGCGAACCCGTCGAGCATATCGGGAACAAACTGCTCGGCAAAGCCCGCGACGAAAGCCCAGACACCCATTTTGGCGGCGTCTCCGGCCGACGAAAAGCTGAAGGTGTACTGAAAGACGCGGAAGTCGAACCTGCCACACCCGGAAAGACAGGCCGCACCGTCGAACTTTGGCTGGATCTCCCCGAATTTCACCAGACCGCTCATGAAGATCAGCATCAGCACGAGCGCGAAAATCGGCCCGCTGAGGGCGGCGATCAGAAGGCTGGCGGACCCCTGCTGAAGCGCGCTCGCCTGGATCACAGGATCCTCGTCGAGGGGACTCGATGACAGGATCTGGTTCGCCCGCCGGGCGATCGAGGTAAGCGCGCCGCCGAAGCCCACCGCGCCGATGATGAGGAAGTTCAGGATAGGGGAGGAGAGGCCCCAAACGTCCTGGGCGAACAGCGAAGCCACCACGAAGCCCAGCGAGAGCAGCAGGAAGATGAAACAGAACGTCCTGATTATACTGAGCTGCCGGTCGCGAATATGGGTGATGGAGTAGGCCAGCCGCAGGCGGTAGGACAAGGTCTTCAGTTCCGCCTTCAACAAGGTCAGA
Source organism: uncultured Caulobacteraceae bacterium (assembly GCA_903872075.1). Taxonomy (GTDB): domain Bacteria; phylum Pseudomonadota; class Alphaproteobacteria; order Caulobacterales; family Caulobacteraceae; genus Acaudatibacter; species Acaudatibacter aquilonius. The sequence goes on along the minus strand of CAIQJF010000062.1, from coordinate 51,542 downwards.
TCCTCGAAGACGGTTTTCGGCACACCTTGGAGATAGCGCGCGAAACTCGCTGATCCGACCGCAACGGCATAGCGATTCTGCAGATGCTGCACGTAACGGGTAAGTTCGGGGAGTTCCATCCGCTCGCCCAACACCAGGCGTGCGGCGATGGCTTGCCCGATCTGATCTACCGGCGTGCCGCCCTTGATGGTCAGTTCAGCGAGTTGCTCTGGTGTGTCCGAGAGCTGTTTCGCTTCTTCCAGATCCACCAGTGAGGCGATGAGCTGAGACGTCAAAGGTCGGCTTCGCGTCTCGTCGCGAGCTTGCCAAAGCAGCCTCTTGATCCACTCGAGCATTGTCCGCCCCTTTGGCTACGTCCTTTCGCGAAGGCTAGGCTTCAGTGGCGCCCGAGACAATCGATGGCGCAATTGCGCTGAAAAGACCCGGGAATTCGAACTCAGACGGCCTCCGCGCCGCGTTCAATTGACAATACGCCGGTTCTCGAGACTTCGATCAACCCGAGCGGTCGCATCAGACCGACGAACTTGTCGATCTTCGACGTCGCGCCGGTGATCTCGAAAATGAATCCGCCGGTGGTCGTGTCGACGATACTGGCGCGGAAGATGTCGGCCACCATCTTGGCCTCCACCCGCTGCGCACCGACGACGCGAACCTTCACAAGCGCGAGTTCCCGCTCCACGCCGTTGGGATCGCGGGTTACGTCCTGCACGTGCCGGGCCGACACCATCTTCTTCAGCTGAGCCTCGATCTGGCTCAGCACGTGTGGCGTGCCGCGGGTGACGATTGTGATGCGGCTCGTGCGGGCGCCCGGATCTGTCTCGGCGACCGTCAGGCTCTCGATGTTGTAGCCCCGCGCGGCGAACAGGCCGACGACCCGGTGCAGCACCCCCGGCTCGTTGTCGACCAGCACCGCGAAGGTGGCAAGGTGCTCAATCTCGGCGGCGTGGCCCATGTCATAGGCCGACGCCGGCGCCTCGGGGGCGATCTTGTCGCGAACGCTCATACCAGCCTCCGTCCGGCGGCGTCGATGACCGAACTCATGTCGGTCGCATCTTCGCCGAGGATCATGTCGTTGTGCGCCTTGCCCGACGGGATCATGGGCAGGCAGTTTTCCGCACGCTCCACCCGGCAGTCGAAAATCACCGGGCGGGGGGTGTCGATCATTTCCAGGATCAGGTCGTCAAGTTCGTCCGGCTTGTCGGTCCGCAGCCCGACGCCGCCATAGGCCTCCGCCAGCTTCACGAAGTCGGGCAGGCTGGAGGAATAGGAGTGGCTGTAGCGTTCGCCATGCAACAGCTGCTGCCACTGCCGCACCATGCCCATCCATTCGTTATTGAGGATGAAGATCTTGATCGGCAGGTCGTACTGCAGGGCGGTGGACATCTCCTGAATGGTCATCTGCACGCTGGCGTCGCCGGCGATGTCGATGACCAGACTGTCCGGATGAGCGATCTGCACGCCCACCGCGGCCGGCAGGCCATAGCCCATGGTGCCCAGCCCGCCGGAGGTCATCCAGCGGTTAGGCTCCTGGACGCGATAGAACTGGGCCGCCCACATCTGGTGCTGGCCCACTTCCGTGGTGATGTAGGTGTCGCGGTTCTTCGTCAGCTCGTAGAGTCGCTCGATAGCATACTGCGGCTTGATCAGGGTCGAGGATGGCCGGTAGGCAAAGCCCTTGCGCGCCCGCCAGCGGTCGATCTGTTCCCACCAGTCCGCCAGGCGTTCCGGGACCGCCGCCGGCGCCGGTGAACGGTTCCAGGCGGCGATCAGGGCGTCGAGCACCTTGCCGGCGTCGCCGACGATGCCGACATCGGCCCGCACGACCTTGCCGATGGAGGCCGGGTCGATGTCGATGTGGATCTTCTTCGACCCCGGCGAGAAGGCGTCGAGGCGGCCGGTGACACGGTCGTCGAACCGGGCGCCCACCGCGACCATGACGTCGCAGTCGTGCATGGCGTGATTAGCCTCATAGGCGCCGTGCATGCCGACCATGCCCAGCCAGGCCGGATCGTCGGCCGGGAAGGCGCCCAGCCCCATGAGCGTCGATGTCACCGGCGCGCCGGTCAGGGCCGCCAGGCGCCGCAGGGAGGCGCTGGCGGACGGGCCGGCGTTGATCACCCCGCCGCCGGTGTAGAACAGCGGCCGGCGCGCGCCGGCGATCAGGGCCGCGGCCTCGGCGATGGCTGCCGCGTCGCCGTCGACGCGCGGGTGGTAGTTATGGATCGGCTTGGCGTCGGCCGGGCTCACATAGACGCCGCTGGCGAACTGCACGTCCTTGGGAATGTCGATGACCACCGGACCGGGGCGCCCGCTGGTGGCGATGGCGAAGGCTTCGTGAATCACACGCGCCAGCTGGTTGACGTCTTTCACCAGGAAGTTGTGCTTGGTGCACGACCGGGTGATGCCGACGGTGTCGCACTCCTGGAAGGCGTCGGTGCCGATCAGATGGGTGGGCACCTGACCTGTCAGGACCACCAGGGGAATGGAATCCATCAGGGCGTCGACGATGGCCGTGACCGTATTGGTCGCGCCGGGTCCCGAGGTGACCAGCACCACGCCCGGCTTGCCGGTGGCGCGAGCGTAGCCCTCGGCCGCATGGCCCGCTCCTTGCTCGTGACGCACCAGCACATGCTTGAGGCGAGGCTCGTGGAACAGGGCGTCATAGATCGGCAGCACCGCCCCGCCCGGGTAGCCGAAAAGGTCGGTCACGCCCTGGTCGAGCAGGGCGCGCACCACGATCTCGGCGCCGGTCATGATCTGCGGCGTCTGCGCCCCGTCGGCGGGCGTCTTGGGGAGGGTCTCTGTCGTCATGGCTGAGTTTTCGTCTGTGAGAGGGCAAGAAAAAAGGCCCGCGAGGGGCCTTTGCAAACGCGACCGAGGTCAGGCGAGGGCCGTCAGGCCCGCACCAGGTTCGGTCGCCGAATAAGTACGAGGTGCGCAAGGCGCATGGTCGAAAGCTCCAAACTATCGAAAGCGACGCTAAGGCGCTCGCCGCCGAAGGTCAAGGCGTCGCCGCCATGGCGCGGGGCCAGTCGGGGGTCTGGTTGCGAAACCAGGTCAGCTGACGCTTGGCGTAGTGACGGGTGTCTGCCTGGGCCTGGGTCAGGGCGGCGGCGGGCGAGAGCTCACCTTTCAGCTGGGCGGCGAACGGAACAACCCCGAGGGCCTTCATGGCCGGCAGGCGCGGATCGAGATCACGGGCGGCAAGCCGCGCCACTTCGTCGAGGGCGCCGTGGTCGATCATCGCCACCAGGCGGCTGTCGCAGCGGTCGTAGAGCGCGGCGCGATGAGGTTCCAGAACGAGGCCACGCCAGGTCGCGGCTGGCAAGGTCGGGGTCGTGGCCGCCTGCCAGTCGCTCAGTGACCGGCCGGTGGCCAGATGCACCTCGAGCGCCCGGGTCAGCCGTTGCCTATCGCCGGGGGCGATGCGTGCGGCCGCCGCGGCGTCCGCCGTGGCCAGCCTGGCCCGGAAATCGGTTTCGCCGAGGTCGTCATAGAGGCTCTGGCTCTCCGCCCGGGCGACAGCCGGGATTTGCGGCGTCTCGGCCAATCCGTGGGTGAGCGCGCGAAAATAGAGGCCGGTTCCGCCGACGACGAAAGCCGGGCGGCGCCGGGCGGCGATGTCGGCCAGCACCCCGCGCGCCGCGCCAAGCCATCGGCCCACGGACCAGGCCTCGGCGGCGTCGGCCACGCCGAACAGATGATGGGGGACCCGGGCGGTGTCAGTCTCGTTCGGTCGGGCGGTCAGTATGCGCAGGTCGCCGTAGACCTGCATGGAATCGGCGTTGACGATCTCGCCGCCGGCCTCTTCGGCCAGACGCAGGGCCAGGGCGGACTTGCCGCTGGCCGTAGGCCCGGCAATGAGGGTGACCGGCGTGGCGACGGTCAGACGCGCCCCGCGTCAATGAGGAGCGTCTGGCCGGTGATCGCGCCGCTGTCCGCGGCCGCCAGGAACAGCGCCAGTCGGGCCACTTCCTCCGGCTGGATCAGGCGGTGCAGCGCCGCCTCGCGATTCCAGGCCGCCTCGGCCTCGGGGGTTAGCCATAGCTCGCGCTGGCGTTCGGTCTCCACCCACCCCGGGGCGATGGCGTTGACGCGGATCCCGTCGCGGCCCCAGGCCCGGGCCAGGGATCGGGTGAGGGCGTTTACCGCGCCCTTGGCCGCCACATAGGCTGGCAGATCGCCGGGCCCGAGGAAGGCGGTGATCGAGCTGAAGTTGACGATCGCCCCGCCGCCCGCCGCCTTCATCCCAGTGTGCACTGCACGCGCCGCGAGGAAGGTGGGATCGAGGTTGACCGCCAGATGAGCCCGCCAGGCCGCGGCGTCGGTGTCCTCGGGTCGATGGCGCGTGTCGTTGGCGACGTTGTTCACCAGGACAGCGATGGGCCCCAGGTCTTCGGCGGCGCCGGCGATAGCGCCTTCGAGGGCGGCGACATCGGTCACGTCCACCGGCTTGAACCAGACGCCGCCGAGTTCGGCGGCCAGGGCCTCTCCGGCGGCGGCGGCGCGGTCGATGAAGGCGACGCGCCCGCCCTGGCCATGAAAGGCCCGCACCAGGGCGGCGCCGATACCCATGGCGCCGCCGGTGATGAAAACCACCCGGTCCTTGAGGCTGGGGTAGTGGCCGAACGCCTCGCTCATCTGCCCTGGAACACCGGCTTGACCTTGGCGACGAAGGCTGCCGAGGCGGCCTTGTGGTCTTCGGTCATCATGGTGCGCACCATGTTCTGCGCCTCGGCGTCCAGCACCTCGGTCAGGGTGGCGTGTTCGGCGGCGTTGAGGTTGCGCTTCATGTAGCCGATGGCGGTGGTGGGCAGGCCAGCCAGATAGCGCGCGTAGTCCGCCGCGGCCTCGGCGAGGTCGGACGCTGGCACGGCCCGGTTGACGATACCCAGGCGAAGGGCCTCCGCGCCGGTGATCACATCAGCGGTGAAATAGAGTTCCCGCGCCTTCGCCCCGCCCACCAGGTGGGTGAGGAAATAGCTGCCGCCGTAGTCGCCGGCCAGGCCGACCTTGGAGAAGGCGGTGGTGAGCTTGGCGTCCTCGGACGCGATGCGCATGTCGCAGGCCAGAGCCAGGGAGAGACCGGCCCCGGCGGCTGGGCCGGGAATCACCGCAAGGGTGGGTTTGGGCATCTCGTGCAGCCACCGCACGGTCTCCATACCTGTGCGCAGGCCGTGAATGCGCTGCTCCATGTTGAAGCCGCCACCGTCGGAAGGCGCCTTGCTGGTGGCCGCGGCGAAACCCTTGACGTCGCCGCCGGCGCAGAAGGCGCCGCCGGCCCCGGTCAACACCACAAGCCGCACGGATGGATCGGCCGCCAGACGCGGGATCGCTTCGCCCAGGGCCGCCTGCATCTCGCCGGTCAGGGCGTTGCGAGCCTCGGGACGGTTCATGGTCAGGGTGGCGATGCCGCCATCGTGGGTTTCGATCAGCTGGTCGGTCATGGGGTTTCCTCTCGTTCTTCGTGTCCTTGGAGCCTCAAGAGACGGCCTCTGTCAAAGGCCTTGCAATGCGCCGGCCCGAACGCGGGAGACGGAAAGGTCTCACGGCGCCTCAAAACCATTGCCATCAGCGCCGGTGAACCCTCAATAGGGCCAAACGGGAGGAGACTGCATGGCGAGCGAAACCAAAGACGCCCACGTCCAGGGGCCGCTCAGCGGCGTGCGGGTGGTGGATCTAACCCAGTTCGTTCTGGGCCCCTATGCGACCCAGACGCTCGGCGATCTCGGCGCGGATGTGATCAAGGTCGAGGAGCCCACGGGCGATCGCCAGCGCACCAACGGCAAGGCCCCGTCGTCCAAGACGCTGGGGCCGGTTTTCGTGGGGCTGAACCGCAACAAGCGCTCGGTGGCCCTGGACCTCAAGACCGAACCCGGCCGCCGGGCCCTGCGCCGTCTTGTGAAATCGGCCGATATCTTCATCCACAACATGCGGCCCGAGGCCGTGGCCCGTCTGGGCTTCGCCTACAAGGACGTGGCGGCCATGAAACCGGACATCGTCTATGTGGAGGCCATGGGCTACGCCTCCGAAGGTCCCTACGCGGGACGGCAGGCGTTCGACGACCTGATCCAGGCGGCCAGCGGCGCCACGGGCCTCGCCTCCCTGGTGGATCCCAATGAGCCGTTGAAGTTCGTGCCCTCGATCATCGCCGACAAGACGTGCGGCCTGTTCGCCGCGATCGCCTGCCTTGCCGCCCTGCGTCATAAGGAAAAGACCGGCGAGGGCCAGTACGTCGAGGTGCCGATGCTGGAGACCTTCACCGGCTTCATCATGGCCGAGCATCTCTATGGCGAGACCTATATCCCGCCGATCGGCAATTTCGGCCACACCACCACGATCACGCCCCACCGCAAGCCGCTGCAGACCAAGGACGGCTGGATCATGGTGATGCCCGCCAATCAGGCCCAGGCCGCCAAATATCTGGAACTGGGCGGCATCCCGGACGCCTACGGCAGCGAACGTTTCCTCTCCAGCAAGGGGGCCGCCGCCCGGGTCGCCGTATACAATGCGATGCTGGCGGAGGCGACCGCCACACGCACCACGGCCGAGTGGATGGAGCTTTGCGCGGCGAATTCCGTGCCGGCCATGGTCGCCAATTCGGCCCGCGGCATTCTCGACGATCCTCAACTGAAGACGACCCTGTTCGAGGAGCGCACTCACGAAACGCAGGGCGCCTACCGGGCGATGAAACCCGGCATCCGCTTTGCCAAGACTCCCGCCTCGATCCGGCTTGAAGCGCCGGAAGTCGGCCGGGACACCCTCGAGGTCCTGGCCGAACTCGGCGAGGACGGAGTTGACGCCGCTAAAGCCCACGGAGCCCAGTCATGAGCGAAACACCCGAAGTCCTCTATGAGGTGGCCGATCACATCGCCACCATCACCCTCAACCGCCCCGACCGGATGAACACCATCTCGCGGGCCATGCTCGGCCAGCTGACCGAGCATCTGGTTCGCGCCGACGAGGATCCGGACGTGCGGGTGGTGATCCTGACCGGCACCGGCCGCGCCTTCTGCGCCGGCCTCGATCTCAGCGAAGCGGTGCGTCCGGCCGAGCCGGGCAAGGAGGGGATCAGCAACTCAACCCAGGTCTCCACCAATCTCGACCTGCGCAATACCCCGCCGACGGTCATGTTCAACATGGGCAAGCCGACGATCTGCGCCCTGAACGGCTCGGCCGCCGGCTACGGCATGGACACCGCGCTTGGCTGTGACATCCGCATCATGGCGCAGGGGGCCAAGATGGCGGCCGCCTTCACCAAGCGCGGCATCGTGCCGGAATCCGGCGGCACCTGGTTCCTGCCGCGGCTGATCGGCTGGTCGAAAGCCGCCGAGCTGATCTTCACCGGCCGTACGCTGAGCGCCGATGAGTGCGTGGAATGGGGCCTGGCTTCGCGGGTCGTTCCCACCAACGAACTGGCGGCCGTGGCGCGCGAGATCGCCGTGGAGATCGCCTCCAACGCGCCGCTGGCGGTGCAGGCGTCCAAGCGAATGATGCGCATGGGGCTGAACGAGACGTTCAACGATCACGTCCACCACGTCTTCCTGCAGCTTCTGCCGCTGATGCGCTCGGAAGACGCCAAGGAGGGCATGCGCAGCTTCATGGAGAAGCGCGAGCCTGAGTTCAAAGGCCGCTAGAGCACGGCCCATTCAGACGGAACCGTCTGAATGGGGTCAACGTGCTCTAGATTCTAACGTTTGGAGCCTGATTCACCGTTCGCATCTGTTCCGTGCAAACGGATCAGGCTCCAGGCCGCGTCAGACGATCGCCTGATTGCGGATCCACTGCGAAAACACCCACTTCTCGCCCGAAGTGGGGGCGAGGCCAGCGTGCAGGGTGCGCGGATCCGGGGCGCCGTCGGCGGCGAGATTGCCGAAATAGAGCGCATCGCCGGTTTTGCCGCGATGGCGAAGGCGGAGGTGGGGAAAGTCCGTCTCACCGCCGTCGAAGGCGTCGTTGAGGTAGACCAGAAAGGTCACGATCCTCTGACCGCGTTCGGCGACCTCGGGCAGGGACGGGTCCAGGTAGTCATAGTGCCGGGCGAACTGCTCGCCGACGGCATAGTGCAGCACCTGGGAGGTCTCGAGTGCGCCTGCCGGCACGCCGATGGTGGCCGCGATCCGCTGGCGCAGCAGCAGGGCGGCCACGTCGCAATCGATGAGGCCCAGTTCCAGCGCTGAATTGTTGCGCCCCTCCGAGCGGACCGCTGTGGCTGAGCCCTCGGCGTAGGTCAGCGCCGGCTGCAGCCGGCCAGCCGCGCAGGATATGATCCAGTCGCAGACCGGACGCAGGATGAAGGCCTCGATCGCCACGGTGCGGGGCGAGGCGTTCAGCACCCGCTTTTCGCAGGGTCGGATCCAGTCCTCGAGGTTTACGTGGGCGCTGAGCGCGCGCCAGTAGTTGGGGGCGCTGTCGTTCGCCTCGGCAAGACGACGGTCGGAGGCCATGGCCCGGAGCTGGCCGCGCGCCGACGCGGACCCCGCCAGCGCGGCGGAGAACAGGTGCGCCATGGCGCGCGACCAGCTCTTCCGCATGCCGATGCCGGCGGCGGCGAGGGTCGCGAGACGGTTGGAGCCTTCGGGATCGCCTGATCGGGCCGCGTTGGCCAGAAGCGACACGGCCTCCGCCACATCGGCGGCCGCGCCCGCCTTCAGCAGGTCAACCGCGCGCGCGACCGTCATGCTCAGCCGCGCCTGGCGCGATGCCTGATCGTCCGCTCCCGCTCACACGGCCTCGGCCAGGGGCAGGGTTTCGCGGAGCTGGCGGCGCAGGAACTTGCCGCTGGCGTTACGGGGCAGGGGTTCTTCCACGATCCAGAGGTAGCGCGGAATTTTATGTTTGGCCATGATCCCCGCGCAATGGTCGCGGAGCGACCCGCCGTCGGTCTGATGGTCGGGTTTCAGGAACACGGCCGCGGCCACCTCCTCGCCTAGCCGGTCGTCCGGAACGCCGAACACGCTGCATTCGGCCACGGCCGGATGGCGATAGAGACAGGCCTCTACCTCCGCGCAATAGACGTTCTCGCCGCCGCGCAGGACCATGTCCTTCTTGCGGTCGACGATGAAGATGAACCCGTCATCGTCAACCTTGGCGATGTCGCCTGTGTGCAGCCAGCCGTCGGTGATGGACTCGGCGGTCGCGTCGGCGCGGTTCAGATAGCCCTTGATCACCTGGGCGCCGCGAACCCAGAGCTCGCCCACCTCGCCCGGAGGGACGGTGTCGCCGGCGTCGTCCACGCACTTGGTCTCGAAATCGGGCATGGCGGGCCCGGCGCTGGCCGGTTTGTCGACAAAGAAGTCGGCGGCGATAGCGGTGATGATGCCGCAGGTCTCGGTCATGCCGTAGCCGGTGCTCGGGCGGGCGGTCTGGACGCTGCTGTCGATCTTGTGCACCAGATCGGGCGGAAGCTGAGCGCCTCCCCCGCCGAGGCTCACCAGGCTGGACAGGTCATGGCTGTCGAAGTCGGGGTGGGCGATCAACTCGCGCGACATCACCGGTACGCCGCTCATCGACGTGACCCGTTCCTGCTGGATCAGGGTCAGGGCGGCCTTGGGATCCCACTTATACATCAGCACCAGCTTTCCACCGCCCGCGGTGACCGCATAGGCGCCGCAGTTGTTGGCGGTGACGTGGAACAGGGGGGTGGTCAGCAGGGCGATAGGAATCGGGGCCGGCGCGCCGGGCTCGGGGCCGACGCCGGTGGCTTCCAGGGTCGCCAGGGCGGTGACCTGGCCGGAGAACATCAGGCTGAACAGGTTGGAGATGCAGCCTCTGTGGGTCAGCTGCGCGCCCTTGGGATACCCGGTGGTGCCGGAGGTGTAGAAGATGCAGGCGTCATCGTCCGAGTCGACCTCGGCGGTGGGAAGTTCCCCGCCATGAGCCAGGACGTCGGCCCAGGGCAGCACGCCCGCCGGCAGGGTGTCGGCGCGGGTCGCCACGACGGTGATGCCCGCGATGGTCTCGGCCCGCTCGGTCAGGCGCGCAAGGCGCTCGCCGTCGCAGAAGATGATCTTCGGCGAGGAGTCCTTGATCGCGTAGTCGATCTCCTCGGGGACCCACCAGGCGTTCATGCCGACCACGGCCACGCCCATGCTCACGCAGGCCCAGTAGATGAGCAGCCATTCGGGATAGTTGCGCATGGCGATGGCCACGCGGTCGCCGCGGCCCACGCCTTGCGCGGCGAGCCAGGCGCCGACAGCGTTCACGCGCCGGTGGGCTTCGCCATAGGTGATCCGTTCGTCCTCATAGATCAGGTACTCGCGGTCGGCGAACTGAGTGGAGGCCAGCCACAGATCGCGCACCGTCTTGGGCGCGTTCTTATAGGCGCGGATGGGCACGCCGCGGACCGTGATGGTTTCGATCTCGAACGGCGCGCCGGCGGCGGTCAGTTCGCCCCAGGCCCTCTTCAGTTCCTTGTAGTGCATACGTCTCTCCAGGTGATTGGGTTGGGTCCAGGCTAGATATCGAGCCGGTAGACCCTTCGGGCGGTGTCGCTGAACAGGGCGGTCTTGTCCTCGGCGGAATAGCCGTGGCTGAGGATTTTGAAAGCGTTCCAAAGGACGTTGTAGGTGCAACTCGCCCGGTCGACGGGGAAGTTGCTCTCGAACATGCAGCGGCGCGGGCCGAACGCCTCGATGCAGGCGGCGACGTAGGGGCGCCATTCGTCCGCCAGTGTGGCCGAGCTGGCCGGAGGCTCGCTCATGTAGGAGTCGAACCCTGGGAACACCATCGCCAGACCGCCGAGCTTGACGTTCACATTGGGCAGCGCCGCCAGGGCGGCCATGTTGTCCCGCCACACGCCGAAACGTTCGCTCCGCCGGCCGGCGTAGGCGCCGATGCCAAGCGGTGTCCCCACATGATCGACGACGATCGTGGTGTCGGGAAAGGCCCGCGCCAAGTCGATCAGGTCGCCAAGCTGCGGCTCAAGCAGCCAGGCGTCGAACGACAGGCCGAGCGGCGCCAACTGGGCGAAGCCTTCGCGGAAGGCCTTGTCGAGGTAGAGGCCCGGCGGGCGGTGGGCGAGCGGGCCCAACACGGCCGGATCCGGGTCCGAGGCGGCGGCGTGGCGGATCCCGCGGAACCGGCCTCCGCCTGCCGCGAGGTGCGCGTCGAGAACCGCCTTGGCGGCCGCCCCAAGGGTCAGGTCGACGTGGCCGACGATGCCGGCGCAGGCCCGCGAAGGTCCATAGGTTCCGCTGGCCGCCATGGCCGCGACCCCGTTGACGAATTCGGTCTCGCCCACGGGCCGGAAGGCGGCGTCCCCGCCCTGCCCGTACATGGCGCCGCACTCCATGTAGACCGTCCCGATGACATTGTGGCCGCCGGTGGTGTCGGCGAGGAGTTCGGGGAACAGATAGAGCGGGACCATGCGCAGCATCGCCTCGAAACCGTGTTTCGGCGGCGGCAGCTCGCCGGTCATGGCGGCCCGGCGATCCCACAGATGGTGATGGGGATCGATGATCGGCAGATCAGGTTCGAGAATGTCCTCGGTCATCAGGCTTCCTCCGGGATCGGACGGCGCTCTTGTTGGCGCTTGAGGGGGCCTCATGCCTCGCCCCCGCGCGGGGCGCAACCCTGGCGGACAAGGACGATCCACCCTTGCCCCGGACGCGCGGATCAGCGAGAGGCTCATCCGGCCATGCGCCTCGTTCTCACTCTCGTCGCCCCCACCTATGATGGGCTCCAGGAAGCCCTGTCGCAGGCCCTCGAGGCCGTGGCCGGAACGGGCCGCACGATCGATCACACCGAAATTCTCGGCGAGGGCGCGGCCGACATCTTCGTTGATGGCGCCGATCTCGCCGCCCTGCGCGTGCGGGCTGACCGGGCGTTGGCCAATCTCTCGGTCGACCACTGCGTGCAACCGGCCGAAGGACGCCGGAAGCGGCTGCTGGTGGCCGACATGGATTCCACAATTATCGGTTGCGAGTGCCTGGATGAACTTGCCGACTTCGCCGGGGTCAAGGCCGAGATCGCGGCGATCACCGAACGCGCCATGGCCGGGGAACTGCCCTTCGAAGCGGCCCTCACCGAACGGGTCGGGCGGCTGGCGGGTCTGGACCTCTCGGCCCTGCAGCGCGCCTATGACGAACGCGTGCGCCTGAATCCCGGCGCCGCGACCCTGGCCCGCACGATGACCGCGCATGGCGCGCGCTGCGTGCTGGTGTCGGGTGGTTTTGAATTCTTCACGTCCCGGGTGGCGACAGCGGCGGGCTTCGCCGACCATCGGGCCAACCGCCTGATCGATGACGGGGCGCGGCTGACCGGCGCGGTGGGGCTCCCCATTCTGGGTCGGGAAGCCAAGCTGACGGCCCTGCGGGAAGAGGCCGCGGCCCTGGGCGTCGACCTCTCCGACACCTTGGCGGTTGGCGACGGGGCCAACGATCTGGCCATGATCGAAGCCGCGGGCCTGGGCGTCGCCTATCGGGCCAAGCCCGTGGTGGCCGCGCGGGCGGACGCCCGGGTCGACCATTGCGACCTCACAGCCCTGCTGTATTTCCAGGGGTATGGCGCGGATCAGTTCGCATGACCCTGCCACGTGCGGTCCGGGCCGTGGTCTTCGACATGGACGGCCTGCTGGTCGATACAGAATCCATGTTCCGCGATGTGATGATGGAGGTGAGCCGCCGTCGCGGCGTTCATCTGCCGATGGAGGTTTTCCTGCGCATGGTCGGCCTGCAGAGCGACGCCAGCCGGGTCATCGCCGTCGAGCATTTCGGCCCGGACTTCGACTATGACGACTGGATCGCCGAGGCCTGGAGCCTGGCCCACGCCCGCACCGAGGTTGGCGTGGCGGTGAAAGCCGGCGTCGCCGAGCTGCTGGACTACCTCGATGAGGCCGGCATACCCCGTGCCGTCGCCACCTCGTCGGGCCATCCGACGGTCAAGCGCACCCTGGGCCCGGTGGGGCTGCTCGACCGGTTCCAGACCATCGTCGCGGCGGGCGACTACGCCCGCGGCAAGCCCAACCCAGATCCCTTTCTCACCGCCGCCGCCCGGCTCGGCGCCGATCCCACCGGTTGCCTGGCGCTGGAGGATTCTCACAACGGCGTGCGTGCGGGGTATGCTGCGGGAATGATGACGGTCATGGTGCCCGACCTGCTCGAGGCGACGGCCGAGATGCGCTCCCTCTGTGTCGCCATCGGCGAGACCCTGCACGATGTCCGTGAGATGATCCTGGCCAGCCGGCGTTTGCCCTAGAATCAACTGATCAGAGCCTGATTGACCACTCGCGTCTGTTCCGCACGAGCGGATCAGGCTCTGGGGACTCAACCCCGGCGGCTGGAGCGGTTATAAGTCCGGGCCGACTGGGAGGCCCTGATGTCATTTCGCCGCCGATCGCTTGCCGCACTCTCGCTCGCCGCTCTTTGCATGGCGGGCGCCGCCGCCGCACAGGTCATCGTTCTGTCTGCCCACGGACCGTCCGCCGCCGCCTATCCCCAGGGTACGGTTCTGCCGGCCAACCGGCTCCTGAGCCTCAAGGCCGGCGATCAGTTGCAACTGCTCGACGGATCCGGCTCGCGGATCGTCACCGGCCCGGGCAGTGTGGTTGCTGGTCATATCGATGAGCGGTCCCGCGCCCGCATGCTGGATCTGCTGCTGAAGGCCCGCGAAGTCCGGCCGGGCATCGCGGCGACGCGGGGCTTCGAGCCTCCGGCGGACCAGACCCCGGCGTTGTGGCTGCTGGACCTCTCTACAGACGGGAACGTTTGTGTGGCCGAGGGGCAGCCGGCAGGGCTGTTGTGGGGCGACGCCGCCCGTCCCCCGCCCCGGCGCCTGACCGTCACGGTCTCTGGCCGCGCCCATCTTCTAGACTGGCCTCCGGGCGCCGAGTCCATGCGATTGCCCGACGATCTTCCGGTGAGCGACGGCGTGACCTATTCTGTTTCAGGCGGTGAAGATCAGCCCCGCACCATCGTCATTCGGACGCTGCCAGCCACGCATGAGAGCGTCGATGCGCTGGCCGCCGACCTGATCGCGAAGGGCTGTTACGATCAGTTCGACCGGCTGGGCTGGGCGACTTCCGCGCAGTAGCCGCTGGGGCGGAGCGGACTGGCGAGGCGACGGGCGCATCCGCCCGGCAGCTAGGCGAACGCTCTTGGCTCAAGGGCCCCGGTCTCGACCCGCAGCCGATGGCGTAGCAGAGCCGCGTTCAGCAGGCTCCAGACCAGAGCGATCAGGGGCTGACTGAACGCCAGGGGCAGCACCGCGATCTCGCCGACCACGATCCAGTAGTTGGGATGGCGAACGAACCGGTAGGGACCGCCGCGGACCAGGGGCGCGCCGTCGAGGGTGATGACCCGGGTCGTCCAGTAGGGCCCGAGGGTTATGATCACCCAGACGCGAAGCAATTGCAGGCCGGCGAAGACGACGATCAATGGCCAGATCGGCCTTGCCTGCGGCGGGGTGAACACGGCGATGGCGACGAGCCAGGAGGCATGCAGAGCCACGAACAGCGGATAGTGCCGCCGACCGACTTCCCGCGCGCCGCGCGCCAGAAGCCGGCGCGTGTTGGCCGATGCCACGACCAGTTCCGCCAACCGCTGGGCCGCGACCAAGGCCAGAACCCAGACCAGCGGCGTGTTGAACGACGACGTCATCATCCCTCCAGAACCATCATGCCGGCCGTAAAGCCCGGACCGAGGGTCGTCATAAGTCTGCGTCCTCGGCTTGCCTCGCCCCGGCCCGGTGCGGTGGGGGTCGCGTCCATGGCCGCGCGCAGGACGAACAACACCGTGGCCGCCGACATGTTGCCGAAGTCGCGCAGGACTTCGCGGGCGTGGACGAGCGATCCAGGTCGCAGACCGAAGCAACCCTCCAGGGCGTCGACCACCTTGGCTCCGCCGGGGTGGCAGACGAACCCGTCAATCGCGGCGATGTCGAGCTCGTGACGCGCCAGGAAAGCGTCGATCACCGGTCTCAGGTCCTCGCGCACGAGGCTTGGAATGTCGCGTGAGAAGACCACCTTGAGTCCGTCCTCGGCGACGTCCCAACCCATGACGTCCAGGCTCTCCGGCCAGGTGTGTTCGCCCCAGGGGCCTAAACGGGGCGCGGCGACGCCGCCGACGTCCGGACGGCAGGTGATCACCGCGGCGGCCGCCCCGTCGCCGAACAGGGCCGTGGCGACGATGTTGCTCTTCGACCGATCCTGCCGCCGGAACGTCAGGCTGCAAAGCTCGACAACCAGCAGCAGCACGGTCGAGCCCGGCGCAGCCTGGGCCAAGGCCGCGGCCCGCGACAGGCCGATCACACCGCCGGCGCAACCCAGTCCGAACAACGGCGAGCGCTGGGTGTCCGGCCGGAACGGGAGTTTCTGCATCACCCGGGCGTCAAGGCCCGGCGTGGCGATCCCTGAGGACGTGACCGTCACGAGGGTGTCCACGTCCGCCGGCGTGAGCCCGGCTTCGGCCAGGGCGCGCGTGGCCGCCTCCACAAGGAGGTCCGTGGCATGGCGAAGGAACAGGTCGTTGCGCTCGGAAAAGGCGTGTTCCTCCATGAACCAATCGAGCGGAACGCAGGTCCGCCGGCGGTCTATGCAGGCGTTCCGGTAGACCGGCGCCAGCCGATGAAACCCACCCTCCACCGGCCCGAAGAGCGTGGCCGCACGCTCCGCAACGTCGGACTGTTCGAGAACGAAGGGCGGAACGGCCGTAGCCAGGCCGACGAGTCTCGGACGCGCGGGCGGGGTGTCGGCTGGCGGCATATGTGAATATCCTCGATGGAACGGGCGTTTGGCCTGACAGGGGAACGGCGAGCGACGCCGGGTGTTCCCCTCTTCAGGCAATGATGCGGGAGCAGCGATGTTTCCAGGGAGGGCGGGGTTTGGAGGTGGCTGAGGCGGAGCGGGGCATCAGCCCGCAGCGGCGCGGCTCGCCCTGGCCGGGATTCGCGGTCATGGCCGTGGGCATGTTCATGGCGATCCTGGATATTCAGGTTGTCGCCACGGCCATACCGACCTTGCAGAAAGCGCTCCTGGTGCGACCCGATCAGGTGAGCTGGATCCAGACCGCCTATCTGATCGCGGAGGTCATCGCCATCCCGCTCACCGGGTTCTTGACTCGGTTGCTCTCCATGCGTTGGCTGTTCGTCCTGGCCATTTCGGTGTTCACCCTGGCCTCGTTCGGCTGCGCGGCCAGCGAAGGGTTCGCGGCGTTGGTGGCCTGGCGCGTCCTCCAGGGTTTTTCCGGCGGAACGCTGATCCCCTCCGTGTTCTCGGCGGTCTTCCTGCTGTTTCCTGACTCCCGCCAGGGGCTGGCGACCACGATCGGCGGGGTTCTGGCGGTGCTGGCGCCAACCGTGGGACCTCTCGTGGGCGGTTGGCTGACGCAGACCTACAGCTGGCACTGGCTATTCCTCATCAACATCCTGCCAGGCTGTACATGCGCTCTGGCCGCGGTGAAGCTCCTGCCGCGCGGGCGAATCGATGCGGGTGAACTCAGCCGGCTTGATCTCGTCGGCCTCTGTCTCATGGCGGTTGCGCTGGCGGCTCTGGAGATCGCGCTCAAACAGGCCCCGGATGACGGCTGGGCTTCCCTAAGGGTGCTGGGTCTTCTGGCCGCGAGCGCCCTGTCTGGACTTGCGTTCATGTACCGATCGCTGCGCGCGAGTCATCCGGTGGTCGAGCTTCGGACCTTGGCGCGACCCGACTTTCGGGCCGGTTGCGTGCTGAGCTTCATTCTCGGCGTGGGGCTGTTCGGTTCGGTCTATCTGATGCCTGTGTTCCTGGCGTTCGTGCGCGGTCACAACGCCCTGGAGATCGGCAGGGTCATGCTCGTCACCGGCTGCGCGCAGCTCCTCAGCGCGCCGGTGGCGGTGGCGCTGGAGCGGAGGATGGGCGCGCGAACCCTGAGCGCCTTTGGTTTCCTGCTGTTCGCGGCCGGCCTGGGGCTGAGCGTGTTCGGCACGCCCGAAACCGATTTCCGCCAGATGTTCTGGCCGCAGGTCGTGCGCGGCGTGGCCATCATGTTCTGCCTGCTGCCGCCGACGCGCCTGGCCCTGGGCGGTCTCGCGCCGGAACGGGTTCCGGACGCCAGCGGATTGTTCAACTTGATGCGCAATCTCGGCGGGGCCATCGGCATCGCTCTGATCGACACGGTGATCTATGGCCGGGGACCCGTGCTCGGCAGGGCCATCGCGCGACGGCTGGAAGCGGGCGATGTGGCGACGGCCAAGGCGGTCGGCCTGCCCCTCGATGTGTTCCTGGCCCGGCCGCCCGGGCCGATCGACCCCGCGACGGCGGCGCTGGTCAAGCCGCTCATCGATCATCTGGCCCTGGTGCAGGCGATCAACGAGGCGTGGCTGATGATGGCGGTTCTGACACTTCTGGCGCTTGTCTGCCTGCCGTTCGCCACCCCGGCGGCCCCGCCGCGGCCAGGTTAGGGGCCCTCGCCATCCCGTCTTTCGTCGAGCCATAGGGCGATCTCGCCGAGGGCGGCGCGGCGGCCGCGCAATTCCCACGCCCCGCGAACCCGCCGGGCGAACTTCAGCGAACCGAGCTCCACGTCGAGTTCCGCGATGGACTCGGCGATGAAGGCCGACAATGCGTCGGCAAGCCGTGCGGCGCCTGCCTTCGCGCCCTCGCCCGATCTCTGGGAGCGGGCCTTGAGCGCCAGCATGTTGAGGATCGAGTCGGCGCAATCGGCGGCCTGCAGCCGGATATCGGGCACCGAGGTGATTTCGTAGAACTGCCCGCGCGTGAGGGGGCCGACGGCAAAGAGATGGTCAGCCGGCGCCCCGCCGCGGTCGATCACGCGCGATCGCGCGTCCACGTCGATTCCCAGCCGGCAGGCGTCCGGCCGCACCAGGCCGTCGTCAAGCAGGCCGGCGATCAGGGGGTCATCGACCGCCGTCAGGTCGCCGCTCGGCCCGGTGCAATTGACCACCTGGGAAAACAGCCGGGTCTCCGGCGCTTCCGAACCGCGCGCCGTCCAGGTCGCCAGGACGCCGTCCGGCTGCAGGGTCAGGCTGTGTAGCCGGCCGCCGGCAAACGCCAGATGACCGGACTGCCGCATAACGTCGATCCGCGCCGCGACCTCAGGCGCCAGGCGGTGACGATGGACGTTCCACCAGGGCCGCAGGTGACGCAGGAAGCGCCGACGTTCGGCTACGGACCATCCCCGCCAGATCGCCTGGACATGCGGCCGTAGGCTGTCGATCGTTCCGCGCCAGTCCGTCTGAGAACGTCGCCGCACCTCCGCGAGCAGGCGCGCCGGCGATCCGGACGGCGCCGTTCCCCAAAGGCCTGCGGCCGACAGGGCCGGTCCGTGAACCCTCGGCGTAAGGCCGTGGCGCGACAGAGCGAAGAGGCGGATGTCAGGGCGCTCGTCATGGATGGTCAAAGCCACATCGACGGCGGTCATGCCGGCGCCGACCAGGAGAATGTCACCGCCGCTGGACGCGCCGGGGCCTTTCCACGTCCAGGGCTCGGCCACGTATCGCGGCGAGGAGAGCACCGCGGGGGCCACGCCCGCCGGGATCGACGGCGGCAGGTTGCCCAGGGCCAGCACCACCGCGTCGGCGGAGATCGTGCGTCCCATCGCAAGGTCGACGCGCCAGCGGTCGCCCTCGCGGGTGATGGCCGAGACCGCGTCATGCTCCAGGCTTAGCCGCCGCGAGGCTGTGTCGGCCGCGGCGTCCCGCAACAGGGACTGCAGATACTGGCCGTAGCGATCGCGGGTAACGAAAACCGATTCGGGATTTGCCACGCCTTCGGCGCCGAGCCAGTCGAGAAAGTGGCCAGGCTGTTCGACCAGAGCGCTCATATTGGTGGCGCGCACATTGAGCAGGTGGTGGGGGCTGGCGGTGGAGTAGGCCGCGCCGCGTCCGAACCGGGGGCCCTTCTCGATCAGGGCGACCCGCGGTCCGTCCGGCGCGAGCAGAATGCGCAAGGCGGTCAGCAGACCGCTGAATCCCGCGCCGACGACGGCGACCGTGGGGTGATCGGACATGACCGCTCTCTAGGCGCCTTGGAGCCTCGCCGCAAAGGGGAAGATCGGTAATTTGCGCGAAGAATTCGAGGTGCTCGCATCTCCAATAAGCAAGGCTAATGTCGGTGTTGAGTTTATCTAACAATAGGGGCGGAGGCCATTTTCAGAGAAAAAGTGTATGTGTCACACGGCCTTACAGCCCTAGTTTCCCGCCCGCATCATAGGGGCTCCGCCATGACCAACACGCTTTCGCGCCGACGACTCCTGGCCGCTGGGGCCGCGTCCGCCTCACTCGCGGTTCCCGGGTTGGTCCGGGCCGCGGCCCCGCTGGCCCTGTTGAACGCCAGCTACGATCCCACCCGCGAATTTTACAAAGAGTTCAACGGCTTGTTTGCCGCGGACTGGAAGCGCCATGGCGGTGGCGACGTGGTGATCCGCCAATCCCACGATGGGTCAGGCAAACAGGCGCGCGCGGTGGTCGATGGCCTTGAGGCCGACCTGGTCACCCTGGCGCTGGCCTATGACATCGACGCCATCGCCCAGCGCGGCCTGATCGCCCCCAACTGGCAGTCGCGTCTGCCGTTCAACAGCGCGCCCTATACCTCGACCATCGTCTTCGTGGTCCGCAAGGGCAATCCCAAGGGCATCCGCGATTGGATCGACCTGGTGAAGCCGGGCATTCAGGTGATCACGCCCAATCCGAAGACCTCCGGCGGAGCCCGCTGGAGCTATCTGGCGGCGCTCGGCTATGCGGTCCGCCACAATGGCGGAGACGAGACCCGCGCCCTCGGCTTTGTGAAAGGCCTCTACAAGAACGTGCCCGTGCTCGACACCGGCGCCCGCGGCTCAACCACCACCTTCGTGCAACGCGGTATTGGCGACGTCCTGGTTGGCTGGGAGAACGAAGCGATGCTGGCGATCGATGAGGTCGGGCCCGGCAAGCTCGAGATTGTTCGCCCCTCGATGAGCATCCTCGCCGAGCCGCCGGTCGCCGTGGTCGACAAGGTGGTCGACAAGCACGGCACGCGCCGCGCCGCGGAGGCCTATGTGAAGCTGCTATTCTCCGAAGAGGCTCAGGAGATTGCGGCGCGGCGGCATTTCCGCGCCCGCAGCAAGGCGGTGGAGACGAAATACGCCGCAAAGTTCCCGCCGTTGGACATGATCACCATTGCCAAATTCGGCGGGTGGCAGAAGGCCCAGGCGAGGCATTTCGCCGACGGCGGCGCCTTCGATAAAATCTACCAGCCGGGCTGACATGGTCGCGCTCGACATCCACGTTCCGCCCGTTCCCCTCGCGCCGCGGCGGCCGCCCTGGCGGGACTATAGCCCCTTGCCTGGTTTCACCGGGGCGTTCGGCTTTACGTTGGTCTATGTTGGCCTGATCATCCTGCTGCCGCTGGCGGCGCTGGCCGCTCGGCCCTGGGAGCATGGATTCGAAGGTTTCGCGCACGCCATCACCCAGCCACGGACCCTCGCCGCCCTTCGGCTCAGTTTCTCCGCGGCGGCGGCGGCGGCGGTGGTCAATGTCGTCACGGGTCTGCTTATCGCCTGGGTGCTGTGCCGGTATGAATTTCCGGGCCGGCGCATTCTGGACGCCCTGGTGGACCTGCCGTTCGCCCTGCCGACGGCCGTGGCGGGCATCGCCCTGGCGACCCTTTACGGACCCAATGGCTGGATCGGCGGCCTGCTAGAACCGCTGGGACTGAAGGTCGCCTACACCCCGGTCGGCGTCTTTGTGGCGTTGCTGGCCGTGGGCCTGCCGTTCGTGGTCCGCGCGGTTCAGCCGGTGCTGCAGGATCTCGACGCGAGCCTCGAAGAAGCCGCCGAGACCCTTGGCGCGCGACCCTGGCAAACCCTGACCCGGGTGATCCTGCCGTCGCTCGGACCGGCGCTGCTCACCGGCTTCGCCATGGCCTTCGCCCGCGGCGCCGGCGAATACGGCTCGGTGATCTTCATCGCCGGCAACATGCCGCTGGTGTCGGAGATCGCCCCCCTGGTCATCGTGACGCGCCTTGAGCAGTACGACTATGCGGGTGCGGCCTCCGTGGGTCTGGCCATGCTGGCGGTGTCGCTGCTGGTCCTGATCGGCGTCAACGCCCTTCAGGTCGCCCTGTCCCGGCGGACCCGCGCATGATCGCCCGCCCGCTCACCGCCCGCCGGATCGACGGGCCGGCGCCCGCCTTGTTGCTGGTGCTGGCCGTGCTCTGGCTCGCGATCCTGATCGGCGCACCCCTCGCCACGGTCCTCGTCGAGGCCTTCGCCAAGGGCGCCGAAGCCTTCTTCGCCGCCTTCAAGGAGCCTGACGCGCTCGCCGCCATCCGCCTGACTTTGCTGGTGGCGGCCATCGCCGTTCCGCTCAACGCCGCCTTCGGTCTGGCGGCGGCCTGGTCGATCGCCAAGTTTTCGTTCCGCGGAAAGACCGCGCTTCTGACCCTCATCGACTTGCCGCTGTCGTTATCGCCGGTGGTCTCGGGCCTGGTATGGGTTTTGCTGTTCGGCGCGCGCGGCTGGTTCGGCCACGCGCTGGACGAGGCCGGAATCAAGGTGATCTTCGCCGTGCCGGGCATCGTTCTGGGTACGATCGTGGTCACGGTTCCGCTGATCGCGCGCGAACTCATCCCGCTGATGACCGAGCAGGGCGCTGACGAGGAGTTGGCGGCCGTCAGCCTCGGCGCCGGCGGCTGGACGGTGTTCCGGCGGGTGACCCTGCCAAACATCCGCTGGGCGCTCCTGCACGGTGTTCTGCTTTGCAACGCCCGCGCCATGGGCGAGTTTGGCGCGGTCTCGGTGGTGTCCGGCCATATCCGCGGGCTCACCGACACCCTGCCGTTGCATGTCGAGGCGCTGTACAACGACTATGATTTCGTCGGGGCCTTTGCCGCGGCCAGCCTGCTTGCCGGTCTCGCCGTGGTCACCCTTGTGGCCAAGACTGTGCTGGAGCAGCTGATCCGCGCGGGCGCCAGGACTTCGGATTCTCAGGAGCGGGCCGCCGCATGACCCTCACCATCGACCGCATCTACAAGCAGTTCGGCAAGTTTCCGGCCCTGACCGGCGTCTCGCTGGAGGCCCGCGACGGCGAGTTCCTCTGCCTTCTCGGCCCTTCGGGTTCCGGCAAAACCACCCTGCTTCGGGTGCTGGCTGGCCTCGACAAACCAGATCACGGCTGCGTCTTCCTGGACGGGGTCGATTTCCTCGCTCTGAGCGCCCGGGAACGCCGCATCGGCCTGGTATTCCAGCAGTATGCGCTGTTCCGGCACATGACCGTCGCTCGCAATATCGCTTTCGGTCTGGAGGTCCGCCCCCGAGCGACCCGGCCATCCCGCGCCGCCATCAACGCCCGGGTCGAGGAACTTCTGGCCCTGGTGCAGATCGATGGGCTGGGCGGCCGCTATCCCGATCAGCTCTCCGGTGGTCAGCGCCAGCGTGTGGCGGTGGCCCGCGCCCTGGCGGTCGAGCCTCGCCTGCTGCTGCTGGACGAGCCGTTCGGGGCGCTCGACGCCAAGGTTCGCAAGGAACTGCGTTCGGAACTTCGGCGCATCCACGACGCGACAGGCGTGACGACGATTCTGGTGACCCACGACCAGGAGGAAGCCATGGCCCTGGCCGACCGGGTGGTGCTGATGAACCAAGGCCGCATCGAACAGATCGGCACGCCGGCTGAACTGGACGCCGCCCCGGCCTCGGCCTTCGCCTTCGAGTTCCTCGGCGAGTGCAATTACCTCAACTGTGAGGTTGCCGGAGGCCTTGCCCGCTTCGACGGGTTCACGGCGCCGGTGCATTTCCCTGAGGCGCCGGAGGACGGACGCGCCGTCGCCCTGTTCCGGCCGAGCGACACGCGCCTCGACGCCGGCGAGCGGGCCGAAGGCCTGCCGGTGCGGATTGTCGATATCAGCGGGCGGGGCGCGGTCCGCGCCATCGCGTGTCAGACGGTCGGCGGTCACCACCTGATCGCCGAACTGGCCGAAGCGGCCGCGTCCCGATTTGAGGTTGGGCAGAAAGCCCGGCTTTCGGCGCGGCGCGTGGTCATTGAAGCCGCCGGGGGTCGGCCCCGCCTTCAGCCGGCCCAGTCGCGTCCTCAGGCTGCGACGGCTGCGGGCTAGACTCCGCCTCAGCTATTTCACGAATTTCACCAGCACCCTCTGGCCGATCAGCAGCGGCGCATTGTCGGCGCTGACGACCACCTCGACGACCTTTTCATCGGTGCGTTCGGCGGGATCGTCGGACTGCAGCTTGCGCGCGCCATAGACGGCGGCCTGGCGCAGAACCTTGCCGGGGTAGGACTTGCTCTGGTCTGTCTCGGGGACGATGGCGACGGTTTGCCCCAGCTTGACGGAGGGCAGGGCGCTTTCAGTGACCTCCGCCCGGACGATGGTCTGTTCCAGGCGATAGCGCGCCTCGCTTACCTGCGTCTCCGCCACGGCGATCGCGGCGCGCTCACTGGCCAGGGTTGCCTGGGCGCTGGCGATGGCGTCGGCGGCCTGGTCGGTCTGCTGGCCGGAGACGACGCCGCTGAGGCTTTCCAACCGGGCCCGCTCGCGACGCGCTGCGGTCAGTTGCACCTCGGTGACCCCCAGCTGGGCGCGGGCCTGGCCGAGGTTGGCCTCGGCGGTCTGCAGCGCCAGGCGGGGGGCGTCATCCTCCTGGCGGGCGAGAACCTGGCCCCTGGAAACCTTGTCGCCCTCCAGCACGGTGACCTCGCGGACCACGCCGGCGGTGCGGGAGGCGACCTGGATGATGCCGCCCTCCACATCGGCCTTGCCCTCCGCCACGGCGGCATAGGCGCCTGTCGGCGCGGCCTTGGACGGCTCGGTCTTGGCCTTGCTTTGCCCCGACTGCATCACGACGCCGCCGGCGACCGCCAGTGCGGTCACGCCGAGGGCGCTCATCCAGACAGCGGGGCGGCGGATCAGGGCGGACATGGCGGTCATTCTCCGGGGGAGGCCGCATCGTCGAGGATGCGGCCGTCTTCGATGTGGATGATCCGGTCGGCGAAGGCCTCCAGACGGGGGTCGTGGGTCACGCAGATGACCGCGGCCTTGTGCTCGGTGGCGGCGCGCCGCAGCAGACGGATGACGATCTGGCCGTTCTCGCCGTCGAGCGCCGAGGTCGGCTCGTCGGCGAACAGCAGGGCCGGGCGCTTGGCGATCGCCCGGGCGATGGCGATACGCTGCTTTTCGCCGCCGGAGAGCTCGCTCGGCCGCTGGTGCATGCGCGGCTTCAGACCGACCTCATCCAGCGCCTCTTCGGCGATGCGGCGGGCCTCGCTCTTCGAGTGACCCTGATACTTCAGCACCGTGGTCACCTGCTGCAGGGCGGTGAGGGCGGGGAACAGGTTGAAGCCCTGGAAGATGAAGCCGCAATGGTCGAGACGGAAGCGATCGATGCGGCCGGCGCCGCGGCTCCAGAGATCCTCGCCCAGGGCGCCGACCGCGCCTTCGTCCGGCTTCAAAAGGCCGGAGAGGGCGGCGATCAGGGTCGACTTGCCCGAGCCGGACGGTCCCATGACCATGGTCACGTCGCCGTGGCGGGCGTGGAAGTCGACGCCCTTGAGCACCTCGACGGTATTGCGCCCGGTCTTGAACCGCTTTGTCAGGCCGGTCGCCGTCAGAGCCATGGACTCGTGCGGGGTCATCGCAGCAGATCCGCCGGCTGGCTGTGCTTGAGAACGCCCATGGCCATGGCCCCGGAGGCGATGGCGATCACCATCAGCATGCCGCACACCATGAGGGCGGGCTGGGGGCGAATGAACAGCGGCAGGCCCGCGCCGGCGGCCGCCAGGGAGGCCACCCAGGTGATCAGTCCGGCCGCGCCGATCCCGGCCACGCCCGCCCACATCGACAGCTCCATGACGAACCAGCGCAGCGAGCCCATGGAGATTCCCAAGGCCCGTAGGGAGGCGAACTCGCGGATGTTGGACAGGATCGCGCCGCGCAGGGTCTGGGAGGTGATGCCGACGCCGATCAGGATCGACATGATGGTCAGGAACACCAGCATCACCCCGACGATCTGCTGCGACATCACGGCGTTCTCATTGGCGCGGTTGAATTCCGCCTTGGTCCAGGCGCGGTAGGCGCCGTGCGAACTGGCGTTCAACTCAGCCGAGATGGTCTCCGCCAGAGCCGGATTGTCGATCCGCACCATCAGCGGCCCGGTCTCGGCGCCGTTGCCGCCGCCGCTGCGACTGACACCCCGGACCGTGTCCCGCGAGGCGGCCAGGGCGGGCGACTCGATGCTCTGATAGTTGTGCAGAATGGCGCGGACCCGCACGGCGTGGCCGTTGATCGACGCCGTATCGCCGAGTTTGACCCCGAGAGTCCCCAGGGCGCTGGCGTCCACCGCCACGGCGCCGGGTTCCATGAGCGCGATGCGCGTTTCTTCGGTGTAGTCGAAGGGCAGGGTGACCGCGCCGGGCTGAGGGTCGACACCCCAGAGCTGGATGAATTTCTGCACCTGATGTCCGCCCGGGCCCGGTCGGTTGACCCAGGACCCAAACGTCTCCTCCAGGCTGCGGACCTCGGTAACGTGGGGATTGAGGAAGATGAGCGGTTGCACCCGCTTCGGCAGGCTGACGTTGGCGTTGACCATGCTCGCCACCTTGGGCGGCAGGATGAAGATGTCGGCCCGCGAGCGTTCTGTTGTCGCGAAATCGGAGTGGATGATGCCGGTGAACAGGCCGAGCATCACCAGCACCATCATGCCGGAGAAGGCCAGGGCGACGACGGCGGCCATGTAGCGGCGCCATTCATAGAGAAGGGTGGCCAGCGCGAGGGACATGTCAGAGCGTCCCCGCCGATCCCGTCGATGCCCAGCCGCCGCCGAGCGCCTTGTAGGCGCTCACCGCGCGCCGCAGGGTGTCGACCCGTTCGGCGGTCAGGTCCGAGCGGATCGCCCGCCAGGACTGTTCGGCTGACAGGGTGGCCGTGAGGTCGTCCATTCCCTGGGCGTAGCGCCGCCGCGAGGCGTCATAGGCCCGGCGGGCGCGCGTTTCCCCATCGGCGAGAATGGCCGTGGCCTGCTCGCCGGCCTCAAGGGAGATCAGGGCGTTCTGCGCCTCGCCGAAGGCGTTGCGAACGGTGCGTTCATAGGCCACCGCCGCCTGCCGCGCGCGCGCGTCTTCGGCCCGGGCCTGATAGAGCAATTTGGGGATGTCGAGAGTCGGGGCGGTGATCCCCGCCGCGAGGTTCCAGAAGCCCGTGGTCGACACCTGTCGGGCGGTCACCAGGGTCGAGGGCGGAATATAGGAGACGCCGGGCGCCCCGGTGCTGGAGAGACCCAGGCCCGGCAGCAGGGTGACGGTGGGGAAGATGGCCAGACGGGCCAGTCGCGCCGCGCCCAGTTCCGCGCGCAGGCGGAAGTCGGCCTCGCGGATGTCGGGGCGGCGGATCAGAAGCTCGGACGGCAAGGCCTCGGGCGTGGGCGGCGTCTCCGGCGGCGCGGCGGCTGGCGCCAGTTTGTCGGTGTCGCGCAGGTCGCGGCCAACCAGGATCAGCAACTGCCGTCGCGTGCCCGACAGCTGGCTCGCAAAATCGGCGGCCTGGGCGGCGGCCCGGGCTTTCTGGCCGGCCACGCGGTCGATCTCGTCCTCCGGCGCCGCGCCTGCGGCGGCCTTGCGGCGGGCGACAGTCAACAGGTCGTCCTCGATGCGAACGGTCTCGCGGGCGTCGGCCAGCCGGATCTCAAACCCGCGGGTCTGGAAATAGGCGTCGGCCACCGCCGCGGCCAGACTGGCGCGCGTCCCCTCCACATTGAACCGCGCCTCGGCCGCGTCGGCGTCGGCCACCCGCCGGGCCACGGCCAGGCGGCCGAACAGGTCGAGTTCCCAGGAGATGTTGAAATTGCCGCCGGCATTGTCGGTGACGCCGCTGATCGGATTGAGATTGTCGCCCCGGCCGCCGAGTTCATAGGCCTTCTGGTGGCTGGCGGCGCCGGAGATCGATCCGGTGGGCAGGGTCTTGGCTGTCTGCGCCGCACGGGTGGCGCGGGCCTCCAGAATGCGCGCCGCCGCGGTGCGGGCGTCGGACGCGGTGCGAAAGGCTTCGTCTTCAAGGGCGTCGAGCGCCGGATCCTTGAAGAGCCGCCACCATTGATCGAGCGCGACGGCCGGCAGCGCTGCGGCCTGGCTCGCGCCGACATAGGCCGCCGGCAGCGGTACCGCCGGTGTTTCCACCTTGGCCGGGCGATGGCCAGCCAGCGCCGGACCCGCGCCGAGAAGCAGGGTCATCGGGGCCGCCGTCAGCAACAGCGCAGCCGTTCTTATCTGGCGCCAGGGCGTCAAGATGGAATGAGTCCTCATGAATAGTCGCTGCCGAAGTATTTATACTTCGCGCGACGCCACTTTCCGGGCATGAAAAGACCGTTTTGCCGTCCAGCGTTCAAGTGAATAAGTCGTAATTCTTCAGATTGCGAC
The DNA here is from genome assembly GCA_903872075.1 of uncultured Caulobacteraceae bacterium. Classification (GTDB taxonomy): domain Bacteria; phylum Pseudomonadota; class Alphaproteobacteria; order Caulobacterales; family Caulobacteraceae; genus Acaudatibacter; species Acaudatibacter aquilonius. The sequence goes on along the minus strand of CAIQJF010000062.1, from coordinate 24,212 downwards.
GGACGGTTGACAGACGCCGTGACGCGGCCGACCTCTGGAGCCATGAAACGCGCGGACGTTTTCGGGTGAGCGGCGGCGTCGGCACAGGGGCCTCCCTGCGCCTGGGCGGATCGGCGCGGGCCGGCGAGGATCGCATCCGTCTGCTGGAGGCCATCGGCCGGCAGGGCTCGATCACCGCGGCGGGGGCCGAGATCGGCCTCGGCTATCGGGCAACCTGGGATGCGGTCCAGACTCTCAACAATTTGTTCCCCAAGCCGCTGGTCCAGGCCCGCGCCGGCGGCCGGGCCGGCGGCGCGGCCGGTCTGACGCCCGAGGGCGAGGCCGCCCTCCGCGCCCTTCGACATGTCCAGGACGAGATCGCCCTGGCCATGGACCGTCTGAACGCCCGCTTCGCCGCCGATCCCACCACGGTGGATATCGGCGATCTCAACAGTCCCTGGAGCCTGCCCATGCGCACCAGCGCCCGCAACACCTACCGCGGCCAGGTCAAAGAACTGCTGGAGGGCGCCGTCAACGCCGAGGTGGTGCTCGATATCGGCCAGGGCCTGGAGATCGTCGCCACCGTCACCCGGCCCAGCATTGTCGAACTGGGTCTCGCCAGCGGCTCCCAGGCCTTCGCCCTGATCAAGGCCAGCGTCGTGGTGCTTGTGGCCGCCGACGGCGACGTGCGCGCCAGCGCCCGCAACCGCCTGGCCGGAACGGTCATCGCCCTGGATCCCGGCGCGGTGAACAGCGAGGTCGTGCTGGAACTGGCCGACGGCAAGACCCTGGTGGCCAATGTCACCCGCCGCGGTCTGGACGATCTGGGCTTGAGGGTCGGCGATCGCGCGACGGCCCTGATCAAGGCCTCGCAGGTGATTTTGGCGGTGGGGTAGGGCGCAACTGCGCCCCTCGCCTTCTATGGCGCCACGATCTTGAACCAGAAGTCGAAGCGGTCCAGGAGCCCGAGCAACACCACCAGCGCTCCGGCGCTGTCGGCCGCGGTCACGGCGCCGGAGCCCAAGGCCGCATCGAGCGTGGTCTGGCCGATGACGAGATCGACGAGCGTTTCGCGGGTCAGGCTGACGGACGCGACGTCGGACGCCGCGCCCGCGCGGTGATGCAGCACCGCGTTCTGCACCGTGACGGCGTAGGTCTCGCCGGTGTCGATGAAGCAGAGATTGAGCGTCAGTTCCGTGGCGCCGGCTCTGGGGCCGTTCAGCCGAACCGACAGGGAGTCGAGCAAGGAGTCCGCGGGCAGGGCGCGCAGCTGACCGGCGGCGCCCTGGCGGGGCTGGGTCGCGGCGGGGCGGGGAGAGCGCAGCTCCATGGCGCCGGTGAGGTAGAAGGCGCGCCATGGGCCGGACTCGGCCTGATAGCCGAGCTGCTCCAGCGCGTCGGCCTGAAGGGCCCGGGCGTCGGTGTTCGACGGATCGGCGAACACCAGATGGTTCACCACCTCGGCGACCCAGCGATAGTCCCCGGCGTCGAAGGCCGATCTGGCCTTGCCCAGCAACGCCTCGGGTCCGCCCGCCAGATCGACGTAGCGCTTGCCGGCTTCCACCGGCGGCAGCTTGTGCAGATTGGCGGGGTTGCCGTCGAACCAGCCCAGATAGCGCTGATAGACCGCCTTGGCGTTGTGGTTGAGCGTTCCGTAGTAGTCGCGCGTGTACCACTCCGCCGCCAGGGTCGGGGGCAGGGCGATCTCCTCGGCGATCTCCACCGGGTTCAGCCCATGGTTGGCCAGCCGCAGGGTCTGGTCGTGGATATATTTGTAGAGGTCGCGCTGCTTGGTCAGGAAGGTCTCTGCCTCGCCTCGGCCCCAACGCGGCCAGTGATGGCTGGCGAACAGCACGTCGGTTTCCGGGCCGAACATGCGCATGGCCTCGTCGATGTGGAAGCTCCAGGCCTTGGCGTCGCGCACCTGGGCGCCGCGCGGCGTGTAGAGATTGTGCAGGTGGCAGGAGCAGTTCTCGGCCATGCACAGGGCGCGGAACTTCGGGAAGAAGAAGTTCATCTCCGCCGGCGCCTCGGTGTCGGGCGTCACCTGAAAGACGATCTCCACGCCATCGACCGTCAGGCGCTCGCCGGTTCTGGAGATGCTCACGGTCGGTGGAACCAGACTCACCGAGCCCATCGAGACCGTCTTGCCGAGCCCCGCGTCCACATGGCCGGTGGCGTCGCGGGGCAGCAGGGCGCCGTACATGTAGGTTGCCCGCCGGCTCATGGCGTTGCCGGCCAGGACGTTCTCGCTCACCGCCGCGTCGAGGAAGCCTTCCGGAGCAATGATGGTCATGCCGGCCGCGATGTCGGCCTCGCTGATGACCCCGCGCACGCCGCCATAGTGATCGACGTGGCTGTGGGTGTAGATCACCGCGGTCACCGGCTTGTCGCCGCGATGCCGGCGCAGCAGCGCCAGGGCCGCCGCCGCGGTCTCGGCCGAAATCAGCGGGTCGATGACGATGTAGCCGGTGTCGCCCTCGATGAAGCTGATGTTGGAGATGTCGAAGCCGCGCACCTGATAGAGGCCCGGCGTCACCTCGAAGAGGCCGTGGATGGCGTTGAGCCGGGCCTGTCTCCAGAGACTGGGATTGACGGTCGGCGGGCAGGGCGCGTCACCCTCCTGAAACGCGAAGGCGCCCATGTTCCAGAACACGCGGCCCTCGGCGTCGACGATTTTGCCGTCAGCAACCGTACCGATGAAGCCGCGGCGCGCCTTGACGAAATCTTCGCCATCGTCGGCCGGGAGGCTCGCGGCCAGCCGGGCCTGGGCGGCCTGGGTCGCCGCGGTCGCGGACTTGGGATCCTTGCTCATGGCTCAGGCGTTTCCGGTTTCTTCTGTCCCGTGGAAGCCCGGGACTCGCCTCGCCTACCTTAACTTCGCCGCGGTCTAAACCTAGGCCGGAACCGTACACTGTTTATCGTCGGCCGCGTTTCGCCCGGCCTGGAGACACCATGACCCGTTCGGCAAGATTTGCGTCAGCGCTCATGTGTCTCACGCTTGCGGCCACGCCGTTGCTCGCCAACGCGAGTTCTCCGCCGAGGCCTGTCTGGGCCCAGGATCGCAGCGATCTCAAACCTGATCCGGCCGTACGGTTCGGAATCCTGCCCAACGGCATGCGCTACGCCGTCCTGCGCAACGCCACGCCTGCCGGACAGACCTCCCTGCGCCTCCGGGTCGGCTCCGGCTCCTTGCAGGAGCGGGACAACGAGCAGGGCCTGGCCCATGTGCTGGAACACATGGCCTTTCGCGGCTCCGCCCATGTGGCGGCCGACGAGATGATCCGCATCCTGCAGCGCAAGGGCCTGGCGTTTGGCCCCGACACCAATGCGGAAACCGAGTGGACCCAGACCGTCTATATGCTCGACTTGCCACGCAGTGAGGCCGACACCCTGGGGACCGGATTGATGCTGATGCGGGAAACCGCCGGCAATCTTACGCTCGACGCCAAGGCGCTCGCGGTGGAGCGCGGGGTCGTGTTGTCCGAGGAACGGTTGCGCGACACGCCCGACTACCGGGCCGAGAAGGCGCAGCTCGACCTTTTCCTGCATGGCCAACTCGCCGCACGCCGCTTTCCGATCGGCACGGTCGAAGTGATCAAGACCGCGCCCGCCAGCCGGGTGAGGGCTTTCTATGAGGCAAACTACCGGCCCGAACGCACGACGTTGATCGCGGTCGGCGACTTCGACCCCGCCGATGTCGAGATTCGGATCAAGTCCTTGTTCTCCGACTGGAAGCCGGTAGGCGAGCCCCGGCCCGAGCCCGACCTGGGCGAGGTCGAAGCGCGTGGAACGGTGGTCAAGCTGGTCGAACAGCCCGGGGCCGCAACGCGCGTGGTGATCACCTGGGCGCGCCCCTACGACGCATCGCCGGATACGGCCGCCAAGGAGCGGCGCGAGACGATCGAAAACCTGGGCCTGGCGGTGCTCAACCGGCGACTTTTGCGGCTGGCCCAGGGTGAGCATCCTCCGTTCCTGAACGCCGGCGGCGGGTTTCAGAACCTGTTCCGCTCGACCAAGATCGCCGTGATCGAGGCCTCGTCGCCGCCGGACGCCTGGAAGACGTCCCTCACCGCCGCCGCGCGAGAGGTGCGCCGTCTGGTGGCCTATGGCGTGAGCCAGGCCGAGCTCGATCGCGAGATTGCCGAAATGCGGGCCGATCTGCAGAGCGCCGTGGCCGGCGCGGCGACGCGTCCGACTCCGGCGCTCGCCTCGACCCTGGTCGACTCCGTGAATGACGATGACGTCTTCAACCTGCCGGCGGACGACCTGGTGATCTTTGACGCGGCGGTGAAGGGTCTGAAAGCCACGACGGTCAGTTCGGCCCTTAAGGACGTGTTTGCGGGCGCCGGTCCGTTGGTGGAACTGGCCTCGCCAGAGCCGATTGCCGGCGGCGAGGCGGCCGTTAAGGCGGCGTTCGCCCAGGCCCAGGCCGAACCCCTGACCGCCGAAGCCGCCCAGGTGGCGGTCGTCTGGCCCTACGCGGACTTTGGCTCGCCCGGCGCCGTGACGGCGCGCAGCGAGGTCGCCGATCTGGGCTTGACCAGCGTGAGCTTTGACAACGGCGTTCGGCTGCTCGTCAAGCCGACCACGCTGCGAAAGGATCAGGTGCTGGTTTCCGTCACCTTTGGCGGCGGTCGTCTGGAACTGCCCCGGGACAAGTCGAGCCCCACCTGGGCTGCGCCGGCCCTTGTCGCCGGCGGCTTTGGCAAGATCAGCTATGAGGACAGCCAGCGCGCGCTGACCGGAAAGATCTACGGCGTCGGGTTTTCCGTGGGCAATGAGGCGTTTCACTTCAAAGGCGCCAGCCGGCCGGCCGATCTCGACGTCGAGCTTCAGGTGATCGCCGCCTATCTCAGCGACGCCGGCTTCCGGCCGGAAGCCTTTGAGCGAGCCCGCGCCGGCCTGCTGGCCGAACTGCCGCAGCTGGCGGCGACGCCCGATGGCGTGCTCGAGCGGGACGGAGGGGCGCTCTTCACCAGTGGCGACCCGCGGTTCGGCCTGCCGTCCAAGCCCGATATCGTCGCCACCCGGGTGTCGGACCTTAAGGCCATGCTGGCGCCGGCGCTGGCCCACGCACCCATCGAGGTGACGATCGTTGGCGACGTCACGGTCGAAAAGGCGATCGCCTTGACCGCGACCACGCTGGGCGCACTGCCGGCGCGGGGCCAAGCCCCGGCCATCCCCTCACAGGCCTTGGTGGTGCGGTTTCCACAACCGACGGCCGAGCCGGTTACCCGCACGGACACCGGCCGCGCGGATCAGGCCCTCGCCGTTCTCGCCTGGCCCGCCACCGACTTCTTCGCCGATATGAAGCGCGCCAGGGCCGCCATGCTGGCCGGCGACGTGCTCGGCAACCGGCTGGTCGACAAGGTGCGCATCTCCCAGGGATCGACCTACAGCCCCGACACCCGGGTGGACCTTTCCCAGACCTACCGCGGCTACGGCTACATAATGAACATGGTCGAGATGCCGCCGCCGCTGATTCCAGGGTTCTTCGACACCGTCGGGGCTATTGCGCGTGACATGCGAGAGGCGGGCGTTACAGCCGACGAACTCGAGCGGGCGCGCAATCCTCACATCGCCAGCCTGCGCAAGGCGCAACTCGGCAACGAATACTGGCTGGCAAACCTGACCGGCGCGCTGGCGGATCCGCGTCGTCTCGATCTCATCCGCACCACCTTCCCGGACTATGAATCGGCCACGCAGGCTGACGTCCAGGCGGCCGCCCGCCGCTGGTTCCGGGACGAAACAGCCTGGAAACTGGTGATCCAGGCCACATCTCGCGCGGATAAGGCGCCGGCCAAGCCCTGAGCCCTTGCCCAAGCCGTCGCCGCCCTTCTAGGGTCCGCGCCGGCGCGGGGCGCGCAGTGAATGAAAGATGCGGAGTTAGCGATGAGTGACAAAATCAAGCCGGCGACCCGGCGCACGGTCCTGATCGGCGCGGCGACGCTGGCGGGGCTCCCCCTGCTGGCCCAGCCGCTGACGGCCAAGGCCGCCGGCACCATGCCCAAGGCTAATGTGAAGTTTCAGGATCACCCCAACGGCGCGAACAAATGCTCCACCTGCACCTATTTCGTGCCGGGCGGTTCGCCGACGGCCGTCGGCGCGTGCAAGGTGGTGGCCGGGCCGATCGCCCCGAATGCCTGGTGCGTACTGTTCGCGCCCAAGCCCCACTGAGCTTTGGCCGGATCCGCCCCCGCAAGGCGGGTCCGGCTGGCGCGGAGCCCTACCGCGCGTCAGGGCCTTTCTTGAAATATTTGAAGAAATCTGCGTCGGGTGACAGCACCATGGTGGTGTCGCCCGAAGCGAATACGCCCTCATAGGCCTGCATCGACCTGAAGAAGGCGGCGAACTTCGGGTCCTTACCGAAGCTCGCGGCGAAGATGCGCGCGCTTTCGCCGTCGCCCGCGCCGCGCGTGGTGAAGGCTTCTTCGGTCGCCGTCGCCAGGGTGATGGTCACCTGCTTGTCGGCGTCAGCCACCACTTCCCGGCGGTTCTGCTCGCCGACGGCCCGGATCTGGGCCGCCTGCTGCTGCAGGTTCGACTTCATGCGGGCATAGACTGCCTGTTGGTTGGCCGCCGGCAGGTCCGCGCGCTTGATTCGCAGGTCGATCACCTCGATGCCGAAATGCGACTTCTCGGCCCGGGCGCGCACGTCGGCCAAGGTCTGGGCCATCAGGGCGTCACGCCGTCCGGAGATGATGTCGCCGGCCGTCGCCGCGCCGAGCACCTGGCGCAGCGAAGAGTTGATCAGCGGTTCGATCAGAGTGCCGGCGTTGGTCTCGTTGCGGAGGGTCCGATAGTAGGCGAGCGGATTGGCGATCCGGTAGCGGACGAAGGCGTCGACGACCAGGCGCTGCTGGTCGGCCGAGATCACCTCTTCCTGGTGCGCCTCGATCGGCTGGTTGCGCTTGTCCAGGGTGACGAGGCTCTCCACGAACGGCGTTTTCATGTAGAGGCCCGGGTGATCGGGTCCGCCGGGCGGATTGATCACCCGCACGGGCTCGCCGAGGTTCACCACCACGACCTGCTGGCGCTGATCGACGATGAAGAAGGTGTTGGCGAGCAGGAAGGCGGCGACGACCGCCGCGCCCGCCAGCATGAGCAGTCGCTGATTCATCGGCTGTTCGCCTCCGGTTGAGCCGCGGCCTGCGCGGGCGCCGCCTGGGCTTGCGGGGCTGCCGCAGGGGCCGCCTCGGCCGGGGCGGGCGCGGTGCGGAACACATCGGGGGGCAGGATGATCGGCGCCGTCGATCCCTTGGCGTCGATGATCACCTTGCGGTTGTGTGTGAGCACTTCCTGCATCGCCTCGATGTAGAGCCGCTGGCGTGTGACGGCCGGGGCCTTCCGGTACTGGGCGTAGAGCTGGTTGAATCGCGCGGCCTGGCCCTGCGCCTCGCGCACCACCTGGACCTTATAGCCTTCGCCGGCCTGGACGATTTTGGCCGCCTCGCCCTTGGCCTCGTTGACGACGCGGTTGCGATAGGCGTTGGCGTCGTTGATGGCCGACTGGGCGTCCTGTCCGGCCCGGGCGATATCCTGATAGGCCGGAACCACTTCCTGTGGCGGGTTAGCGTTCTGGATCTGCACGGCGTCGACGCTGACCCCGGTCTGATATCGGTCCAGGATCTTCTGCATCAGCGCCGCTGTCTGGGCCTGCACGTCGCCGCGGCCGTTGGTAAGGATCGATTTCAGGGCGCTGCGCCCCACCACCTCGCGCATGGCGCTTTCGGCGACCGCCTTGACCGCATCGTCCGGATCTCGAACCCGGAACAGGTAGTGCGCCGCGTCGGACACGTGCCACTGCACGGTGAACGACAGGTCGACGATGTTTTCGTCGCCCGTGAGCATCAGGCTTTCGTCCGGCGCCGCCGCGCCGGCGGCGCCGCCGATCACCGTCTTGTTCTGGTTGGTCACAGGAACGAGCTCGGCCTTCTCAAGCGGGACCGGCAGGTGGAAATGCAGGCCCGGACCGACCGAGCGGGCATAGCTGCCGAAGCGGGTGATCACCGCCTCTTCGTTGGCCTGGACGATATAGAGCCCGGTCAGAAGCCAGGCGACGCCCGCCAGGCCCGCCAGGGCGATCAGCGTCGAGGGGCCGAGGCCGCGCCCGCCCTGACCCGCGAACAGGCGGCGGGCGCGGTCGGTGAGGTCTTTGAGCAGGGTTTCGAAGTCCGGACCACCGGGCCCTGACGGACGCTTCGGCGGCTCCCGCCGGGGTGGGGGCGTCTCGGATTTCTTTTTTCCGTCATCGCCCGACGGCGGCGCGCCCCAGGGGCCCGGATTGGCGTTGTCGTTCCAAGGCATGATGGGCGGAGTCGTCTCTTTCTTTTCGGGGCCGGCCAGCCGTTGGTGTGAAACAGCGCGCCGGGCAGTTGTAAAGCGGCTCACGGACACGGATATGAGAGCCCCCGAGCCGCAAAGCAATACGAAGCGATGAACCCTGCCGTCCAGCCTTCACGAACCGCCGTCCTTTCCGCCCTCGACAAGGTGGTGGATCCCAAAACGGGCAAGGGCCTCGCCGCCGCCGGCCTTGTTCAGGGGCTGACCGTTGGCGAAGGCCGGGCCGGCTTCATGCTTGAGGTTCCGGCGGCCGATGCGGCCCTCTACGCGCCCGTTCGTCAGGCGGCCGAGCAGGCGCTGCTGACGATCGGCGGCGTCCAGAAGGCTCAGGTGGTGCTGACGACCGCGCAGGCGCCTGCCGGTCCTGGCGTGACCCGCGTCCGCCGCGGCGCCTCCGTGGCGCCCGACCCCAAGACCGACACCCAGACCATGCCCCCGGCCGAGCGCCTGGAGCATGTCCATCGCGTCATCGCCATCGCCAGCGGCAAGGGCGGGGTCGGCAAGTCCACGGTCTCGGCGAATCTCGCCTGCGCTTTCGCCCGTCTGGGCCTGAAGACCGGGCTTCTCGATGCGGACATCTACGGTCCGTCAGCCCCGCGGATGATGGGTCTCGACGCCCAGCCGGAGTTCGTCGACGGCAAACTCAATCCCCTGGAAGCCTGGGGCGTGAAGGTGATGTCGATCGGCTTCCTGGTGGATGAGGGCGCGCCGATGATCTGGCGAGGCCCGATGGCGTCCTCGGCCATGCGTCAGATGATCCAGGACGTGCGCTGGGGCACGGAGGACGCGCCCCTGGACATCCTGGTGGTCGACCTGCCGCCGGGCACCGGCGACATTCATCTGACCCTGGTTCAGAAACTGGCGGTGGACGGGGTGGTGATCGTCTCCACGCCCCAGGAGATCGCCCTCATCGACGCCCGCCGTGCGTCGGCGATGTTCAAGAAGATGAACCCGCCCGTGAAGATTCTCGGCGTGGTGGAAAACATGGCCTATTTCCCGGACCCGGCCACGGGGGCGCCCATCGCGATCTTTGGCCAAGGCGGCGCGCGGACCGAGGCGTCACGGCTGGAGGCGCCCTTCCTGGGCGAGATTCCGATCGATATCGCCTTGCGGCAAGGCGCCGACGACGGCCGGCCGCTCACGGCCACCTTGCCCGACAGCGATACGGCCAAGGCGTTCATGGCGATGGCCCGCCGTCTGCGGGAGTAGGATCGGCGCGTTCAACCGATCGGCGCGCCCAGAATCGACTCCTCGCCGGCGGCCAGGGAGAGTTCGGCGTCGCGTTGGTCCAGAGCGTCGCGAATGGCGCTATGGCGCTTTGCGTCCAGAGTGTAGCCGAAGAACAGGGCCCCGCCGACAAACACCAGGATGATCGGGGCGAAGAGGTAGCACATCTCCAGGCCGAAGATCGCCTGGTGGGTGTTCACCGCCCCTTCCTTGCCGTTGTACCCGACCAGATTGAGGATCGGGAACACGATGATCACGGTGATCACCGTGCCGATCTTGGTGGTGGTGGTCACCAGGGAAAACAACAGGCTGGTGAGGTCCCTGCCGCTTTCCAGACGGACTTCGTCGACCACGTCGGCAACCATGGCGCGGATCAGCAGCAGGAAGGCGCTGGCGCAAAAACCGACGCCCATCATGCCGCAAATGGTTGGAATGGCGTCCGCCGGCCCGTGTCCCGGCCAGACACGGGGCAGGGCCATGAGGATCGTCTGGGTGACGCCGTAGGCGACGCAGGCGATCTGCACGGTGCGGTGCTTGCCGAGCCGACGTGCGATCTGGCCCCGGACGGGCGCGCCGATGAGGCCGGCGCCGATATAGAAGATCAGCAGGAAGCCGACTTCGGCGATCCCGAAGCCTTTGGCGTCGTGGAAGAAGTAGACATAGAGCGGCGCGGTGGTCCCAGGTCCGAGGGTCAGCACAAGATCCGCCGCGACGATGCGCAGCAGCGAGGGCTTGGAGACTGCGAACCACAGATCCTTGAGGTTGAAGCCTCCGGCGCCGCGGCCGCCGCCGGCGATCTTCTCCGGCGTGAACACAGAGCAGGCAATGACGGCCAAGGGCAGGGCGACCATCAGGATCGCCGCGACGGCGGGCATGCTGGCGGCCTTGCCCAGGGTCACCTTGCCGGCGGTGAAAAGCGGAAGGAGCAGCAGGCTCATGGAGCCGATCACGGCCAGGCCCTGGGTCAGGCCATAGACGCGCGAACGTTCGTTGTAGTTCGTCGCCAGCACCGCCGACCAGGCGGCGACCGACAGGTTGAGCATCGAGGCGCCGGCATAGGTCACCAGCATCCACAGGATCAGATAGCCGGTCCCGACCTTGCCGCCGGGAACCAGCAGCATGTAGGTCCCGAGCATGGCGATCGGAGCGCCGAGGATCAGCCAGGGACGATAGCGCCCGATGGGCGTGCGCGTGCGGTCCATGGCGAAGCCGAGGAAGGGGTCGAGCCAGATGTCCAGGAACCGCACGGCGGCGATCGCCGTGGCCACCGCGGCAAAGCCGTTGCCCAGACCCACATAGAATCGCGGCAGGTAGACGCCGAACACCAGAGCCATGCCCGCGAGAGGCAGCCCCGGCAGGGCGAAGGCGAAGAGGGTCGGCAGCGGAGTGACCGGTTTGGCCGCCCCGACATCGTCAGCGGTGCTGAAGTTTCTCTCCCAACCTTCGGTCGTACGACGACTCTCGTGGCCCTCTTGGGGGAGATCAAAGGGCGGGCATCGCCTCGGCGCAAGGGCTTTCGGGCAAGTGTGGCCTCAAACGGCGTCGACGATGTGCGTGGGGATGGTCTGCTCGCCGCTAAGACCTTCCAGGATCGGCGCACCGGGGCTCATCGCGTCGCGCTCTTCGAGCTGGGCGCGGATGTCGGCGTGACGGGCGGAATCCAGCTTGTAGCCGATGAAGCAGGCCCCCCCGATCATCACGAACACCACCGGGCCGATCAGGTACACGAACTGCATGCCGAGGATGGCGTCGGGGGTGTTCACAGCCCCTTCCTTGGCCTGGTAGCCGATCCAGCCGAGCACGGTGTAGGACAGGAAGATGCTCCCCGCCCCGGCCACCTTCTGGGCGGTGGTGATCATGGCGTAGAGCAGGCCGACCCGATGTTTGCCCTGCTCCAGGCGCACCGCGTCGCCCACGTCCGCGACCATGGCGCGGTCCAGCAACGGGAAACCCGCGGCCAGGAAGCCCATGCCGAACATCAGGATGGCCGCCGGAACGAACGCGCCCTTGGGCATGAAGGCCAGGACGATGAGGCCGAGCGAATAGCCGGTGCTGGCCATCATCAAGGTGCGGTGCTTGCCGAGACGCTGGGCGACCCAGCTCAGGGTCATGGCCCCGGCCACCCCCGCCATCACATAGATCAGCAGCAGCAGGCTGGAATTGGCGATCGTGAAGCCGCGGGCGTCGTGGAAGTAGAAGAGATAGAGCGCCGACATCCAGCCGGGCCCGAGCGCCAGGCAGAAGTCGGCGATGATGATCCGCCGCATGTCCGGGCGGGTGACCATCTCCCAGTAGTCCTTCAGGGTGAAGTTTTCCTCGCCGTGATCCTTGGTCACCCGTTCGGGGGTCATGGCCAGGGCCAGCAGAATGCCCGCCGGCGCGGCCGCGAAAACGAACCAGCCCATGGCGCCCACATCGCCCTTGCCGCTCGAGCCGTCATGCTTGGCCATCACGATGGGCAGGATCAGGGCGATGGTCGCGCCGATGATGCTCACGAACTGGATCGCCCCGAAGACCCGTGACCGCTCATGATACTGGCCGGCGATCACTGAGGCCCAGGAGGCGTGCGAGAGGGTGATGAGCGAGGTGCCGATGTAGTAAACGAACAGCCAGCCGATCAGATAGGGCAGGCTGACCGCGCCCGGCGGGTCGAACAGCATGTAGACGGCCAGCATCAGGACCGGCGCGCCAGCCAGCAGCCACAGGCGATAACGGCCCCACCGCGAACGCGTCCGGTCCATCGCCACGCCGATAAAGGGATCGAACACCGTGTCGATCAGGCGCACGGCTCCGAAGGCTGCCCCGACGGCGCTCAGGCCGAGACCGAAATGGCCCGCGTAGTAGTGCGGCAGATAGACCCCCAGGGCGATGGCCAGGGCGCCGATGCACAGGCCCGGCATGGAAAAGCCCAGCAGGCCGGGAAGAGTCAGCCTCGCGTGGGCCTTAGAGTCGTTTGACGCCATGTGGGCTGGGGGTCCTGGGTTGCCTGTCCGTGGGCCGCGCTTGTGACCGCCGGCTCGGGCAACACAAGACCTTGGCCCGGCGAGACGCGCAAGGGGTTTCCTCGCGGTCGCTCCGGGCCCGGGTTAGGTCAGCCGCCCATCATCTTTCGGAAGAACTTCTGGGTCTGCTCGCCGCCGGTGACATAGGCCTTCTGGCCGGTCTCGTCGGAGATCTGCGCCCAGTGATCGCGAACCGCTTCAACCGTGAGGTCATTGCCCAGATAGGCGCCCTCGGTCTCAACGATCCGGGCGACGGCGAACGCGCCGGCGCCGGCGGTCAGCACCACGCCCGACGGGGCTTCTTCAGAGCACAGGAACACCACGCCAGGCGTCACGGCCTCGGGCGCCAGGCGCTCGAGGATGTCTGGGGGCATCAGGCTCTCGGTCATGCGGGTCGCGGCCACCGGGGAGATGGCGTTGATGTGGATGTTGTTCTTCTGGCCCTCGATCTTCATCGTGTTCATGAAGCCGACCAGCGAGAGCTTCGCCGCGCCGTAGTTGGCCTGGCCGAAGTTGCCGTAGAGGCCCGTGGAGGACGTCGTGACGATGATGCGCCCGTAGTTCTGGGCCTTCATGATCTCCCAGACGGCCTTGACCGGCTTGACGGTGCCCATGAGGTGCACAGCCATGACGAACTCGAAGTCGGCGATTTCCATCTTGGAGAACGAGCGGTCGCGCAGCACGCCGGCGTTGGCCACCAGGATGTCGATCCGGCCCCACGCGTCCATGGCGTCCTTCACCATCAGCGCTACGCCGGCGTCGTCGGTCACCGACGAGCCGTTGGCGATGGCTTCGCCGCCCAGCGCCTTGATCTCCGCGACGACCTTCTGGGCCGCCTCGGAGGAGCCGCCCGAACCGTCCACCGCCCCGCCGAGATCGTTGACCACCACCTTGGCCCCGCGCCGGGCCAGTTCCAGAGCGTGTTGACGCCCCAGGCCGCCGCCCGCGCCGGTGACGATGGCCACCTTGCCCTCGAAGCTGATGTTCGCCATGTGCCTTGTCTCCTGGATTAAGATGCGGTGCTATTGCGCGGCGGGGTCCATGAGCGTCAAGCCTTCCGCAAGGGGAGTGACGCTCGGCCGCGGGCGTTTTGGGTCGGTTGGGGAGGCAGGGTTCTGTTGCGTTTCGTCGCCCTGGCGCTGGTTCTGTTCGGCCTGACGACAACCGCCGCCCGGGCGGACGAGGGGCTGTGGACGTTCGACGCTTTCCCCGCCGCCACTGTGGAGCGCGATCTCGGGGTTCGGCTCGACCAGAGTTGGCTGAACCACCTTCGCGCCGGCTCGGTTCGCCTGACGACCGGCTGTTCAGGGGCTGTGGTCTCCGGCCGGGCGCTGGTGGTGACCAACCAGCACTGCATTCTCGCCTGCGCTCAGAGCCTCTCGGACGACAGCCATAACCGGCTCGAAAGCGGCTATGGCGTCGGTGTCGCCGAACCGCCGCGCGCCTGCCCGGGATTGCAGGCGGAGGTGCTTGTCGGGATCACGGACATCACGGGGGCGGTCTTCAGGGCCTCCGCGGGCAAGCAGGGCGATGACTATGTCGTCGCGCGCGAGACGGTCCTGGCGCAGGCCGAACATGACGCCTGTCGCAACGACCGCCGCTATCGCTGTCAGGTGATCAGCTTCTTCGGCGGCGGCCAGTTCAAGGTCTACAAATACCGCCGGTACGCCGATGTGCGGCTCGTGTTCGCGCCCGAGTTTCCGATCGCCTTTTTCGGCGGCGACCCCGAGAATTTCACCTTCCCCCGCTACGATCTCGATGTAGCGGTGCTGCGGCTCTATGAACGCGGCGCGCCGGCGGTGCTCCGTGACTGGTTGCGCTGGTCGCCACGCCCGCCGATCACCGGCGAGGCCGTCTTCGTCTCCGGAAGCCCGGGTTCGACGCAGCGCGCCCTCACGGTCTCCCAGCTTGAGATTCTGAAGGATATCGCCAACCCGGCGTTCCAGACCTTCAACAGTAGTCTTCGCGACCGCCTGCGCGCCTATGCCGCTCAGGGCGACACCCAGAGACGGCGGGCCGCCGATCGCCTGTTTGACGCGGAGAACGCGCTCAAGGTGATCCGGGGCCAGACCGCGACGCTTGAGGATCCCGCCTTCATGGCAGCCCGCCGGAGCGAGGAGGCGGCGTTGCGCGCCGCCCTGACCGCCGATCAGAAGCTGGCCGCCGAGGTGGGCGATCCCTGGTCGGACCTGGCCGCGCTCCGCACGGCTTACGCCAATCAATACCCGGTCTGGCGGCAACTCGAGAACTCCGCCGGCGCGGGCTCCCGGCTGTTCTGGTACGCACGCACCCTGGTGCGGGGCTCGATCGAACGGCCACGCCCATCCCCGGAACGACTTCCGGAATTCTCCGACGCCCGCCTCGCCCTGGTGGAGAAGGCGCTGCTCGACGCCCAGCCGATCGATCCCGGTCTGGAGACCCTCTACCTGGATCAGTGGTTGACCGACACGCGGCGCGCGCTCGGGCCGACCGATCCCGCCGGGGCGGCCTTCTTCGGCCGGGACGACCCCGCCGATCTGGCGCGCCGTCTGGTCTCGGGCTCGCGCCTGGCCGATCCGGCCATGCGCGTGGCCCTCTGGCGGGGCGGACGCGCCGCCATTCTGGCGAGCGACGACCCGCTCATTGCCTTCGTGCTCCGCACGGACGCGCTCTCCCGGGCGGCCCGCCAGGTTTGGGAAAACGAGGTGCTCGGCCCGACCGAAGCCGCCGCCGAACGCATCGCCCGCGTGCGATTCGCCGTTCACGGTTCGGGCGTCTATCCGGACGCGACGTTCTCACCGCGTGTAAGCTTTGGCCGGGTGCAAGGCTGGCGCGACACGCGGGGCGAGGTCGGACCGCTCACCACCCTGGGCGGCCTGTTCGCCCATGCCACCGACAGGCCGCCACTGCGGCTTCCGGACCGCTGGATCGCGGCCCGCGATCAGCTCGACCCCGGCGCCGTGTTGAATTTCGTCACGAGTAACGACATCGTCGGGGGCAATTCCGGCTCGCCCGTGGTCGACTCGGCCGGAGAGATGGTCGGGGCGGCCTTCGATGGCAATCAGGCCTCGATCGCCGGCGATTTTGTCTATGACGGCCGGGTGAACCGCACCGTCGTCGTCTCCACCGCGGCCATCGGCGAAGCCTTGGGCAAGGTCTACGGGCGGTCCGACCTGGTGAAGGAATTGCTGGGCCGCTAGGTCCCGCGCCTTGGGCCAAGGTTCGGTGTGGCCAAGCGCGCGGGACCGTGTAAACCTGAAACCTGTTGCGCAATCAGACGCGACGGGATCCGGTGTCGGCCGGATCGGGTGGGAGGAAATGGCCATGGGCCACATGTCGCAGGCGCTCGGCGCCTGGGTGTTTTCATGCGCGGCCATTGCGGCAAGTCTCATCGCGCCGGCCGTTTCCGCCGCGCCGGCGCCGGGGGCCGAGAACGTCCACGGCATGCGGGTCCTCGACAAGCTTCCGCCGGCGACGGTCAAGCGTGGAACCGAGATCTACGAAAGCGTCTGCTCGGCCTGCCACGAACAGGGCGTCAACCGCGCGCCCCAGCGGGCGATGATCGAACTGATGACGCCTGAATCGATCAACCATGCCCTGACCCAGGGGGTCATGCGGGCCCAGGCCCACGGTCTTTCGACCACGGACAAGCGCATGGTAGCCGAATACCTCGCCGCCCGCGCCTTCGGCAGCCATGTGCAGGCGCCGTTGATGTGCAAACCGGGCGGTTCCCCCTTCGACCTCTCCGACCCGCCGGCCATGGCCGGCTGGGGGCTGACTCCGCAGAATACGCACGCCATTCCGGCCAAGGTCGCGGGCGTCGATCCCGGCAACGTCGGGCGCCTTACTCTGAAGTGGTCCCTGGCCTTCCCCAATGCGGTTCGCGCGCGTTCGCAGCCTTCCGTGGCCGGCGGGGCGATCTTCGTGGGCAGTCATGACGGCACCGTGTTCGCCCTGGACCGGCGTACCGGCTGCGCGCGCTGGACGTTCCATGCCTCGGCCGAGGTGCGGACCGGCATCGCGGTCTCATCCTGGCGGTCCGGCGACGCCGCCGCGCGGCCGCGCCTGTATTTCGGCGACCTCATCGGCAACCTCTATGCGATCAGCGCCCGCACCGGCGCCCTGGTCTGGAAGCGCAAGCCGGACGCCCATCCCAACGCCACGATCACCGCCACGCCGGTCCTCTACGGCCGGCGGCTCTACGTGCCGGTGTCCTCCCTGGAAGAGGCCCGTAGCGCCAGCCCGACCTATGCCTGCTGCACGTTCCGAGGGTCGGTGGTCGCCTATGAGGCCGCGACAGGCAAACCCGTGTGGCAGACCTATATGACCGACCCGCCGGTCCCTCAGGGCGTCAACGCCAATGGCGTCCCGCGTTTCGGGCCTTCGGGCATCGCCCTGTGGAACTCGCCGGCGGTGGATGCGAAGCGCGGGCGGCTCTACATCGCCACCGGCGACAACTATTCCACGCCGACGACGACGCTGAGTGACGCGATTGTCGCCCTGGACATGAAGAGCGGCCACGTCGTCTGGTCCTATCAGGCCCTCGTGCGCGACGCCTGGAACGTCGCCTGCGACGCCCCGGACAAGACCAACTGCCCGCCCGAGAACGGGCCCGACTTCGATTTCGGGGCGGCCGCCGTTCTGGCGACCGCCAGCGATGGGAAGGACTATGTGCTGGCCGGGCAGAAGTCCGGGGCCCTCTATGCGATCGACCCGGACAGCGGCAAGATGGTCTGGCGCACGAAGGTGGGCCGTGGCGGCGTTATCGCCGGCATCCATTTCGGGCTGGCGAGCGCCGGCGACGCGGTCTTCGTGCCGGTGAGCGATGTGCCCGATGGCCGCCCCTACCCGGAACCTGGCCGGCCGGGCCTCTACGCCTTGGACATCAAGACCGGCGCCTATCTCTGGAAGGCGCCGGCGCCCGACCTCTGCGCCGGCAAGCCGTTCTGCCACCCCGGCTACGCCGCGGCGATCACGGCGACCCCGCAACTGGTCGTCGCCGGTTCGAACGACGGCCACCTGCGGGCCTTCGACGCCGCCAGCGGCAAGGTCCTCTGGGACTATGACACCCTGCGCGATTTCAAGACCGTCAACGGCGCCGTCGCCCGCGGCGGTGCGATGGGCGGCGGCGCCGGGCCGATTCTCTATAAGGGCATGCTGATCACCAACTCCGGCTATGGCTTCGCGGGGGCCATGCCCGGCAACGCTCTGCTGGTGTTCGGAGTCAACTAGCCGGCGCGCCGGAATAGGAGGGCGTGACGCCGATGGCCAGGTACGACAACCTCTTCACGCCGCTCCAGGTGGGGCCGGTGACTCTGTCCAACCGGATCGTACGTTCGGCGCACGGCACCCTGCTCAGCGGCGAATCCCTCATCGCCTATCATGAGGCCCGGGCGCGGGGCGGGGTGGCCATGTCGACCCTGGAGGCCAGCGGCGTGCACGCCAGCGCGCCGTCGCTGCTGCCCCTGCACTCCGACGCGGTTCTGCCGTTCTATGAGACTATCAGCCGCCGGGTCCATGCTCACGGCATGAAGCTGTTCCAGCAGATCTACCATGCCGGCGCCTCCGGCGGGGCCGGCCTGCTCACCGCGCCCTGGTCGGTGAGCGCCATCCCCAATCCCATGGCTCAGGTCACGCCCGTGGCCATGACCAAGGCGATGATCGACGATGTGGTGGCGGCCTTCGGCGCGGCCGCGCGGCGTGTCCGGGACGGGGGCCTCGACGGCGTCGATATCCATGCCTCGAGCGGCTACCTGATCCATGAGTTCCTCTCGCCGGCCCTGAACACGCGCGAGGACGACTACGGCGGATCGCCCGCCAACCGTCTGCGCTTCCTGCTGGAGGTTATCGCCGCGGTCCGGGCCGAGGTCGGCGAGGACATCGCCGTGGGTGTGCGCCTGCCCAACGACGATCATGTGCCGGGCGGCCTGACGCCGGACCTGAGCGCCGCCATCGCCCACGCGGTCGATCCGCTGGTGGACTATGTCTCGCTGCATATGGGGGCCTACTGGAGGTTCCATAAGCTCATCGCCCCGGCCGACGATCCCCTCGGCGCCGAAATGCCGGCGAACGCTCCGATCACGGCTGTAGTGACCAAGCCCCGTATGGTGGTCGGGCGTATCATGACCCTCGATCACGCCAGCGCCATCGTCGGGGATGGCCAGGCGGAGATGGTCTCCATGGTCCGGGCTCTGATCGCTGACCCGGAACTGGTCAACAAGGCGCGCCGGCTGGAAGAGCACCGGATCCGGCCGTGTATCGGCACCAATCAGGGCTGCGTCGGGCAGTTGATGAGCCGCGGCCGGCTAAGCTGCGTCGTCAATACGGCCGCGGCGCGGGAGGACAAGGTCAGCTTCGAGCCCACGGACATGGCGCCCCGCGCCCGGCGGATCCTGGTGGTGGGCGGCGGGCCGGCCGGACTTGAGGCTGCCCGCACCCTGGCCATGCGTGGTCATGCGGTGACGCTGCATGAGGCGACAGGCCGGCTTGGCGGGCAGGCCCTGCTGGCGGCCTCGGCGCCGAAGCGTGGCGATGTCGGGCAGATCGTGCGCTGGCTGGCAGCCGAGATCGACGCTCTGGGTGTGGATGTGCGTCTCAATGCGCCCCTCGACGCCGATCAGGTTGTCGCCATGGCCCCTGAGGCCGTGATCATCGCCACCGGCGCAAGTCCGCGTCAGGATGGATTTCAACTGGCGCGGCCGGCGGAGCCGATCCCGGGGTTCGACCTGCCGCATGTCCACGACGCCTGGACCCTTTTCGGAGTCGGCCGCCGGCCCGTCCTCGCGGGGCCGGCCCTGGTCTTCGACGACACCGGAACCTTCGAGGCGATCTCGGCCGCCGATGTACTGTTGGCGGCCGGACTCAAGGTTACCCTGGTCTCCCGACTGGAAAAGCTGGGCGAGACCATCGCCTTCCCGCCGGTGACCGTAGCCGCCGCGCGCGAGCGCCTCATGAGCGGTGACTTCGATCACATCGGCGGCGCCGTCATCCGCGCGATCGCCCCCGGTCAGGTCGAGATCGGGGCGTCGTTCACCGATCGATCGCGCCACATCGCGGCCGCCACGGTCATTCTGTGCGGGATCAAAAGTCCCAACCGCGATCTCGCCGACGCTCTCGCCGGCCGGGGTCTGGAGGTTCACCTCGCGGGCGACGCGCTTGGCCACGGCGACCTGCTGAGCGCGATCCACGGCGGCGCGGAACTTGGCCGGATGCTTTGACCGCGCCGTCTCTCACCTGACAGGAGCCACCCCATGACCACGGACTATGATGTCATCGTCGTCGGAGGCGGCGGCAGCGGCCTGGCGGCGGCCTATGCCGCCGTGGAGGAGGGGGCCAGAGTCCTGATCGTCGACGCCGGAGACCGGCTCGGCGGATCGACCAATCTCTCCGGCGGCCATGTCTATGCCGCGGGGACAAGCGTGCAGCGCGCCGCGGGGGTCGAAGGCGACAAGCCCGAGGACGCGTTCAACTATGTCATGATGCTCAATCAGTACCGGCTGGAGCCCGCCGTGGTGCGCCGCCTGTGCGAGGATGCGCCGGCCGCCGTGGAGTGGCTGATCGGCCTCGGCGTGCAGTTCCCGGTCGATCAGCTCTACGCCGCCGGGGTTGACGGCAACCTGCGCGGTCACGTGCCGGTCGGAGCGGGCGCGGCGATCGTGGCGGCCCTGGAGGGGGCGATCGGCGGACGGGCGGATGTCGCCCTGCGGACCCGCGTTCGCGAGCTGCTGATCGAGGAGGGTCGCGTGTGCGGCATCCGGGCTGATGGCGTCACCCTGCGCGCGGCGGCTGTTGTAGTCACCACCGGAGGTTTTGGCGCCAATCCGGAGCTGCTGGCGCGCCACTATCCCGACGCGGCCATGCACGGCGACTGGACCTGGTACATCGGAATGCCTCACTCCCAGGGCGACCACCTGGAGCTGGGCGCAGCGGCCGGGGCGGATGTCACCGGCCATAATCGCGGCCTGCTTCTGGCCACGCCCGGGTTCCGCAAGGAGCTGGAGGTCTATCTGCCCAGCTGGCTGGTCTATGTTAATCGCGACGGCCGCCGCTTCGTCGACGAGACCATGGAATACAACATCATGGCGGGAGTCATTCGTGAGCAGACGGGCGGCGAGTGCTTCGCCATCTTCGACGAGTCAGCCCGCGCGGCCGCCCAGCCCGATCCCGACACGATGGAGCTGGTCCGGGCAGGACGGGCGACCACCAGCTGGCTCCCGGAGGCCCTGGCCGAGTTCGCTCAGACCAAGAAGCTGATGACCGCCCCGACGCTCGAGGCGCTGGCCAGGCTGACGGGCATTCGCTGGCCCGCCCTGCAGACGACGGTCGAGACCTACAACGGCTTCTGTGAGGAGGGCGTCGATGCGGCTTTCGGCAAGCAGAGCGCGGACTGGAAGCCGATCCTCACGGGGCCGTTCTATGCGGCGCGCATGCGCCCGGCGATTGTCTGTTTCACCAGCACCGGCCTGCGGATCGACGCGGAAGCGCGGGTCCATGACAAGGCTGACCTGCCGATCCCGGGGCTGTTCGCGGCGGGCGAATCCGCCGGCGGTGTGCTCGGAGACCGCATCTTCGGCGGCGGCTCCTCGATGTCCAACGTACTGGTTTATGGCCGCATCGCCGGCCGCAACGCCGCGCGAGCCCGGATGGTCAACGCGCTATAGCCGATCGCCCCCGGCCCCAGGCCGGGCCCGACACCGTGGCGCTGAACACGCCCAGATCCAGCATGCGGTCGATGTCGGCCGGCTTCGACAGTCCCCACGGTCCCACGCGAAGGCCAAGGCCGCTCGCCTCCACGATTCTCTCGGACGTGACCTGCGAGAAATGGGGCGACCACTCCATCCCGCCGTGCGCCTTGATCGCCGCCAGGTCGGAACCGCCGAAGTGGCGGGGGTCGCACCCGTCGGCCCAGGGCGAATCGCCGTCGGGCAGGCGTTTGACATCATCGGCGAGGACCGGCGGTATCGTCAGGTGGGCCCTGGCGAGCTCGGGGCGGC
This sequence comes from uncultured Caulobacteraceae bacterium, assembly GCA_903872075.1. Taxonomy (GTDB): domain Bacteria; phylum Pseudomonadota; class Alphaproteobacteria; order Caulobacterales; family Caulobacteraceae; genus Acaudatibacter; species Acaudatibacter aquilonius. The sequence continues at coordinate 2,686 of CAIQJF010000062.1, read as the reverse complement.
GCACCCGGCTGAGCCGCAGGACCCGCCAGTCGAAGGCGATGATCTTACTGTGGGCCGTCCAGTCCGCAGCCTCCACCGCGGCGATGACGGCCTCCGTGAGGGCCACGTGATCCGGTGATACGTGCGGGTCCTGGGGGTCGGTCTTGATCTCGATGTAGAGCTTTCGCGGCGCGCCGGGGGTGGCGCGCAATGCGGCGAGGATCGCCTCCAGGGTGGGAACGCGCACGCCATCCATGGGCGTTCGGTGCGGATGCCGCGCCGAGTCGCCTGATTCGGGTCGGAGGGTTCCCACGTCAAAGGCCGCCAGCGCCTGCAGGGGCATATCCTTGATCGGGGGGCTGCGGGCTTCCAGCCAGCGGCCGTCCAGACGTGTGGCGCGGCGGCTGAGCCGGTAATCGTGATGCGCCACGACGTGGCCGTCGGCCGTCAGCAGGGCGTCGATCTCGATGCCGTCCACCGGCTCGGCGAGACATCTGACCGCGCCCTCAAGGCTGTTGTCCGGCCAGACGCCGTAGCCGGTGGCGCCGGCGACAATGAGCGGCGCAGACGGCGTCTCGATCGCGGTCATGTCAGGGTTCCGGAAGCGCGCCGCGAGGTCCGGCGGCGCGCAACAGTCTAGCGCCAACGAAACAGGGCTTGCCATCGGGGGGGTGTGACAATCACGGTGGATAGGTTGCGGGGGACCTCGATGTTTCAACTCCAGAATGCCCAGAGCCTGTTGGGAGTGGTCGTCATCACGGGGCTCTGCTGGCTGCTTTCCGAGCGCCGTGGACGGTTCCCGTGGTCTCTCGCTCTTGGCGCTGTCGCGGCCCAGGCGGTGCTGGTGGCTGTCCTGTTCGGCCTTCCGGCCTCGCGGGGCGTTCTGGCAGGCGCGGGCGCCGCTGTTGATGGCCTGGCCAACGCCACCAACGCCGGGGTCACCTTTGTCTTCGGTTTCCTCGCGGGTGGTCAGGGGCAACCCTACGACGTTAGGAACCCGGGCGCGTTGTTCGTCTTCGCCTTTCACGTCCTGCCGGTGATCCTGGTAATTTGCGCGCTTTCGGCCCTGCTGTGGCATTGGCGAATCCTGAAATGGCTCACCGAGGGCTTCGGTTTCGTGTTCCAGAAGACCATGGGCCTTCGCGGACCACCCGCCCTGGCGACCGCCGCGACCATCTTCATGGGCCAGGTCGAAGGTCCGATCTTCATTCGCGGCTACCTTGCCTCACTGACGCGGTCTGAGCTGTTCCTTCTGCTGACCGTGGGGATGAGCTGTGTGTCCGGTTCGACCGTGGTCGCCTACGCCACCATCCTGCACGACGTGTTGCCGAACGCCGCGGCCCATGTCCTGACCGCCTCGCTGATCTCCGCCCCGGCCGGGGTGCTCCTGGCGCGCATCCTGGTGCCGCGCGATCCGGAGAGTGAGACCCCGCAGGGACTCGATCTGGCGGCCCTGAAAAACTACGACAGCTCCATCGACGCCCTGATCCGTGGCACCTCCGATGGTCTGCAGATCGCCCTGAACGTGGGGGCGACCTTGATCGTGTTCGTCGCCCTGATCGCCATGGTCAATGGCCTGCTCGGCCTGGCGCCGAACGTCGCCGGTGCGCCGATGAGTGTCGAACGCGCGCTGGGCGTCGCCTTCTCGCCGCTGGCCTGGGTCATGGGAATCCCGTGGCGCGAGGCGCCCGCTGCGGGATCGCTGCTCGGCGTCAAGCTTGTGCTGACCGAGTTCACCGCCTTCGCCAATCTCAGTCACCTGGCGCCCGGGACGATCAGCGACCGCACCCGGGTGATCATGACCTATGCCCTTTGCGGCTTCGGCAATATCGCCTCCGTGGGCATCAATGTCGCGGGCTACACCGTCCTGGTTCCCGAGCGGCGTCAGGAGGTGATGTCGCTGGTCTGGAAGGCGATGATGGGCGGTTTCCTGGCTACATGCATGACCGCGGCGGTTGTCGGGGCGCTGCCCGCCGCCCTCTTCGGCCAGTGACGCCACACCACACAACACAACGGAGGATAACCCATGAAGCTCTACGACAGCCGCCTGGCGCCGAACCCGCGGCGCGTTCGCTGGTTTCTCGCCGAAAAGGGAATCGAAGACCTGGGCATCGTTCAGGTCGACCTCATGGCAGGGGCGCACAAGACCGAGGAATACCTCGCGGAAGTTGGGATGCCGAACACGCCCGCGCTCATTCTCGATGACGGAACGGCCTTGACCGAATCCATCGCCATCTGCCGCTATCTGGAATCGCTCTATCCCGAGCCCAACATGTTCGGCCGCGACGCCCGCGAAGCCGCCGTCATCGAGATGTGGACCCGACGGGCCGAACTGATGGCGGCCATGCCGCTCATGCAGGCGGTGCGTCACGGGCATCCCGCCCTCGCGGCGCTGGAGACCCAGGTTCCCGAGGTCGCCGCGAACAATCGGGATATGGCCGTACGGGCGCTGACCATCTTCGACAGCCGCCTGGCGCAAAGCCCGTGGATCGCCGCCGATCGCGTCACCATGGCCGACGGCGTGCTGTACAGCGGCATCGAGTTCGCGCGGATGGTGCGATTCAAGGTCCCCGAGGATATGGTTCACGTCACCCGGTGGCTGGCCGCCATGCGCGACCGGCCTTCGGCGAAGGCCGGCGGCTGATCTTTTTAGAGACTTAAACAGAAACGGCGCGCCCCCGCTCGGGTGGCGCGCCGGCTGCGGCGG
>CAIQJF010000061.1 GCA_903872075.1 uncultured Caulobacteraceae bacterium | reverse complement strand
GGAGACCCTGGGCGAGCTCACCAAGGTCGCCTGGGCGCATGGCGTGCAGGTGATGATCGAGGGGCCGGGCCATGTGCCCATGCACAAGATCAAGGCCAATATGGAAAAGCAGCTCAAGGCCTGCCACGAGGCCCCTTTCTACACCCTCGGGCCGCTCACCACCGACGTCGCCCCCGGCTACGACCACATCACCAGCGCCATCGGCGCGGCCATGATCGGCTGGTTCGGCACGGCCATGCTCTGCTACGTGACACCCAAGGAGCATCTGGGCCTGCCCGACCGCGAGGACGTCAAACAGGGCGTCATCGCCTATAAGATCGCCGCTCACGCCGCCGACCTTGCCAAGGGTCACCCTTCGGCCCGGACCTGGGACGACGCCCTGTCGCGGGCCCGCTTCGATTTCCGCTGGGAGGATCAGTTCAACCTCGGCCTCGATCCCGAGACCGCCCGCGCCTTCCACGACGAGACCCTGCCGAAGGAAGCGCACAAGGTTGCCCATTTCTGTTCCATGTGCGGGCCGAAGTTCTGCTCCATGAAAATCAGCCAGGAGATCCGCGACGCAGCCGCCGCCCAGAACGACGTGGCCACGGGCCTGGCCGACATGGCGGAGAGGTTTCGCGCGGGCGGAGGAGACATCTACGTCAAGGCCGCGCCAGAGTAAGGGCGTTGCGAGGGTGATATTTTCCACCCTCAATGAGGGCCGGATTGCGCCATGATCGTGACCGTGTTAACCACTTTTTAGGCCTGGGAATCTCGGGTCGATGGGCACGGCGTCCCTCGGGGCGTCAATCACTTCGAAGGGCAACACATCACATGACTTTCAAGACCGTTCTGGCCGCGACGGCTGTCGCCGCCGTCGCCTTTGCCGCCACCGCGGCGTCGGCCGACACCATCAACTTCGGCCAGGGCTCCTCGGGCCTGACCTCGGGCGGCGTCAGCTACACCGTGACCGATCCGGGCGCGGGCGTTTCCGTTCTGACGCAAGGCTCCAGCTGGGCCGGCATCTTTCCGACCGGCGGGCCGGTGCTGTTCGACAACTACGTCGCGGGCGCGGTCACGTTCAACTTCGCCACGGCCATCGCCAGCCTGACCGGCGTCGGGATCGAATCGAACTACTACGGCGGCTACACGGCCACCCTGGCGGCCTATGACGGTCTCGGCAACCTGATCGACTCCGACGTCATCAGCTTCACGAGCACCTACGCTCCGGGCACTGTGCCGAACTGGTCCGTGTTCGGCTCCGGCATCGTCAAGGTCGTTGTGAGCAGCACCAACGACGGCGCCGGCATCGGCATCGGCTCTTCGTCCCTCTCCGGCGGCGTGCCTGAGCCGGCCGCCTGGGCCTTGATGCTCGTGGGCTTCGGCGCCATGGGCGCGATGGTTCGTCGTCAGCGCAAGCTGGCCGCCACCGCCGCCTAAGCCGCTTCGGCTTCCGGTTAAGAGAAGGGCCGTCCCTCCGGGGGCGGCCCTTTTTCTTTGGGGCGATCTACGGCGTCAGCAGCCAGGTCATCTGCCGCGCCACCGGGACAAAGCCGAGGCTTTGCAGGATTGGACGGCTGGCGTCGCGGGCGTCGGTGCAGAGGTATTTCAGGCCGCGCGCCCGGGCTACCGCGACCCGCGCCGCGACCAGGGCGCGATAGACGCCCTTGCGGCGGTGCGCCGGAACCACCCCGCCGCCGAACAGATAGCCGAACACGTCGCCCACGCTCATGTCGAGTCGCCCGGCCGCGGCCGGGCGGCCGTCCACATGGGCCACGAACAGGGCGAGATCGGGATCGGCCAGCCTCTCGGCGAAGGCCTCACGCTGCCAGCCGCCGTCCTCGTCGAAGGCGAGGTCGCCGGCGGCCACGTAGTCGTCCAGCGCCGCCAGGGTCCTGACCCGGCTGATTGTCGCCGCGTCGTCCGCGACGAGAGGAAAGGGCAGGGCCAGGTCGCGGAACATCAGCGTCCCGGACTCCTCTTCGACGAAACCGGCGGCCCGCAGCAGGCCGGGGAGCTCCGGCGGCTCATCGAAGGCGTAGACCCGCCACAGCAGGCCGCGTCCACTGGCGCGGACATGGGCGACCTGGTCGGCCACGGCCTCGGCGGCCGCCGCGGCGGTCAGCGACCACCAGAGCAGGAAATCCAGATGACCGCCGAGCCGGACGAAGCGGTCGGTGCGCGTGACCGGCGTCCAGGGGCGGGGAATCGGTTCGGCCCGCACGGTCTGGTTGAACAGGGCGATGACAGCCGGAAGATCCATGGCCGAGACTTAGGCTGACCCAGGCCAGGGGATCAATGTCGCCGCGTCAACCAGGTCGTGCGTGGCGGCGCGGACAGGTGTATCCTTGCCGGACGGAAACAAAGGCCAAGCCCATGGCCCAGGATCGTCTCACCCGCCGGAACGCCGCCGCCCTGCTGGCCGGCGCCCTGGCCGGCGCCGGATCGGCGCGGGCGGCGAAGGCGTTCCGCTCCACATCCGGCACCCGGCTTGAGCCGCCGCACTACACGCCGCCGATAAACATCGCCGCGGTCAACGACCTGTACCGCCGCATGACCGCGCCGATCCGCGTCAACGGCCAGGGGCCGTTCCCCTTCGTGATCGACACCGGCTCCAATCAGACCGTGATTTCGCAGGAACTTGCCGCCCAGCTCGGCCTGCCGCTCGGCGAGCCGGCGGCGCTCAACGGCGTCGCCGGCATCCAAATGTCGCCCACGACGCGCGCCCGCCTCGATGTGGGGCCGCGGCGCCACCGCGACGCGGCGCTGTCGGTGCTCAGCCAGGCCGACATCGGCGGCATGGGCCTTCTGGGGCTGGAGGATCTGGACGACCAGGCGGTGACCCTGGATTTCCGCGGCAAGATGCTGCGGATCGAACCGGGACGCCGCAGCGTCAATGATGTCGACGCCGTGGCGGTTAAGGCCCATCGCCGCAATGGCCAGCTGACCCTGATCGACGCCGATCTGGCGGGCCTGCATGTGACCGCCTTCATCGATTCCGGCGCTCAGAACACCATCGGCAACCTGGCGCTTCGCGACCTGGCCCTGACGCGCAATCCGCTTAGCCCCTGGCTGCAGACGCCGATCGTCAGCGCCACCGGCCAGGTGATCCAGGCCGAGATCGCCGATCTGCCCCACCTGCGGGTCGGCACGCTCAATATGCCCAACTGGCCGGTGGCCTTCGCCGACCTGCACACCTTCCGCATGTGGAAGCTCATCGACCGGCCCGCCATCCTGCTCGGCGTGGACGTGCTCAGCCGCTTCGAGGCCGTCTGCCTCGACTTCCATCTCGACGAAGTCCGCTTCCGTCTGCCCTCGGCGGGCTGAGTCGCCCGCGGCCCTGGGAATGCGTTCCGCGCGGCTGTAGGGCTGGGGGCGGAGGATTCGCATGGGCGCCTGGGCAAGCCTGACACGGGAATGGCGCTATCTCAGCGCCCTGATCCGCACCCTGCTGCGCGTGCGCACCATCGCGCCGGACTCGGCCCGCCTGATCTGCGACGACATTGAGGATGCGGTGGACCGCTGGACGGGGCGACCAGCGATCCGGTTTCAGGGCGAGACCCTGACCTATGCGGCAATGGACGCCCTGGCCAACCGCTACGCCGCCTGGGCTCTGGCTCAGGGCTTGAAGCCCGGCGACACCGTGGCCCTGTTCCTGCCCAACCGGCCGGACTACCTGCCGATCTGGCTCGGAATGACCAAGGTCGGGGTGATCGCGGCCCTGATCAACAACCAGCTCGTCGGCGAGGCCCTGCTTCATTGCCTGGACATCAGCGGCGCGTCCCATGTGTTCACGGCGCCGGAGACCGACTCCGCGTTCGCCGCCGTGGTCGATCGCCTCGCCACGCCCTTGCGCCGCTGGGCGCTCGGACCCGTTGGCGAGGCGGCCGATCCCGTGGCCGTGGGCTTTGTCGCCACGCGCCCCGACAGGGCCATCCGCAAGGACCTGCGCGCCCGCGACACGGCCCTGTTGATCTACACCAGCGGCACCACCGGCCTGCCCAAGGCGGCGCGCGTCACCCATGTGCGGGCCGGACTCTATATGCGCGGCTTCGCGGGGGCGACGGGCGCGCGGCCCAGCGATCGGATTTACGTCACCCTGCCGCTCTATCACGCCGTCGGCGGGCTCTGCGCCATGGGCGCCGCCCTGCTCAACGGAGCCTCGGTCAATCTGCGCTCCGGCTTCTCGGCCGGTCACTTCTGGGAAGACGTGGTCGAGGGCGGGGCGACCATGACGGTCTATATCGGCGAGCTTTGCCGCTACCTGGTCAACCAGCCGCCGCATCCCGCCGAGCGCGCCCATCGCCTGCGCCTGGCCTTCGGCAACGGCATGGGCCGCGATGTCTGGGCGACGATGGAGGAGCGCTTCGGCGTGCCGCGCGTCCTCGAATTCTATGGGGCCACTGAGGGCAACGTCTCGCTGTTCAATTTCGACGGCAAGCGCGGCGCGCTCGGCCGCGTGGCCCCCTATCTGCGCGCCCTCTTCAAGGTCGAGCTGGTCCGGTTCGACCCCGAAACACAGGTCCCGGTGCGCGGACCCGACGGCCAATGCATTCGCGCCGCCGACGGCGAGATCGGCGAGTGCCTGGGCGCCATCGCACCGGGGGCGCGCACCGAATACGCCGGCTACGTGGATCGCGCCGCGACCGAGAAGAAGGTTCTGGCCGACGCTTTCCGGCCCGGCGATCGCTGGTTCCTCACTGGCGATCTGATGACCCGCGACCGGGACGGCTATTTCTATTTCGTCGACCGGGTGGGCGACACCTTCCGCTGGAAGGGCGAGAACGTCTCCACCGGCGAGGTCGAGCGCGCCCTGCTGGCCGCGGCCGGGGTGAGCGAGGCCCTGGTCTACGGCGTGACGGTCCCGCATCAGGATGGCCGCGCCGGCATGGCGGCCCTGGTCACTGACGTGACTTTCGATCCCGCGGTGCTCGCCACCCATCTTGAGACGGCCTTGCCGGACTATGCCCGTCCGGTGTTCCTGCGGTTGACCCCGGCCCTGGCCAAGACCGGCACCTTCAAGCCCCGCAAGACCGAGCTGGTGACCGAGGGCTTCGATCCGGCCGCGGCCGGCGGCGACAGGCTTCTCGTTCGGGATCGTGAGCACGGATATGTCGAGCTGACGCCGGCGCTTCACGATCGGATCGGCGCGGGCGATATACGGCTCTGACGCTCGCGGATCAGGCGCCGGTCTTGGCCTTGCCCACCACGCCCAGATGGGTGTGGCCGAAGGCCGTGCCGTACTTCAGGCCGTAGCCGAGCATCCGGTCGAAGCCGATGTGGGCGATCCAGATCAGGCCGAGCGACAGGGCCAGCGGCTGCGCCAGGGCCGCGCCGGGGCCCGCCAGAGCCAGGGCGGCGAGATAGCTGTGACCGGCGTTGTAGGACGCCGCCCCGATCCTCGGGCCGGCCAGATAGCCCAGCATCGACAGGTCTGGAACCAGGAACAGCAGGGCGAACAGGCCCCAGCCGGGCCCGAAATGAGCATAGCCCGCCACGGCCGCCGCCAGAACCGCGGCGCCCTCGAACCGCAGCAGAAGCCGAGGAGTTCCGGTCACCACCGCGGGGGCGGGGACCGCCGCGGTGGCTCGGGGCGGGCGGGTGAAATCGGCGGTGAAGGTCATGGCTTGGCTCCGGGTCGGCCGGGCGTCGCGCCCGGCTCTCTGTCGCCGCCAAGATGACCCGTTGCCGGCCTATGTGGAATTCACCGAAGCCGCAGGGCCGATCCTCGAAAATGCATAGCGCCTTTGGCGGCCGGCCGGTTCAGTCCTTGAGCCAAAGCCCCGGAATCTGCCCTGCCAACCACCGCGCCAGCGCCGCATTGACCTCCCGCGGCTTTTCCTGCGCCATCCAGTGGCCCGACGCCACGGTCGCCTCGGTGAGGTTGTCGCAATGGGACCGCATCGGTTCGGCCAGGCGCGAGTCGAGGGTCTCGCAGACATAGTCGTAGGCGGCGTGGACGAAGAGCACGGGCATGCCCAGCCGCCGCGCCGGGGCCTTGGCGGCGAAGGCCATGTTGGTCTCGCCGTTCACATACCAGCTGTCAGGGCCGAAGAAGCCGTTGCGGGTGAGGGCGGCGGTGTAGCGATGTTCGTCCTCCTCGGTCAGCACGGTCTCGTCGCGCGGCAAGTCCGGCGCGCCCTGGCCGGCGCCGAACCAGCCGTTGTTGGCGCGCACGAAGGCGGTGCCCGCCGGCTGACCCTTGCCGGCCGGGCCGCCGGCCCGGAACATGGCCTTCACCGAATTGCGCACATTGGCCTCGAATCCCTGATGCGCGGCGGCGAAATTCTCCCGGTAGAACAGCATGTAGTCCCACTGGGCGGCCGGCAACTGATCCTCCGGATAGATCGACCGGTCGGCCAGCGGGATGATGGTCTCTGGCGCGAAGCCGTCCGGAATATAGGGCACGCACAGGCTGGCGACGGCGTGGCAGCGCTCCGGGTGATGCTGGGCGATCCCCCAGACCACGGGCGATCCCCAGTCATGCCCCACCCAGATCGCCTTCTCTTCGCCCAGGTGATCGAGCAGCTCGATCATGTCGGCCACGATCTCCGCTTGCGTGTAGTCGGCGTTGCGAGGGTGCACCGTCGAGCGGCCATAGCCGCGCATGTCCGGGGCGATGGCGTGGAAGCCCAGCCCCGCGAACACCGGCAGCTGATGGCGCCAGGAGATCGACAGCTCCGGCCAGCCGTGGACGAAGATGATCGGCGTCGCCCCGGCCGGCCCGCAGGACAGGTAGAAGGTGGTGTGGCGCGCGCTCTTCGTGACGTTCTCAAGCACCGGCAGGGTCATGGGATTGGGCTTTCTCAGGCGGCGGCCAGGGCACGGGCCCGGAACTCTGGGGTGAAGCACTCCGGCGGCAAGGCCTCGGGACCTGCCATGGGGACCAGGGCGTGGGCGCGCAGGGAAGGATCGCTCGCTGCGCGCAGATAGTGGTCGTGTCGCCGGTCGCGCGCCTCCGGCCCGAATTCCGCCTCCAGGGTGGAACTCAGGCTGGCGACGAACCGCAGCCGCCGCATCCGCTCGGCCCGCTCCTCGGCATACGGCGCCAGCAGGGCAGGTCCCCAGGCGTCGCTCCCCAGTAGTAGGTCCGAGACGATCCGCACGTCGCGATAGGTGATCGACAGGCCCTGACCGATGATCGGATCGTTCCAGCCCGCCGCGTCGCCCACCAGCACGCAGCCGTCGGCGAAAGGTTCATCCGTCCACGCGTCATTGTTGAAATAGGTCCGCAGCGGCCCCGCCGGCCGGCCGGCGGCGATGGCGTCGTTCTTGGGGCAGCAGCTCACCTTGAAGGCGTTGATGAACCGCCGCGCCCCCTCCGGCCCGGCGAACCTGTGGCGCTCGTCCAGGCTCCAGCTGCCATAGACCCGCACCCGGCCCTCGCCCTGCGGGAAACTCAGGAAGCTGAAATCGCCCTCGGTGCCGATGGCCTGGATGGTTGGGTCCCAGCCGTCAGCCCCGTCCACCAGCAGGCCGGCGAACATGTGATGCGGCCTGTCCTCGCGCAGAACGATCCCCGCCGCCTGACGCACCGTGGAGGTCCGTCCGTCAGCGCCGACCAGCAGCCGGGCGCGGGCCTCATGGGCGATGCCGTCGCGATCGGTGAACGTCGCGCCGGGGTGCTCGCCCACCGAAACACCGGTCACATCCACGCCCCGCAGCACCGTCGCGCCCGCCGCCGCCGCGGCCTCGATCAGCACCTGGCAATGTTTCGGATGGCCGAGGCACAGCGGCCCCGGCACGCCCGGCAGGAACATGTTCAACGGCGCGGCCAGCGCCTCCGCCGCCTCGGGCGCCAGGGTCTCGTCATAGGTGATGTGCCTGGCCAGGTGGTGGCCACCGGCGGCCATCAGCAGATCGTAAAGACCCACCCGCCGGGTCTCGACCACGCCCCAGGGCGCGATCCACTCGCCCCGCACCTGATCCTCGAACACCTCAGTCTTCTCGAGCACCAGCACCGACCGTCCGGCCCGCGCCATCACCGTCGCCAGCGCCGATCCCCCGATCCCGCCGCCAACGATGATCAGGTCGTAGTGGTCGCGCATCGTGGGCCTCCCTCGTTTTGCAGAGTTTACGTTGGCGGCGGTGCGAAGCGAAGGGTCCGCCCTTGAATCAACCCCGCCGACGGGCGACACCAACCGCAACAACAGGGGAAACACAGCATGGATCTGGGCATCGCCGGCCGCACGGCCATCTGCGCGGGCGCCAGCCGGGGCATGGGCAAGGCCAGCGCCCTGGCCCTGGCCAGGGAGGGCGTCAACATCGTCCTCTCCGCCCGCGGCGAGGAACGCCTTCGCGCCGCCGCCGGCGAGATCGCCGCCGCCACGGGCGTGACAGTCACCCCGGTCGTCGCCGACCATTCCACGGTGGAGGGCCGCGCCGCCCTGCAGGCCGCCTGTCCTGCCCCCGACATGCTGGTGATCACCTGCTCGCCGCCCGGCGTCACCAACGACTTCCGTGACATCGCCGTGGCCGACTGGCAGGCCTCGCTCGACACCTCGTTCCTGGCGCCGGTGGAGCTGATGCGCCTGTTCATCGACGGCATGGTCGATCGGGGCTTCGGCCGCATCGTCAATATCGCCACCGTGGCGGCCAAGTTCCCCAGCGTGCCGCGCCTGCTCTCCGGCCCGTCGCGCTCGGCCCTGCACAACTACGCCGTGGCCGTCTCCAAGGTCGTCGCCAAGGACAATGTCATCGTCAACACCCTGTTGCCGGGCATGTTCCTCACCGAGAACCTGATCGCCACCCTTGAGGCCCAGGCCAAGGCCAAGGGCGTGCCCTACGACGAGGAGCGCGACAAATACGTCGGCCGTTTCCGCGTCCCCGCCGCCAAGTTCGGCGCCCCCGAAGACGTCGGCGCCCTCGCCGCAATGCTCTGCAGCCGCTACGCCAGCTACGTTGTTGGCCAGAGCCTGGTCATCGACGGCGGCCTGATCAATGGGCTGTTCTGATCATCACAATCTGACGCCCGCGCGCCGAGCGTCCGCTTGCTGGACGTTGGCGAGTTACGGAGTTTGGCCCTGAGCGGAAGCCGCCTGCCTGTGTCCGGCCAAGGGATTCGACACCGCCCGGGCTAGGCCACACACCCCGGCCGGACGTTAAAGCCAGGCCGGGTTGCGGCCAGGCGATGTCGTCCGACGGGGCTCTGGGCTGACCTACTGGCGGAAGGTCACGCGCAGATAGCCGAATTGTCCGGGCACGTCGTAGGTCGTGGGATCGTAGTTCGGACCGGTGCAGCTGTAGCAAGCGGGCGGGTTCTGGTCGAAGATGTTGTTCACCCCGAGGGTGAACTCCACCTTGTGCTTGAACGCGGCCGGGGTCAGGCTGAACCGAAGATCGCCGTAGAAGGTGCTCCCCAGGCGATTGCCGGTCACGACCGAGGTCTCGACGACATGGTCGATATAGCGGCCGGTGAAGGCCGCATCGATGTCGCCCAGCATCCAGCTGAGCACGCCCGTGCCCTTGAACCCGGGATAGGACTGGTCGGGGAAGCCGCGCGTGGTGCCCGTATAGCTCGTGGTCGTGAAGCCGACCGCCGCGGGGAAGGTCTCCGCATAGTCGATCAGGAAGTTGCCGTTCAGCGACAGGCCGACATAGCCGATCTGGGTCTTGGGCGTGCGGTAGTTGACCGTGATGTCGACGCCACGGGTGCGGATCTCACCGATGTTCTGCAAGGTGGCGTTGATGCGCTGGATCAGGCCGTTGGGCGTGCGGGTGATGGCCGCGCAGCTGAGCGCGTCGGCCGAGAAGGCGCAGCGGCTGAGCGTGAGCTGGGCGTCCGTCGGCGCGATCGCGTTGGACACCTTGATATCGTAGTAGTTCGCCTCAAGGCTGAACTGGCTGGCGAAGCCCGACGCGCGCGCCCATTCCGGCGAATAGACCGCGCCGAACAGGAGGGTCTCCGACGTCTCCGGCTTAAGCTGGGCGTTGCCGCCGGTCAGGACCGCGAGCTGCCCGCCGGTGGGTTCGGCATAGCTGCCGTTGGCGGGGACGCCGTTGGCGGTGCAGTTGGCGCGGACCGTCGCCGAGGACTGATAGGGCGATCCCGCCACGTTGGTGCAGGGATCGTCGATCGGCGCGTCGGCCCGCGAGGCGGCGCCGTACAGCTCACCGATCGCCGGCGCGCGGAACCCGGTCGCGTAGCTGGCCCGCACCAGCACGTCGGGGACGGGCTTCCACAGGCCGGTGCCGGTATAGGTGGTGCTGGAGAAACCGGTCGAATAGTCGGCGTAGCGGACCGATCCGTCGGCTTCCAGGGACGAGACGAGCGGGACGTCCTTGAGGATCGGGACCCGGACTTCGCCATAGACCTCGTTGGTGTTGTAGTGGCCGGCCGCGGGCTGGGCGGGGATGTCCGCGCCCAGACCGGCGACGATGATCGGATCGGGATCGAAGCTGCCGAACTGATAGCGGTGCTCGTAACCCACGGCGACGCCGAGCGGGCCGGCCGGCAGGTCGATCAGGTCGCCGCTGAGGTTCAGCGTATAGTCGTAGACTTCCTGCTTGCTCTGGTCGTGTTCGGTGAAGGCGACGAAGTCCAGCATCGCCGGGGTGATCGAGCCGGCGCCGCCGAAGAGATCGAAGGGTACGCACGGCGCGGTGCAGCCGGCCACCGGCCCGAGCGCCTGGGCGAGCTTCGCCGCGTTGACGTTGCCGGTGAAGGTCTGGTGGGCGTCGTTGAAACCGGCCCGGGCGTTGGCGTCCCAGAAGAACTTGTGGGCGTTGAACATGAACGAGCCGTTCAGGCTCGCCGTGACGCTGCGGGTGTCGACATTCTGGGAATAGGTACGCTGGCCGTTTTCGACCAGGCGGCGGGCGATGAAGGAGTAGTTCGCCGCCGGCTGCCCGGTGCCCCCCGCCGACAACTGACCGAACGGATTGTAGGGGTTGGTCGCGTCGATGCTGATCGTATCGAGCAGGTTGCCGTTGCCGGCGTCCGGACCGATGAACAGCGGCAGGAAGGCCGCCTTGTTCTGTGAATTGCGGCGGCTGTATTCCGCGTTGACCCGCAGGACGATGTTCTCGCTCAGCTCACGCTTGAGACTGACAAAGGCGCCGAAGCGCTCGGAGGGGGTCAGGAAATAGTTGAGCGGCGCGAAATCGAAGCGGTCGGCCGAGGTGAATTTCTTGAAATCGCTGCCCGCGCCGGTCGGGTCGAGGGGATCGTAGTGCGGCCGCCCCGCGATCGGGCCGGTCTTCAGGGTCAGGCTGCCCGCTACTCCGGGGATGCCCACGAAGCGGCCGTTGGGCGTGGCGCTGCTGCACCCGCCGATGGGGTCGGAACAGCTGGTCTGGAACGGGTTGGGGTATTGCGAGGTCGAGCGGTTGGCTGTCCTGACCGCGTCCTGGTTGACGTAGCTGGCGCCGAACACGATCGAGGTCTTCGGCAGCCTGAAGCCGTAGCTGAAATTATAGTCCTGGGTGACGCCGTCGCCCTGACGGAAGGCGCCGACCTGGGCCGACAGTTGCAGGCCCTGCTGCGACGACTTGGTGATGATGTTGACGACGCCGGCGAGCGCGTCCGAGCCATAGAGCGGCGACTGGCCCGACTGCAGCACCTCGATCCTGTCGATCTGACTGAACGGGATGGTGTTGAGATCGACCGTCGAGGGAATGCCGCTGGCGCTCGCGCCGTTGACGAAGCGCATGCCGTCTACCAGCACGAGCGTCCGCTTGGCGCCGAGGTAGCGCAGATCGATCTCGGCCGAACCGGCGCCGACCCCGCCGCCGTCGGGCGGATTGCCGATGTTGCCGCTGTTGTTGACCTTCGAGTTCAGACCGCCGCTGGCGCTCGGCAGACGCTGGAGCACGTCGGCGACCGCCGACAGGCCGGTCTGCTGGATCGACTCCTGGCCGATGACGACCACCGGGCTGGCCTGGACCAGCGGATCGCGACGGATGCGGCTGCCGGTGACGATGATCTCTTCAGTCAGCGTGGGCGCGCTGGCGCCGGCGGCGGCTTCGGTCTGGGCGTGCGCCAGGCTGGCCTCGAGCACGAGGCCCGCCATCGCGCTGCAAAGAAGAAAAGCCTTCGTCATACTGTCAGGCCCCATGCAATTTCGGCTCGATCGTAGGCGCCCGGACGCCCGCAGGGCAACACCGGGCCGGCCCCGGCCGAACGATTCCGGGCGATGGGGATATTTTGGACACGCACCCTGCAGCTGGCTTTCCACGCCACCCTCATCCCCAGCGCCCGGCGCGCCGTCCCATCCTACTGGGCGGCCGTCACCCTGATCGGCGAGCCGGGGCCGTTGGAGGTCCGCCAGCGTTAGGCGGTTGCATCCAACCCTCCGGCCCCGCCACAATGCCCGACTGACGTCCGGAGCCGCCCTTCCATGACCGCCTCGCCCCTGTTCGAGCCCCTGACCTTCGCCCGCGGGCCGGCCATGGAGAACCGCCTGATGCTGGCGCCCATGACCAGCGATCAGGCCACGCCCGACGGGCGGGTGACGCCGGATGAGGAGCGGTGGCTGGGCATGCGCGCCCGGGGCGGCTTCGGGTTCGTCATGACCTCGGCCTGTTACGTCCAGCCCCAGGGCAAGGGCGGCCAGGGTCAGTTCGGCATCACCTCCGACGACCATATCGAGGGCTTCACCCGCCTGGCCGATCTGATCAAGGCGCAGGGCCGGGTGGCCGCCCTGCAGCTGCATCACGCCGGCATCCGCTCGCCCAAGCGCTGCGTGCCCCAGCCCGTCGGCCCGTCGGAGGATCCGGCCACCGGCGCGCGAGCCCTATCTACCGCCGAGGTCGAGCAACTGATCCAGGATTTCATCAGCGCCGCCCGCCGGGCCGAGCTCGCCGGCTTCGACGGCGTCGAGCTGCATGGCGCCCATGGCTATATCCTCACCCAGTTCCTGTCCCTGACCGAGAACCGGCGCGACGATCGCTACGGTGGCTCGCTGCAGAACCGCTCCCGGGTGATCGCCGAGATCATCGACGGCATCCGCGCCGTCTGCCGGCCGGGCTTCCAGCTTGGCCTGCGCCTGTCACCCGAGCGTTATGGCCTGCGCCTGGCCGAGATGCGCGACTACGCCCAGGACCTGATGGCCGGCGGCAAGCTCGACTACATCGACATGTCCATGTGGGACGCCTCGAAGGAACCGGAGGAGGTCGAGCACAAGGGCCGCTCCCTCACCGGCTGGTTCGCCGACCTGCCGCGCGGCCAGACCCGCCTCGGCGTCGCGGGCAAGATCATGACCCCGCGCATCGCCGAACGCCTGCTGGCCGAGGGGGTGGATTTCGTGCTGATCGGCCGCGCCGCCATCCTGCACCATGACTTTCCAGAGCGCGCCCGGGCCGATCTCGACTTCCAGCCCGCGCCGCTGCCGGTCACCCGCGACTACCTCGCCGCCGAAGGCCTGGGCGCGCGGTTCCTGCGCTACATGGCCACCTGGGAGAACTTCGTCGCCGCCGAACCCGTCGCCTGAGCGCGGAACTCAGGCAGCCTCCTTCTCCGTCACCAGCTTGTGGATCTGCTCGGTGAGTTCGGTATTGGCCTTTAGCAGCTTGTGCATGCTGTCGGTGATGTCGAGCAGCGCCTCGGCGTCCTTATAGGTTTGAAAAGCCTGCTTGTCGGATGCCGCCGCCGCCACCTTCTGGCCGACCATGATGATCGACAACAGCACCAGCTGCAGGAAGGTCTGGGCGATCCAGGCGATCAGCGGCGCCGTGCCGCCCTTGATGGCCTCAGGCAGGCTCACCAGCGCCAGGGCGGCGAAGGCGTAGGCGCACCACATGGTGCCGACGCTGTTGGTGATCTTCACCGCCAGCCAGCCGTTGAAGCCGTTCAGTTCGTCGGCAACCGTCGCGGCGCCGGATGTCTTGCGGTCGGCGATCCGCGGGTGGGGTGTGTGTGACATGTCGGGGGTCCTCCTGGCGCGGCTCCCGCGGAGCCCAGGCAAAGATGAGACCCAGGCCTAGGCCGGTTTCGTGAAAATCGAAACTGATTTGCTCACGCCGGGCGCTCAATGCGTCCCCGAGATGTCCACCTCGCGGACCGGCCGGGGCAGCAGCCACACGAGCAGTGTGCCGAAGCCGAACACCATGGCGATCTCCCAGAACAGATGGTTGGTGGCCAGCAGAACAGCTTGGCGGTCCACGATGTCATTGACCACGGCCAGGGCGCGCTCGGGGGCGATCCCCTGGCTGGTGAGCAGCCTGATCGGCTCGCCCAGGCGCGGGCTGCGGCCTGCCAGGTCGGCATGGAAGGCGGCGGCCGAGCTTTCCCACCGGGTGGTGACGATCGAGGTGGCGAAGGCGCCGGACAGGGTGCGCACGAAACTGGCCAGGCCCGACGCGGCGGCTGTCTCCGACGTGTCCACCGATCCCATCGCCAGCAGGGTCAGGGGCATGAAGAAGGTCGGCATGGCCATCCCGACCAGCACCAGGACGCCCCAGACCTGCCAGAAGCTCATGTCGGTGTTGGCCGTGCCGCGCATCAGGGCGGTGATCATCAGCCAGCCGATGCCCGTGCAGGCGACGATGCGCGCATCGATGCGCGCCACCAGCATGGCGGCGATGGGCGCTGCGGCCACGGCCAGGATGCCGGTGGCGCCGGTGGCGATGCCCGCCTGGGTGGCGGTGTAGCCCATGTTGGTCTGCAGCCAGAGCGGGGTGAGCACATTGGTGGCGAAGAAGGCGCCCAGGGCGCAGGCGAAGATCACCATGGCCGCCCAGAAGCCGCGGTGGCGAAAGACCCGCAGGTTGACGATCGGATGGTCGCTGGTCAGCTCCCAGATCAGGAAGGCGACGAAGGACACCGCCGAGCCGCAACCCATGGCCACGATCAACGGCGAGGCGAACCAGTCTGCGTCCTTGCCCAGGTCCAGCATGATCTGGAGAAGCCCGACCCAGGCGATGAGCAGCATCAGGCCCACCGTATCGAACGGCGCCTTGATCGGCCGATAGCGGCCCCGGACCACCACCCGCCAGGCCAGCAGCCCCGCGCCAATGGCCACCGGCACATTGATCAGGAAGATCACCGGCCAGCCGAAGCTCTCGCACAAGGCGCCGCCCAGAATCGGCCCGGTGATCGGCGCCACCAGGGTGGTGACGCTCCACAGGCCCATGGCCGCCGGCTGCAGATGTTTGGGGAACAGCCGCAGCAGCAGGGTCTGGGATAGCGGCATCAGCGGACCGCCGGTCATGCCCTGTAGCACCCGGAAGCCTACCAGCACCCCGATGGTCGGGGAGAGGGCGCAGAGAAACGACGCGACGGCGAAGGCCAGCAGGGCGGCGACCAGCACCCGCGAGGAGCCGAACCGTCCGGCCAGCCACCCGGTCAGCGGCACGGTCACCGCCTCGGCCACGGCGTAGGAGGTGATCACCCAGGTGCCCTGACCGATCGAGGCGCCCATGGAGCCTGAGATCGTCGGCACCGAGACGTTGGTGATGGTCAGGTCCAGCACCGAGACGAAATTGGCCAAGGCCAGCAGCACCCCGGTCCCCCAGAGCGCCGCGCCGGACAGAACCGGCAGTTCGTCCACGCCCGGCGGCGGCTCGGCGGCGATGTCGCCCTGCGCGGCGGTGTCGGACATCACCGCTTCTGGAGACAGCTCGCCATGGGCGTCAAGACCTTCCCGCAGTTCCGCGGACGGGATCGAGCGCGAGGTTAGGCGAAAATGTGGTGATGGATTGCCAGCCTTGTGTTGGGGGGGGATTTTCTTAAAATGTCGACTTTCAAACCAGACGAAGGATTTGGATCATGCGCGTTCGAATGAAGGTCGCGGGTGTGGCGATCGCCTTGACGATGGGCCTTGGCGCCACGACGGCCGCGGCGGGGCCCTTGAGCGTCACGAGCTACGACATGCAGAACGGCGACGGTAACGCCTCCGGCGGCGCCTACAACTATTGGGATGCGAACTACACCGGGTCCGGCGCCAAGACGACTGATCACGCTCCGCTCAGCGGTGGCCTGGGCGTGCTGACCGACGGCTACGCCTCGCCTGATCCTTGGTCATCGTATCCAATCAGGCTGGCGCCGGCCCCTACGTCGGCTGGCAATTCCAGTATCATAGCGAGCCCACGATCACCTTCCATTTCGCCGGTCCGTCGACTGTCACCAGCGTTTCGGTCGCGGTGGACAACACGGGCGTCGGCGGTGTGTCGGCGCCGGGCACGCTGGTCATCAATGGCGTCTCCTATACGCCTGTCGTGACGTCCTTCTCGGCGTCGTCCGAGTGGCTCACCGTTTCCGGCCTGTCGTTGTCGGGCAGTTCCCTCACCCTGATGCCGGACAGCAATCCCAACGCCTGGACCTTCATCAGCGAAGTCACCTTCAACGGCGCGACCGGCGTGCCGGAGCCGGCGAGCTGGGCCCTGATGCTGGTTGGCTTCGGCGGACTCGGGGTCGCCTTGCGGTCGCGTCGCAGGACGGCGATCGCCGTCGCCTGACAGGCTAAGCCTCGCACGCGTCTGCGCCGCCGGCCGCGAGGCCGGCGGCGCCCTCGATGAGGCCCGCCCTGGCTTGTCTGCGGCCTAGGGTTTGGCGGCCGTGGGCTGTGGCCGGAACGACACGTCGGAGTGGCTGACAATGTACAGGAAGGCGCCCCAGGCGGCGACGTTCTGGTTCAGTTGCGCCGGGTCGATCTTGTCCAGCGTGTCTTCGGAGGAGTGGTGCCAGTCGAAATAGCGGCTGGCGTCCTGGCGGAAGTCGACCACCGGCGCGCCGGCCGCCGCCAGCCCGGCGATGTCGGAGCCCCCGAACCGGGCCGGTTCGGGGGAGACGAAGATTCCGAGCGGCGCCAGGCTCGCGGCCAGGGTCCGCATCTGCGGCAGCCCAGATGCGCCCGCCGGCAGTTGCACCGACCAGACGTTGTCGGCGCCCTCATCGCTCTCGCCGATGGCGACGATGTCGCCGACCTCGGCCTTATGGGCGGCGGTGAAGGCCGCGGTGGTAAAGGCCATTTCCTCCGCCCCGAACATGGCCACGCGCAGGGTTCGCAACGGCGGATGCGCGGGCGCTCCGGCGAGGCGGGCGGCGGCCGTGGCGATGGCGATCCCCGCCCCGTCGTCGATGGCGCCCGTCCCCGGATCCCAGGAATCCAGGTGCCCGCCGACCAGAATCACCTGTTCGGGATGCTCCGTTCCGGGAATGTCGCCCACCACCGTCCAACCGGTTGCAGGCGCGCTTGTGGACGCGAGTTTCAGGCGGATGCGGATCGGCGCGCCGGTGGCGGCCAGTCGGTCGAGTTTCTGGGCGTCGATCACCGACAGGGCGGCGGCCGGAATCTTGGTGGCGTCGGGCGCATAGTTCAGGGCGCCGGTGTGCGGTTCGCGGGAGACTCCCGTGGCCAGGGAGCGGACGAGATAGGCGAGCGCGCCCCGTCGCGCGGCCTCGCTGGCCCCCGATCGCCGCATCGGGCTTGCCGCGCCATAGCCGGAGCCTTCCTGGGTTCGCGCCATGGGCTGGGTCACCACGGCGATCTTGCCCGCGAGCGATCCCGGCGGGGCGGCGAGAAGGTCGGCGTAGGCGCGGAAAATGACGGCCTCGCCCTCCACCCCGTCAGGCGCCGTGGGGACCGACCCGCCGAGGCCCAGGATCGCCAGTCCGGCGCCATAGGGCGCGGTCAACACGGCGGATTCCGCTCCCCGCGCCCAGGCGGTGATCGGGAACGGCTCCGCATGCACCTTGGAAAAGCCGAGCGCCTTGAGTTTGGCCACGCCCCAGTCGCGGGCCCGGGCCGCGGCCTCGGACCCCGCCACGCGCGGGCCCACCTCGGTGGAGAGCGAGGCCACGACCGCATAGGCGGTCGGGTCGCTCAGGGCCTGGTCGCGCACGGCGTCGGTTCCGGTGCGCAAGGGATCAGCCGCCTGGCAGGCGGCGGAGGCAAGGGTTGCACAGGCGGCAAGCGCCAACATCGTCCGCATGACAAGATCTCTCCTTGGGCGGCCGGTCTTTGATCCTGCCGCCGCCCCGGCAGTTCTTAGGCGCCGCGCCTGCCGGGGGCAACGCGCCGGTCCGCGGTGCGCTATTCAGACCCTGGCCAGCCGCTTTTTCACGCTGGACTCCGCCTACGGGGGTCATTGCCGCGCCGTGGTCGCTGGGTTAGGCCTATGGCTCAGGGGTGGATCAGGAGGCGAGGCAGCGAACCGCATGGCGAGCACCCCCCGAACGCTGTCGCGCAGAGCCCAGGCGGTCGTGGCGGTATCCTACATCGCCCTGACGTTCACCGTGTTTTTTTTCGTTCTCTGGGCCACCAGCCGGCCGGGACAGGGGCCGACCCTACAGACCGGCTATTTGCTCGGCACGTTCGTGGCGGCGGTCGCCCAGACGTCGGCCACCTGGCGTCGGGTCTGGGTGACGCTGGCGTCCGCGGCCATCCTGGGGCTGATCGGCATGGTCTCGCTGGGTCTGATGACCCTTTGCCGTCGCCATCGATGGACCCCCTCCTGGCCGCGTCAGGCGCCTGGACCGGGGGGCCCCTGTCCTTCGCCGCCGGATGGGATCGCTATGTCATGGGCGGGCTCTTTCTCCTCGCCGGCGCGACCCTGCCTCTCGCCCTTTTGCGCGGAGCCCCCCGCACCGCCCTGTCGGCGATGATGATCCTCCGGGGCGCGCTCTGGTACGGCGCCCTCTGGCAACTGGCCTGGCTGAGTTCGAGCCGCGGCTTCGGCAGGCTGTTCGCGCCCGACACGTTGGGCGTGCAGTTCGCCCTGCTCGTGCTGGTGCTCGTGGGATGGATGGTGTTGATCCGCGGCGAGCGCGGTTGGCTGAGCACGCTTACGGGATCGGATCGCTCGGTCATTCTGGCGCGCGTCCTGATGCCGGTGATGCTGCTGCCGATCGTCGCCGCGGCGATCATGAGTCTGGCGGTGCGGCAGGGCGCCTTCGGCGCCGACGTGGCGCCGATGCTGAACGCCGAACTCAGTTCGATCGCCCTGGCCCTGGTCGGCCTAGGGGCGCTGCGCGGTTTGTGGCTCGAGCGGCGTCAGGCCTCGACCTTGGCCAAGGCCGTCGAACGCTCGCCGGTGATCATCCACAGCGAGTCGGGCGTGGTGGAATATTGGCCGCGCGGCTGCGAGGCCCTGTTCGGCTTTACGGCAGCGGAGGCGGTCGGCCGTCGCGTGCCCGAGTTGCTGCAGACCGAATATCCCGCTCCGATGGACGAGATCATCGCCATCCTGCGCAGCACCGGCGAGTGGGCCGGCGAGGTGCGTCAGACGACCAAGGACGGCCGGCGCCTATGGGTTGCGACGCGCGTCATCGTCGACCGGCCGCAGGCCGACTCCGAGTTGAAGCTGGTCGAGACCATGACCGACGTCACCGACCTCAAGATCTCGGCCGCGGCCCTCCGCGACAGCACCGAAAGCTTCGAGCAGGTCGTGGCCGGCTATGAGCTGGGAGTCATCGACTTCGCGCCCCGTTCGGGAAAGTCACGGTTTTCCCCGCAACTCGAGCAGCTGCTCGGGCTCGAACCCGGCGGACTTGGATCCGATCAGGCCGTCTGGGCCCGGCTGGTGCATCCGGACGATCGGGCCCGTAGCGGCGCCCTCCTGATCGACGATGCGCGAACCAAGGCGCCGGGCCGCACCGTGACGTTCAAGATCATGCATGCCGACGGTGAGTACCGCGATCTGCAGGGTGTGGTGCGCTACGGCTACGACCCACGTGGGCGTCTGGATCGCATTATCGGCGTGTGCATGGATGTTACCGAGATTCTGCGTGACCGGGTGGAGGTCGCCAAGCGTGGCGAGCGTCTGCTGGAACTTCAGTCCGAGCTCGCCCACACCTCGCGCCTCAGCGCCATGGGCGAGATGGCCGCCGCGATCGCCCACGAGCTCAATCAGCCGCTCGCCGCCGTCGGCACCGCCGTGGGCGCCATCGAGATAATGGTCAGGGATCAGGACAGGCCCGCCGACGCGGCCAGGCAGCAGCGAATCCTTCGCGCCGCGCGCCACGCCGAGAATCAGGTCGTTCGCGCCGGTGAAATCCTGCGGCGGCTGAGAGAATTCATCGCCCGCGGCGAAGCCGATACCCAGGTCGAGGATCTCGCCCTCCTCGTCGACGACTCCCTCGCCCTGGCCCTGCCCAATCCCGCCGCCATGAAAGTTACCGTCTCGCGCAGAATTCCGAGGGCGGCCGCGCGGGTGCTGGCCGACCGCATCCAGGTGCAGCAGGTTCTGGTCAACCTGATCCGCAACGCCGTGGAGTCCATGCGCGATCAACCGCGCCCAGGCCAGTTGAGCATTGCCGCCGAGGTGCGGGCGGAGGGCATGTGCCTGGTGCGGGTCGCCGATAACGGTGGCGGCGTCGCCAATGACAGCATGACGACCCTGTTCTCACCGTTCGTCTCGACAAAGCGAGAAGGGATGGGCGTCGGCCTGTCGATCTGCCGTCGCATCATCGAGGCTCACGGCGGCGAATTGTGGTTCGAACCGGGCGTCGAAGGCGGCGCCGAGTTCCGCTTCACCCTGCCGCTGGCGCCGAAGTCGGCGCGGAAGCCCGTGGCGTAGGAAGAAGCGGCGTGGCAGCGCGGCTGTCACAAACAATTCACGACATCGCTCAAGGAGTTTGCCGCGTCTCGGGAGTTACCTCCGAGTATGACACCGCGCGCCTTCCGGCAGTCGCGTCTTCCAGGAGCGGCCATGACCGGACCCACGGCGACATCCGTCAGCCCTAACAGCTTGGAAGGCTTGCTCGCGCAGGTCGAGACGCTGATCGCGACGGTGGAGAGGGAAGGGACCGCCGAGGTTCGCGCCTGGGCCCCGGCGTCTGAACGGCCGGGCTTCGCTAAGAGCGCCCTGAACCTCGCCCACTACATGGCGCTGCGCCGACGCGATCTGCGACCGCTTCAACGGCGGCTGACGGCGCTTGGTCTTTCGTCCCTCGGGCGGCTGGAAAGCCGCGTCATGCCGGCGCTTCTCGCCGTGCGGACGGCGCTGAAGGCCCTGCTCGGCCGGGCGGTCGAGGTCGTCCTGCCGAACCCGGCGGTGTTCGCCGGCGAGCGGCGGCTGGCGCGGAACACCCGTGAACTGCTCGGTCCGGCAGCCGCGCCCGGAACCGCGGCCTTGCTGGTCACCTGTCCCGCTGGGGCCGCCAACGATCCGGGTTTCATGCTTGGCCTGGCGAGCCGCGGGGTGCAGGCCGTGCGCATCAACTGCGCGCATGGCGGTCCGGAAGAATGGGGTCGTATGATCGCGCACCTTCGCGCCGCCGAGGCGGCCACCGGCGCGACGGTGAAGGTGTTCATGGATCTCGCCGGCCCGAAGATCCGCACTGGCGCGGTAAGGGGGCCGAAGCACGGGGGGCGGCTTAAGCGGGGCGACATTTTCGGAATTGCCGGCCCTGGCCGCCTGGCCGCGGCGGACGCGGACCTTGCGTATGCGACGGAATGTACCCTGCCGGAAGCGCTGGCGGGAGCGAACGTGGGCGAGCGGCTGTTCGTCAATGACGGCAAGCTGGGCGCGCGCATCGAGTCGGTCGAGGCCTGGGGCCTGATCGCCCGTGTCGTCACGGCGCCGGAACGAGGGATGCGCCTCAAAGCGGAGAAGGGCCTGAATTTCCCTGACCGCCGCCTTGGGATCGACGCTCTGACAGAGAAGGACCGCGTCGACCTCGCGTTCGTCGCCGCCCGCGCCGACGGGGTTGAGTTCTCCTTCGTTCAATCTGCCGGCGACGTGCGCATGCTGCAGGAGGCCCTTGAGGAACTGCGCCCAGACGACTGGCGGTCGATGGCGGTGGTCCTGAAGATTGAGACCGCCCTGGCGGTCGTCAACCTTCCGGAGATCATCGTTCAGGCGGCCAGTCGCCAGCCGGCGGCGATCATGATCGCCCGCGGCGACCTGGCGGTGGAAATTGGCTTCACACGCACCGCGGAGATGCAGGAGGAGATCCTCTGGCTGGCCGAGGCTGCCGATGTTCCGGTGATCTGGGCGACGCAGGTCCTGGAACATCTGGTGACCGAGGGCGCGCCGTCCCGCGGCGAGATGACTGACGCGGCGATGGCCGGCCGGTCCGAGTGCGTCATGCTGAACAAGGGTCCCTATATCTTCGAGGCCATCGACGCCCTTCAGCCCCTGCTGCGGCGCATGGGCGTCAATCAGCACAAGAAGGCCCCGCAATTGCGCCGCCTGCGGAGTTGGTGACGCCTTGGTCGCCGCCTCGACTTGGCGGTGCGGGGCGATAGACTGAGGAGACAACCGCCTCGCCCCTGGAACGCTCATGACTCAGATCGACGACCGCCTTGCCGCCGCCGCTTTTCACCGCCTGATCGACCACCTGCGGATGCGCGCGGACGCGCAGAATGTCGATCTGATGGGACTGGCGGGGTTCTGCCGGAACTGCCTCGCCGACTGGGTCAGCGAAGCCTCCGAGGGCGCCATTGGCCGGGATGAAGCCCGCCAGGCCGTCTACGGCATGCCTCAGGCCGAGTGGAAAGCGCGCCACCAGACCGAGGCCACGCCGGAGCAATTGGCCAGAATGGACGCCAGCGTCGCCCTCAACGTCCGGTTGCGGGCGGAGAAGGCCGGGGGCTGACCGGATCCGCCCCGGTCAGGACAGACGGTCGCGGAAATCCGTGTAGTCGAACTCACGGACCAGGCGCAGGGCGTCGGTGTCGCTGTTCCACAAGGCGATGGCCGGCAGGGGCACGCCGTTGAAGGTGTTGGTCTTCACCATCGAGTAGTGGGCCTGATCGAGGAACGCGATCCGCGTCCCCGGCGCTGGGGCCGCGGCGAAGACGTAGTCGCCGATGATGTCGCCGGCCAGACAGGAGGGTCCGCCGAGCCTCACCTGAACGCCGGCTTCGGCTTCGTTCAGAATCGCCGGCCGATAGGGCGCCTCGAGCACATCGGGCATGTGACAGGTGGCCGAGATGTCGGTGACGGCCACAGATCCGGTGTTGTCGAACAGATCGAGAATCTCGCCCACCAGGATGCCGGCGTTCAGGGCGATGGCCTCGCCGGGTTCCAGATAGACCGCTACGCCGTGACGCTCTGAGATTTGGCGGAGGAAGGCGATCAGGTCTTCGCGCGGATAGTCGGCGCGGGTGATGTGGTGACCGCCGCCGAGATTGATCCACTTCAGGTCACCCATCAGCCCTGTCAGCCTCGGCTCCAGCGACTGCCAGATCCGCGCCAGCGGCGCGAAGTCCTGCTCGCAGAGGGCATGCATGTGCAGGCCGTCGACCCCGTCCAGATGCTCAGCGCCTAGCTGCGAGACGGGAAAGCCAAGCCGGGAGAGGGGCTGGCAGGGATCGTATTTGGCGACCTCCGCCTCGCTGTGCTCGGGGTTCACGCGCAGGCCCACGTCAAAGACCTCGCCGGCGGCGCGCGCCTCGGCGATCAGGCCGGCGAACCGGGCGATCTGGGCCGGGGAATTGAAGATCACCGTGTCCGACAGCCGCAGGAGTTCCGGCAGATCCTCCGCCTTATAGGCCGGCGAATAGGTGGTCAGCTCGCCGCGATAGTACTCCCGGGCCAGCCGCGCCTCCCACAGCCCTGAGGCGCACGCTCCGTCCAGATACTCGCCCACCACGCCGGCCAGCGCCCACATGGAGAACGCCTTCAGCGCCAGCAGCACCCGGGCCCTGCCGCGCGTTCCCACGTCCTGCAGCACGGCCAGATTGCGCCGCACCGCCGCCTCGTCGACCACGAAACAGGGGGAGGGGACGCGGTTCAGATCGAAGCGCGCAAACGCGCCCGGGCTGGCGGCTTTGGTGTCCATTCTCGGTGTGGTCCGTCAGAAGTCCAGCGGCGCGGGGAGGTCGCGAACCTGCCAGGGCAGGCCGTGCGTGTTCAGCATGTCCATGAACGGGTCGGGATCGAGTTGTTCCATGTTGAACACCCCGGCGCCCTTCCATTGGCCCGTCAGCATCAGGGCCGCGCCAATCATCGCCGGCACGCCGGTAGTGTAGCTCACCGCCTGGTTGCCGGTTTCCGCATAGGCGGCCTCATGGTCGCAGATGTTGAGAACATAGACCGTCCTGGGCTGGCCGTTCTTCACGCCTGTGCAGATCGTGCCGATATTAGTCTTGCCGCGCGTCATCGGCCCAAGGGTCGCGGGTTCCGGCAGCAGGGCTTTGAGGAACTGCAGCGGGATGATCTCCCGGCCGTCGAACATCACGGGGTCGATCCGGGTCAGGCCGACGTTCTGAAGCACCTCAAGATGTTTCAGATAGGAGTCGCCGAAGGTCATCCAGAAGCGGATGCGTTTGATCCCGGGATGGAACTTCGCCAGCGATTCCAGCTCCTCATGGTACATGAGGTACATGTTCTTCGGGCCCACCTGTTCGAAGTCGAACACCTGTTTGTGGGCCAGGGCCGGACCCTCCACCCAGACGCCGTTCTCCCAATGGCGCGAGGGCGCGGTGATTTCGCGGATATTGATCTCGGGATTGAAATTGGTGGCGAACGGCTGGCCGTGGTCGCCGCCGTTGCAGTCCAGGATATCCAGGGTGTCGATCCGGTCGAGCAGGTGCTTGGCCGTGTAGCCGGTGAACACCGAAGTCACACCCGGATCGAAGCCGGAGCCCAGCAGGGCCATCAGCCCCGCCGCCTTGAACCGATCCTGATAGGCCCACTGCCAGCCATATTCGAACTTCGCCTCGTCGCGCGGCTCATAGTTCGCCGTGTCCAGATAGTGCACGCCGCTCTTCAGGCACGCCTCCATGATCGTCAGGTCCTGATAGGGCAGGGCGAGATTGACCACGAGCGCGGGCTTCACCCTGTCGATCAGGGCCGCGGTGGCGTCGATATCGTCCGCGTCCACCTCGGCCGTGGCGATCGTCACCCCGGTGCGCTGCTTCACCGAAGCCGCCACCGCGTCGCACTTGGCCACCCGGCGGCTGGCCAGGGTGATGTGTGAGAAGATCTCCGGGGACATGGCCATCTTGTGGACGGCGACCGAACCGACGCCGCCGGCGCCAATCACGAGCACCCTGTTCATCGTCTCTCTATCTCCCGACCCCGAGTCATCCGGCGGGCGGTCTTATCACGGAGACGACCGTCGCCCTAACCACCCGAACCGTCATGAAAACGAAAACGCCGCCGGTCTTTCAACCGGCGGCGTTCATCGCGTCAGATCTGAGCGACTCTAGAACCGGTACTGGAACTCGATGCCATAGAGGGCCGGCGGGTTCAGCACGTCCTGGATGATATAGACGCCGCTGGCCTGGGCGACCGCGGTGCGCCCGGCCTGATATCCGGCCTTGTCGAAGATGTTCTTGCCATAGGCGATGATCGAATAGTGGCCGTTGGAGGACTTCCACTCCGCCCGCAGATCGACCTGATCCCAGGACGGCGCGCGGGTGTAGGGCGTGTTGAAGATCGACCCGTACTGCACGTCACGCCAGGCGTAGGTGGCCGAAAACGACAGCGACCCCGGCTGGAAGAAGAACGTATAGTTCCCGTTCAGGGCCAGTTTGTTCTTCGGCGCATTCGGCAGCTGATTGCCATGCAGATCCTGGGGTTGTCCCGCGGTGCCGGCGACACAGGCGCCCGGCTTCGCGCCAGGGCCGGTGGCTTTGGGGTCGGCCACGTCGTTGATCACGCAGCCCGAGTTGATGATGCTGGTGTCGTCATAGCCATAGCTGGCGATAAACTGCAGCGCCTTGGTCGGCTGCCAGGTGGCTTCCACCTCCACCCCGTCGGATCGCGCCTCGGGAATGTTGTAGATGGCCGTGGACACCCGCGGGCCGTTGGCGACGCCGATCGGGATCTGGGCGTTGTAGTACTGGTCATAGAACAGATCGAGGTTGACCTGCAGGGTGTGGAAGAAGCTGCGCTTCAGGCCGATCTGGAAGTCATTGGACGTCTCGGGCTTCTGTTCCACGTTCAGCGACAGACCTGAACCGGAGTTGAAGCCGCCGGACTTCGTGCCGCGGCTGTATTTGGCGTAGGCGTTGGTATAGGGGTCGGGCTCCCACTGCAGACCGGCCGTCGCGGTCACGCCGCCCCAGCTTGCGCCGAGTTTGCGGGTGGTGATTCCGGTTGTCGGGTCCGTGGTGGCGGCAAGGGCGCCGGGTTGGGCGGCGGCCGACAGCGGATTCTGGAAGCCGATATTCGGCAGGCCGAACAACGGTCCGAACAGAATGATCCGCTCCGCGTCGAGACCGTATTTGGCGTCGAAGGAATAGCGGATGCCGGTCGTCACCTTCAGGGTCTTGGTGGCCTGCCAGTCGGTCTGGGCGAAGCCGGCGAAGGTCTCGGCGCCCATGCGCGCCGAGGCGTAATAGACGAGGCGATCGGGGTTGGGCGCCGCCAGCGTGCCGTTGAAGTTCAGCACGGTGGATAGGCTGGCCTGGCCCGGCATCTGGATCTGTTCGGGCTGGAAGTACGACTCGTTGAAGTTGTAGGCGCCGACGACCCACTGCAGTTTCGAGTCGCTCGTCGAGATGATGTTGATTTCATGCGTGGTGAAGAAGTGTTCCTCGCCATAGAGCAACAGGGAGTTGGGGAAGATCGTCGTTCCCTTGGGGTTTACGTAGGACACGACGCCGGTCGCCAGCTGGTTGCCTTCGCCCCATTCTTCACGCGTGGTGTAGGCGTAGTGCTGCGCCTGGCCGATATATTTCACATCGAAGCCGGTGAAGTGGAAATTCAGCTTCAGCACGCCGCCGTAGTAGGCGTGCAGCTTCACCTGCTGCGGGAACGTCGTGTAGATGGTGTGCAGGTTGAAATTGCCAGGGTTGAGACCGCTGGGGTTCGTGGTCACCACATTGGTGACGCCCGGCCCCGCATAGGCCCCCAGGGCCGGCACCAGGGCGTCGGTGAACTCGCCGCCGCCGCCGTTGCCCGTCAGCAGGGCAAAGGAAGGATTGGCGACTGGCGTGACGCCGTCGGGGCCGACGATCCGTTGATTGGTGATCTTGCCGCCGGCCTGGCCGCCCAGATCGTTCCACTCGCCGCCGAAGGTCTTCAGCCAGAAGTCGAATTTCGGGCTCATCTTGCCCTGGAGTTGCGCCTCCCAGTACCACTCGTCCCGCACCTGACCCTGGCTCGGGCCGCCGCTCAGGTTCTTGTAATAGCCCTTGGACTGGTCGGTCTTTGACGCCGAGATTCGGAACTGGAGTTTGTCGTTGATCGGCCCGGAAACCGCCCCTTCCTCGATATGGGCGCCATAGTTGTCGACCATGGCCCGCACTTCGCCGTACCAGCTGGTGGTCGGCTTGCGGGAGATGATGTTCACCGCCCCGCCGATGGAGGCGCGGCCGTAGAGCGTGCCCTGCGGACCGCGCAGCACCTCGATGCGGTCGACGAAGATGGAGTCGTTGCCGGCCTTCACCGTGAAGGTTTCGAAAGCGCCGTCTTCATAGACGCCTACGCTGGAGTCGGCGGACAGCTGGTTGGTGTAGCGGCCGATGCCGCGCAGGGTCACCCGGTCGTTGCCGGTGTTGTAGACGAACCCCGGCGTGAAGTTGGTCATGTCCTGAACGGAGTCGATGCCGATCTGGTCGCGCTTGTCGGATGTGTAGGCCGAGATCGCCACGGCGACCTTCTGCAGGGTGATGTCGCGCTTTTCCGCGGTGACGATCAGTTCGCCGATCGTGGTGCCGGAGCCGGCGTCTTTCGATGCGGCGGCCGAGGCCGCGGCGGTGGCGGCATGAGCGGCGCCGGCCGCCATCGCCAGGAGACTTGCGGCGCAGGACGCCATGAGCAGTTGTCTGATTGGCATGCTTATCCCCTTGGGGCCGACGAACACGTCAGCGGCTGCGTTTCCTCTGGAGACCGTCGCGGCTATGGCCGTCTTGCGATCTCCGCCTCGGACGTTAGCCAAAATATCGGGGGCGTCAACTTGACCTGGGACTCATTTCGAATCCGTAACACGGGGTTGAGACTGCGCGAAATCTTTACAGCGTAAAAATCATTGCGTGGAGTTAACGTACATTAATGGCGGCGACGGCTACCGCCGCTCCGGCGCAGGGGTGAACATGGTCTCCACCAACACCTCCCGCAGAGCCACGCGCGGATCGCTGGCCGGATCGGGCTCGGTGTTTGAGACGGAATGCGAGGCCTCGCTGGCGGCCTTGCCGGTGTCGGTGGTGTTTGAGACGAAGATCGCGGCGTTGCGACCGGCCGGGTCGATCAGTAACTCCGACGTGAACCCGCCCTGATCGCCGTCGTGAAACACAATGGGGCGTCCGTGCGAGGCGGAGACGAAGAATCCCAGCCCCATCCTGGCCGGCTCGCCGCCCGGCCCGGCGGTATAGGCGGCGGCCTCCTGGCCCGTGGCGGCGATGGGGATGACGCCGGTCCACATCTCTTCCAGCGACGCGCGGCGCAGCACAGTCTCGTAGCGGGTGTTTCCCGCCTCGCCGATCAGAAAGCGCAGGTATTTCACCATGTCGGTGATCGGCGCCTTCAGCCCGCTGTTGGAGGTGGTGATCCCCGTGTCGAAATCTAACGGCTGCGCCTGAACCGGAGCCGCCGCGCCGGCCCGCAGGTAGCTGGCCGAGACCTGCGCCTGAAGGAAATAGGGCGCCTGATCGAAATAGCTGGCGTGCATCTCCAGCGGCTTCAGGATGTTCTTGTCCACATAGACCTCGAAATCGTCGCCGCTCAGGCGTTCGATGATCTGGCCCAGGAACACATAGCCCAGGTTCGAATAGCTCCACCGGCTGCCCGGTTTGAAGGCCACATGGGTGTAGGGCAGCATGGCCGCCACCTGACTCCATTTCGTGGGCTCGAACGGCTGCCACTCGCAGTTCGCGCCATCGTCGCAGTCCCACGGCCAGGTCGGATTGCGGAAGCCGGCGCTGTGGTCCAGCAGATCGCGCACCGTGATCGCCTCTACCGGCCCGAAGGCGTCGTGGACCTGGCGCAGTTCCGGCACATACCGCACGGCCGGGTCGTCCAGCTTGAGCAGTCCGCGGTCGCGCAACTGCAGGATGGCGATGGCGGTGAAGGTCTTGGTGATCGACGCCCAGTTATAGGCCGTCTCGGCCTCCACGGCCTTGCCGCTGTCCAGCCGCGCCAGCCCATGGAACCCCAGGCTTGCCGGACCCGCGCCCCGCACCAGGGCGAACGCGCCGCCCACGACGCCGTGTCTGGCGAGTTCGGCGTCGAACTGCGCCTGGAAGGGGGACGGCGGCCGCGCCTTCGCCTGCGGTTCGGCGGCGGCTGAGGCGCAAAGCGCCAGGCCGGTCGCCGCCGACACGGCAAACCCCGTCAGGCGGGCGGCAATCGACAGGCCCTTTGCCGGAGACAATTCAGCGGATCGCATGCGCAACCTCCAAAGCCGTCGCGACCGCGACGGTCGGTGGAACATACGGAAACCACGGCGCGCTGTCAGGCGCCGGCCATGAAGCGCCGCGGTCGATAGGCGTTGTTCTGAACCAACCGGGGCATGGCGCGTTCCGGGTATGTAGCGATCTC
Organism: uncultured Caulobacteraceae bacterium; assembly: GCA_903872075.1. GTDB lineage: Bacteria > Pseudomonadota > Alphaproteobacteria > Caulobacterales > Caulobacteraceae > Acaudatibacter > Acaudatibacter aquilonius. Next base: position 4,458 of record CAIQJF010000061.1, on the reverse strand, counting down.
GATCGCGGAAAGTGTTCTGTCATGCGCTCTATCCTTATGGTCGTGCTCGGCGTGCCAATCCCCCTCATCCTGCTGGTCGCCTTCTGCACCCATCACTTCTGAATCCGGTCCATGCGTTTCGGGCCGTTGCGGCCGAGGACATACAGATGAGTAGGCTTGTCTATGAGATCGTCGAACATGACGGCGGCTGGGCCTATCGGGCCGACGGCGTGTTCTCCGAAACCTTCCCGACCCATGACCTCGCGCGCCACGCCGCCGACCGCGCGGCGCGCGAGCAGCGCCTGTCGGACACCGACCGCGGCATCTCCTGGGAAGACAAGGATGGTCACTGGCATGACGAGATCGCCGCCGGCGACGATCGGCCGACGACGGAGGTGAAGGGCTGAGCGCAGATGTCCGGCCGATCCGCGGCAGCAACTCAGCCGCCGGGCTTCCTGACCCGCCCCACTCGATTCCTGTTCTTCACGGGCAAGGGCGGCGTGGGCAAGACCTCGATCGCCTGCGCGTCGGCCTTGTCGCTGGCGGACAGCGGCAAGTCGGTTCTTCTGGTCAGCACCGATCCCGCCTCCAATCTCGACGAGATCCTGAACGCGCCGTTGCGCGACTTTCCTGTCGCCGTCCCAGGCGCGCCGCGCCTGTGGGTGCTAAACATCGATCCCACCGCCGCCGCCGAATCCTATCGCGCCAGGGTCCTGGCGCAGATGCCGCCGGACACCTCCGAGGAGGACTGGCGCAACGTCCAGGAGCAATTGTCGGGGGCCTGTACCACCGAGATCGCCGCCTTCGACGAATTCGTCGACCATCTGGCCGACGACGACGGGGCCTACGGCCACATCGTCTTCGACACCGCGCCCACCGGTCACACGCTTCGGCTCCTCAGCCTGCCGAAGGCGTGGAGCGGTTTCCTGGCGGACAACGATCAGGGCGCCTCGTGCCTGGGGCCGCACTCCGGCCTCAAGACACAGGAGGCGCGCTTCAGGACGGCGATGGCGGCGCTCTGCGATCCGGCGGCCACCACCGTCATCCTGGTCACGCGCCCGGAAGTCAGCGCCATTGCCGAAGCGGCGCGGACCTCAGTCGAGCTTGCCGCGCTCGGTCTCTCGAACCAGCATCTGGCCGTCAACGGCGTGTTCCGGGCCGGCGACCGCTCGGACGCGACCGCCATGTCGCTTGAGGCTCAGGGCCAGGACGCCCTCGCGGGCATGGCGCCGGCGCTGCGGGCCCTGCCGCGCGACGACATTCCGTTGCGCCCGTTCGAGATGATGGGAGTAAGCGCCCTCCGGTCTCTGCTGGGGGCCACCATGACGACCACGCTGTCGCCGCAAGACCCCCTGGCCGAAACCTTCGCCGACGACCTCCCGTCCCTGGATCGGCTGATTGACCTGCTGGCGGCCGATGGCCGGGGACTGATCATGGTGATGGGCAAGGGCGGGGTCGGCAAGACCACGGTCGCCGCCGCCATCGCCCTGGGTCTGGTTCAGCGCGGTCATGGCGTGCATCTCAGCACCACCGATCCCGCCGCCCATCTGGCCATGACCCTCACCGGTGAAGTGGCCGGCCTGCAGGTCGACCGGATCGATCCGAAGGCGGAAACAGAGCGCTACATCGCCAAGATCATGGCCCAGCGCGGTCCGAAACTTGACCCACAGGGCCAGGCGCTGCTGCGCGAGGATCTGGCCTCTCCGTGTACGGAAGAGATCGCCGTCTTCCATGCCTTCTCGCATATCGTCGCCCAGGCGCGCAGCGCCTTCGTGGTCCTCGACACCGCGCCCACCGGCCACACCCTGCTGCTGATGGATGAGACGGGCGCCTATCATCGCCAGATGATCCGCCAGACGGCGGGCGCCGCCGGCCGGATCGTCACGCCGCTGATGCGTCTCCAGGATCCGGACTATACGCGCATCCTGCTGGTTACCCTGCCCGAGACCACGCCGGTATCCCAGGCCGCCGCCCTGCAGGACGACCTGCGCCGCGCGAAGATCGAGCCCTACGCCTGGATCATCAACAAGAGCCTGCTCGCCGCAGGGACCCGGGACGCGTTGCTGCAGCAACGTCTTGGGGGCGAACAGGCGCAGATCGACCGGGTGCGTGGCAAACTGGCGAAGCGCCTGTTCTTTCTGCCTTGGCAGGCCGATCCACCGGTGGGCGTGCGGGCGCTCCAGACCCTGGCCCGGCGGAGGGCGCCGGAGCCGTCGAGGGCCTAGCCCGCAGCTAACGCCCCCCGCGCCCAGGCGACGATCTGCGTCGCCGGCATGGCGCCGGCGGTCTGGGCGATGACCTTGCCGTCGCGGATCAGGAACAGGGCCGGGATGCCACTCACCCCCAAGGCGCTGGCGGCCGCCGGTTCGGCGTCGGAGTTGAGCTTGAGCAGCCGTACGTCCGGCTCCAGCGCCTTGGCCGCCTGGGCGAACTGCGGCGCCATCGACCGGCAGGGGCCACACCGGGGCGCCCATACGTCGAGCAGCAGCGCCGCCCCCTTGGTCCCGGCCCGGTGCGCCGCCAGCTGCGCGCCCGTCACCTCCACCGGTGCGCCCGTCAGCAGCAGCTCATGACACTTGCCGCACTTGGCCTGACCCGCGTCCCGGCCCTCGGGAACACGGTTGGCGGCGGCGCAGTGGGGGCAGAGATATTGTTTCACGGCGGGGACTCTCTGGCATGGCATGGCGTGGGACGGTCTCACCGGAATATAGGCGCCCGGCCGTTCCTTCGCTCGCATTGCCCACCCTGGCGCGTTCGTGACAACATGGCTCGCCGCGCGCGCCACAGGGTCCGCGCCCGGCGACGGGGGCCTCGGCCATGGAACGTGTGGGAGGCCCGGCGCCGGACGCCGCCCAGCGTCGCCCGGCCGGCGAACCCAATCCGCGTGCGCCCGCGCCGTCGGTCTCGGATGGCCCGGCGCTCCGCGACCTCCGGCCCGCCGCGGCGGCGCGCCACGCCCTGATCCAGGCCATGCGCGGCGGTGCGGGCGTGGCCCAGCGCGCGGACGTCGACGCGACCAATGACGCCAATGTCAGATACGGGCCCAAATTCGATCCGTTGAAGACAACGTTCGACACGCTGAAGAGCGACCGGCCCCTCTACGCGGCCAAGACCACCTCGAGCAGGAAACTGGCCGACCTGCCCGAGGGCAAGAAGGTCACCGTCGTCGAGCGCCTGCCCGGCGGGTTCTTCGGGCGCAACTGGACCAAGGTGTCCACGAAAATGGGCGAAGACACGGTCGAAGGCTTCATTCGCGAGGGCGAGCCGACCCGCAACACCCCGCTTGAGCATGGCGACCTGGCGGGCCCTATCATGTCGCCCGACGGCCCCAACCCGGAGGACATCAGCCAGTTCATGATGGGATCGTGCTTCCTGCTCGGCCCGCTCATGTCCCTGGCCCGCCGCGAGCCGGACGCGGTGACCACGGGCCTGTTCCGGACCGACCCGCGTATCGCCGCCCCGTCCTACAAGCTGCGGTTCCATCGCATCGCATCGGATATGCACACTCACCAGCCGGAGGTCACGGGGGTCTCCGACGACGTCGAGGTCAAGAGCTCGGTCCTGCGGACGTCCGCCGCCTTCGTCAGCGCCAACCTTACCCGCGTCGAGAAGGGCCGGATGCTGGGATCCGGCGGCGCCTGGCCCTGGCCCGCCCTCGTGGAGAAGGCCTTCACCGCTTGGCCTGGGCGCCGGCCCGCCGATACGCTCGCCGGTGGCCAGCCGAGTCGCGCCGCCATGTATCTCACCGGCCGTCGCTATGTCGGGACCGAGAATGTCCATCCGAACGCCTCGCTGGAATCCGGACTGCGCGAGCGGGTCGCGGGCACGCTGCAACGGAACCAGACAGCCATCGTCGCCGCCTTGCGGGCCGGCGGCGGCGCGGTCGCGGCGTCGACCTTGCAGGCGGCCCCGGCGACCTGGATCGCGAAGAACGGCCCGCGAGACGGCGCCTCGAACTCGGGCAGCGAGGCCAAGGTCGGCGGCATCGCCTTCCCCCATGTCTATGAAGTGGTCTCCGCGGACGCCGAACGCATCCGCCTGCGCAATCCCTGGGGCCACTAATCCCGTGTCGACGGCGTGGTGCGACAGGAGGAGGCCGTGTCGGTGCTGCCCTGGGCGGAATTCTGGGAGGTGTTTGAGGCCGATGGCGTGGTGTTCCCGGATCGACCGGCGGACATCGAGGAAGGGGTGATCGATCTCTAGGCGACGCCTCTGAACAGACGTGTCGCCAGCGCGCTCCGCAGAGGCAGCGATCTCGCGCCCAACCGCCCCGGCCCTTGACTTGCATATTGCAATATGTGATGATGTGCCATGTCCGCCGCCGAGACCGATCTCGAAGATGCCCCGAACCCCGCCATCGCGGGGACGGAAAAGCGTCGCCGGAAGCTCGAGGAGCTCAGCGACATCGGCATGGAGATCGCCCGGTCGATCCAGGTTGAGGTCCGGCTCGAAGGTCAGGCCTACGGTCTGAAGCTGAGC
>CAIQJF010000060.1 GCA_903872075.1 uncultured Caulobacteraceae bacterium | reverse complement strand
TGCTTTCGGCTGACGCATCGGTCGCCAACTATGACGATGGTCTGTATGAGACCTTCGCGGTTGCCGCCGGCCGCTCGTCCCTCGACCTCGACCGCGTGGAAGTGCTCCGCGGTCCGCAAGGCACCCTCTACGGCCGTAACGCCATCGGCGGGGCGATCAACATCATCTCCCGCCACCCCACGACCTCGCCCTACGCCGAACTGCGGGGCACCTACGCCAACTACGATCACTACATCATCGAAGGCGCGATCTCCGGCCCGATCACCGACAACATCCAGGCCCGTCTGTCCGGCAGCTTCGAAAAGCAGTCCCAGGGCTGGGTGAAGAACATCGTCCCCGGCGCGGCTGACGAAGGCAACGTCATCAAAACCTTCTACCTCGAAGGTCAGATCCAGTGGAAAATCAACGACAAGCTCGATTTCTGGGCCAAGGTCGGGATGAATCAGTGGGCCAACGGTTCGGGCGGCCCGGGCGCGGCCTCGGCCGGCTGGACCCCGTTCCCCTATGAGACCAGCGAATATGGCAACGCCGCCACCCAGCTGAACCCGGGCTATGGCTGCCAGGGCGCGGCGGCCGGCCTGACCAATGTGGTCAACGCCTCGCCGACCGGCTGCGTGAATCCGGCGCAGCAGAGCCCCTGGGTCGAGGCCCGGGCCGTCCCCTACAAGGTCGATCTGCCTTACGCCTATACGATCGCGGCGCACCTGACCTATCACCTGCCCTTCGCGGACATCAAATACGTCACCGGCGGTGTGAACTATCACTACATCCTCACCGGCCCGAGCGGCGGCGTGGACAACCCCGGCTACAACGCGCCGATCACCAGCTACACGATCCCCGGCGTGCTCGGCAAACCGCTGGTCATCAACCCGCAGGAGAACTTCCGCTACCAGGAGCTGAACGCGTTCTGGAGCCACGAGATCAACATCATTTCGACCACGCCCGGTCCGTTGCAGTGGGTGGTCGGCGGCTACTTCTACCGTCAGCACTATCAGCAGCCCGTCTACACCGAGAACCCCAACCAGGCGCAGTGGAACGGTCCGTTCCCGGCCGTCTGCAACAAGACCGGCGGCGTGTGCGCCGGCCAGACCGATTTCCGCCGCTTCGACAACCGCCCCTCGGTGACCAACAAGTCCTACGCCGTGTTCGGTCAGGTGGACTACAAGTTCAACGAAAACTGGAAGTTCACCGGCGGCCTGCGCTACTCGCACGATCAGAAGTTCGGTTCGGAAACCGTCCGGATCCTCTGCTTCGCCGTCGCCGCCTGCGGCGCCAACCCCAATGTCCTGGGCGGCTACACCCCGGCCATCGACCTGACCCAGGTCGGCACCGTGGTGGACTCCGGCCACAACCTGGTCACGGGCAATGTGGAACTGCCCACCGGCGTTGTCGGTCCGACCACCTACGACCCCAAGACCGGCTTCGCCACCCGCCTCTACAATGCCAGCTGGCAGGCGGTCACGGGCACGGCCGGCATCGAATGGACGCCGGACTCCCAGACCCTGGTCTACGCCAAGTACAGCCGTGGCTATAAGTCGGGTGGCTACAACATCGGCATCTTCACGGTGCTGAGCTTCCAGCCCTACACCGACTCCGAGCACGTGGACTCCTTCGAGCTGGGCTACAAGAAGACCTGGATGCACAGCCTGACCACCGACGTGGCGGCGTTCTGGTACAACTACTCCAACCTGCAGATCCCGCTGACCGTGAACCTCAACACCGGCGGTCTGACGCAGTCGGCGACGACGTTCTACAACGTCCCGACCGCGATCTCCCGCGGGGTGGAACTGGAAACCACCTGGCAGGCGACCAAGGACCTAGCCTTCCTGTTCGACTACTCCTACCTCGACGCCTTCTCGACGTCAGGCCAGGTCGTCGACGTGGTCGATCCGGACGCCATCGGCCCCGGCGCCAAGCCGCTGCCGAACACGGCGAAGACGCCCTATACGGCGGACGTCTACACCGGCGGCACGCAGAAGTTCCAGGACCTGACAGGCAACCGTCTGCCCAACGCGCCGCGGAACAAGATCGCGGTCAATGCGAACTACACCTTCCACTTCACCGCCGGCACCCTGAACGCCTCGGCCAGCTACATCTGGCGGGACACCCAGGTGGGCAATCTGCTGACCCGGTCCTACAATACCGCTCCGTCATGGGATCAGTTCGACGCCCGTCTGACCTGGAACTCGCAGAACGGCCGCTACAAGGTCATCCTGTTCGGCAAGAACCTGTTCAACACCATCGGCTATGACGCCGGCGCCGTCGGTCACCGCTACTCCGGCAACAATGTGCAGTTCATCAACGGCAAGGCGACGATCGTTCCGACAATCGAAGCCCCGCTGATCGGCAGCAGCTACTCGGTCACCCCGCCGCGCACCTATGGCGTGGAAATCGACTACAAGTTCTTCTGATCATGCGGGGGCTCCGCCCCCGTATATCTTCTGGACTCGCGATAACTCGGCGGCGGACTGGTGAAAACCGGTCCGCCGTTCGTGTTTTCCGCATCGACATCGGCGCGGAAAAACACGGCCCCGGGCTTGGATAAAGCGGCGGCCCGCCTATACAGGAACCATGGACGCCATCACCGAGACCCCCAGCGATGGCGCGCAGCGTTCTGACATCCGGCCCGGACCGTCAGGTTCACACGGTCGCGGCGGCCGCGATCTCACGCAAGGCCCCATCACGCGGACACTTTTGGTGTTCTCGCTGCCCCTTCTGGGCGGCAACGCCCTCCAGTCCCTGAATGGCACGGTCAATCAGATCTGGGTGAGCCATACCCTGGGCGAAGCGGCGATCACGGCTCTCGGCAACGCCAATATCGTCATGATGCTGATGATGGGCGCCATCTTCGGCGTCGGCATGGCGGCCAACATCCTGGTGGCGCAGTCCTTCGGCGCCCGCGACATGCCCAAGGTCAAGCGGGTCATGGGCACGGCCACGACCTTCTTTGTCGGCCTCTCGATCGCGATCGCCGCCCTCGGGGGATGGCTCTCTCCCACCATCCTGACCTGGATGGGAACGCCTCTGGAGGCCCGTGAGGACGCGGTGATCTATCTGCGCCTGATCTTCGCCGCCCTGCCGTTCATGAACTTCTTCATGTTCCTGCAAATGGCGCAGCGCGGCGCGGGGGATTCGATCACGCCCTTCTGGTTCCTGGCCCTGGCCATCGCCATCGACATCATTCTCAATCCCCTGCTGATCATGGGCATCGGACCCTTCCCGCGTCTGGGGATCGCCGGTTCCGCGACCGCGACCCTGGTCGGTCAAAGCACCTCGCTGCTGGCGCTCATCGTCTGGCTCTACCGCAAGCAGAGCATCCTGATGCTCCGCTGGGCGGAACTGCACCTCTTCCGTCCCAATCTGGACATCATGGCCTCCTTGTTGAGCCGTGGCCTGCCCATGGGCTTGCAGATGATCATCATGTCCGGCGCTCAGGTGGTGATGATCAGCTTCGTCAATCACTACGGCGCCCTGACCAGCGCCGCCTATTCGATCTCGATGATGATCACCGGCTATCTGCAGATGCCGACCATGGCCATCGGCGGGTCGGTGTCCTCCATGGCGGCGCAGAATATCGGCGCGCGCCGCTGGGACCGGGTGTCCATGATCGCCCGCTCGGGGGTGATCTCGGGCCTGGCCGTGACGGGCTTTTTCGCCATCGTGCTCTACGCCTTCAATGATCAGGTGCTCGGCATCCTCCTGCCGAGCCATTCGCCGGCCATTCCCCTGGCGCACCACATCAACACCCGCGTGCTGTGGGGCTTTGTGCTGTTCTCCATCACCTTCGCGCTTTCCGGTGTCGTGCGGTCCACGGGCGCGGTGTGGTGGCCGATGGCGATTCTGGTGATCTCCATGGTCGGCGTGCGGATCCCGATCGCGGCGCTCTTCACGCCGCAGTTCGGGGCCGACGCGATCTGGTGGAGCTTCCCGATCGGGACCATGACCTCGGCGGCCCTGACCAGCATCTACTACCTGCATGGCGGCTGGCGGCGGGCGCGCATGCTGCGGGACGACGCCATGGAAAGCTCGCCGCCACGGGGGATGGCGGCGGCGCGGTAGGCGCTGCCGGGCGAAGGCGCTTTCCTCCAGGCTTTACCGGCGCCTATGATCTCCCAAAATCAAGACGTGGGAGAGACGTGGGATGCGCTTCGGGATTTTCTACGAACACCAGTTGCCCCGGCCCTGGACCGAGGGCCTTGAACTCCAGCTGTTCCAGGACGCCCTGGATCAGGTTGAGCTGGCCGACCGGCTGGGCTTCGACAATGTCTGGGAGGTCGAGCACCACTTCCTGGAGGAATATTCCCATTCGTCGGCGCCGGAGATCTTCCTCGCCGCCTGTTCCCAGCGCACGAAACAGATCCGGCTTGGCCATGGCATCGTGCTGATGCCGCCCGGTTACAACCATCCCGCCCGGGTGGCGGAACGTATCGCAACGCTGGATCTGGTCTCACGCGGACGCGTGGAATGGGGTACGGGCGAGAGCTCGGCCCTGCTGGAACTCGGCGGCTACGGGGTGCCCGTGGAGCAGAAGCGCAACGCCTGGCGCGAGGCGGTCGAGCAGTGCGCCAACATGATGGCCATGGATCCCTATCCCGGCTTCCAGGGCGAGTTCTTCTCCATGCCCACCCGCAATGTGGTGCCCTAGCCGGTGCAGAAGCCGCACCCGCCGCTATGGGTGGCCTGCTCCAACCGCGAGACCATCAAGCTCGCGGCGCGGCTCGGGATTGGCGCCCTGACGTTCGCCTTTGTGGACCCGAGCGAAGCCAAACAGTGGGTGGACGACTACTACCGGATCATCCGGGAGGAGTGCGTGCCCATCGGCCACACGGTGAACGCCAATATCGCCATGGTCTCCAGCTTCGGCCTGCACCAGGACGCCGACGAAGCTCGGCGGCGGTTCCAGGACGGCTTTCGCTTCTTCAACTTCGCCCTCGGCTGGCACTACGGCTTCGGGGCGCAGATTCCGGGGCGCAGCGATATCTGGGCGATGTTCGAGAAAGCCAAGGCGAATATGCCCGACGGCTCGGCGGCCGAGGGCGGTATCGGCACGCCGGACCAGTTACGCGCCCATCTGCGCAAGTTCGCCGACTGCGGCGTCGATCAGGTGGCCTTCATCCAGCAGGGCGGGCGCAACCGCCACGACCATATCTGCGAGGCTCTGGAGTTGTTCGCGGCCGAGGTCATGGGCGAGTTCAAGGCCGAGGAGGCCGAACGCGTGCGGCGCAAGGACGAAGCGCTCGCGCCCTATATCGAGGCGGCCTTGAAACGGAAGCAGTGGATGAAACCCCTGGCGGACAGCGAGATCGAACCCGTCGTCGCCCTGGGCCGTCAGATCGCCGAACGCGCGGCCGCCGAGGGCCAGCCCGTGCCGCCGAACCCGGCTCGGGACCGCTGGGTCAAGGCTCTCGAGAAGGGCTGACGCCGGTCAGGCGCGCCAGCGGGTCGCGAACTCCACGACCTGCTGGGCGACGGTGTCCACCTGCCAGGTGTCGCGCGGGTCGGCGAAGGCGCCGGCCTCGTCGAACAGACCGCTGGCGCCGAGGGCCGCGCCGAAGGGCGTCGGCCAGCCGCGCAGGGCGTGGATGATCGAACGCAGGGTCGCCAGGGTCGAACCCGCCGCCTGGGCGCCGCCGGCCGAGACAATGCAGCCCACGGCCCGGCCGTCGAAATAGGGACGCGCGTCGTCACGCAGGCCTTCGAGACTGTCCAGGGCGTTCTTCACCACGCCCGAGATCGAGCCGTGATAGCCGGGCGTGGAGACGATGACCCCGTCGGCGGCGCTGATCTCGGCCAGGAAGCGGCCCATCTCCGGCCCGTCGAAGGGATCGTGGGGATTATAGATCGGCAGGCCGGCCAGGAACGCGCCTCCGAACAGTTCGGTGCGCGCCCCGGCGGCCTCGGCCGTGGCCAGGGCCTTGATCAGGGCTTTTTCGCTGCTCGAGCCAGGGCGGACGGTGCCGCCGAGGCCGACAATGAGCGGTCGTTTGTCTGGGGTCACGCCTTGGCCGACTCGGCCTTCAGCGACGCATAGTGCTGTTTCAAGGCGTCCAACTCTCCGGCGTACTTGTCCCGGGCCGCCTCTTGCAGCTTGGGAATGTGATAGGAAGGGAACAGATCGTTGTCGGGCCTATAGTCCTTCAACACCTGCTTGGCCACCGTCACCTTGTGCACCTCGGTGGGGCCGTCGGCGATCCCCATGACGAAGGCGCTGGCCACCATGCCCATGAACGGCATCTCATTGGAGACGCCCAGGGCGCCGTGCAGGTGCAGGGCGGCGGCGGAAATGTCGTGATAGACCTTGGGCATGGCCACCTTGATGGCGGCGATGTCCTTGCGCACCAGCTTGTAGTCCTGGTGCTTGTCGATCAGCCAGGCTGTGCGCAGCACCAGCAGGCGGAACTGTTCCAGCTGAATCCAGGAATCGGCGATCTGCTGCTGCACCATCTGCAGGTCCGCGAGGCGTCCGTCCCGGGTCTGGCGCGACACCGCCCTCTGGCACATCAGGTCGAAGGCGTGACGGCAGGCGCCGACCGTGCGCATGGCGTGGTGTACGCGTCCGCCGCCAAGGCGGGTCTGGGCGATGACGAAGGCGCCGCCGCGCTCGCCGAGCAGGGCGTCCTTGGGCACCTTCACATTGGTGTAGCGGATATATCCGTGGCTGCCCTCGCCGGCGTGACCCACGCCCATGTTGCGGACAGTCTCCACCCCGGGGGTGTCCTTGGGCACCAGGAAGATCGAGGTCCGGCGATAGGGGTCCTTCGCCTCCGGATCGGTGATGGCGTAGACCACCAGGATCGAGGCGTATCGGGAGCCGCTGGAGAACCACTTCTCGCCGTTGATCACCCACTCGTCGCCGATCAGTTCGGCCCGGGTCTTGAAGGTCAGAGGGTCGGACCCGCCGGTGGGTTCGCTCATGGAAAAGGCTGAGCGGATGTCGCCGTTCAGCAGGGGCTTCAGCCACTTTTCCTTCTGCTCGGGCGTGCCGTAGTGGGCGATGATCTCGGCATTGCCGGTGTCGGGCGCCTGGCAGCCGAACACGGTGGGGGCCAGGCCGTTACGGCCGAGCTTCTCGTTCATCAGCGCCAGCTTGAGCTGGCCGTAGCCCTGACCGCCGAGCTCCGGGCCGAGATGGCAGGCCCACAGGCCCTGGGCCTTCACCTTGTCCTGCAGCGGCGTGATGAACCGCGCCCGGCCCTCCGAGCCCCAGATGGCCATGCCGAGTTGCGAGATCGGCTCGACCTCGTCGGTCATGAACTCTTCGATCCAGTCGAGCTTCTTCTGGAACTCGGGGTCGGTCTCAAAATCCCAGGCCATGATGTCCTCCGCGGTTGCGTTTGCGCAGTCTTGTTTCGCCCATCATCGGGCCTTGCCGCGAGAGGCGCAACCGGCTCAAACGCGTGTTTGAACCGAAACGCGCCTCACCCTTCCGATCGGACCTGAGCCACGCCATGGAATCGTTCCCGGACCGCGAGAGGCAGGCCGCCGCCGCCGCCGCCGCCTTGGCGGAGGCGCTCACCGGCGACGGCCCGCGCAGCCTTGTCGTTACGGGCGGGACCTCGCCTGGGCTGGTCTATGATCGCCTCTCCCGCCTGGACCTGGCCTGGGACAAGGTCACCGTCACCCTGAGCGATGATCGCTGGGTCGCGCCGGACTCTCCGGACAGCAACGCGCGTCTGGTTCGTCAGAGGCTGCTCACCGGCCGCGCCGCCGGCGCGGGATTCCTGCCCCTCAAGGACGCCGGGACGACGCCGGAGGCCGACGCCCGAGCAGCCGAGCCCGCGTTGCGCGCGCTCATGCCCTGGTCCGCGGTTCTCCTGGGCATGGGCGAGGATGGGCACATCGCCTCGCTGTTTCCTGGCGATCCCGATCTGGCGGGCCGCCTCGATCCCGAGGGGGAGCGGCTGTGCGTCGGTGTCGCCATGTCCGGTCTCGCGCCGTTTGTCCCCCGGATCACCCTGACCGTGGCGGCCCTGCTGCGGTCCAAGGTTATCGTCCTCTTGATCACCGGCGAGGCGAAGCGCGCGGTTGTGGAGCGGGTTGGCGCCGAGCCGCGCTACGATCCGCCGGTCGCCGCGATCCTGCGCCAGACCCGGGCTCCGGTCCGCGTTCTCTGGGCGCCCTGAGCGGGCTTCAGGCGGCGCGCTCGCGGTCGAGAATGTCCACCGTCCGGCGATAGAAGCCCTTGGCGCGTTCCGGCGTCGCGCCGACGCAGACGACGCCCAGCTTGCCGAATTCCGACAGCGCCCCGATGAGGTGGAACACCACGCCCTCGTGCGAGGTCCCATCGTAGTGAAGTTCGTTGATCACCGAGATGTCCACCAGGTCGGCCGGCGTGATCCCGCGATAGGCGGTGGACTCCAGATTGTCCGAGGCGAAATAGTAGCGCGGCTGGCCGGTGGGCGTCTTGAACAGGCCTGTCGCCGGCTCATAGGCGCCGCCGGTGAGGAACTGCAGCATGAGGAAGGGATGGGTGGTGCCCCCTTTGCGCAGGTTGATCTCGATGGCCTGATGGCGCCACGTGTCGCCTTCGCGCACCGAGACGAAATCGACGCTGAACCGGCCAAGCGCCCCGCGCCGGGCGAGTTCCCGCGCCACGGCCGCGCCTTCCCGCTGGATGTCCAGCCGATAGGCCGCGTCAGCCGGGAAGTGACATCCGAGATAGACTTGCCCGCCGGGGCCCCCCAGCACCTGATCATGGGTGGAGATCACCTCCGCCTCGCCCAGGGGGTCGATCCGGCATTGGGCGGACGGGGAGCGCTTGTCGGCGCCCTCGATGAACTCCTCCACGATAGCGCCCATCTGAGCGATCTTGGGCTCATAGGCCGCCCAGTCCATGCCGCGCGCCTCGAAGGCCAGGGCCGGAAGCCGCCCGGCGATCCAGGGCGTCAGGCCCGGCCCGTCCGGCGCCCCGTCGAAGCGGAAGGTGGCGTTGCCCTCGCCCGAGAACCCTTCGTTGAGTTTGACCACCGCCCGCCGCAGCGTTGGGTTGCGGCCCTTCAGGGTGGCCAGGGCCTCGGCGATCTGGCCGGCGTCGCTCAGGTCCTCGAAGCCGTCGGGGATCGCCGCGCCCGCCTCGCGCATCAGCTTGCGGCCGCCGCTCTTGGTTCCGAGGACCTGAAGCTCAGGATCGCAGCCGTACAGGGGAACGCCCAGGCGCACCGCCAGGGTGCGCTCAAGCGGCGAGACGGCGAAGGCCGCGATGTGCGCGCGGGCGGGATCGCCGATCTCCGCCGCCAGGCGGGCCATCAGCCGGGGTCGTTCCAGGATCTTGGCGGTCAGGGGCCGGTCGCCGCCGTCGTGGCAGGCCAGCAGGGTCAGTCGGGCCCGGGCGTGGGCGGCGGGAACGCCCTGCAGCAGGTGCAGATAGTAGTCGACGATGGTCTCGGAGAGCGGCTCGCTGGTCAGATAGATCACGCGGGTGCGCGGCAGGCGCAGCAGCATCAGCATGCCGAGCATGCGCTCTTCATAGTGGTGCACGCCGCTGACCCGGCCGAGCACATCCTGGTCGAGGCTGAGGCTGGGCAGGACGACGACCGTGCGCGGCGCCAACCGTTCCGGGAACACCTCCCGGAACTGATCGGCCAGACCGGCCTGCAGGGCGGCGAAGGCGGCGCGTTCGTGAGCCGATCCCGCTTCAGGATAGGGCGATATCACGCCGGCCTGGCCGTCCATGGCCGCGCCTCCCCCTTCGCCGCTGCGCCATCGCGGCGCGTCCCGGCATAATGACCCTAGCGGACTTTCGCCCAGGCGCCTTGATTGGCGTCAACCCCGCCTGACAGACGCACCGCCGTCCACCGCCAGGATCTGGCCGGTGACGAATTTGGCTTCGTCCGAGGCCAGGAACAGGGCGGCGTAGGCTGTGTCCCAGGCCTCGCCCATCTTGCCGCCCAGGGGCACCCGCGCGTTGCGCGCCGCGCGCACGGCTTCGACCGTCTCGCCGCGGGAGGCCGAATAGCCCTGCACGGCCATGGGCGTGTCCATCAGCCCCGGCATGATGGCGTTGCAGCGGATCATGTGACGGGCGTTGAGGGCTGCGGTGGAGGTGGTGAGCTTGTTCACCCCGGCCTTGGAGACCTCATAGGCGATGATATTGGCCGGGGCGATCGCCGCCACCGAGCTGATATTGACGATGGCCCCACCGCCCTGCGCCTTCATCACTGGCAGGGCGTGTTTGATCGTCAGCCACATGCCGGTGAGATTGACCGACAGGATCCGCTCCCACTTGTCGCGCTCCAGTTTCGCGATCGAGGAATCCCCCGCGCCGATGCCGACATTGTTGTGCAGGATGTCGAGCCGTCCGAGCCGCGCGACCCCTTCGGCGATCAGCGCCGCGCAGTCCTCCTCGCGGCTGACGTCGGCGGCGAAGGCCCAGGCCTCGCCCCCCTCGGCCCGGATCATGGCCGCGGTCTCCTCGGCCGAGTCGAGCCGTCGGTCCACGCACAGCACCCGCGCGCCCTCGCGGGCGAACAGGATCGCCGTCGCCCGGCCGTTGCCGATGGTTTCCCCCGGCGTCTGGCCGGCCCCAACGACGACGGCGCCCTTACCCTTCAGACGGTCAACCATGGCGGGTCCCTCCTAGCCGCCCCTCAATCCAGCCCGGCCTCGGCCAGGAATTCGAGGATCGCTGCGTTGAACGCCTCCGGCTGATCGATATTGGCGGCGTGCCCGGCATCCGGAATGACCGCCTTCTTCGCCCCCGGGATCTTGGCGGCCATGTAGTCGCTGGCGGCCAGGAAGGGCGTGTCGTTGGCGCCTACCACCACGATGGCGGGCACGGCGATCGTGGGCAGGCTGGTGATCACCCCCGCGTCGCGCTGGGTGAGCATGCCGCGCGCCGCCTTGGCCAGTCCGTCGGCGGAGCGGTGGCGGCTGGTGCGCATCTCCACGCTGCCCGCGGCGAGGCGGCCGAGCCCCTCGGTCTCATAGCGCTCGGCGGTCTTCAGCGAGGTGCGGTTCCAGCCCTCCCGCGCCTCGTCGTTGCGATAGCCGGGGCCGGTGTCGATGATCAGCAGGGCGCGCACCCGCTCGGGGTGCACGCGGTGGAAGGCGAGGCTCATATAGCCGCCCAGCGAGAGGCCGCCGACGATGGCCTCCTTGGCGCCCACCGCATCGAGCAGGGCGGCCATGTCGGCCACCGTTGCGGCTTCGCTATAGGCGGCGGGGTCCTCCGGATAGTCGGACTCGCCGTGGCCGCGCATGTCCCAGATGATCAGGGTGTGGGTCTTCGACAGCGGTTCGATCTGGCCCCGCCACATCTGGCTGGTGGCCGAATAGCCGTGGGTCAGCAGCAGGGCCGGGCCCTGGCCATGCACCTCGTAGTAGAGATTGACCCCGTCGCGGTTGAGCTTCGCCATCGCCGTTCCGTCCCTTGTTCTTCGCCCCGCGTAGGCCGCGGGCGCCGTGGCTCATGTGCCGGTGAAGACGCTCGGGCGGCGCTCGAACACCGACTTCACGCCCTCGGCGAAGTCGTTGGTGGCCCGCAGCCAGGTCTGTTCCTTCTGCTCGTGGTCGGTCTGGTTGCGCACTGCCTGGGCGAGATCGGCCCGCAGGGTGGCGCGGGTGGAGACCACCGCCAGGGGCGCGGCCTCGGCCAGTTCGCGGGCCAGATTCAGGGCGGCGTCACGCACCTGCGCCAACGGGACCATCTCGTCGGCGAGACCCCAGGCCAGGGCCTCCTCGCCCTTGATCCGTCGTCCGGTCAGGCACATCAGCTGCGCCTTCTGCAGGCCCACGACCCGGGGCAGGGTGTGGGTGATGCCGAAGCCCGGGTGGAAACCCAGCTTGACGAAGTTGGCGGCGAAGCGCGCCTCCGGGGCGACGACCCGGAAGTCGGCCACGAGGGCGAGACCCAGGCCCGCGCCCACGGCCGCGCCTTGAATCGCCGCCACGATCGGCTTCTTGACCGAGAACAGCCGCACGGCCTGGTCATAGAGCGGATTGATACCCTGCATGCCCTGACCGCCCACGCCGGTGGGGGACGCAAGGTCGGCGCCGGCGCAGAACACCTTGCCCGCCGCCGCCAGCACGCTGGCCCGCAGGTTGGTGTCGGCGTCGACGTCGTTCAGGGCGTCGGCCAGGTCGCGCATCAGCTCGACGCTGACGAAATTGTTCGGCGGCCGGTTGATCTCCAGCACGGCCACATGGCCGTCGACCGTAACGGAAACTTCCCCGTACTGACTCTTCATCGTTTCGATCCCAAAAGGTTGCGGGCCACGACCCATTTATGAATTTCGGTGGGGCCGTCGTAGATGCGCATGGTGCGCAGCTTGGCGGCCATCAGCTGCAGGGGCATTTCCTTGGTCATGCCCATGGCGCCGAAGGTCTGCATGGCCCGGTCGACCACCTCCCAGGCCATCTCGGTGGCGTAGGCCTTGATCATGGAGATCTCCAGGCGCGTGTCGCGCCCTTCGTCGATCTTCCAGGCGCAGTCATAGGTCATCAGCCGGGCGGCGTGGATGCGGGTGGCGGCGTCGGCCACCCACCACTGGATCGCCTGCCGCTCCGACAGGGCCATGCCGAAGGTTTTCCGCTGCGGGGCGTATTCGATCATCATGTCCAGCGCCCGCTGGGCCATGCCGATCGACCAGGCCGCCATTTCCAGGCGCCGCGTGCCCAGACGCAACTGCATGGGGGCGAAGCCCTGCCCCTCGACGCCAAGCAGCTTCCAGCCCTCGACCCGGCAGTCCTCCAGGGCGATCTCATAGGTCACCGCCCCGCCCACCATGGGGATGCGGCGCAGGACGTTGAAGCCGGGGGTGTCCTTATCCACCAGGAAGGCCGACATGCCGCCGCGCGCGCCCTTCTCCCGGTCGGTCACCGCCATCAGGATAGTGAAGTCGGCGTGGTCGGCGCGGCTGATCCAGATCTTGCGGCCGTTGATCAGCCAGTCGTCGCCCCCATCCTTGCCTGGGACTCGCACCGCCCGGGTCAGCATGCCGGCCGGATCGCCCCCGGCCTGGGGCTCGGAAATGCCGATGGCCGAGACCGTCTTGCCGGCCACATAGGGGGCCAGATAGGCCTCGCGCTGCCGCTCGTTCACCGTGGCGGCCAGCATGCGCAGGTTCGGGCTGTCCGGGGGCAGGGTGTAGGGCGTGACAGTGCGGCCCATCTCCTCGTTCACGCCGATCATGGCGACATTGGGCAGGTCGATCCCGCCCACATCTTCTGGGGCGTCCAGGCCCCACAGGCCCAGGTTTTTCGACACCTGATCCAGGCGGACATGATCCTCGGGCAGCAGGCCCAGGCCCTTGCCGTCGGCCTCGCGGGTCAGAACGCCGGCCTCCAGGGGCATCAGCTCGTCCTTGACGAACCGCGCCACCAGATCCTTCAGCATCCGATGTTCTTCGGGCAGTTCGAAATTCATCCCACGCGCCTCCGACCGCCCGTCTTTTCCAACCGGTTCCTCGCACTGTAGGGATAGATCAACCGGTCGTCATCGGCGCCGGAGCGTAAAGGGAGAGCGAATTTTGCCCACGGCACGCGAACTGGCCCGCGAGGCCACGGGACCCCTCAACGGTGTCCGCATCCTGGACATGACCGCCGTCGTCTTCGGCGCCTACGCCACCCAGATGCTGGGCGACCTGGGCGCGGACGTGATCAAGGTGGAGTTTCCCGGCGGCCGGCGCGGCGGCGGCGGCGACACCATGCGCTGGACCGGCCACGGCCAGCCGGGGGGCCCCGAGGACATGGGCCCCATCTTCCTGACCATCAACCGCAACAAGCGCTCGGTGATGCTCGATCTGCGCGAGGCCGGGGCAAAGGCGGCCCTGGTCAAGCTGATCAAGACCAGCGACGTCTTCGCCTGCTCCGTGCGCTACGACGGGCTCAAGCGCCTGGGTCTCGACTATGAGGCGGTCAGGGCGATCAAGAGCGACATCGTCTATGTGCACGGCGCGGGCTATGGGGCGGCCGGTCCCTATTCCGGCGAGCCGGCGTATGACGACCTGATCCAGTCGGCCAGCGGCCTGGCCGACCTGTCGTCGCGGGTGGATGGCGATCCCACCCCGCGGCTGATCCCGACCCTGGTGGCGGACAAGGTCAGCGGACTTTTCATGTCCCAGGCCATCCTCGCGGCCCTCTACCATCGCCGCAACACCGGCGAAGGCCAGTTCGTCGAGGTGCCGATGATGGAGTGCGTCACCAGCTTCACCCTGGGCGAACACTTCTATGGCCATGTCTATGAACCGCCCACCGGGCCGTGGGGCTACACCCGGGTGACCAACCCCCTGCGCAAACCCTACGCCACCAAGGACGGGCACATCGGCCTCTTGCCCTACACCGACAGGCAGTGGGACCAGTTCTTCGAGATCGCCGGCTGGGGCGAGACCTTCGCTCAGGACCCGCGCTTCAATGAGCATCGCGCCCGCGCCGCCCATGTACGCGAGCTCTTCGCCCTGGTGGAGGAGGTGGCGCTGACCCGCACCACGCAGGAGTGGCTCGACCTGCTCAAGCCGCTGGAGATCCCGGTGGTCAAGATGAACCGCCTCGACGATCTGATCGACGATCCCCACCTGGTGGCGGTGGATTTCTTCGAGCGCTACGACCACCCGGAGGTCGGGACCTACGTCGGCATGAAGCCCCCGATCCGCTACGCCGCCAGCCCGGCCAACGTCCGGCGTCATCCGCCGCGGCTCGGCGAACATACCGAGGAGATCCTGGCGGAGCTGGGGGTCGAGATCGGGTAGTCGACAGGGCCTAGCGCCCCCTCCGTCTCGTCGCTTCGCGCCGATCCACCTCCCCCGCGCTCCGCGCAAGGGAGGAGGAAAGCTCTCCTCCCCCGTGCAACGGGGGAGGTGTCACCGAAGGTGACGGAGGGGGCGCTTCGCCCTAGGTCTTCGGCGCCAGCCGCTCCTCGCGCAGCTGGCTGCGGCGGACCTTGCCGGCGTCGTCGCGGATGTTTTCGTGCACGAATTCATAGCTGCGCGGTTGTTTGTAGGTGACCAGCCGCTCGGCCAGATGTTCGCGCAGGTGCTCATGGGAGAGATCGCCGCGCGGCTGGACGATGGCGTGGATGCGGTTGCCCAGGTCGTCGTCGGGCAGGCCGATCACGGCGCTGGACTGCACCAGGGGATGCTCGTCCAGAGCTGACTCGATCTCGGCCGGATAGACGTTCGAGCCGCCCACCAGGATCATGTCGGTGCGGCGGTCGGCCAGGTAGAGATAGCCCTCCTCATCGAACCAGCCGATGTCGCCCAGCGACTCCCAGCCATCCTCCATGGTCCGCGCTTCGGCGCCGCGATAGACATAGGTCTTCGGCCCCCCCGGCGTCGGGCGCATGAAGATCTCGCCGACCTCGCCGGGTGGCAGGGGGGTTCCCTGCGCGTCCACCGCCCGCATCTCGCCGAACACCGGCCGGCCCACCGAGCCGCGATGGGTCAGCCATTCGGTCCCGGAGATGATTGTCGCCGACTGGCCCTCGGTGCCGCCATAGAGCTCCATCACCACGTCCGAGCCCAGCCAATTGATCCATTCTTCTTTCAGCCAGGCCGGGCACGGCGCGGCCAGGTGCCACATCATGCGCAGGGAGCTGACGTCGTAGGCGGCGCGAACCTCCTCTGGCAGGCGCCAGATCCGGCCCATCATCGTCGGCACCAGATAGATCCAGCTGCCGCGATGGCGATCGATGGTCTTCAGGGTCTCCTCGGCGTCGAACCTGGGCATGATCACCAGGTGCGCGCCCATGTTGATGGCCGAGACCGAGGTGACGAACGGGCCGTTGTGATAGAGCGGCCCCGGCATGATCACCGTGTCCTCGCGGACGATCCCCCAGGCCCCGATGCCGCCGGCCTCGGGCGGGACGAAGACGCCGGGCGCGCCCGACAGGATCAGTTTCGGCCGACCCGTCGAGCCGCCGCTGGTGGGCGCCTTGTAGACCGGCGCGGTGGTGTCGGGCGGCGGCGGGCCGCCGGGATCGAGGGCCAGGAGCGAGGCGACATCGTGCCGGGGTTTGTGGCTGTGCAGGCTGGCGCCGGCGATCAGGATCGGCGTTTCGGCCAGGTCCATGACCGCGTCGGCCTCGGCCTGGGGCAGGCGGTGGCTGATCGGCTGCGGGGTCGCGCCCATCTTCCACAGGCCCCAGATGGCCTCGATGAAATCGACGCTGTTGGTCAGGCCGATGGTGACCAGATCGCCGTGCTTCACCCCGGCGGCCACGAGGCCGCGGGCCAGGGCGTCGGTGCGCGCGTCCAGCTCGGCCCAGGTGACGGTGCGGTCCTTGTCGGACACGGCCGGGCGATCCGGCTGTTCGACGGCCAGCTGCCGCAGGCGCGCTCCCAGCGAAATCGGCTCATCCATTCAGACATCTCCTCCGGCCCTTGGGGCGCTTGAGAGTCGTCTTAGGGCGAAAGCGGGGGAGGGGGAAATGGGGAAGGCTGCCTCACTCCAGACGACGGTCGGCGTTGGGGCGGATCGGGGGGTCGGAGCTTCCGGCAAAATCCGTAACAGGGACGTCGTGGGGTCGAGGGACTGGTCCGTCGCGTCCCCGCCAGTCCGGCTGGAAGGCCTCATTTCGCGGTTTCCAACGCCCGGCCTCCCATCGGCTCCAGTCAGGGGTGATCTTCAGGTCGGCACAGATGCGTTCGACCGTCTCTCGAAGGGGCAGGCTTTCGATGTCGGTGTAGGCGGGATCGAAGGAGAGGCGCTGTTCGAGGGCCAGGGAGAGGTTTTCGTGGTCTTCGCGGTCGGTCGCCTCGCGGTCGATGACCTCCATGACCAGTTCACGGACCTGTTCCTTGCTGGCCTCGCGACGCGCCTTGGCCTTCGCCCGCGCCTCTTCGCGCGCGGCCGTGTCGGCCTCGGCTTGGGCGAGCGCCCGGGCCTTGGCGGTGGCGATCTCCTGGGCGGTGCAGGTTCGCAAGGCCGTCAACCCGCGCAGGGCCTCTTCCAAGCGCATACTCATGGCGATGGCCTGGCGGACGGCGGCCGAGATCCGGACATAGAGGTCGGCGGCGACGGTGGCCTTCATGCGGCCGCTCTTGACCGCCGCCGCCAGTTCGCCCGCCAGCGCCACGCCGGACTCGGCCAGTTCCTCGAGCAGCCGCAGCCACCATTCGCCCTTGGCGATGGCGGCGTCGATATCGCTGAGATCGGGGGCGGCAGCGGTCATGAGGAGAATGCTATGGTATTGCGATATGCAAGTCAACAGGTGCATTTTCGACATATAGCGGGACAGGGGATCTTATAATGCAATCTTCCGGGGTTGCCCGTCTGAGCACCGTCTGGACTGAACCTGCTTGGGCGATCCTGCCCCAAACCTTGTCGGTCGCGCGATGATGGACTAAGTTAGTCCGCAGGAGCACTGACATGCGCACGATCAACATCCACGCCGCCAAGACGCACTTCTCGCGCCTGGTGGACGACGCCGCGGGCGGAGAGGAGATTCTCATCGCCAAGGCCGGCAAGCCCGTGGCCCGTCTTGTCGCGCTTTCGCCGGAGGTGACGGCCGGAAAGCGGCGTCTGGGCGGCCTCGCCGGCGTCGCTGTCGTGCCTTCGGACTTCGACGCGCCGCTGCCCGACGCTCTGATCGACGCTTTCGAGGGCCGCTGAATGCGCCTCCTGCTCGACACCCACATTCTGTTGTGGGCGTTGATCGAACCGGGGCGTCTGGATAGCGATCTGCGCGACATCCTTGAGAGCCCCGAACACACGGTCCTGTTCAGCGCCGCCAGCGTCTGGGAAATGTCGATCAAGGCGGCGCTGGGCCGCGCTGATTTCAAGGTCGCGCCCAACCGCATCGTGGCCGAGGCGCTGGATGTGGGGTTCGAGGAACTGCCCGTCCGGTCGGCCGCCGCCTTGGCGGTGGCGACCCTGCCGCATCATCACCGCGACCCGTTCGACCGCCTGCTCGTCGCTCAGGCCATGACCGAGCCCGCGCGCCTCTACACGGCCGATGCGGCGCTGGCGGTCTATTCGGAGCTGGTGGTGCGGGTGTGAGTTGGCCGGCGGAACGCCGCGCGGGCGGCGTTCAACGTCCCATCGTCGGCCACAGGCGTTGCGGCGCGACGTGCCGCCAGGCGAGGCGCAGGATCAGCTTCAGATCGGCCTCGCTCAGCGCGCTCAGCTGCAGATAGGTCCAGCCGTGGTGGCCGTAACTCTCGGTCGGCGTCAGCACTTCGGGATGGGCGGCCACCATGTTCAGTTGGTCTTCCCGGTCCAACTTCACAACAGCCATGTCGTCGTTGGCGAGCCCTGGAAACAAGGCCGCCTCTCCCGCGACGCCCAGCATGGCGAAGATCTTTCCCCCCACGCGGAAGGCCGGCCGCCGACGGTGCAGGTCTTCGTAGGCTTCCGGGAACCCCAGAGCGATCCGGCGGAGGCTTTCGGGGGACGTCGTCACGCCCTCCGGATCTTGGCCGGCGGCGTGATCAACCCCACGGTCGGAAAATAGGTGCCATAGCGCCCCACGTCGCGGGTCAGCAGATCGCAGTTCGCCACCGCCGCGTGCGCGCCTATGAGAAAGTCCGGCAGGACCCCGGTCCGCGCGCCGCCCGCCGCGCGATAGGCGAGGAAGGCCTTGCCGGCCAGGAACAGCGCCGGCCGGGGCATCAGCGCGAGATCGATCCCGGCCTGTTCCAACAAGGCGTCCAGGGCCTCGATGGTGTCGAAGCGAACGGAGAGTTCCGCATAGACGATGTCGTTGATCGCGATCGGTCCGGCGAGGCTGGCGGCGTCCAAGGCCGCGAGCGACCAGTCCGCCCAGACCGGATCGGCGGTCACAAGGTCCAGCAGGACGTTGGTGTCGACGAGGGTCAATCCCGGGGCTCGCCCCGCGTGAGCGCCATGATCTCATCGGTCGTCATGCCCGCGCCCGCCTTGCCGCGCAGGCCCTCGAACCGGCTCACCGCCGGTTTGGCCCCGACCTTCAGCAACACCACCTGGCCGCTGGGCGTGAGTTCGAATTCCACTTGGCTGCCGGGCTGGATAGCCAGCCGGTCGCGCACCCGCTTGGGGATGGTGACCTGACCCTTGCTCGTGACCGTGGTCGCCATGCCGGCGCCTCCGTATTACCGTCGAAAGTCAGGTAATACTTACGCCAATCCGAGCGGCCCCGCCACGCCTTTCAATGGCGAACGACCCTCAGCCCCGCCGTATTCCCACCGGATGGCTGGAACTCAGCCCCCCATCCACCACGATCGCCTGGCCGTTGACGTAGCTGGAATCGTCGGACGCCAGGAACAGGGCGGCGCCGGCGATCTCGTGCGGTTCGCCGCCGCGGCGCAGGGGGTTGAGCTGGCCGATGCGGTCGTCCGTGCCGCGCTCGCGGGCGCTCCTGTAGATCGGCGCGGTCATGCCGGTCTCGATCAGGCCCGGACAGATGGCGTTGACCCGCACATTGGTCCCGTAGAGCACATTGGCGGTGGTCTGGACGAGGTTGATCACCCCAGCCTTGGAGGCGCTGTAGGGCACGCCTCCGGCGCCCGAGCGGATGCCGGCCACCGAGGCGGTGCAGATAATCGAGCCCTTGCCCGCCGCCCGCATGATCGGGCTGGCGTGCTTGATGGCCAGGAAGGGGCCGATCAGGTTCACCCGCAGGATCTCGGCGAAGAAGGCCGCGTCGATATCGGGCATCTGGGCCGCGCCGCCGCTGATCCCGGCGTTGGCGTAGATGGCGTCGAGGCCGCCGTGTTGCGCCACGGCGAGATCGATCAGCGCCTTCACATCGGCCTCGTCGCCGGCGTCGCCGGTGACGGCGAGGGCCGTTCCACCCGCCGCCGCGATAAGGGCGGCGGTCTCATGGGCGGCCTCGGTCTTGTCGAAACAGACCACCTTCGCGCCCTCCTGGGCGAACAGGCGCGATGTGGCCCGGCCGATGCCGCTGCCGGCCCCGGTGATGACGGTGGAACGCCCTTCTAGACGACCGGCCATCAGCCGGCCGCCGCGTCGGCGGGCTTCGGGGTCGGCGGCAGGGGCAGGCGGTTCAGGGAGTAGAACTTCTCCTGCATGTTCGGCAGCGCCTCGGAGAGGATGGTGTCCACCGTCCAGCCCTCGGCCTTGGTCTCGGTCTGGATCGGCCGCGGCTGGCTGTAGAGGATGATGTTCTCGCCGCTGGAGCCGAAAATCTGGCCGCTGACGTTTTTGGCGGCGTCGGCCAGCAGGGCGACGGAGAAGCGCGCGGGCTGGTCGGGGCGGATGGCCTCGGCCATCTGCTGGCGCCGCGCGGCCTGGGCTTCGTCGCGTACCGGCACCGACTGGGTCATCCGCGTCCAGGCCACGGGGGCCAGGCAGTTGCAGCGGATGTTCTTGGCCGCGCCCTCCATGGCGATGATCCGCGACAGGCCGGCGATGCCCATCTTGGCCGCGCCATAGTTGGTCTGGCCGATGTTGCCGATGATGCCGGAGGTGGAGGTGTAGAGCACATAGGCCCCGTCCTCCTGGTTGCGGAAATGCTCGATGGTGGCCCGGCAGACGTTGAAGGTGCCGCGCAGGTGCACCTCGATCACCGCGTCCCAGTTCTCCGGGGTCATCTTGTGGAACATGGCGTCGCGCAGAATGCCGGCGGGATTGATCACCGCGTGCAGGCCGCCGAAGCTGTCCAGGGCCTGCTCCAGCATGCCTTCGCAGGCCTTCAGCGAGGTCACGCTCTCGGTGTTGAACACCGCCTGGCCGCCGGCGGCGATGATTTCCTTGGCCACGGTCTCGGCCGGGCCGATCGAGCCCTCGTCGCCGCCGTGGAGGCTGCCGCCCAGATCGTTGACCACCACCTTGGCGCCTTCGCGCGCGGCGATCAGGGCGCATTCGCGACCGATGCCGTTGCCGCCGCCCGTGACCAGCACGACTTTCCCGTCCAGAACGCCCATGGCGCTATCTCCCTGTCCTGATGTGACGCGGGCCCTCGAATCCGGCGGACGCGGGGCTCTTGATTGAAAAGACGATTATTCGAGGCGGTCGGCCTTGCGCAAGGCCGGAAAGGCCGCGGCCCAGACGCCGGTCGCCACCAGAGCGCCGACCCCGCCGAATACGGCCGCCCCGACCGCGCCCAGGAAGCGGGCCACGAGGCCGCTTTCGAATTCGCCGAGCTCGTTGGAGGCGCTGATGAACAGGGTCGATACCGCCGCCACCCGTCCGCGCATGGCGTCGGGGGTCATCAGTTGCACCAGGGTCTGGCGCACGAAGACGCTGAGCATATCAGCCCCGCCGAGCACGGCCAGGGCGGCCACCGATACCCATAGGGAGGTCGAGACGCCGAACAGCACCGTCGCCGCCCCGAACACCGCCACCCCGGCGAACATGGTGAGGCCCGCCTTGCGGCGGATCGGATGCACCGCGAGGAACAGGCCGACCACGGTGGCCCCCAAGGCGGGCCCGGACCGCAGAATGCCGAAGCCCTGGGCCCCCACATGCAGCACGTCGCGGGCGAAGGCCGGCAGCAGGGCTGTCGCCCCGCCCAGGATCACCGCCGCCAGGTCCAGCGAGATGGCGCCGAAGATGATCCGATGGGTCCAGACGTAGGTCAGGCCCTCCTTCACCAGCTCCATCCGTGAGCCAGGCTGAGCCTGAGGTTTCGTGGACTTGCGGATGCTCAGCAGGGCCAGGCCCGCGCCGATGTAGAGGACCAGGGTGGTGGCGAAGGCGGCGCCGGGGGAGATGGCCACGAGGATGCCGCCGAGGGCCGGCCCGCCGATCGAGGCGGTCTGCCAGGCCAGGGAGTTCGAGGCGATGGCGCGGGGCAGCAGCGGGCGCGGCACCATCA
Organism: uncultured Caulobacteraceae bacterium; assembly: GCA_903872075.1. Taxonomy (GTDB): domain Bacteria; phylum Pseudomonadota; class Alphaproteobacteria; order Caulobacterales; family Caulobacteraceae; genus Acaudatibacter; species Acaudatibacter aquilonius. The sequence goes on along the minus strand of CAIQJF010000060.1, from coordinate 31,441 downwards.
TCGGCCCCAGAGCGGTCATGGCCGGCGAGAAGAAGGCCCGGCTGGCCCCGAACGCCAGGGCCGAGCCGAGCAGCAAGGGCACAGTGGCCGAATGGGTGAAGGCCGCGAAGCTCAGCACCGCCACCGTGGCGATTTCGCCGGCATAGCAGAACAGCAGCACGCCCCGCCGATCGTGCCGGTCGGCGGTCTCTCCCGCAGGCAGGGCCAGGAAGAACAGCGGCGCGAAGGTGATCAGGCCGATCAGGCTGACATTGAAGGCCGAGGCGCCGACGCCCAGGGTCTGACGACTGATCGCATAGATCTGCCAGCCCATGGTGACGCTCTGCACCTGCGAGCCCAGGCTGCCCATGAACCGCGAAGCCCAGAACCGCAGATAGTCGCCCTCGCGCAGCAGGGCGCGGGCCGAAGGCAGGGCGCTCGCCGTGTCGGTCATCCCTCCGCCATACCGAACGACCTGCCCGGGCGAAAGCCCGCGTGGGCCGGCGCCTGTGACAATCCCTGTGTTGACTTGGCCGCACCCCTGGCCGTACCCCCCGCCGCTTCATGCCCACCACCGCCGCCCTCTGCCGCGATCCATCGCCTGTCCTCGCCGCCGAGCGGCCGGAGGACCGCGACCTTGTGGAGGGGATGATCGCGCGCGCCTTCGGTCCGGGGCGCTTCGTCAAGACCGCCGAGCGCCTGCGCGAACACAATGCGCCCGACCTTTCCATGAGCTTCGTCGCCTGGTGTGACGGAAAGGCCGTGGGCTGCGTGCGCCAGTGGCCGGTGCTGATCGGCGAGACTCCCGCCCTGCTGCTGGGACCCTTCGCGGTTGAGGCTGCCTGGCGCAAACGGGGCTTGGGCGCCGCCCTGATCCGCCACGCCGTGGAGGCGGCCACCCGCGCCGGCCACCATCTCATCCTGCTGGTGGGCGATCCGCCGTTCTTCGGCCCCCTCGGCTTCTCGGCCGGCCCGGTCCGCGCCGTCCGTCTGCCGGGTCCCGTGGATCAACGCCGCGTCCTCGTTCGCGCCCTCACGCCCGGCGCCGACGCCAACCTCTCCGGCCTCGTCCGCGTTCCGAGGTCCATCACGGCTTGAGCCGGGTCCCCGTCGGCCCTACCTGTGGAGGATGAGCCAGACGGCGACCCCCCAAGGACTGGACGGCGTGATCGCCGCGGCGAAGGCCCAGGCGCCCGGGCGCGGCCTGCCGCCGGTGCATCTGTGGAACCCCGCCCACTGCGGCGACATCGACATCGTCATCAAGAAGAGCGGCCTGTGGTTCCATGAGGGGACCCCCATCGGCCGCGAGGCCCTGGTGCGCCTGTTCTCCACCGTCCTGCGCAAGGACCCCGACGGCTTCCACCTGGTCACCCCGGTGGAGAAGATGCGCATCCAGGTGGAGGACGCGCCCTTCATCGCCATTCGGGTCGACAGGGTGGAAGGCGCCGACGGCGCGCCGGTCCTGCGCTTTCAGACCAATGTGGGCGACACGGTCGACGCCGGGCCGGACAATCGCATCCGCGTGGAGACCGATCCGGAGACGCAGGAACCCCGGCCCTACGTCCATGTGCGACGGGGCCTGGAGGCCCTGATCGCCCGGCCGGTGTTCTATGAGCTCTCCGAGCTGGCCGAGGAGCGGGAGACGCCGGAGGGCCTGATCCTGGCGGTGGAGTCGGGCGGCGCCTGGTTCCCGATCGCCCCGCCCGGGACGCATCTGGAATGAGCCCTGATCTGTCGCCGGCCGATCTGCGCGCCTGGATCACCGCCCGTCTCGACCCGCTGCACGGGGACGGAGAGTCCGTGCACGGCGTGCGCTCGGACTTCGACCTCAACAACGACCATCCGTCCCAGGATGCGACGACCTTGAAACCGGCGGCGGTGCTGATCGGCCTGGTGGAAAATGACCACGGCCTGTCGGTGATCCTCACCCGCCGGTCGGACACCCTGCGCAGCCACACCGGGCAGGTGGCCTTTCCCGGGGGCCGCTGCGATCCCGGCGAAACGGCATGGCAGGCGGCCCTGCGCGAAGCGGAGGAAGAGATCGGCCTCGATCCCGCCCACGTCAGCCTGGCGGGCCTCGCCACCCCCTATCGCACCGGGACCGGCTATCACGTGGTGCCGGTGGTGGGGTTCGTGACGCCTGGCTTTACGCTGACGCCCAATCCGCATGAGGTGGCTGATATCTTCGAGCCGCCGTTCGGCTTCCTGATGGATCCGGCCAACCACATTCAGCGCCAGGGCCGGACCCCGGCTGGCGACGAGCGCAAGTTCTACGCCATCACCTGGAACGAGTTCCTGATCTGGGGCGCCACCGCGGGCATGCTGCGGGCCCTGCACGATCGGCTGCACGGGGCGCCGGTTGGCTGACGTCCTGCCGCCCCAGCCCTGGCGGGAGCATCCGGCCACGGTGGCGGTGATGGACGCCCTGGAGGCGGCGGGCGGCGCGGGGTGCGCCCGGTTCGTCGGCGGCTGCGTGCGCAACGCCATCCTGGGCGCCCCGGTGCGCGACATCGACATCGCCACGGTCCTGACGCCACCTGAGGTGACCTCCACGTTGAAGAACGCCGGCCTTAAGGCCATTCCCACGGGGCTGGACCACGGCACGATCACCGCCGTGGCCAAGGGCCGTCCGTTCGAGATCACCACCCTGCGCCGCGACGTGGAGACCGACGGCCGCCGCGCCGTGGTGGCCTTCACCACCGACTGGGCCGAGGACGCCGCCCGGCGGGATTTCCGCCTGAACGCCCTCTATGCCGACCGGGGCGGCCGGATCTTCGACCCCACGGGGCACGGCCTCGCAGACGCCCGGGCCGGGGCCATTGTCTTCGTGGGCGATCCCGCCACCCGCATCGCCGAAGACGCCCTGCGCATCCCGCGCTTCTTCCGTTTTCTGGCCTGGTACGGCCGGGGCGAACCCGATGCGGCGGCGCTGGCCGCCTGCGCCGCGCACAAGGCGAAGCTGGCCGGCCTCTCCGCCGAACGCATCGGCCAGGAGATGCTCAAGCTGCTGGCCGCCCTCGATCCGCGTCCCGCCGTGCGCCTGATGGCCGGGGCTGGGGTGCTGGAGGCGCTGGTCCCCGCCGCCGCCGATCTCGCCCGTTTCGACGCGCTTGTGGGTATCGAGACCGGGACGCCGTTCACCGACGACGCCCTGCTGCGTCTCGCCGCCCTGCTGCCCGACGACGCCGAGGCCGCCGCCGTGGCCGCCGCGCGGCTGCGGCTGTCCAACGCTCAGCGCGATCGCCTCGCCGCCGCCCTCGGTCCTGGCCCGGCCCTGGCGTCCTCGATGAGCGCGCGCGAGCTGCGTCGCATGGTCTACCGCCTGGGCGGCGATGCGACCTGCGACCGGATCATGCTGGCCTGGGCCGCCTCGGCCCGCCCGGCGGAAGCCTTGCAGTGGCAGGCGCTCCTGTCCCTGGCGCGCAGGTGGACGCCGCCGCGTCTGCCGCTCACCGGAGACGAGGTCATGGCCGCCGGCGTCCCGCCGGGCCCCCGGATCGGCGCTGTCCTGCGCGAGGTCGAGGCCTGGTGGGTCGACCAGGATTTTCCGGACGATAGGGCCGCGGTGCTTGAACGCCTCAGCGCCGTATCGCGAATGGCGAATTGATCGCGCCGTCGGGACGCGGCTCCGGTGTCAGCGGCGGCAGGGCGGCGGCTTCGCCCGGCGCGAACTGCAGGGCCTCCCAGCACCCATGGCGGCGAAGCGTCGCCTCGAGGTCCGCGGCGCCGGCGTCCAGGGCTTGCGCCAGGAAAATCTTCAGCCAGCCCAGGCAGTCGGCCTTGTAGGAATTGGCCCTGGCCGCGAAGGGCCGTCCGCGCAGTTGCAGGGTCACAGTGGGCTCGCCCGCGGCCACCGCCGTGGCGTTGGCGGCCATATAGGGCAGATAGACCTCGCCGATCAGGGCCAGCAGCCGCTCGACACCAGGCCCGAGGGGAGAGCCCGGCTCGCGCCAGTCGCCCTCGATCCCGGAGGCGTCGTCCAGGTCCTGCACCCACTGATAGGTCCGCACGGCGTCCCGCCGCATGATCGCCGAGGGGGTCGGGTCGATGGCGAGCTGTGAGAGCTGACCGAAGAGGCCGATGTCGCCGGTCGACGGTCGCCCGCCGAACAGGAAGCGGCTGTGCTCCAGCTGGGCCTCGATGGCGGCAAGGACCTCACTGTAGGTGGCGCGCAGGAGGGGCCGGTTGATCTCGCGGTCGCCCATGGCGGCCAGCAGGGCGGTCTGCCGGGCCCGGAACCGGCTGATGATCTCCTCGAACTGGGCGCCCGGCATGGCCCCCAGCCAGCCCGCCATCTGGCGGCGGGAGCAGAAGGCCTGGTCCAGCTCGGCGTCCCAGCGGAAGTCGAATAGGGGCAGCATCAGCCACTCGTCGGCGAAGTCCTCGATCAGCAGACTGAGGAACCGATCGGCCGGATCGTCCGGCAACAGGGTGCGCCCCTCAGGATGGCGCTTTTCCATCTCCAGGATCATCGGCGTGGAGTCCGCCCAGTAGCGGCCGTCCGGCAGTTGCATCACGGGGATCATCCCGCGCCCGGCGGCCTTCAGCTCACCGCCCTCGCCGATATAGCCGGGCGGGACGATCCAGTTGTGGGGGATGCGCCGGTAGCGAAGCGCCGCGCGCAGCTTCAGGGAGAAGGGCGAGCCAGGGCCCCCCAGGATGCGGTATCGGTCCTCTCCGGGGCTGGGCATGGTCGTCCTTTGATCCGAAGCGGCGGGATCGCCGCGATTTTGGGCCGAAGTCTATCGGCGGGCCTCGGGCGGCGGCAAGCACGTGGCGCCTGCCAGGCGCCGTGGTAGCGTCGCCTTCCAGGCCGGATCAGGGGCGCGGATGACGACACGGACCTTTTTCGGTGAGCCCGCGGCCTTGGGGTATCTCGCCTTCACCGAGGCGTGGGAGCGGTTCAGCTACTACGGCATGAGCGCCCTGGTGGTGCTCTACATGACCGAGACCCTGTTCCTGCCCGGTCATATCGACCACGTCGCGGGCTTCGCGGCCCTGCGCGGGGGTATCGAAGGCGTGACCGGCCCGCTCTCCAGCCAGGGCCTCGCCTCGATGATCTATGGCCTCTACTCGGGCCTGATCTGTTTCACGCCCCTGCTGGGCGGGCTGCTGGCCGATCGCGTCCTGGGCGCCCGGGCGACGGTGGTGCTGGGCGCCCTGCTGCTTAGCGCTGGCCACCTCGCCCTGGCGTTCGATGAGAGCTTTCTGCTCGGCCTGTTGCTGCTGATCCTGGGCTGCGGCTGCGTGAAGGGAAATATCGCCGCCCAGGTGGGCGGGCTCTATCCCCAGGCCGAGGAGGCGGCCCGCACTCGCGCCTTCACCCTGTTCAACATGGGCATCAACACCGGCGCGGTGGCCGGGCCGATCGCCTGCGGGGCCCTGGCCCAGGTGTTCGGCTGGCACGCCGGCTTCGCGGCCGCCGGGGCGATCATGATCCTTGGGCTCGTCACCTATCTGGCCGGGCTTCGCCATCTGCCGCCGGAACCGCGCCGGCGGGCGTCGACGGGAGGACCGTCCGTGAAGCCCGGCGACTGGCCGGTGATCGGCCTGCTGTGCGGGGTGATCGCCATCACCGTCTTCCAGAGCGTCGCCTTCTATCAAATCGGCAACGCCGGCATGATCTGGGTGCGCCGGATGGTGGATCCCATGACGCCATCGGGTCCCATCCCTACGGCCTGGTTCATGTCGATCGACAGTCTGATCAGCGTGTTGCTGGCCGCCCCGCTCATCGCCCTGTGGCGGCGCCAGGCGGCGGGCGGCGGGGGCCCCAGCGACTATGTGAAACTGGGGCTCGGCGCGGCGATCGCGGCGGTGTCGGCCCTGATCCTCGCCGTGGCCTCGGCGCTCGGAACCCCCGGGCATGTGAGCCCCCTGTGGCCGGCCCTGGCCTTCGCCGGTTTCGGGATCGCCTTCCTCTACTACTGGCCGACCCTCATGGCCCTGGTCTCGCGCCGCGCCCCCGAGGGGACCGGCGGGGCGATGCTGGGGGTGATCTTCATGAGCCTGTTCGTGGCCAAGACCGCCATGGGCTGGATCGGCAGCCTCTACGAGACCATGACCCCGGCGGCCTTCTGGAGCCTCGACGCCGCCATCGCCGCGGCGGGCGCGCTGCTGGCGGCGGCGCTCTGGGTTCCGATCGCGCCCCGGTTGGCCGCCATCAGGACAACCTGCGCCGCTGGCTGACGTCAGGCCGCCAGCACCGCCCCGTCCTCCACCTTCACTGGCCATGGCCACAGGTGCTTGCCGGCGCAGGGGCCGCCGACGCAGAGCCCGTCCTGGGGGCGGAACAACGCCCCGTGCGAGGCGCAGAGGATCAGATCGCCCTCGCGGGTGAGGAAGCGGTTGGGGGCCATGGCCAGGGGCATGCCCGCGTGCGGGCAGCGGTCGATCCAGCCGCTCACCGTCCCGCCGATGCGGGTCACGAACCCCAGGAACAGATATTCCCCCTCACGGAACAGAAAGCCGCGTGATCCGGGGTCCTTCAGGTCGTCCAGGGCGCAGAGATGCGTGCCGGCCGCCGGGCGCGCGGGATTGCTCCGGCCGGGCTCCTCGCGCACCGCCTCAGCCCTCGGCCTTGAGGGGGCGGGCCAGCAGGCCCGCGATGGCCGGATCCACCGCGATCTCCCCGGCCAGGATGGCGCTCACCGCGTCGCAGATCGGGGTTTCCACCCCCAGCCGCGCCGCCAGGGCGCGCACCGCCGGGGCGGAGGCGACGCCCTCGGCCACGGAGGATTTGCCGGCCAGGGCCGCCTGAAGGCTTTCGCCCCGGCCCAGGGCCAGGCCGACGCTCATGTTGCGCGACTGATGGCTGGAGCAGGTGAGGACCAGATCGCCGAGGCCGCACAGTCCGGCCACGGTCTCGGCGTGGCCGCCCAGGGCGACGGCGAAGCGGGTCAGCTCGGCGAATCCCCGGGTGATGAGGGCGGCGTGGGCGCTGCGGCCCAGGCCCCGGCCCTCGACGATGCCGCAGGCTATGGCCAGGACGTTCTTCACCGCCCCGCCCGCTTCCGCTCCGATCATGTCGCCGGAGACATAGGGCCGGAACGCCGGGCCGGCGATCCGCCGCGCCAGGGCCTCGGCCAGCCGGACGTCGCTCGCCGCCAGGGTGACGGCTGTGGGCAGGCCCCGGGCCACCTCGCCGGCGAAACTCGGGCCGGACAGGACCGCGGGGCGCGCGCCCGGCAGGGTCTCGGCCAGGACCTGGGTCATCAGTTTCAGCGACGGCGATTCGATCCCCTTGGCGCACAGCAGCACGGGAACGCCGTCGGCGGCATAGGGAGCGAAGGCCACCAGGCTGGACCGCAGATGCTGAGCCGGGGCCACGGCCAGGATCATGTCCGCGGCGCCGAGCGCCTCGGGGCCCGTCACGGCCACGATGCCGGGGTCCAGGGCGACGCCGGGCAGGAAGAGGCTGTTGGCGTGGGCGTCGTTGATCTCGGCGACGACCTCGGGTTCGCGCGCCCACAAGGTCACGCCCAGGCCGGCCCGGGCGCAGATCTGGGCCAGGGCCGTGCCCCAGGCGCCGCCGCCGATGACCCCGGCCGTTCTCATGCAACCTGCCTCACGCCTTCGCGCCTTTGCGCCCCGCCTTGTGGGTGGGATGGCTCAGGGCCGCCGCTTCGTCCAGGGGCCAGCGGGGCCGGGCGACCACGTCCAGCGGATCGCTGATGCCGGCGGCGAGCCGCTCGGCGCCGGCGAGGGCGATCATGGCGGCGTTGTCGGTGCAATAGGCCAGCGGCGGGGCGTGGAAGGAATAGCCCTTGCGGTCGGCCAGGGACTGCAGCGCCCCGCGCACCGCGCCATTGGCCGCGACCCCGCCGGCCACCACCAGCCGCCGGTCGCGGCCGCCGTGCGCGCCGTCATAGACGCTCATGGCCCGCTCGGTGCGTTCGGCCAGCTGCCGGGCGATGGCGCCCTGCACGGCCGCGGCCAGATCGCGCCGGTCGATGTCGTTCGTCGCGGTGGCCGCCATCCGCGCCGCGGCGGTCTTCAGGCCGGAGAAGGAGAAATCGCAGCCGGGGCGGCCCAGCAGGGCGCGAGGCAGGACGAAGCGGCTCGCATCGCCTCCCGCCGCCAGCTTTTCCAGGGCCGGTCCGGCCGGATAGGGCAGGCCCAGCGCCCCGCCGATCTTGTCGAAGGCCTCGCCGGCCGCGTCGTCGATGGTCGAACCCAGGCGCCGGCAGGCGCCGATCCCGGCCACCTCCAGCAGCTGGCAATGGCCGCCGGAGACCAGAAGCAGCAGGAAGGGATAGGGGATGTCGGCCGTCAGCCGGGCCGAGACTGCGTGACCTTCCAGGTGATTGACGGCCACCAGGGGCAGATCCAGCGCCAGGGCCATGGCCTTGCCGAAGGAGAGCCCCACCATCACCCCGCCGACCAGGCCGGGTCCGGCGGTGGCGGCGATGCCTGTCAGATCCGCCGGCGTCACACCCGCATCGGCCAGGGCCCGGGCGGCGATCGCATCGATGGCTTCCACATGGGCGCGGGCGGCGATCTCCGGCACCACGCCGCCATAGGGGGCGTGATCGGCGGTCTGGCTCAGCACGGTGGAGGAGAGGATGGTGACCACGCCGTCCGGCGTCCGCCGGATCACCGCGGCGGCCGTCTCGTCGCAGCTGGTCTCAAGGCCAAGGACCGTCAGGGTCGTATCGGGGGAAGGCGAATTGGTCACGGGCGGCGGGGCGGCCTTGAACATTGCCGGGTTGGGCGCTGTGGGGTAGCTGGAGAGGCATGACTAAGCAACAGCTGCGCATCGGCACCCGGGCCTCAAAGCTGGCCCTCACCCAGGCAGGCCACATGCGGGATCGCATCGCCCTGGCGGTTCCTGGCGGCGACGTGGCGCTGACCCACATCACCACCTCGGGCGACAGGATTCAGGACCGTCTGCTCACCGAAATCGGCGGTAAGGGCCTGTTCACCCAGGAGATCGAGGAGGCTTTGCTGTCGGGCCGGATCGACTGCGCGGTCCACTCCCTGAAGGACATGCCGGCCGAGAGCCCGCCGGGCCTGGTGATCGCCGCCATCCCCGAGCGCGAGGATCCCCGCGACGCCATTCTGAGCCCGCTCTACGACTCCATCGACGCCCTGCCGCCGGGCGCGCGTCTGGGCACGGCCAGCCTGCGCCGCCAGACCCAGGCCCGCCACCGCCGGCCCGACATCGTCATCGTCCCCCTGCGCGGCAATGTGGACACCCGGATCGCCAAGCTCGAAGCCGGTGAGGCCGACGCCATCCTGCTGGCCATGTCGGGGCTCAACCGTCTCGGTCTGGGCCATCTGCCGCGCGGGTTCATCGATCCGGTCGACTGCCCGCCGGCCCCCGGTCAGGGCGCCCTGGCGATCCAGACCCGCGAGGCCGACGCCGACGCGCCGTGGCTCGCCGCCCTGAAGCACCGCCCCACCACCCTGGCCGTTGCGGCCGAACGCGGCGCCCTTGCCGCCCTGGAAGGCTCCTGCCGCACCGCCATCGGCGCCTACGCCCGCCTCGATGGCCGCAAACTGCTGCTCATCGTCGAGGCCCTGACCCCCGACGGCGCGCGCCGTTTCCGCCGCGAGGAAGAGGTGGACGTGGGCGGGGACGATGGCGAGATCGCCGCCCGCGATCTTGGGCTGAGGCTCGGCGAGACCGTCCGCGACGAGGGCGGCGAGGCCCTTCTCGGGTGACAAAAGCCGGCGCCACGGCGGCGCCCGCCCCCGGGCGGCGAGTCTGGGTCACGCGCGCCCAGCCCGGCGCCGCGGCCACGGCCGAGCGGCTGCGGGCGCTGAATTTCGATCCTTTGGTGCTGCCGTTGCTGGAGGTCCGCCCCGTGAAGGATTCTCACCTTGACCTGACCGGGGTCGGCGCTCTGGCGTTCACCAGCGCCAATGGCGTCGCGACCTTCGCGGCGCGGTCGCCGGTCCGCGATCTTCCGGCCTTCGCTGTGGGGGCCGCCACCGCCCGGGCGGCCTGGGGCGCGGGCTTCGCCCAGGTGATCTCGGCCGAGGGAGACGTCGGCGCCCTCGCCCTGGTCATTCACAGCGCTGGCGAGCTCCCCGGCGCGGTTCTGCATGCGGCCCCGGCCGAGCCCGCCGGCGACCTGGCCGGCGCCCTGGCCGGCTTCGGGGTCGCGGCGCGCGCCGTGACGCTCTATGAGACGGCGCCTGCCGATCTGGCCGAAGCGCACCTTGCCGAAGCCGCCGCGGCCGACATCGTCCTGCTGCATTCGCCCAAGGCCGCGCGGGTCCTGGCGGCCTACCTTGAAACCCACCCGGCGCCGGCGCTCAAGGCGCTGTGCCTGTCGCCGGCCGTGGCCGCGCCCCTGGGCGGCGTCCCGCTTCGATCGGTCACGGCCGCCGTGGCGCCCAGCGAGCCGGCTCTGCTCGCCCTGCTCCCCGGCGTGGCGGCCGCATGACCGGCGGCTCCGTTCGCCATGCCGGCCTGCTCAGCCGGCCCTTCTGGGTGATGATGGGCCTGGCCATGCTGAGCTTCGTCGCGGCCGCGGTGGTGGTCACCCTGGGTCCGCGCCTCCTGCCGCCTAAGGCGCCGGCAACCGTTGCTACGACGCCGGCGGTGTCCGCGCCCTTGGCGCGGGCGGCAAGGGGCGCTAAGAGAGCCTCGCCCGATCCTTCCGGATCCCGCGGGCCGCCTTAGCTCAGCCGGTAGAGCGGCGCATTCGTAATGCGTAGGTCAGGTGTTCGAGTCACCTAGGCGGCACCACCTCTTCCCCCGATCCCTTACCGGCCGGCCTCCGATCCCCGAATAGGCTTGACCATCGGCGTGCGCGGGGTCTGACTTCGCCTGCGGATCGGGGTGAGGTCCGACGGGCAGGGAACGGACCATGGCTGTGGGCATGCGGGACTCCCGCGCGCGGGGCGCGGCGATCGTCGCATTCATGACACTTGTGCTTCCGATGGTCGGCCATGCGGCCGGACGCGCCTGCGCCTCCGCCGCCTGTCAGTACTGGCAGAGCCCGTCCAGCCTGCCGGAACGTTCGCTGATCTCCATCGCCATCGTCCTGACCACCCTGGTGGCCACCACCGTGGCCATGTTCCCCGTCGTGGTCTTCATCCTCAACGGCTACACATGGCGGCGGCACACCATCGTTCGCAGCCTGACCACGCGGGCGAAGAACGACTATCTAAAGCTCTACCACAAGGAGAAGGACGACGAGAAAGGCGCCGACGCGCGCTTCGAGGCCTTCTATCGCAAGTGGTTCGGCCGGACCCGGCTGATGGCGCCGACGCTGATCATGGCCGGCATCGTTCTCGCCTACACGTTCATGCTGGCCTGCTACGGGGCCCAGTCTCTGTTCGGTTTCGCCCTGATCTACCTGCTCGACCCGCTCGGCGCCGCGAACAGCGGCCACAGCCTGGCGATCGGCGCGGCGGCGATTTCCGGCGCCTATACGCTCGTGTCCATCGACGCCATTTCGCGCGTGGTGAAGCGCGAACTCTCGGCCGAGGACATCTATGTCTACTGCCTGCGGCTAATGACCTGCGTGCCGGTCGCCTTCGCCCTGGCCAGCGTGCTCAAGGACGATGCGGCCCTGATCGTCGCCTTTTCGGTGGGCGGGTTCCCGATCCAGACCATCGCCGACATGATCCGCCAGCTCGCTCAGAAGCGCCTGGGGTTCACCCCGTCGCCCGACGCCGTGGACGATCTGATCACCAAGCTGGCCGGCGTCGATGATGCGGTGTTCCAGCGCATGAGCAATATCGGCGTCTCGACCATCGGCCAGCTCGCCGAAACCGATCCGGTGCAGCTGACCATGCGCACCAACCTGACCTTCACCTATCTTCTGGATCTCGCCAGCCAGGCCCTGGCCTGGAACTATCTCGAGACCAAGCTGGCGATCCTGCGGCCCATGGGGCTGCGCGGCGCCTGTGAACTCGGTGTCCTGAACCGGGAGGCGACCGAGTCCGGGACCGACCCGGCGACTGTGGCGCGGCGGACGAACGCCCAGGCCGTCATCGGTCAGGCCGCGACGGCGCTCGGCCTGACTACCGAGCAGTTTGCCAACCTGCTGCATCAGGTCGCCGACGATCCCTACACGGGCTTCCTGATCGAGGCCTATGCCTGAGGCCGGTGCGAAGGCGGGATCGTCTCAGCGAATGTTGAAGATCAGCTTGCCCTTGGCGGTCTTGCCGTCAGCGCCCGCCGCCCGCCAGGACAGGCTGTAGCCGCCGGTCGCCAGCGTCGCCTTGGCCGTGAGGATCAGGGTGTCCGGATGCGTAGGATCGGCTGTGGCCGTCAGGGCGCCCAGCGACATGGGCATCTCCATCAGCCGCCCGTCCATCATCATGCTGGTCATCGTCAGCTCGCCGCCCGACTGCCGCACCGCAACCGGCTCACTGAAACGCAGGGTCACCTGTTTCAGCGTGGCCGAGAGAGTCTTTTCCCCCGGCATGGAACTTACCAGGCGGGGCGCAGCGAACGCCGGCGCGGCGACGGCGATCGCCGTGGCGATGATGAGCGCTCTGAAGGCAGTCCTGCCGTGAGTCATGGTCGATACTCCTCGATCCTCGGATTGATAGGCAGTTGCTTGACCCATGTCATTGATCCGGGTCCTGCACAGGCCTAGCCATTCGTCTGCAATGCGGTTTCTGTTGATCGTTCTGGCCACCCTTGGCCTCCTCGCCAGCCCCATCGCGGCGGTGGCTCAGCAAGGCTGCGACCAGGCGGCCGCAAGCCATATGGCTTCAGCGGCGCCCGTCGCGGACGCCGCCAACCCCATGATGGCCGGCGCGCCCTGCCCCGGACATGACCATCACGCCACAGCGGGGGCGGCGAAGGCGGGCTCACACGGCTGTGCGGGCTTCTGCTGCGTCACCGGCGCCTTGCCGCCCTTGTCGGGTCGTCCTGTCCCAGGGGCCGGCCGCGCGCCGTTTGACGTGGCCGGTGAAAGCGCCAACCAGCCGTTTGCGCCCGGCGGTCTCGATCAACCTCCCCGACGCCGGAGCTGACGCCGCGGGCTCCGGCTCGCGCGACCCGCCGCGGGTCCACGCCATCGTCGCGCCCGCGGCCGGACTCCCCCTCCACCCGCGCTCTCCGCACAGGATTCGCCATGCGCTCGATCCGGTTCTCCGCCGCCTTGATTCTGGCGGCCGGCGCCGCCCATGCCGCGCCTTTGACCTACCAGGCCGCCCTGGCCCTCGCCGAGCAGTCCGCGCCCAGTCTCCAGGCCCGCGCCGTGGATGTGCGGGCGGCGCGGGAAACCAGCATCGCCTCGGGGCGACTGCCGGATCCGCGCCTGCGCGCCGGCCTGGAAAACTTCCCGGTCTCGGGCCCGCCGGCCGGGCGGTTCGGGCCGGAGAGCATGACCATGGCCACGCTCGGGGTCATGCAGGATGTGCCCAATTCGGCCCGGCGGTCCGCCGCCCGTCTGCGCGCCGCGGCCGATATCGGCGCGGCCGAGGCGGCCGACCGGGTGGAGGCGCGGTCGGTGCGTCTGAGCACGGCGCTGGCGTGGGTCGACCTCTATTTCGCCAGGCGGCGGCTCGCCGCGCTCGAAGATATCGTGCGACCTCTGACTACGCTGCGCGAGGTCGCGCCGTCCCAGCTCGCCGCCGGCGCCCAGCGGCCGGCGCAGGCGCTTGAGGCCGAGCAGATGGCAGCCGCGCTGGCCGACCGGCGCGCCGATCTGTCCGCCGCTGTCCGCAAGGCTCATGCCGGGCTGGCGCGATGGACGGGTGATGCGGATGTCGATGTGGCGGGCGCACCGCCCTCCCCGGACGTGGACCCGGTGGGCCTGCGCGGCGCGCTCGATCGCGTCCCGAGCTACGTGGCCTATGACGCCATAGCCCGGCAGGCCGACGCCGATGTGGCCGCCGCCAAGGCCGACAAGCGCCCGGACTGGAGCTGGGAACTGACCTACGAACATCGCGATCCGCGCTGGGGAGACATGGTCTCGCTGGGCGCGACGGTCAGCCTGCCGCTGTTCGGCGCCACCCGGCAGGATCCGATGGTGGCGGCCCGCGCGCTAGCGGTGAACCGCGTCCGGTTTGAGCGCGAAGCGGCGCGCCGCGCCCTGACCGCCGGTCTTGAGACCGACCTGGCCGATCAGGCCCTGCACAAGGAGCGGCTCGATCGGGCGCGTACGACCCTTGAGCCCCTGGCCCGCCGCCGGGCCGATCTGGAAGCCGCCAGCTATGCCGCCGGAAACGCGGGTGTGGCCGACCTGCTCACCGCCCAGCTTGCCCTGGCCGAGTCGCGCATCGAGATTCTGGATCGCGAGGCCGACCTTGTCCGCGACGCCGTGCGGATCACCCTGACCTACGGAGCCGACGCCTCATGACCGGCATGACCTTCACACGCGGCCGGCTGGCCGCCGCGGCCGTTGGACTCATCGTGGCCGGGGGCCTCGGGGGGTATGGCCTGGCGCGTCTTTGGCCGGCGGCAGCGCCCAAGGCTGTGGTTGCGGCGGAGGCGGGCCGGAAGATTCTCTACTGGTACGATCCCATGTCGCCCACCAGTCACTTCGACCGGCCCGGCCGCTCGCCGTTCATGGATATGCCGCTTATCGCCCGTTATGCGGACGAGGACGCGGCCGGCGGCGCTTCGGGCGTGGCGATCGACCCCGGCCGTGCTCAAAACCTCGGCGTCCGGCTGGCCAGTGTCGAAAGGGGCGATCTGAGCGAGAGCCTGGATGTCACCGGCGTGCTGGATTTCAATCAGCGTCAGCTGGCGGTCATCCAGGCCAGGTCGGCCGGCTTCGTCCAGAAGGTCTACGGCCGCGCGCCCGGCGATGTGATCGGCGCGGGAGCGCCCCTGGCCGATCTGCTCGTGCCCGCCTGGAGCGGCGCCCAGACCGAATATCTGGCCGTGCGCCGGACCGGAGATCCCGCCCTTGAGGCCGCCGCGCGCCAGCGGTTGCGGCTTCTGGGGATGAGTGACTCGCTGATCGCCGACGTGGCGCGCGAGGGTCGTCCGCGCGCCGTGGTCACGGTCACCTCGCCGCAGGCGGGCGCGATCCAGACTCTGGAGGTTCGCCAGGGCATGAGCGTGGCCATGGGTCAGACCCTGGCGCAGGTCGCGGGACTGGGGACCGTTTGGCTCAATGCGGCGGTCCCCGAGAGCGTGTCGGGCCAGGTCAAGGCCGGTCAGAGGGCCCGCGCCGAATTCGCCGCCTGGCCCGGCGAGACCTTCGACGGCCGGGTGGCGGCGATCCTCCCCTCGGCCCAGGCCGACAGCCGGACGCTCACCGTCCGGATCGAGCTGGGCAATCGTGGCGGCCGGCTGAGGCCGGGCCAGTTCGCCACTGTGCACCTGGCCGGCGATCGC
The DNA here is from genome assembly GCA_903872075.1 of uncultured Caulobacteraceae bacterium. GTDB lineage: Bacteria > Pseudomonadota > Alphaproteobacteria > Caulobacterales > Caulobacteraceae > Acaudatibacter > Acaudatibacter aquilonius. The sequence continues at coordinate 16,203 of CAIQJF010000060.1, read as the reverse complement.
CGGCCAGCGCTTCTCGTCCCGAGCGAGGCCGTGATCCGCACCGGACGGCGAACCTTGGTCATGGTGGCGGCCGCGGCCGGCCGGTTCGAGCCGGTCGAAGTGAGCCTCGGCCGCGAGGATCGCGGAAAGACCGAGGTGCTGGCCGGACTGACGGAGGGCCAGCGGGTGGTGGCGTCCGGGCAGTTCCTCATCGATTCGGAAGCCAGTCTCATGGGTCTGCGGCCGAAGCCGCTGGAACCGCCGGCGCCTGTGCCGGCTTCGCCGCCGGCCGTCACGCTCTATGAAAGCCGCGGTCGCATCGAAGCCGTGTCGGGAGGCGATATCACCCTTTCGCACGAGCCCGTGCCGGCGCTCGGCTGGCCGGCCATGACCATGCCCTACCGTCTGGCGTCGCCTGCGCTGGCCCGGGGCCTGAAGCCGGGCGATGAGGTGACCTTCGCCTTCGCCCAGACACCCGGCGGCCCGGTGATCCGGCGCCTTGCTCCGGCTTCGTCGCGATGATCGCCGCCGTCATCCGCTGGTCGGTCGCCAATCGCCTGGTTGTGCTGCTGGCCGCCGTCGCCCTGCTCGTCGCCGGCGGTCTGGCGCTGAAATCGACACCCGTGGACGCGCTCCCGGACCTGTCGGACGTGCAGGTCATCATCCGCACGTCGTACCCGGGCCAGGCGCCGCAGATCGTCGAGAACCAGGTGACCTATCCCCTGGCAACCACCATGCTCTCCGTGCCCGGCGCGAGGACCGTGCGCGGCTACTCCTTCTTCGGGGATAGCTTCGTCTATGTGCTGTTCCAGGACGGGACCGATCTCTACTGGGCCCGATCGCGGGTTCTGGAATACCTCAACCAGGCCCAGTCGCGCCTGCCGGCGGCGGCGACTCCAGCGCTGGGGCCCGACGCCACAGGCGTGGGCTGGATTTATGAATATGCGCTCGTGGACAAGACGGACCGTCATGACCTCTCGGAACTCCGTTCATTGCAGGACTGGTTCCTGCGCTACGAACTCAAGACCCTTCCCGGGGTCGCCGAGGTCGCCAGCATCGGCGGCATGGTCCGGCAGTATCAGGTGGTGCTCGACCCTGTCCGGATGGCCGCCCATGGGGTCACCCATCAGCAGGTGGTGGCCGCCATTCAGGCCGCGAATCAGGAGACCGGCGGCTCCGTGCTCGAACTGGCGGAGGCGGAGTACATGGTGCGCGCCTCGGGCTATTTGAAAAGCCTCGACGACTTCCGCGTCATCCCCCTCAAGACGGCCGCCGGCGGCGTGCCCGTACGGCTGGGCGATGTGGCCACGATCCAAATCGGTCCGGAGATGCGACGCGGCGTGGCCGACCTGAACGGCCAGGGCGAAGTCGCCGGCGGCGTGGTGATCCTCCGCTCCGGCGGCAACGCCCGCGCGACGATCGCGGCCGTGAAGACGAGATTGACGGAGCTTCGACGCAGCCTCCCTGCCGGGGTGGAGATCGTCCCGACCTATGACCGCTCCCAGCTGATTGACCGGTCGATCGACAACCTGCGCGGCAAGCTCATCGAGGAGTTCGTGATCGTCGCCCTGGTTTGCGTGCTGTTCCTGGGCCACGCGCGATCGGCCCTGGTGGCGATCCTGACCTTGCCGCTGGGCGTGCTCGCCGCGCTGATCGTCATGCGCGTTCAGGGCGTCAATGCCAACATCATGTCCCTGGGCGGCATCGCCATCGCCATCGGGGCCATGGTCGACGCCGCCGTGGTGATGATCGAGAATGCGCACAAGGCCATCGAACGCTGGGAGGGCGCGCACGGCGGCGCCAGCCCGCGAGGCGCTGACCGGATCGCGCTGATCACCGGCGCGGCGGCGGAGGTCGGCCCGGCGCTGTTCCTCAGCCTGGTGATCATCACCCTGTCGTTCGTGCCCGTTTTTTCCCTGCAGGGGCAGGAGGGGCGTCTGTTCTCGCCCCTGGCCTTCACCAAGAGCTACGCCATGGCCGGGGCCGCGATCCTGTCGGTGACCCTCGTGCCGGTGCTCATGACGTTGCTCATCCAGGGCCGGTTGCCGCCGGAAGGGCGCAACCCCCTGAACCGGTGGCTCGCCGCGGCCTACCGTCCGATCCTCGATCTGGTGTTACGCCGGCCGCGGACGACGCTGGTGATCGCCGCCCTGGTGTTCGCCACCACGGCGTGGCCGCTGACCCATCTCGGCGGTGAGTTCATGCCCAAGCTGGACGAAGGCGACCTTCTGTACATGCCCTCCGCCCTGCCGGGCCTGTCCACGGCGAAGGCGGGCGAGCTGCTACAGCAGACAGACCGGCTGATCCGGACCGTGCCGGAGGTGGCCACCGTGTTCGGCAAGGCGGGCCGGGCCGAATCCGCCACAGATCCGGCCCCGATGGAAATGTTCGAGACCACCATCCGCTTCAAACCCCGCAGCCAGTGGCGCCCCGGCATGACCCCCGAAAAGCTGGTGGCCGAGCTCGACCGGACCGTGAAGATTCCGGGTCTGGCCAATGTCTGGGTGCCGCCGATCCGCAACCGCATCGACATGCTGGCCAGCGGTGTGAAGAGCCCGATCGGGGTGAAGGTGACCGGAGCGAATCTCGCCGATCTGGATCAGGTGGCCCATCAGGTGGAAACCGTGGCGCGCACGGTCCCTGGCGTCACCTCGGCCCTGGCCGAGCGTCTCACCGGCGGGCGTTATGTGGACGTGGACATCGATCGGGCTGCGGCCGCGCGGTTCGGGTTGAACATCGCCGACGTCCAGGCCCTGATCTCCGGGGCGGTGGGCGGCGAGACGGTGGGACAGACCGTCGAAGGGCTGGCCCGCTATCCGATCAACGTGCGCTATCCCCGCGAACTGCGGGATAGCCTGGAGGGCCTTCGCACCCTGCCCATTCTGACGCCCTCCGGTCAGCAGATCACCTTGGGAACCGTGGCCGCCATCGCCATCGCCGAGGGGCCGCCGATGCTGAAAACCGAACACGGCCGGCCCTCCACATGGGTCTATGTGGATGTGCGCGATCGCGACATCGCCTCCACGGCGCGGGACCTCAAGGCCGCGGTGGCGCGCGAGGTCCGTCTGCCCGCCGGCGTTTCGCTCGGCTATGCGGGGCAGTTCGAATATCTCGAGCGTGCGGTCGAACGGCTGGCCCTGGTCGTGCCGGCGACGCTGGCGATCATTTTCCTGCTGCTCTACGCCACGTTCCGGCGCCTGGATGAAGCCGCGCTGATCATGGGCGCCTTGCCGTTCGCACTCACCGGCGGCGTCTGGATGCTCTACCTGCTAGGCTTCCACGCCTCGGTGGCCACGGGGGTCGGCTTCATCGCCCTGGCCGGCGTGTCGGCGGAGTTTGGGGTGGTGATGCTGATCTATCTGAAGACGGCCCTGGCCGCGCGGGGTCCCGATCCGTCGCCGCAACGGGTGGAGGGCGCCATCCGGGAGGGCGCCCTGCTCAGGGTCCGGCCCAAGGCCATGACCGTCGCCGTCATCATTGCGGGGCTGGCCCCGATCCTGTTCGGTCACGGCGCCGGCTCCGAGATCATGAGCCGGATCGCCGCGCCGATGATTGGCGGCATGCTGACGGCCCCACTGTTGTCGATGCTGGTGGTCCCGGCGGCCTATCTGCTCATGCGCCGCCGTGTCGAGGCCGCCAAGGCCGGGTGAAAAGCTAGCTTCCGCTTGAGTTTTGATCTGGATCAAGGCGGTCCGCCTGAAGCCTGTCATTCTGATCCTGCGTCGCAGCCGACCCTCCAGCCCCCCCGGGGAAAGCCGACGAGAGAGCGCCCCGGGCCGGTAAAGGTCCGGGGCGTTTTTCGTTTGGGCTCAGGTTCACCCGCGGATCAGCGTAGGTGAATCTACAATCTTCAAAGCCGCAGGCTCAGGCCTCATCTTCACTCACGCAGCAACACGAGACGCGCGCCGGGCCGATCCCCTCCATGGCGTGGCGCGTTCGGCGGCCCGCGTGAGTATTGGGGCCTACCGCCGGGGCCATGCGACGTTCCTCCCCCCTCATCGCATGGCCCACCCGGCCTTTCGTGGCGAATGTCCCGAAAACCTACTGATCGTAGTCGAACGACCCAACCTTCGATTTCTTTGTCGATCCGAAGGTCCACGACAGGCCCGCATAGACCACCCGCCCCAGTTGATGGCGCGAATAGACGTCGCGAAGGCCCGTGGTATCGAGCACCCGCACCATTCGCTGCCCGTCGAACAGATCCGACACCGTCGCCACCGCCGACAGGTGCGACCACAGCCGCCGCTGGTAGCCCAGGTTCACCTGGTTTGTGGCGCTCACATAACCCTGCGGCGTCAGCCGCCGGTCCGTCCGGCTGAAGGATAGCTGGGCGGTGTCCGACGCCGTCGGCCTCCAGTCCAGGCTGGCCTTGGCGTTCAGGCCCGTGGTCGACTTCAGGCCCCCGAACCCCAGGGCCGCCGCATCGATCTGGTTGAAGAACAGATTGCCGCTGGAGTTGTAGCTGAGCTGCGGAAAAATCTTGCCGCTGGCCGAAAGTTCCAGGCCCGCCGCGCGGCTCACGGGCAGGTTGGCCTTGGTCGCGAGAACGACTTCGGCGCTGACCACGCGGGTCACGTCCGTGACCGAGTCGCGATTGAACCGGTAGTAGCCGGTCAGGCCAACCGTCAGCCGTCTATAGGCGCCGCTGTAGCCCAGTTCATAGGACCATGTGTCCTGCGGGCGGAGGTTCGGATTTCCCGCCCGCAGGTTCCGGGTGTCCTGAGAGTCCGTGAACGGATTGAGCGCTTGAGGATCGGGCCTTGTGATCCGGCGGCTCGCACTAAGCGTCACCTTTGCGCCGGGCCAGAGGGGATGGTCGAGATTGAGGCTGGGATAGACCCGGAAGTAGCGCTGGCCGCCCCGAACATTGCCGGTGATCTGGAAGGTCCTGACGTCGGCTTCTTCCAGGCGAAGACCTGCCTGCAGGCTCCAACGTCCGAGAGGCGTCTGGTATTCGCCGTAGGCCGTCTCGATCCGCTGGCGATATCGGAAGTGATCGGTGATCGCGGGGTTGTTGACGGCCAGGCCGGTGACCGGGTCGACGGTGTCCCCCCAGTCGTCGAAACGGTTGCGCTGGACCTCGACATCCACGCCAAGTTTCAGGCCGCGATCGCCGGAGAGCGGCAGGGCATAGTCGAGGCTCACACCGGTGGTCTCGAAATCGAAACTCAGGCGGAGGTGATCTCGCGTCGACGGGGCCGCCGGGAGGCCGAAGTCATTGAGATAGGCGTAACGCTCCCGCTCGCGCGAGACGCTGCGCTGAATCGACAGACTGAGGGTCTCTCCCGGGTGCGCCAGCTTGCCGTCGAACCGCAGGCTCTGGCCGTTGTCCACGCTCCACTCATGACCATCGCTGTAGCGCGTCGCGCCGGACGTCGGCGAAGCGCCCGCCGGCCCGCTCCGGTCGGTCTGGGTGAAGTAGCGGGTCCCGGTCTGCTCGCGGTGGCTGACTGCGGCGCTGGCCGACAACCGGTCGCTGACGGCGTAGTCCGCGCCCAGTTTCACCTGCGGCAGCAGGCGGACGAAATGTTCATCGATGACCTGATGACTGAGCACTGACTGGCCGGTGACGGGATCGCTCGCCGTCCGGTCGGTGGCGGCAATCCGGGTCTTGGCGTCCTGGCGCAAGGTCACACCGCCGGACAGGGCGAGCCGGCGGGTGTTCCAGGTCCCACTGGCGGCGGCGAGGAAGCGGCGCTGATCGCCCAGGCTGGCGTTCGCCGTTCCCGAAAAGCCGACTGCGCGGTTCTTGCGAGTGATGATGTTGATGACGCCCGAGGACCCTTCGGCCCGATAGCGGGCGGGCGGATTGGTCATCACCTCGATCCGCTCAATATCCTGGGCCGGAAACTGAAGCAGACCCGCGCCCTTGGCCGCGCCGGAGAACTGAGCCGAGGGCTTGCCGTCCACCAGGATGGTGACGTTGGTGTCGCCCCGCAGGCTGAGGTTACCGTCGCTGTCCACGTCCACCGACGGGACCTTGTTCAGCACCTCCGCCGCCGTGGCCGTACCGCTCTGCAGATCGCCGGTGACCGTATAGACCTTGCGGTCGATCAGGGTCTGTTCCTTCGGCCGGGCGGCGATGACGATGATGCCCTCCACGGTGGCGCCCAGGCTGACGGGCGGCGTGTCTATCGCGGAGGGCGATGCGGCGCGCGCCGGCCCGGCCAGGGCCAGAGCGCCCGCAAAGGCGAGGTGAATTCCGGCTAGAACCAGTCGTTCGCCCGACAGGTGCGAACCCACGGTCGCAAGAGCCTGTCCCATCAGCGTACGGTCCTTCCAGCGGCGCACATTGAGCGGCCGCCAACAACTGATTCCCTAGCCGTTCGGTGTGTCAGTTGGGCGACAGTCCGCCGGGTACGGACGGGTTATCCAGCTCGCGTCAACAGCACCGCCGCGATCACCACCGCTGCAATCCAGACGGTTTCTGCGACCATCAGGGCGATCGGCCGCCAACCGACCGTCAGCAGGGCCTTGAACGAGGTTTTCATGCCAAGGGCGGCGATCGCGGCGACCAGACAGGCCCGCGACAGGGTCGAGGCGCCATCCTGCGCGATCCTGGGCAGCCAGCCGAGGCTGTTGATCGCCACGAGCGCCGCGAAGCCCAGCAGGAACATCGGGACCTGCGGCCGGGGCCCAGCCTTGCCGCCCGCGCCGCGGGCGCCGATCATGGCGATGGCGAACACCACCGGCAGCAGCAGGCTGACGCGCAGCAGCTTCACATAGGTGGCGACGTCGCCGGCGTGCGGCGAGATCGAGTAGCCCGCGCCCACCACCTGAGCGACGTCATGGATCGTGCCGCCAAGGAATACGCCGGCCTGGCTCTGGTTGAGGCCCAGCGCCACCGCGCCCAGCGGGTAGAGGATCATGGCGACTGTCGAAAGCGCCGTGACGACGACCACGGTCAGAATGGTGTTGCGCTCGGCTTCCGGATCCTTGGGCAGAACCGAGGCGATGGCCAGCGCTGCCGAGGCGCCGCAGATGCCCACCGCGCCGCCCGACAAAACCCCGAAGGATCGCTTCAGCCCCAGGGCGCCTGCGGCGACCAGGCCGAAGGCGATGGTGGACAGCACGGCCACGACCACCGTGGCGATTGGCATGATCCCCAGGCTGACGATCTGGCTGATGGTGATCCGTGCGCCGAGCAGGGCGACGCCGATGCGCAGGATGGTCTTGGATGACATCTCGATGCCGGCCACGCAGCGCCCTTCCTCATGCAGGAAGTGGAACGCCATGCCGATCAGCAGGGCGAAGAGCATCACCGGGGCGTTATAGTGCTGGGCCAGCCAGCTGGCCGCCAGACCCACCGTGCCCGCCGCGATGAGGCCGGGGTAACCTCGCATGACAAGGTCGCGCCAGCGCGGGAGGCCTGATGGCGCGATGACGGCCAACCCCGGCTCCTGCAGCAGGCCTTCCATCCCGTCGTAGGATTGGAAGATGGCGCGGGCGGAGGTTGTGTCGGTGTCGAAGTCCGTCGTCATGGTCGCCCCCGGTCCGGGGCCTTCCGGCCAGGGACCCGGGGCGATGATCACACGCGCGACTATTCGCGGTCCAGGGCCACGACCGGCAGTGTGCGGCGCGAGCGCGTCTAGTGAGGCGTGACCCCCGCGGCCTTCAGCTCAGCGCGGGCCGCCTCGAGGCGGCCGGTCAGGCGCGGATCGGCGAGGAGCCTGGAGGCCACGAGCGAACCAAGCACGTGGCTGGCTTCGGTGTCCGACGGATAGTGGTCGGCGCAGATCTCTCGGCTATAGGCATAGTCGTAGGCCCGGTCCTGGATCGCGGCGGCCTTGTCGGGAACGAGGTTCACGATCACGCCGGCCAAGGCGTAGGCGATGGTCGCGTGGCCGCTGGGATAGGAGGTCTTGGGGTTGTCGCTCTCGCCCGCGTCGCAGGCGACGAGACTCTTGTCCTGAGCCCAGGGTCGAACGCGCTTGAAGACCTTTTTCGCCGTTCCGGAGGCGACGGAGGCCTCGTTCTGGACGACCGCCAGCAGCGCGGCCGTCGCCGGCAGTTCGGTCATGTCCCAGTGGTAGCCGAGGGTCGGCGCGTAGAGGCTGGGATCCTCATGATCGTTGTCCCACTGGGCCTGAGCCTTCCGTCCCGCATCGCTCTGGCTGTAGGCCCGCTGCACCTCCGCCAGTTCGGCCTTCTGGCGGTCGCCGCCGTCGACGGGCGGCGCGGGGATGACGCGCGTGGGTTCGAAATCCGCGGGGTCTAGAAGTTGGAAGGCCTTGGCGGGCTTGGCCATGGTCGCTGTGGCTGTGGCCGGTTCCTCGGCGCGGGCCGCCCCTGCGGCGCCGGCGATCAGGAGACCCAGCAGGGCGGCCCCGAGGGCGGCGGCCTGGGCGGCGTTGCGAACGGTCATGGGGAAGCTCCGGGGCTTTGGTCCTGCTCCTGTGAGGCGATCCGGTAACGGCCGTATGACAGCTGCGCTCAGCCCTGCGCGGACGGCCTCTCCCCCAGCATGCGTGCGGCGATATGCTCGGCCATCATCACCGTCGTCAGATGAGTGTTGGCCCGCGGAACGCTCGGCATGAGCGAGGCGTCGATCACCCGCAACCCCTCAAGACCAAACACGCGTCCCTCGGTGTCCGCCACCGCCGCGGAGTCGTCGGGCGCGCCCATCCGACAGGTGCTGGTGGCATGCTGGGTGTCGCCGGCGTTGGCCAGAGCGAAGCCGTCGATGGTCGCGTCGTCGGCGTCCGCGGCGAGACCGATCACCGGCTCGCCGATGGCCCGCACCGCGCCCCGCCGGGCGAGGGACAGCAGGCGGCGCACCCCATCGCGCATCCGCTCACGGTCGGACGGGTCGGAGAGCATGTTCTCCTCGATGACAGGCTGATCGAACGGGTCGGCCGAGGCGAGGCGTACGCTGCCGCGCGAGAGGCACTGATTCACCCAAAGACCGATCAGGCCGAACACATCCTCGCCGTCGGGCGCGGTCACATGGTGTCCCAGGCTGTCGCCGAAGCGGTTCATGGCCACCATCATCATGTCATTGGGACCCGCCCCGGCGAGGCCGGAACTGTACCGCAGGCAGGCGTTGGTGTGGCGAAAGCCCCCCGGCGGCCGCGCATGCGGCGCCAGGCGGATCGGCAGGAAGATCGCCGGATGATCCTGGAAGCCGTCGCCCACGGGCAGGTCCCTCGTGACCGCGATTCCCAGTTCGCGGAGGTGATCCGCGGGGCCGACGCCCGAGCGCATGAGAATGGCCGGAGAGTGGACCGCGCCGGCCGACAGGATGACGGTTCCACCCCGCACGTCCCGCCAAACACCTCCCTGACACACCCGGACGCCCACCGCCCGGTCGCCGTCGAACAACACACGGTCAACATGGGACCCGCCGAACACCGCCAGGGTGTTCCGGCTCCGCGCCGGGTCGATATAGCCATCGTTCACGCTGACCCGCCCGCCATCGCGGCTGTTGATCGCATAGGGCGAGACACCCGTGGACCCGGGCGCGTTGTGATCCGGCGCCCAGGGATGACCCTCGTCCAGCGCCGCTTCGGCGAAGGCCTGGTCGACCGCGCCCCAGAGCGAGACCGGCGCGCGGTAGATGGGGATCGGTCCGCCGTCGCCGTGATAGGCCTCGCCGCCGTAGCGAAGGTCGGTCTCAAGGCGGTTGAAGGCGGGTAGCACGTCGTCGAACGACCATCCGGCGCAGCCCGCGGCCGCCCAGTCATCGAAATCCTCCACGGTTCCGCGGATGGCGATCTGGCCGTTGATCGCCGAACTGCCGCCCAGTCCCCGGCCGCGCCAATAGGTTCGCGGGGTCTGCGCCGCGGTGCGGCGGGAGGTCAGGGCGTCCCAACGGTAGTCGGCATAGTCCGGCGAGGTGATGATCTGGTGCGGATTGGGACTGCGAATCGCCCGGGGCGTCTGGTCGCTGCGATAGTCGGGCCCGGCTTCGATCAGGGCGACGTTGACGCCCGCTTTCGCCGAGAGCCGCGCCGCCATGACCGCCCCGGCCGAACCCGCGCCGACGATCACATAGTCGTAGTCCATGGCGTCGGCCCTTTCGTCGTGCGGCAGTCCCTTGACCTGGATCAACGCCGCTTGCGCCCGGCCTGTCCAGTGTGCCGGGTGGCCGCATGCGCGGCGCCGGGGAAACCGCCATGGACGGGTCGCTGCCCATCGATCTCAAGACGCAAGTCGCGGAGGACGCCGACGACACGGCCTTCGTCGCCGAAGTGCAGGCGTTTTTGGCCGAGGCCCTGACCGAGGATCTGCGTCAGGCCGGCCGCGAGACGCTGGGCGTCCACGCGGACATCGCCGCCTGCAAGGTCTGGCAGGGCCGCCTGTTCGCCAAGGGCTGGATCGCGCCGGCCTGGCCAAAGGCCTGGGGTGGCACGGGCTGGACGCCGCACCAGCGGTTCCTCTGGGACCGGGAGTGCGCCCGCAACGATGCGCCGATCATGTTCGCGGGCGGCCTGCGCAGCCTGGGGCCCTTGCTGATCGAGATGGGAACCCCGGATCAGCGCGCGCGCTACATTCCGGCCATCCTGTCGGGAGAAGACATCTGGTGCCAGGGTTTCAGCGAGCCGGGGGCCGGATCCGACCTCGCGGCGATCTCGACCCGCGCCGTGCGCGACGGCGAGGCCTATGTGGTCAACGGCTCGAAGATCTGGACGACCGGCGCCCACATCTCCAACCGCATGTTCGCCATCGTCCGCACCGCCGACGGCGAGCGCCGCCAGCAGGGGCTGACCTTCCTGCTGATCGACATGAACAGCCCCGGGCTGACAGTCTCGCCGATCCTCGGGCTCGCCGGCGAGCACGAGTTCAATCAGGTGTTCTTCGACAATGTGCGCGTGCCGGTCGCCAACCGCGTTGGCGAGGAGAACGACGGCTGGTCGGTGGCCAAGCGCCTGATGCAGCTGGCGCGCTCGAACAACACGCCTCCGGCCATGGTCCGCCGGGTTCTGCGCCGCGTGGAACTCGCCGCCGCGGCCCTGGGGCCGGATCTTGAGCCGGCGCAACGCTGTCGCCTCGCCGGCTTGAAGATCGAACTTGAGGCTTTCGAAGGCCTGGAACTGGCCGCCCTTGCCAATGGCCGGCCGCGGCTAGGCGATCAACTGGCGCCGTCCATGCTGAAGATGATCGGCAGCGAATTGCATCAGCGTGTGGCGGAACTCGGCCTGGAAATCGCCGGCCCCTGCGCCGTCGGCGCCCTGTCGGCCGTGGGGCTGGCGGGCGAGGACATCGACTATGGCGCGCGGGCGGTGGCCAAGCACCTCTCCGTGCGAGCGGCCACGATCTATTCCGGCTCCAGCGAGACCCAGCGCAACGTCATCGCTCAAGCGCTCATCGGACGCTGACGAGGGCCTTTCCATCCTTAAGACGGTCTCGCCGGTCGCCTCGCGCCAGGCTAAAGCCGATGGATGATTCGTTCCTGGACCGCGCGCCTCATCGCCCTGGCCTTCGGTCTTGGCAGCCTCGCCGCGGGGGTCCTTGCGCAATGGGGCCGGACGAACGCGCGGTTGGATCTTCTCGGCCATTTTGCGCCCGTCTGGCTCGCGGTCGCCCTGGCCACGGCTCTGCTGGCGCTCGCCGGTACGCGAGGCGCCTGGAGAGTCTCGCTGCTGGCGCTCGCGTTTCTGGGCGCGGCGTTTTCCGCCTCACTGCTCGCGCCGGAGTTCGCTCGGCCGATCAGGCCGGCCGTCGGCGGCGAGGGCGCTCCGCGATTGCGGCTGATCCAGTTCAACAGTTGGGACGCCAACATCGATCCGGCGCGGACCGCGGACTGGATCGCCGCGCAGCATCCCGACGTCGTGACGATCGAGGAGGTGACGCCGGTCCTGCGCCTGGCCCTTGAAGCGCGGGGACTGCGCTACACCAAGGGGATGGTTTCGGCCGCCATATTCAGCCGCGCGCCCCCGGCGCCCGCGCCGTTCATGGTGCCTCAGCCGTTCTGGCGCGTTCTGCCGGACTTCGCTCGGGCCACCTTCAACGCGCCAGGCGGGGCAGGCGCGTTTAGCGTCATCGCCGTGCACCTCAACCGGCCCACGATCGCCGAAAGCGCCGGCCAGCCGGGCGCCTTGGTGCGGTTTCTGACGCTCTATCCGCAGGACCGGCTGATCATGGCCGGGGACTTCAATCGTACGCCCTGGTCCTTTGACCTGCGGCGGCTGGATGATCGGTTTGCCCTGGAACGCCTGGACCGGGCCCTGCCGACCTGGCCGGCGCGACTCTGGGTGAAGGGCCGGCGGCTGCGCTTGCCCCCTCTGCTTCCGATCGACCATGTCTATGTGGGCCGCGCCTGGCGCCTTGTGGCGTTGCGCAGGGGACCGCCCATGGGATCGGACCACTATCCCTTGGTCGTCGATCTCGCTCTTGAGGATTAGCCGCCGCGCATGGCCATGGCCATGGCCATGCCCTGGGCCATGCGGGCGAAGGCGACGTTGATCTGCGCGCCGAGGTCGGGATCGACGCCAGTGTCGCTCAGGGCCCGGGCCATGGCCGATTTCCACTGTGTCGCGGTCTCGCTGGTGATCGCCACCTTGCTGTGGGCGCTCATCACGCAGGCGCCCGGGCGTTCGGTGAACCAGTCCCGGGGTCCGCCGAGCCAGGCTGTGAGAAAGCCGGTGAGCGAGGCGCGCATGGGGACGAGTCGGGGGCATGCAGATCCCGCAGGGCCGCGTAGGCCGGATCCTCCTCCATCAGGTCGTAGAAGCGGTCGACCAGCCGCCGGACGGTGGGAATGCCGCCCATCAGGGTGAAGGGCGTCTGGGGCGGGGCGTCGAGGGTTTCGGTGCTCATGGTTCTAGTTTCTGCTGCGTGAAGAAGGGCCCGCCTTGATCCAGATCAGGTTGTCGTTTGGGGCCGCTTAGCCGGCCTGATAGTCGCCGACCGCAATCGGCGCTTCGTCGAAGATCGTTTCCAGGCGACGACGCCAGGCGTCGAGCGCGGCCTCGCGCTCGCCGTCCGTCAGGCGCGCCGGGCCGAACACAACCTGCGGCGCGAGCACATCGAAGCCGATGAACTGCAGCATCCCGCGATGGATCGGCTTAAGGATTCCCTCCAGGGCGCCATTGAACCCCCCCGGCTCATAGGCGGCGGTCGGACCGCCGGTGGTCAGGGACAGGACCGCGCGCGCGCCGCGCTTGAGCCCCCCGGCATAGACCTTCGGTCCCCCGTAGACCCTGCCCATGACGAACACCCGGTCCACCCAACCCTTGAGGATCGCCGGCGCGCCGAACCACCACAGCGGAAACTGCCAGATCATCAGATCGCACGCTTCCAGCTTACGGATTTCGGCCTCGATCTCCGGCGCGAAGCCGCCGGTCTCCGAGGCGTGGGCCTCCTCGGCCTGGGGCTTGAAAAAGGCTGGGTCGCTCGCGCCCAGGAAACTGGCCCGCGAGGAGCGGGGATCAAAATCCATGGCGTAGAGGTCGGTGACGTCGACCTCGTGCCCGGCCTTCGTGAGGGACTCCCGGGCGGCATGCGCCATGGCGGCGTTGAAGCTGTGCGGCTCCGGGTGAGCCAGGACGATCAGGACTTTCATGCGGCTGGACCCTTTCGTCTGCGCTTGTAACGCCCTGGCCGCCCGTGCTGATAGGTGTCAAACACCCGTTTGACCGCCTCAGGGGAGGCTTTGGAGGACTGTCATGGCTGATGACGCCAACACCCTGGCCGCGGCGTCGCCGCGATCGGACCTGGGCTTCGATCCCAACGCCCTGCGCGCCAAATATCGCGCCGAGCGCGACAAGCGCGTCCGGGCGGATGGCAATCAGCAGTACCGCAAGATCGAGGGCGAGTTCTCCCGCTATCTGGACGATCCCTATGTGGCCGCGGGGTTCACCCGCGCGCCGCTGACCGATGAAGTCGATGTGGCCGTGGTCGGCGGCGGTTTCGGTGGGCTTCTGGCGGGCGCGCGGCTCCGCGAAGCGGGGGTGAAGGACATCCGGCTGATCGAAAAGGGCGGCGACTTCGGCGGCACCTGGTACTGGAACCGCTATCCCGGCGCGGCCTGCGACGTGGAATCCTACGTCTACCTGCCGCTGCTCGAGGAGCTCGGCTACCTGCCGGTGGAGAAATACACCCGCGCCCCGGAAATCCTGGCCCACAGCCGCGCGATCGGCAAACATTTCGACCTCTACGCCAACGCCTGCCTCCAGACCGAGGTGACCGAGATGCGCTGGGACGAGGCGACGGCCCGCTGGATCATCCACACCAACCGCGGCGACGCCATGAAGGCGCGCTTCGTGATCATGGCCAATGGCCCGCTTCACCGGCCCAAGCTGCCGGGAATACCCGGTGTGGAAACCTTCAAGGGCCACACCTTCCACACCAGCCGATGGGACTATGAATATACCGGCGGCGATTCCAACGGCGGTCTGGACGGGCTGAAGGACAAGGTCGTCGGCATCATCGGCACCGGCGCCACGGCGGTGCAGTGCGTCCCGCACCTCGGGGCCGGGGCGAAGCGGCTCTATGTCTTCCAGCGCACCCCCTCGTCGATCGACATGCGCAACAACCGGCCCACCGACGCCGACTGGGCCGCCAGCCTGACCCCCGGCTGGCAGCAGCGGCGCATGGACAACTTCAACATCCTGGTGTCCGGCGGCTTCCAGGACGAGGATCTGGTGAACGACGGCTGGACGGAGATCATCCGTAACCTGCTGATCATGGCCCGGCGCGACCAGGCCGAAGGCAAGGCCCCGCCCCGCGATCCCGGCGAGACGCTCGAGCTGGCCGATTTCCAGAAGATGGAGCAGATTCGCGCCCGGGTGGAGAGTGTCGTGCAGGACAGGGCGACGGCCGAGGCGCTGAAGCCCTACTACCGGCAGTTCTGCAAGCGGCCGTGCTTCCATGACGACTATCTGGCCACCTTCAACCGGCCGACGGTGTCGCTGGTGGACACCGAAGGGCGCGGCGTCGACCGCATCACCGAGGACGCCGTCTGGGCTAATGGTCAGGAATACAAGGTCGACTGCCTGATCTACGCCACCGGCTTCGAGGTCGGCACCGAATATGCCCGCCGGTCCGGCTATGAGCTCTATGGCCGGGACGGGGTCAGCCTGACCCAGCATTGGGCGGACGGAGTGAAGACCTTGCATGGGTTCCACACCCACGGCTTTCCCAACTGCTTCATCGTCAGCAACAGCCAGTCCGGCTTCACGGTCAACTACCCGCACATGCTCAACGAACAGGCCCGGCACCTGGCCCACATCGTCAGGCAGTGCCTGGAGACGCAAGTCCGTTCGGTGGAGGTCTCCGAGGAGTCTCAGAATGCGTGGGTTGAGACCATCAAGTCCCTGGCGGTGCAGCGGGAGACGTTCGCCGCGGAATGCACGCCCGGCTACTACAACAATGAAGGCAAGCCCAATCCCCTGGCGGTGCAGAACAGCGCCTATGGCGCTGGCCCGATCGCGTTCGTGAAGGTGCTTGAGGACTGGCGGGCTGCGGGAGATCTGGCGGGCCTGGAGATCCAGCGGGACTGACGGCCGCGGGCGTCCGGCGGGGCCATTTCCGACGGCCCCGCGAAAGGCTATAAGGCGTCCATGGCTTCCTCTCTCTTCCACCTTGATCGTCAAGGCGCGCTGCATCCTCTGCGTGAAGCGGGCTACGCGTCCGATACGGAGCTGCAGGACCTTGTAGCTCTTCACCCCGCCTTGCTCGGCGGCGATCCCGAGGCTGGCGGCGGCTGGTTCGCCATCGCGCGGAAAGGCGCCCCGCCCGAGGGCGCCAGCGATTCTCCTCGCTGGTCGGTGGATCACCTCTTCCTGGCCAAGGACGGCGTCCCGACCCTGGCGCAGACGCTGCGGACAGCGGACAAACCGGCGCTGGGCGACCTGTTCGGTCAGATTCTCTACTACGCGGCCAACGGCGGTGACTGGTGGCCCGAAGATGGCCTGCGATCGGCCTTCGCCGCCAAGCACGCCACGGCGGACCGCGACGGCGTCGAGGCTTTGAGGGATTTCATCGGCAAGGACGCTGATACCGACGCGTTCTGGAGCGACGTTCGCGCCAATCTCGCCGCGGGGCGGATTCGGATGGTGTTCGTGGTGGATTCGGTTCAGGCGGACCTGGCGCGGATGGTCGATTTCCTCAATGCGCAGCTGCGCGACGCCGAAGTCTGGATTCTGGAAGTCAGCCAGCACCAGGGCCCGTCGGGTCAGCTCTTGCAGACCACGATCGTCGGTCGTCGTGGTGAGGGCCGGGCGCCCGCGTCCGCCGGCGCGCGCGCGCCCTCCGTCGCAATCGCCGCCTCGGCCGCCACCT